>NZ_JNGH01000108.1 GCF_001188485.1 Trabulsiella odontotermitis
TGCAGCGTGGCATGCACCAACGGCTGCGGTTCCGCCGCAGGGGCGACATACACCGGGCCGCCGGTGCCGCGACGGCGCTGGTCGGGCGCGCCCTGCCAGTTTTCGATCCGCCGGTAATAGCCAAGAATGGACTCGTATTCCCAGCCCGAATCACCTGATTCCGAAGCAAAGAAATCCCAGTCGGTTTTATGACCACGCGACCAGACCATCACATTAATGCTTGAACCACCGCCCAGCCCCTTTCCCATGTTCAGGGGTAGCCGCCGCCCGTTGAGATGGGGATTCGGTTCCCCGACGAAATTCCAGTCGTATTTGGAACCCAGATTCAACGGCCAACTACCAGGGTCGGAAATGGTTGGGCTGACATCATCGTCGCCCGCTTCAAGAAGCAAGACTTGTACACCCGGCAGCTCGGATAAACGTGCGGCAACGACACACCCGGCTGAACCTGCACCGCAGACAATGAAGTCATAGTTCGACTTAAGCCCGAAGGTAAGCGAACCGTGATCATCTGCAGCACCGATCTTGCTGATAGAATCAACGCTCATTTTATGTCCTCATAGATATTCACAGTAAGAGTTCTTCCAACCACAACTATTGCGATCGTGCTCCCTGACAATCTCTTTACTGCATACCTGTGCTGAGAAGGATCGTACCTCTATCAACTACCCGGTCCGTGCCAGCAAACGCGGCAGTATTTGGGAAGCATGAAAAGCAATTCTTTACGCCTTTGCCGGGTTTAAAGGGGTGTCCGGAAAATACCCCCCGACAAAAGCAGAACAATGTTTCACCCTAAGCCAAACTTGTTAACATCTTGTGACAATTAATATGCCGCGATAATAAACAATGTAAATAGTCACTTTTATGAACAATTCAGATCTTTTTCTTATAAGCCCACAGGACGTGAGGTTTAAGGATGGGGGAAAATAAAAAGCAGGATAATTCTTAGAGGCGCGCGGCGAAGAAAGGGAATTACAACGTATTGCCGTGATAAATCTGATATCCCAAATCCACGGTATTGTGGTTGAGATCGTCGTTTTTTAACTTGTCGAGCAACATTTGCGCGGCCATACGGCCAATGTCGAACCGCGGCGTAATGACGCTCGCCAGGCTTGGGATCATCTGCTTGCCCATCTCCAGGCCGTGGAACCCGGCGATGGAGATCTGCTCCGGTATCGCCATTCCCCGTTCGAAGCACAGCAGCAGCGCGCCCATGGCGATGTCGTCGTTGGTGCAAAACACGCCATCGGTCTCGGGGAATCGGCTGAGGGCTTCACTCATCAGCTGCATGCCGAGGTTAATCGACGAGCTGGCGCGCGGGTTGATGCGGTGCGATTCGAGACCGCGCCCGGTCATGGCGTCGCAGTAGCCGCGAAAGCGCAGCTCATCGCGAATATCGTCTTTCGAACCGAGGTAGATAATCTGGCGGCGCTGGCGTTTGTCGAGCATGGTGGTCACCATGTCAAACGCCGCCTGACGGTTGTCGAACCCCACTTCCATGTCGAGCCGTTCGCCCTGCAGATCCATCAGTTCAACGATAGGGATTTTAGCGGAGCGCAAGAATTTCACTGTCCGCAGCGTATGGAATTTCTCCGACAGAATAATACCGTCAATATTATACGAGAGCAGGTTGATGACCGACTCCTCTTCCGACTCGCGGTCGTAATTGTAGTTGGCGATCAGCGTCTGATAATTGTGCCCGGACGTCACCGACTCGATCCCGGCGAGAATGTCGGCAAACAGTTGATTCTGAAAGGAGGGAATCAATACGCCGATGGTGTAGCTCTGCGCGTTCAGCAAAATACCCGGTGCGCGATTGGGGACGTAATTGATCTCCTCCATGATTCTGGCGATGCGTTCCCCGGTCTCTTTCGACACTTTTTTCGGCGAACGGAGATAGCGGCTGACCGTCATTTTAGTGACGCCCGCCAGGGTGGCGATATCCTGCAATGATATCCTGTGGTTTCTCATCATCTCTCCGGACTCAACGCCTGTCCCGGCTGGCGCTGAGGGAAAGCGGCGCCCTTTCCCTCAGTTGTACACCAAATGATTAATGCAAAATAGCGTTCAGGCTCAGAACACCGATTAAGCCCATGAATGAAATTAATGTTTCCATCACCGTCCAGGTGCGCAGTGTTTCGCCCACGCTGAGGTTGAAATAGCCTTTAAAAAGCCAGAATCCCGGATCGTTGACATGCGAGGCAATTACGCTCCCGGCCCCGGTCGCCAGCACCATCAATGCCGGATCGGCATGGGTCACGCTGATGATCGGTAACACCACACCTGCGGTAGTGATCGCCGCGACGGTCGCCGACCCCAGCGCGATACGCAGCACGGCGGCAACGGTCCAGCACATCAGCAACGGCGACAGCGACGTGCCGGTCATCAGTTGCGAAATATACTGCCCGACGCCGCTGTCCACCAGCACCTGCTTGAACGCGCCGCCGCCAGCGATAATAAAGACGATCATCGCGATAGCACCAATCGAATCCGCCGCCATCTCCATCACGTTTTCCAGGTTACGCCCGTTGCGCAGCCCAAGGGTGAAAATCGCGATCACGATAGCAATAAACAGCGCCACCGCCGGGTTACCGATAAATTCGAAGAACACGCGCACGCTGTTGGTTTTCGGCATTGTGATTTCGCACACGGCCGCGATAGCCATCAAAATCACCGGCATTATTGCCGCGAAAATACTGTTCCAGAAGCCCGGCATCTCTTCTTCGGTGAAAATCCGCGGGTTAAATAACCCTTCCGGCGGCGTTCTTTCAAAGCGGGTCAGCAGTTTGGAAAACAGCGGACCGGCCACAATCACCGTCGGAATAGTAATAATCAGGCCATACAGCAGCGTGGTGCCGAGGTTGGCTTCAAAAATCGTCGCGATCGCGGTCGGGCCGGGGTGCGGCGGCAGAAAGCAGTGGGTCACCGACAGCGCGGCCACCATCGGCACACCAACGTACAGCATCGGCAGCCCGGCAGACGCCACCACGGTAAACACCAGCGGCAACAGCAGCACGAAACCGACTTCAAAGAACATCGCCAGGCCGACCACCAGACCGGTGATCAACAACGCCCATTGCACGCGTTTTTTGCCGAAGGTGGCAATCAGCGTGGTGGCGATACGCTGCGCGGCGCCGGTATCGGAGATCATCCGCCCCAGCATCGCGCCAAAACCGAGGATCATCGCCAGCCCACCCAGCGTTCCGCCGATCCCTCCCTGAATGGAATGCAGAACCGCCTGCGCATCCATCCCTTCCGCAAAACCGACCACTGCGGCAACCAGTACAAGGGCAATAAAACCGTTGACCTTAAAGCCAATCATCAGCACCAGCAGCAGTGCAACGCCTGCTGCAATTATTATTAAAGGCATAGTCGTATCTCTTATCAGTGCCAGAAAAGCAGCGCTTGCGCGCTGCACAGGGTTGCGATGGCGTCAGACGGCAACCAGCATGCCGCCATCGACAAACAACAGATGCCCGTTGACGAAATCGGACGCTTTCGAGGAGAGGAACACCGCAGCGCCAATCAGCTCCTGCGGATCGCCCCAGCGCGCGGCAGGCGTACGTTTACACAGCCAGGCGGTGAAGGCTTCGTCTTCCACCAGCGCTTTGGTCATTTCGGTCTGGAAATAGCCCGGCGCAATGCCATTGACCTGAATGTTGTGGCGCGCCAGCTCCACGCACATGCCACGGGTCAGCATTTTCACTGCCCCTTTTGACGCGGCGTACGGCGTGATGGTGTCGCGGCCCAACTCGCTCTGCATCGAACAGATGTTGATCACTTTGCCCGCTTTACGCTCGACCATCCGCCGGGTCACCGCTTGCGAGACAAGGAAAACCGCGGTCTGGTTGACGGCAATCACGTCATTCCACTCCTGTTCCGGGAATTCCGTGAACGGGTGGCGACGCTGGATCCCGGCGTTATTCACCAGCACATCGATGGGGCCGACCTGCGCTTCCACCTTCGCGATAGCCGCGTCAATTTCCTGTTTACAGGTGACGTTGAACGGTGCCGCTACGGCGCGAATGCCGGCACTCTGCAGCTTATCCACCGCCGCCGCCGCACGCTCCTGGGTGATATCGTTAACGATAATCTGCGCGCCATAGCTGCCAAGCCCGGTCGCCAGCAAATAACCGATACCCTGAGCAGCGCCGGTAATCAGGACATTTTTGCCCTCAAGAGAAAAAAGATCGTTCATGCTTATATTCCTTTTGTCATATCTCAAAAAACTAACTGGACCTTCGCGGCCTGCGTTTTATCGCCCGCGAATTTCAGCGCCTGCTCAAGTTCAGTAAAGGGGTATTCTCCACTCAGTAGCGGCAGCGGATCGATAACGTTATTNNGAACGATCCTTTGAGGGAAATTTCTTTGGCGATCAGCATCATCATCGGGAATTCCGGCACTGCCCCGCCCATGCCGACCTGCACCATCACGCCTTTGGCGCGGGTCACGTCGAGACAGGTGGTGATGGAGGACGGATGGCCGGAAACTTCAAAACTGACGTCGAAATAGCCTTTCTCGGTTTTCCACGGCGCGAGATCGTCATGCTGCGGGTTAATCAGCGTGTCGGCGCCCATTTGGGCCGCCAGCGACAGCGAACGCGGGCTGACATCGGCGCAGACAATTTCCGCCGCGCCGAGCGTTTTCACTGCGCTGATAATCAGGCAGCCAATCGGGCCGACGCCGGAAATAAAGACGCGCTTGCCCTGTAAATCCCCTGCTTCATGCGCCGCATGGATAGCGACCGCCAGCGGCTCGGCAAACGCCATTACTTTTTCATTGGCGTCCGCTGAGAACGGAATGCACTGGGCGGTATCGACCACTTTGTAACGGGTAAATCCGCCATCAACGTGCGGGAAATACATGGCGCTGCCAAAGAAACGCATTTCCGTACACTGGTTTTCTTCATGCTGAAGGCAATATTTGCAATGGCCGCACGGTTTTGATGGATTCACCGCGACGGTCTGGCCTTCTTTTAATTCTGCGGAATCGGTATGCACAATTTTACCAATAACTTCATGGCCAAGGATCATCGGCGCTTTGACAGTAAAATTACCGACCTTGCCTTCCTGATAATAATGTAAATCAGAGCCACAAATACCGCCGCGCGTTATTTGCACGAGCGTTCCTTTATTATTCCATTCTATTTCCTGGTCGCTAACGGCAACAGTTTTCTTGCCCGCGACAACGCAGGATTGTGTTTTAACCTTCATATGTTCCTCACTGGTCAGGCATTAACCTCAGCGGCATTAAAACGGTTTTATTTGCGCCAATTTGTGATGAAAATCACATTAAAAAATTGTTACACTACAATGTTACGCATAACGTGATACGTCTTTAAATTCTCATGACTGACCTGAAAAAAGAGTAAACCTGCGCGCTGCGCTGGCGTAGTATCGCGTCAGAAAATAGTGACTCAGGGGAATTCTGATGGCGGGTGAAAGTTATATTTTGATGGGTGTGGCAGGCAGCGGGAAATCATTAATTGGCAGTAAAATCGCCACATTATTATCGGCAAAATTTATTGACGGTGACGATCTCCATCCTGCTAAAAATATTGATAAAATGTCGCATGGCACGCCATTAACCGATGAAGATCGTTTACCGTGGCTGGAAAGATTAAATGATGCCTCTTACAGCCTGTATCGCAAAAATGAAACCGGCTTTATTGTTTGCTCATCACTGAAAAAACAGTATCGCGATATTTTGCGCAAAGGCAGCCCGAACGTTTATTTCCTGTGGCTGGACGGTGATTACGACACCATTCTTGAACGCATGCGCCAGCGCGCAGGCCATTTTATGCCGGTCGCGCTGCTGAAAAGCCAGTTTGACGCGCTGGAATGCCCGACCAGCGCTGAGCAGGACGTCGCGCGCATCGATGCCAATCACGGCGTGGATGAGGTGGTGGAACAGTGCCGCCAGGCGGTGGAAGGCTTCCGCCATCAACAGTAACGAAAAAACGCCCGCGTCAACCTGATTCCGGCATGCCTCTGCGGCGACAAAACGGCTATGCTAATTGTCGAAATGAATAAAAAGATTACTCAGAGGCAATGTTATGGATAAGGAACTTGAGGACGCGGGCTACCGGGTTTATCACGGTGAGAAAATCGACGTCTATTTCAACACCGCCATCTGCCAGCATTCAGGCAACTGCGTGCGTGGCAGCCATCAGCTGTTCAATCTCAAGCGTAAACCGTGGATCATGCCCGACGAGGTAGAAGTTACTACCGTGATGAGCGTGATTGATACCTGCCCCAGCGGCGCGCTGCAATATCGACACAAATAAGCGAGAAGATGATGGAAATACTGGAAGGTCACAACAAATTCTACGTCAACGACGCGCAGGGCCAGCAGGTGGCGGAGATTGTCTTCGTCCCGACGGGCGAGCATCTTAGCATCATTGAACATACCGACGTTGACGCCAGCCTGAAAGGGCAAGGCGTGGGCAAACAGCTGGTGGCCCGCGTGGTCGAGAAAATGCGCAAAGAGAATCGCAAAATCATTCCGCTTTGCCCGTTTGCAAAGCATGAATTTGATAAAACCCGTGAATACGACGATATTCGCGCATAAAAAAACGCACCGGCTCACACCGGTGCGCAACTCATCCCTGAAACGATACTTCCCTCTACCGTCCCCACAACAGCAAAACGTTACGCTTTCGCCGCCTTATTGCGCATCATCAGCACGATAAACAGCGACGCAACTAAGGAGATAGCCAGCAGCACCAGCAGCGTGTGGCTGAAGGCCTGGGTATAGATATTTTCCAGAATTGAGGATTCCTGACCGGAGACGCGAGCGAAAGCATTACCTGACACCACATCGGCGATAAACTGTTTGCCCGACTCCCCTTCCGGCATCGGCTGCGACGCCAGCGCGTGGAAAATGCCGGTGGTCATCAGCGNGCCCACTTCGTGATGATCAACCACACTCAGCGCGATGCCGTCCACCAGCCCGGCGGACAGCCCCATTCCGGCACCCACCAGCAGCAGGATGATAATGATTTCACCGAGCGAGATATCCCCCGCGTTGAAGGCCCACAGCAGCAGCAGACCGACGATAAACAGCACCAGGCTGGCAATCAGCAGCACGTCCGCAGACACGCCGCGGGTCACCAGTTTCCCGGCCACCAGCGGTAGCACCAGCACCGGCGTGGTCAGCGCCAGCATCACCAGCCCGGACTCCAGCGGCGACAGGCTTTTCACGGCGATAAGCCAGGTCGGGAACCAGGTCAGCAGGGTCACAAAGCAGAAGCTCGCCACCACCGGGATCATAATCATCGACAGAAAATAGTGATTACCCAGCAGAGAGAAATTCACCATCGGATGCGCGGCTTTTTTCTCCACCAGCACGAACAGCGCCAGAATCAACGCGCCTGCGCCAAACAGGCTCAGCGTGAGGTTATCCGTCCAGCCGCGCTCTGCGCCCTGGGTGATGCCAGTCATCAGCAGGAACAGCGCCACGATAAACAGCACAATGCCCGCGGCATCAAGCGACGGTTTTTCCGCGCGCTTTGCGGCTGCCGGAACGGCGCTGGTCAACAGCAGCACCACAAACAGCGCAATTGCATGGACGATGAAAATATCGCGCCATCCGGCGATGCTCAGCAACCAGCCGGAAATGGTCGGCCCGAAGGTGATGCCCAGCCCGGCGGTGGTGCCAAACAGGGCAAACGCACGGGTGCGCTGCGCGCCGCTGAAGGTCTGGATCAGAATGGCGCTACCGCAGGAGAAAATCGCCGCACCGCCAATCCCGGCCAGCGCACGCGCCGCATCCAGCACATAGATGTTGTCGGCATGCCAGGAAAGCAGTGAGGCGAGAAAATAGAGACTCGCCCCGGCGATGAACGAGCGCTTACTACCAAACACATCAGCCAGCCCGCCCCACGCCAGGGTGAAACTGGCGAAGGTTAAGTTAAACGCATTCACCACCCACTGCAGCGACGCGGTCTGCGAATGGAGATCCGCACTGATCGCCGGCAGCGCAATGGCTGTCCCGGAAATGGAGGTTGGCACGACGAAGACTGCAATCAGAATGCAGGCCAGGATCATGCTATGCGATGATTTTGCTTCGACAACTTGTGTTTCCATTATTTTATTGAGCCTTGTTTACGGGTAATACAAACCGGGAGCTGTGCAGGTCTCCTGAGAATAATGCCTTCATTCCAGATGAAATTTTCCGGTAATACGTCGGGGGCTAACTGCAAATCGGGCGCAAGGCGGCTTATGGCTTTTATTGCCGTGCAGATTTCCAGTTTCGCCAGTTCCTGTCCCATGCAGTGGTGCATGCCGTAGCCAAACTGCAGATGGCGCGGCCCGTTGCGGAACGGATTAATGGTCAATGGTTGCGGGTAAACCTCCGGGTCGCGGTTGGCGAGAAACACGTCGGGGAAAATCGTCGCGCCTGCCGGGATGCGCCCTGTGGAGAGTTCAATGTCTTCGCTGCAGATACGCGGAAACGCCGACGCGGTGCCAAGGTTGGTGAGGCGAATCAGTTCATCCACCACCTGCGGAATAGTCTCCGGCTCCGCCACCACCTGCTGCCACAGCGTGCCGGTGCACAACAGGGCGTAGAAAATTTTGGTCATCACCGTGAGGGTGTTTTGATCGCCGCCGAGCAGCGAACCGAGCAGGATCGCGGTGATTTCATCGTCGTTGAGCGGCGGCGTGGCGCTGTCGCGCATCGCCACAAAACGGGCGATCAGCCCGTCGTCGTCATGCTGACGAACGCCGGTGACGTGCTCGCGAACGTAGGTGTAGAGCGCGGTAAACTTCTCAATCAGATCGTCCACCTGCTGCGGATTGGCTTTTTGCACCGTCACGCTCAGTACACGAAAGTACTCTTTTTCTTCTAACGGAATGCCGAGCAGCAGACAGTTGATCTGCACTGCCAGCGGGTCGAGCACATCCTGATAGAGGTCAAAACGCGATGCATCAAGCGGGTGCTGCATCAGATTTTCAATGGCATCAACTATGTGCGGTTCAAGCCACGCCAGTCCGCTGGCGCTGTAGTCCTTCGCCACAAAACGCTTCATGCGCGAGTGATGCGGAAAATCGAGATTAAGCAGCAGATCTTTCGGCGTCAGGGTCGGAAGAATGCTGGGCGCATCGGGAAGGTTGGACGGGCCGCGCAGGCAGCTGTTGCTGGTGAGGACTTTTTTGACGTCGTGATAGTTAATCACATGCCAGGCCTCGTGGCCGCTCAGCAGTCTGATTTTCCCGGCCTGCTGATACGTGGCGGGTTGCAAGGTTTGATAACCGGGTGTGCAGTCGTAATGCGGAATATCGGCAACGGACGGAAAGGCTTCAGGCATCACGCTCATAGGACGATCTCCTGTTTTTGCAGCAGGCCGGCTAACTCCGCCACCACGCTGGAACTCTCTTTGAAGTGCACGCTTCGCCAGCCGCTGCGCTCGGCGGCCATGCAGTTTTCCAGCATGTCGTCGATCAGCAGGCACTCGTCCGGGCGGACGCCCGCCCGTTTGGTCGCGATGTCGAAAATTTCTGCTTCGGGTTTGCGGTAGCCCACTTTGCAGGAGTCGATAATCACATCCGCAAGCTCGCTGATGCCAATCACCCGCTTCCAGTGATCTTCCCATTCCACCACGTTATTGGTGAGGATCCCGGCCATCAGCCCGGCGTCTTTCACTTTATGAAACAGGTCGATCATCAGCTGGTTCGGTAAGATACCGTCGAACCACTGCGCGCCGAACATTTCCAGTTGCGCCCGCGAGAGATCAAGTTCCGGCGACGACAGCGCGATTTTTTGCCGGATCCGCGCGCCCCACTCGGCTTCGGTGATCAGCGCTTTTTCGATGGGCGTCAACACGCCCATATTCATATCGTCGGCAACCTCTTTCATTCCACGCTGCAATATGGCAGGTGGAATGCCGGTTTTCAGATAATACGAGGTAAAGAGATCCGGAATCGATGGCGACAGCACGCCCCCAAAATCAAACCAAATAATTTTCATACTGTTTTACTTAAAGGTAATGGTGAGTTCAGCCGTGGAGACTGTTTTCTCGTCCTGAGAAATCGTCATCGGAATGACGGTGCTTTTTTTATCTTCCGTCAGATAAATTTCACCCAGCAACGCATGGCAATACGCGGGCGAATTAAATTCACAGAAGCGGGTAAAACTGACGTTGTAGCGGCTGATGACCAGATCGTAACAGCGGGTGCCCAGCCGACTGCGCATCGCCAGCAGCGCGGTCTGACGGTAGGCTTCCATCAACAGCATGCCCGGCACGTGGTCGAGCGGGTGGTCAAAAATGGACGGGTGCGACTGGTCGACAATCACCGTGGTGGTGATGCCGGGCTCGCTGATATCCGCATTGCCGATAACCACGTTCAGCGGCAACTGGCGCCCCACTTCCAGCATCTCAGCGGGTACCACGGCGGAATAGTCGTGATTCTCCAGCGGGCGCTGGCTGCGCAGGCGGTGCCATTTCTTGTCATCCATCCACGAAATATTCATGACTTTCTGTGCGCAGCACAGCCCATCGACATAAATATCCATGCGGAAAATAAGACCGGTCAGTTCTGATTTTCTGAATTTACGCTCGATAATATCGACTTCGACAATGACGTTTGAGCATTCCGTTTTGTATGGAATTTCACTTTCAAAGAGCGTGAAATCGGCATCGTCAAAGACAAATTTGGCGCTGTAGGGCACGGCGAAAAAGTTATGCGTGACGTAAATCGATGTCTGACGGCAAATTTCCAGTAACAGGATCGCGTCATACACCCGTTCACTCGATTTTCGAAACGGGAGATCGTTAAAATAAATATGTGATTTGGGTAAATACCCGGCGGTTATGTATTTATTATCGTGGATTTTTCTGATGTCTGTTAAAAAGACTTCGCCCACTGCCGCACGATGCACACAAGATTTCGGTATGGTGTTCTGATAATTATATGAACCGGTCCTGATTATGAATTCTGATTCAACATCTTCGATGAAAGACATGTTAACCCCATTAAATCAATCAATAATCTCAGGATTAGGGTTATCTTGCTGAGTCGTAGTAAGATAACCATTAATCGTTCGCCACACATCGTACGTATCACCCCACGCGTACGTTCGATACTCATCGAACACATATAAAATTCAGGATTCCTGGAATTTTGTCAAGAATCTGTTAAGAGAAATCTGTAAATCAGGAGAAAGAATGGAAGAAAAGGCAAGTGAAGAAGTGTTACCCTTTGATATAGTTAAAGTATTTAAAGCCCTCGCCGATCCGGTCCGTTTGACCATTGTGCGGGGTTTGCTGGCTGACAGCCCGGGAGCGGAGCGTCACTGCTCCACGTTTGGGCTCACCGTCACGCGCGCCACTCGCTCACATCACTTCAAAGTGTTGCGTGAAGCGGGGCTGATCCGCGTCGTTGACAAGGGTAACATGGCAGTCGCCGTGCTGCGGTGGGATGAAATTGAACACGAGCTTCCAGGCCTGGTTCAGCTTATTCGTCATACTGACAATTAATAATCATTGTGCTATGGAGTTTCTCCGGAAAATAACACACTGAGTGTGTGATTATCATTATCTAATACATATCAGTGGAATAAACTTCTGGCTGTTCTGAATAAGTTCAGCCAGAAGCCCCTGTTCTATTTCTTTTCACATTGTGTTTGTGTTTATTCTTTTTTTGCACTTTTCCGCACGCCGCACCAGCCCGTGACCGCCTTCGCAGCGTCGGGGTTATCTTACCGCTATGATTTAACTGAGTATTCAACGCAGGTGAATTCGCCATGGAACCGTTACACGCCATTTTGCTCACCGTCGGGCTGTTCGTCCTGACCTTCTTCAACCCCGGCGCGAATCTGTTCGTGGTGGTGCAGACCAGCCTCGCCTCCGGGCGACGGGCAGGCGTGCTCACCGGGCTTGGCGTGGCGCTGGGCGATGCGCTCTACTCCGGCTTAGGGCTGTTCGGCATGGCGACGCTCATCACCCAGTGCGAAGGGCTCTTTTCGGCGATCAAAATTGGCGGCGGCCTGTACCTGCTGTGGTTTGCGTACAAGAGCATGCGCCGCCAGCCATCACCGATGACACCTGCGCTGACCCGCCCCATCGTCGCGCCGTGGTATGTCTTTTTTCGCACCGGCACCATCACCTGTCTCTCTAACCCGCAGACGGTGCTGTTTTTTATCAGTATCTTCTCCGTTACTCTCAGCGCCCAGACGCCGACATGGGCCAAACTGCTGGCGTGGCTGGGGATTGTACTGAGCTCCATTACCTGGCGACTGTTCCTCAGCCAGGCTTTCTCTCTGCCTGCCGTCCGGCGGTCCTACGCCAGCATGCAGCGCATCGCCAGCCGGGTGATCGGCGCGGTCATTGGCCTGTTTGCTATGAAATTAATCTGGGAAGGGGTGATGCGGAAATAAAGCCCCCTCCGTGCGGAAAGGGCTCCACGCCTGTTATGCGCCGACGCTTCCCCACACCATCTTCCCTTTGTGGAAGGTGGCGGTGCGTGGCGAGATGCGCGCGACGGCTTCGGCCGAGCAGGAGGCGTCCACCAGCACAAAGCTGGCGTCATCCTGCGCTTTCGGCCACACGCGTTCCCCTTTGTCGTTCAGCGGCAGTACATCCCCGGTCGCAAACGACAGCGCACGGGACAGCGTGCCTTCGTTCGGGCGAATATACAGCTGCGCGTAGAGGTTCGCTTTTTCCAGCATGTCGCCCAGACCGTACGGCGACCAGTGGTCGATCACGCTGTCGGTGCCGGTCATCACGAACACGCCTTTATCGCGCAGTTGCTTAAGCGGCATATGCAGGGTGCCAATTGGCACAGTGGAGGCGATGGTTACCTGCTGCGCCGCCATGCGGGTTGCCAGTTCATCCACCTGTTTTTCGTTGAGTGTTGCCAGCGCAAAGGCGTGGCTGATGGTCAGTTTGCCCTTCAGCGCCGGGGTGTTCTCGACCGTTTGCACCATGTAATTTACCGCCGCCACCCCCGCCGGGCTGGTTTCATGCAGGTGAATATCGACGCCTTTGTCATAGTCGAGCGCAATCTGAAACAGGGTGTCGAGGGATTTTTCCATCGCGCCGTCAACGTTTGTGGGGTCAAGACCGCCCACGTAGTGCGCCCCGGCTTGCATCGCGTCACGCATCAGCGGTTCGCATTTCGACAGCAGCAGACCGTGCTGCGGAAACGCCACGATGTCACAGTCAAAACCGGGCTTGCGCTGAGCCAGCACCGCCTGCAGATTTTCGAGGTTTTTCAACCCGGAAACCGGGTCGATATTACAGTGGCTGCGCGCCACGGTGGTGCCCTTCGACTGCAGCAGATCGATAAGCTTACCGGCACGCTCCCGGGTATAAGGTTGCAGTTCCGGCAGCAGTTTTTGCTCCAGGCGGATCATGTCCTGAATGGTGGTGCCCGCCGGGCGATTCAGCGAGCGCCACGGGCCGCCATAAAAAGTTTTATCGAGGTGGATATGCATGTCACGCATGGCTGGCAGCATCAGCTTGCCGCCCGCATCGTAGCGCGGCAGCGTGGCGTCCGGGTGGCTTTTGTTGTCCCGCAACGCGACGATTTTGCCGTCGCTGATTTCCAGGGTCTGCAGGGCGGTCGTGGTATGGACGGGTACGCTGCCGTCGAACTCAAAACCGGTTTCCAGCAGCACGTTGTCCAGGTAGTAATGTTTGTCGTTGATGTTCACGGTCCCTTTCGCTACGCCGTTTTCTCGGGGGGTACCGGCAGCATACGCCACCGGCGCAACCGAGCCAAACAGTGCCGCCGCGGTGACCATTTTGCCGCTCTGGCTCAGAAATTCACGGCGGCTATTATTTTCCTTCATCTCTTGATCCTTCAGCTATGGACAATATGGGTGCCTGTTTCGCCCCGCAGGGCGGCAGGCAATGCTTCCGGCGTGGTGATAATCACCCGTTTACCGCCGTGCTGTAAGAACGCCAGACTGGCGACGATTTTGGGCAGCATACTGCCCGGCGGGAAATGCCCTTCCTGCATATATCGTGTCATGTCGGCGATGTTGACCGTATCCAGCGCCTGCTGGTTGGGCTTGCCAAAGTGAATGCAGACTTTTTCCACGCCGGTGGTGATCACCAGAATGTCGGCGCGAATTTCACGCGCCAGCAGCGCGGTGGAGAGATCTTTGTCGATCACGGCGTCCACGCTCTGATAATCGCCCTGTTCGCTGCGAATGACCGGGATCCCGCCGCCACCGGCGCCGATCACCACAAACCCCTGCTGCGTCAGCGCTTTGATGGCTTCCGCTTCCACAATGCGCTTCGGCTCCGGCGAGGCGACGACCCGGCGATAACCGCGCCCGGAATCCTCCACAAAGTGCCACGTCGGATGCGCCTGCTGCAGTTCATCACGCTGCGACTCGCTGAAGAACGCGCCGATCGGTTTGGCTGGACGGGTAAACCCCGGATCGTTTTTATCCACTTCCACCTGCGTGACCACGGTGACCGCTTTCTGCTCGCCGTGACGCGCCAGACGGTTATTCAGTGCCTGTTGAATGAGATATCCAATGCCACCTTGCGTATCAGCAACACAGTTCGCCAGCGGCGTCAGCGGCAGGCCCTCGCCNTCACGATGGCACCCGGCTCAACGCGCGCCACTTCACGGCTATCGAGGATATGTTTCAGGACAAACATGCCGCTCATCATCAGGTAGGCGATGACGAACATCATTGAACTGCCCTCAGCGAAGCCGACCATTGGCGAGTGGATAACGCCGAATAGCGACAGCAGCGCGCCACAGGCCGCGGAGACCGCGCCGCGCAATGGTTTGTTGAGGATCGAGAAGATGGCGATACAGCCCCACAGCATACTGGCGAGCGGTGCGCCGTTGCCCAGATGCATCAGTCCTTCGTAGTAAATGCCTTTGCTGTGCAGCACGTCGGTGCCTATCTTCGCCGCCGAGGTTCCCGCCGCGCCCATCACGCTGTTCATCATGGTCAGCGCCCAGTTGGCGATCCACGGGAACAGACAGATGAAGATGACGGGTACCTCCACTTTCGGCGTTTCCCTCACCACCTGGTTGGCGGTAACGACGCCAATAAACACCAGAATCGGCACAATGGCGGTCATCGGAATGATGGCGAGCATAAATGCGCCCAGCCCGAACAGCGGCACGAGGAACATGGTGACGCCGGAAGCCAGCGTGTAACCGATGCTGGCACCCATCGCTTTCCAGCCTGCGTGGCCCACGTATACCGTCACCGGGAACGGGTTGCCTAACAGGCAGCCGAGCATCGACGAGAGGCCGTTGGCCAGCATCACCTTACGGGTCGGGTATTCATCGCCCGCCGCGTGGGCGCTTTCGATGTTCTCAAGGTCAAAAATGTAGTTTGCCAGCCCCAGCGGTACCGCTGACGCCAGGTACGGCAGCGCGTGCGGCAGCCCCTGCATAAAGCTGTCAACGTGCAGTTCTGGCGGGTTAAAGCCGAACGAGGACATTGAGGCTTTGATCGCTTCCGGACTTTGCAGACCGGAAATCCACGCCAGCGCCGTCCCCGCCACCAGCAACAGCAGCCCGGTCGGGATGCGGGCAAAAATAGCTTTCTTGCCAAACCAGTTGATGAAAATCAGCAGCAGCACAATGAACGATACCGTCGGCGCTTCAAACGCCTGCAGCATCGGGTTCATCGCCAGCAACAGCAGGCCGAGGCCGGACAAGCAGGAGAGCAGCACCGTACGCGGGATCATCTTGCGAATCGTCTCGCCGAGGAACGAGCCGCCCGCCAGGATCAGCGCTTCCACAAAGCACCAGACGAGGCCAATCTGAATCGCGAAATCGGCGTCTTTGGTCTGCTGATAAACCGGCATCAATACCAGAAACGTAACGGTGAAAATCGACGGCGCGCTGGGCCCTGACGGCAGCGCCGTGACGTCCGTGCGCCCGGTCTGGCGCGCCATCTGCATGGCGAACCAGGCATAGCAAATACTGGCCACCAGCACCGCCAGCCCGAACGCGGGCGCGATACGCCCATAAACAATCTCTTTCGGAATGCCGACCACAAAAATGAGCAGGCCCATCATGGTCAGCAGGTTGGTCAGGTTGTTGGTCATCAACCCGAAATACGCTGCCCAGTCACCTCTTTTCCACTCCAGTTTCATGTTTTTCATGGATGCTGACCTTATAAAGAGTAGCGATCGCGGTATGTCAGGATGGCCTTTTCAAAACAGGCGAACGGCGGATGCACAATTCCCGCGCCAATCATTCCGACACCCGCATCCTTGTGCGCAATCGCGGTGTTGATCACTGGCAAAATGCCACTGCCCCCCACCCGCGTGATATCAATGGCGGTCGGCACCCCCATAAAACCGAGCAGGGGAATGGTGACGTTCGGGTTTTCGCCGAGGGTGATTTCACGCATCTGGCGTGAGAAATCGACCGCCTCTTCGACGGTGCCGCCCACCAGCGCCACGATGGCCGGTGCGGTCGCCATCGCAAACCCGCCGATGCCGTAGGTTTCAGTGATCGCGCTGTCGCCGATATCGAGNNCTCAACGCCGTTACGCGCCATCGTCGTGACGACGGTGCTGTATTCGATGCCGTGCGCGGCGTCCATCGCCGCTTTACACATCGCCATCCACGTCGGGCCGGAGAAGTAGTCGCTGCTCAGTACGAACTCGAACACATCACGCTGTTGCTCTACCGGATAACCGGTCTGGATAATCCACGGCGTCAGCGCCTGGATCAGCAGCGCGGTACCGGCGTTGTTGCGGTTGTGGCATTCGTCGCCCATGTGTAGCGCCTGCGCCAGCATCAGACGCAGGTCGATTTCGCCCGCCAGCTTCATGGCGTCGCGTAGCATCGGCCCCATCACATCGCGCATCCAGATCAGACGGTCGATAACGCTCTGATCGTTGGCCCCCATGCGCAGGATCTTCGCCATCTGCTCGCTCATGTTGGTATAAGCGCGGTTGCCATAGGTTTTGTTTTCCACGATGTGCATGAACATGGACGCAGAGGTAACGCCCGCCATCGAGCCCACGCAATCGTGCTCGTGGCACGGTGAGAAGGTGATTTCCCCGGACGCCGCCAGTTCTGCAGCATCGTCGAGATCCTTCGCCAGCCCTTCAAACACCAGCGCCCCGGTGACCGCACCTTTCATTGCGCCGCACATCTTTTCCCAGCGCACCGGTGGCCCGGCGTGCAGAATGGTTTTTGCCGTCATACCCGGCACAACGTTGATCGCCTGGTCATAGCCGATCAGCACCGGGTGAGACTGAATAATGCGCTCCAGCGCCTGCTGGTTGGCGGCAGCGATTTTGTCCGCCAGCGGGGAATCGGCAATCTGATCCAGCGCCTCAACCACTCGCATGTTGCCCTGCCCCGGCGGCGTCCAGTCGAGTTGAGTGACCGGCGTATGCTGTTTTTTCAGATCGTCGCTGAACATGGCGATGCCAACGTTGATAACGTTCAGCGGTTGGCTAAACAGTGACTGGCTCATCAGGCTTCCTCCCCTTTCATCACAAATTCACGCGCCAGCAATCCGGTATTGGTGCTGCTGCTCGCCCAGATCACCCCCGCATCGGTCAGCATCTGACACTGTTGCGCCAGCGACGGTGTGTCGATATCGGTACCGAGCACATAGCCGAGGATTTCCAGTGGGCGACCCTCCGCTTTGGCTATCGCTTTGGCCTCTTTGATGGCGTCGATCATCACGCCGACCGGATCTTCATGCGAACCGAAACCGAGGACGAAATCCATTACGATCACAGCCACTTCCGGATCGCGCGCTTCCTGCAACAGACGGCTGATACGGTTGGTCGGGTCGATCATCGGGTGCGGTTTGCCGTTGGTGAAATCGTCATCGCCAAAGTCGAGGAAGGTATGGCCGATACTGCGATTGAGATCGGTCAGGCGATGCGCCGGATCCGGGTGAATGTTGCTGTATACCTCGGCGTGTTTTTCCATCGCGGCAAACATCGCCTCATCGCACAGCGTGCCTCCGCAGAACAGACCGCGAATGTACTTCTGCTGTGGCGTCAGGCGGGTGCGCACCTCTTCAATCAACGACAGGTTGAGCGGATGCAGATCCAGGCTCTCTTTCCTGATACCGGTCAGTAGCACCGCTTTCAGCGCCGCATCTTTAGTGCCTCGGGCGAACTGCAACCCGGCTTCGTCCGCAGGCGGCGCTTCGCGACCGAGGAAACACACCACCACCGGTTTTTTGCAGGCGCGTGCGCGCTCCAGTACCTTACGGGCCACTGCCGGTGCAGGCGGTTTAGAGATCAGCGCAATGATTTCCGTTTGCGGATCGGCTTCCAGCATGCCAATCGCGTCAAGCATCATCAGGCCGCCGATTTTCTCACTCAGATCGCGACCGCCGGTGCCAATCAGCTGTGAAATGCCGCCGCCGAATTCGTGGATACGGACGCTCAGCTCCTGGCTGCCGGTGCCGGACGCGCCGACGATACCGATGTTGCCGCGGCGCACCGCGTTACCGAAACACAGCGCCGCGCCGTTGATGATTGCCGTTCCGCAGTCCGGTCCCATCATCAACAGCCCTTTTTCGTGGGCCAGCTGTTTCAATGCCAGTTCGTCCTCAATGGAGACGTTGTCAGAGAACAGCATCACGTTGAGATCGTTTTGCAGCGCCTGGCGCGCTTCGCGGGCGGCGAACAGGCCGTTGACAGAGATCACCGCCAGATTGCTGTCAGGAAGGTGTTTTTTCGCGCTGGCGATGGTGGCGTAGCGCGCCTCGTGCTGCCCACCCTGTTCTTTGTGGGTGAACAGAGCATCGATCGCGGCCAGCGATGCCTCGTTGGCCGCGTCGCTGGCACCTTTAATGACGATCATCAGATCGCCATTCTTCGCCTCTTCCAGCTCAGGCGTCAGCAAGCCGAGATTTTTCAGCACGCCTTTGTTCATTTCCGTCGCCATTGCCACAAATGCCTGCTCGACGCCGTCGAGTTTATTGGCACGCGTGGAAATTGACATTAGCGAGACGGAATCAAAATACGTGTTCTTTTTAACAACTATCCTGATTGACATAATTCCCTCCGGACCAGTGGCTCAGGGCGCAGGCGTCCGCCATGCCATAAAGCATGTCGCAGCCTGAACTTGAACCGATATTTTTAATGACGGTGATGTTTTGAAGCGTAACCAGGTTTGGTTCGGTAATAATATCGGCAATACATCGCCCGAGACTTTCCCGATAACGCTGCTGAAAGGCGGCGTCTAATGTTACAGCACTTAACAGCGTGGTATTATTTCTGGCGCGGTGAAGCGCCGATAAAAAGGCCTCGCGATATTTTTCCGCCGGGTGTCCACGGATAAATAAAATAATCCCAAGCCCCACCAGATAATCATCCGCCGACGGCGTTAGCCCGATGCCCAGGCCAATACATTGTGCGACGGCGTTTTCCACATTGTTATTCTGCAGCAGTGCCTGATATAACGCCTGCCGCCGCTTCTGTAATACGCGGGCGATTTCCTGATAAAAAACGTTGTCGCCGCGATAAAGAAATAAGGTCTCGTTTTCCCTTAGCTGCTGATGGATAACCTCGCTCCATCGCTGCCAGGGGATCTGTTGAAATTGTTCTGCGGTAAGCGCCCACTTCGGCGCCAGCCAGCGCTGACAGGCGGATGTGTCTATCCATTTGTCCTCGCCTACCGCAATCCCTGAATCGCTAAACTGCACCTGCTCGCCGGGCCGGAACAGGGTGTCGCATTGCGTGAGCGCCAGCCGACAGCTGTTCGGCGCGTTGTCGCAGCCTTCGCTGAGTAGTGTCAGCAACTGCTGCGTGTGGGGAATAAACAGATTTACCGCCCGGGAAAAAACCTGTTCAACCCTGCCGCTTATTCTCTGTGTGAGAAAGTCCTCATCTGCCGTTAACGCCTGCACGCACTGCCGTATTGGCGTGGCGATAATGGCGCTCCTCTGTCAGGCACCCGCCGCGATCAGCAGCTCAGCAATTTCGTGATAGCCTTTCTCACGCGCCAGCTCGAGCGGGGTTTTGCCGTATTTGTCAGTCATATGCGGATTGGCGCCGTGCTCCAGTAGCAGTCTGACAATCTCCTGCTGCTTTGCGCCGCCATCGTTCAGCACGATGGCTTCCAGCAGCGGCGTCCAGCCGACAAAATTGGTGTGGTTGTAATTAATTTCCGTGCGGGTTAATAATTCGCGAACGATTTCTACGTGCCCTTTTTCACTGGCAGGGGTAATTCCGACACCGCCGAAACGGGTCAGACGATCGAGATCAGGATTGGCGGGCAGTACAATGCGCAGCAGCGTTAAATCATTCGTCAGGCAGCTAATCAGAAACGGGTTAAAACAGGTCTGGTCCTGCTTGTTAATATCCGCTCCGGCGTCAATCAACAAAGAAACACAATCATAATGTTTGTTCAGGCTGGCAATAATAATAGCAGTACGGCCCTGGCGGTTAGTGGCATTTATATCGACATTTTTCGCCAGACAGGATTTTAATGCGTCGGCATTTCCCTGTTCCGCTGCATGTAGAAATTCTGCAATAAGTTCTTTCTCAGACATATTTATTACTCCGGCTATTTCTGTTGTGTCTTGATTTTCCAATAGTCTGAGAATAGCAACAGAGTACCGATAAAAACATCCGCTTAAATTTCATTCATCGTAAGTGCGGTGATTATTGAAAAGGATTTAACAATAGAAGCAAAATGTGCAGTAGTGCAATCTTTCTCTTAGGGTTAACGCCTGTTTTGACAATAAACGCTGCTGCTGATAAAGCTTCATCATGCCGCTTGCGTCGCGGCCTGGAACGAATATTCAGAAGTGTGATTGTCTTCAAATCAAATGTAATGGCAGTGTTAAATTCTGTTCAAAACTGATTGCCCGTCATAGGGATTACAAATACATTCAACAATCGGGACGTGGCTGACTGAAGCCTCATGAAGTAAGGAGTGTTAGGCATGAATTCAATTTTCACTGAGGAAAATCTGCTGGCGTTCACCACCGCCGCGCGCTACGGCAGCTTCAGCAAGGCCGCCGAGGAGCTTGGCTTAACCACCTCGGCCATCAGCTACACCATCAAACGGATGGAAACCGGCCTCGATGTGGTGCTGTTTACCCGTAATACCCGCAGCATTGAGCTGACCGAATCCGGCTTCTACTTTTTCCGCAAAGCCACCGATTTGCTGAACGATTTCCACGCCATCAAACGCAGCATCGACACCATCGCGCAGGGCATCGAAGCGCGGGTGCGCATCTGCATCAATCAGCTGCTGTATACGCCCCGCCATACCGCACGGCTGCTGCAGGTGCTGAAAAAACAGTTTCCCACCTGCCAGATCACAGTGACCACCGAGGTGTATAACGGCGTCTGGGATTCAATCATCAACAATCAGGCTAACATTGCCATCGGCGCGCCCGACACGCTGCTCGATGGTGGCGGCATCGATTACACTGAGATCGGCGCCATCCGCTGGGTTTTCGCCTTTCCGCCGGATCACCCGCTGGCGTTTATGCCGGAGCCGATTTCAGAAAGCCAGCTACGCCTCTACCCCAACATCATGGTGGAAGATACCGCGCACACGATTAACAAAAAGGTGGGCTGGCTGCTGCACGGTCAGGAGGCGATTCTGGTGCCGGATTTCAACACCAAATGCCAGTGCCAGATCCTCGGTGAAGGCATCGGTTTTCTGCCCGACTACCTGGTGCGTGAAGCAATGGAAGAGGGTCTGCTGGTGGTCCGCCAGATCCATAATCCGCGCCAGGATTCGCGCATGCTGCTGGCAACACAGCACGCCGCGACGGGTCAGGTCACCCAATGGATCAAAAAAGCGTTCAGCCCGGACGGCGTGCTGACCGGCATCTATCAGGATCTCCTGCATCGGGAAGTGTAATGTTAATGAATGCACTTGCACACTGTGCATCAGTGCATTACCATGCAAGGAAAGCGGCATCAGGAGACAGGCACGGAATGCCAAAGACAACCGGTATTGGTTATTTTCGGGACGCATGGCTGGATGATTTTTTTCACCATGCCACCCCACATAAAAGGATCCCGCCAGACAACCACACCGCTCTGGCCCGCAAGCTCGATATCATTAACGCAGCGACCACCTGGCGTGATTTGCGTTCGCCGCCGGGTAACCGGTACGAAGAACTGGCTGGCAATTTACAGGGCTATTCGTCAATCCGGGTCAATACGCAATACCGGTTGATTTTCAGATGGGTAAACGGTAAAGCGGAAGATCTCTGGTTAGACCCGCACGTATATTGAGTAAGACCACCAAACAGGCAAAGGATTTAACATGAAACAGGCAACCAGAAAACCCACGACAGTTGGCGACATCCTGCTGTATGAATACCTGGAGCCGCTTGAACTCAAGATTAACGAGCTGGCTGAAATTCTGCATGTACACCGCAACTCCGTCAGCGCGCTGGTCAACAACAACCGCAAACTGACAACTGACATGGCCTTTCGCCTCGCGAAAGCCTTCGACACCTCAGTCGATTTTTGGCTCAATCTTCAGGCCGCGGTCGATTTGTGGGAAGTCGAGAACGATATGCGCGCCCAGGAAGAATTTAGCCGCATTACAACCGTTGCAGATTTTATCGCCCGCCGTAAAGCCGACGCGCAAAAAGTCGCATAACCTTCACAATGCCCGCCCTGTGGGCATGTTTTTTGCGCTGGTCATTTCTCTCCTTTTGATTTAGCATTTACTAAATTTAGAAAATGCTAAACAAATAATTGACCGAACTCGAACAACTTCAACAGAGCGCCGATCAGGCTGCAGCGATGCTAAAGGCGATGAGTAACCCCCACCGCCTGTTGATTCTCTGTATGCTGAGCGGCTCGCCAGGCACCACTGCCGGCGAGCTGGCGCGCACATCACCGGGCTTAGCCCGTCTGCCACATCTCAGCATCTCGCCAGAATGCGCGACGAAGGGTTGATTGACTGCGAACGTAACGCGCAACGTCAGCATTACTTCATCACACATCCGGCAGTAAACCACATCATCAGCACCCTGAAAGCCATCTGGTGCCCGTAAGGAGACGATATGACATTTGCCACCCTCAGCCCGCGCGACGCCGATGAACGCATTCGCCAGGGCGCTCAACTGATAGATATTCGTGAAGCCGATGAATATGCCCGCGAACATATTGCGCAGGCCCGGCTGTTTCCGCTCAGCGCGATTGAACAAGGGGCGCGCCTGCCGCTGCAGNCCGGGCAAGGTCTGGCTGCTGGAAGGCGGTATTGACGCCTGGAAGCAGGCGGGGCTACCAACACAGGAAGATAAATCGCAGCCGTTGCCCATTATGCGTCAGGTACAGATTGCTGCGGGTGTGCTGATCCTCTGCGGCGTGATCCTCGGCTACACCGTGGCGGAAGGGTTTTTCCTGTTGAGCGGGTTTGTAGGTGCCGGATTATTGCTGGCAGGCATCAGCGGGTTTTGCGGAATGGCGCGACTGCTGGCAGTGATGCCATGGAATCGCCGGGCGTCGTAGCAAGAATATATTTTCGCGTGACATCGGCCCGCCAAATAATAACGCGGTGAGGGTACCCTCACCGCGGCAGATTAAATAAGGAAGTCATCCAGTGACTTACCGTTTGCCAGTGCCTGAGCAATCGGTTTCGGTGTTCTTCCCTGACCGGTCCAGGTTTTTTCTTCACCGTTAATATCGGTAAAGCGATATTTCGCCGGACGCGCTTTGCGTTTTGTGGACGTCTGTGAAGCGGCACTGGTGCCCTTCAGTAATTCTTCCGGTGAGAGGCCATCCGCTTTAATAAGCTCAAGCCAGGCATTGATTTTTTCCTGCTGCTGTACGCTTTCCTGACGCATTTCCTGCTCGTCAGCACGTTTTTCTTCAGTCACGATCCTGAGTTTTTCCAGCATATCCTCAAGAACGTCAATGGAGAATTCCCGCGCCATCGCACGCAAACTACGAATATTATTCAAATTTTGTAATGTTGAAGACATATATATTCCAGACCTTTATTTATTACACTGTATAACTTACTACCCGTGCAGTTTAATATAATCATCACGATTTTGAAACTATTATTAGTATTGCACAGATATAATTATTAGCCTTCATATTAATTATCCAATGATAAATTATTGTATTCGCATTAACGAAAACGTTAATAACGCCTCTGCAAACCCCCGCTTGCACCCGCTTCTCTGCCTGGCGGTAACGCCGTGACAAACATAAACGATATGTTTTTGATATTTAAGTAAATTTACAGCAATAAGCAACAAAAATAGCAAAAACCCTAAAAAAGCATCGATCGCAGAGCATTTTATTGACAAAAAGCGATTAAATAAAAATTTAACCCTAGTTGTTACTTTTTATCTGGTTGGATATTCTATAAACACCTGAAACAGCCAACCAATCGCGCTGCAAAACAGGATACCTTCTGGTGTTTACGACTAACTTTTGAGGAGCAAATCGATGTTCTCTGCGCAGTCCCGCCTGCGTCATGCGGCAGCAGACACCTTCGCTATGGTGGTTTACTGTTCCGTCGTGAACATGCTGATTGAAGTTTTTCTCTCAGGGATGACCTTTGAGCAGTCGCTTTCATCGCGCCTGGTGGCGATTCCGGTGAATATTCTTATTGCATGGCCATACGGCATGTATCGCGATGTGATTATGCGTCAGGCGAAACGGCTGAGCCCGGCGGGCTGGGTGAAAAACCTGGCGGACGTGCTGGCGTATGTGACGTTTCAGTCACCGGTATATGTCGCTATCCTGCTGACGGTGGGCGCTGACTGGCACCAGATTGTTGCGGCGGTGAGTTCGAATATTGTCATTTCGATGTTAATGGGTGCCGCTTACGGTTACTTTCTCGACTATTGCCGCCGGTTGTTCCGCGTGGGCAATTATCACCAGGCCAAAGCCTGATATTAACGACTGGCATGTTGCCAGTCGTTGTTTTAATTTACGGCATCACCGAATAATCCGTTTAAAAAACGCTCCAGCGCGATCCGCGAACTGAAACCATGGGGTATACCGTAATGCTCTCGCGCATCACCCGCCAGATAGAGGGGGAATTGCTGGTAGTGATCGCAGGTTTTAATTTCCGACGCAGGTTCCGCCAGCATGTTACTGCGCTCTTTTAGCGCCGGGTGAATAATTAAAGCCGTACGCCCCATGCGGGCTTCGCGATTGACGTAAACATAATTCTCACCACGGCGATATCCGTACGTTTTTTGGGTTACGCTATCCATCGTAAATCCCACTTTTTCAAGAACGCGCGCCACCTCATCGGGTCGTAAATACATAATAATTCCTCGTTATCTTTTACTGCATCGTCACCTTACCGTATTCAGCAATAGCATCGCTTTCAGAAAATTCCACAAAGGGACCAATAAGGCGTGATTTATGTCAGGCACTAAAAAACTGTTCTACACTTTAGTTCACCGCGAAACGAAGGAGGGTCTTATGTTTAACCGACCAAACAAAAACGACGTGAATGACGGTGTGCAGGATATTCAGAATGATGTCAGCCAGCTGGCGGACTCGCTGGAGGCCGTGCTGAAATCCTGGGGCAGCGATGCAAAAGATGAAGCCGACGCCGCGCGTCGCAAGGCGCAATCACTGTTGCGCGATACCCGGGCCAGAATGCATGGCCGTTCCGTTGTGCAACAGGCCGCGCGTGATGCCGTCGGTTGTGCGGATACCTTCGTACGCGATCGCCCCTGGCAAAGCGTTGGCGCTGCCGCCGCTGTCGGTATTTTTATTGGCGCATTGTTGAGTTTGCGTCGATAATCACTTTGTCAGTGATGAGAATAAATACGCGTCTACCCCTGTTGGCTTCGGCCCGCAGGGGTTTTTACTTTCAGGGTCTGGCAAAGGGTATGCGCCTGTAATTTCGCGATAATTCCCCCCTCCCCCGTTCCGTTCATTAACAGGGGCTAATCAACCTAAAAATACTATATATTGTATGGTTGATGTTTAATTCAACTACATCTAGTATCTAACACGTAGTCACCACACAAGGCCGACGCTCAGCATTGCGCCGCTTTGTCATTTTAAACGGAAATACGAATCATGCGCATTACTATTTACACTCGAAATGACTGTGTTCAGTGCCACGCCACCAAACGGGCGATGGAAAGCCGTGGATTTGAATTTGAGATGGTTAACGTTGACCTGGACCCTGAGGCCGTGGACACACTGCGTTCGCAGGGTTTCCGCCAGTTGCCTGTGGTAGTGGCAGGCGAGACAAGCTGGTCCGGTTTTCGCCCGGACATGATTAACCGTCTGCGTCCGGATGCCATTGCGGCCAGCGCATGAGCCACCTCGTCTTCTTCTCCAGCAGCTCCGAAAATACGCTCCGCTTTATTGAGCGTCTGAGGCTGCCCGCGGTGCGGATCCCGCTCAATGAGCGCGAACGCATCCAGGTGGACGAGCCGTACATTCTGGTGGTGCCCAGCTACGGCGGCGGGGGGAACCNCCCGTCAGGTGATCCGCTTTTTAAACGATCCGCATAACCGCGCGCTCATCCGCGGCGTGATTGCGTCGGGCAACCGCAACTTTGGTGAGGCGTTCGCTCGCGCCGGGGACGTCATCGCGCAAAAATGCGGCGTGCCGTACCTGTGGCGTTTTGAGCTGATGGGCACCCAATACGACATCGACAGCGTTCGAAAAGGAGTGAACGAATTTTGGCAACGACAACCGCAGAGCGCGTGATGCAGAGCACGCCGGACTACCATGCCCTGAATGCCATGCTGAATCTGTATGATGCACAAGGCCGCATTCAGTTCGACAAAGACCGGGAAGCCGTAGCGGCGTTTATGAACACTCATGTGCAGCCGAACAGCGTGGTGTTTGACTCGCNCTTCGTTATTGCGCTATTTGCTGATGCGCATGCCAGCGGTTTTCAGTTCCAGACGTTCCTCGGCGCATGGAAGTATTACACCAGCTATACGCTGAAAACCTTTGATGGCAAACGCTACCTGGAGCATTTCCCGGATCGGGTGGTGATGGTGGCGCTCACGCTGGCGCAGGGCGATGAAACGCTCGCCCGTCAGCTTACCGATGAAATGCTCTCCGGACGCTTTCAGCCTGCCACGCCGACGTTTCTCAACGGCGGCAAACAGCAGCGCGGCGAGCTGGTCTCCTGCTTCCTGCTGCGCATTGAAGACAATATGGAATCGATTGGCCGCGCGGTGAATTCGGCGCTGCAATTGTCAAAACGCGGCGGTGGCGTGGCGTTTCTGCTTTCCAACCTGCGCGAAGCGGGTGCGCCAATCAAGCGGATTGAAAACCAGTCCTCCGGGGTGATCCCGGTGATGAAAATGCTGGAAGATGCGTTTTCTTACGCCAATCAGCTCGGCGCGCGGCAGGGCGCGGGGGCGGTGTATCTGCACGCGCATCACCCGGATATTCTGCGTTTCCTCGACACTAAGCGCGAAAATGCCGACGAAAAAATCCGTATTAAAACGCTGTCGCTGGGTGTGGTGATCCCGGACATTACCTTCCGTCTGGCGAAAGAAAATGCGCAGATGGCGCTGTTCTCGCCGTACGATGTGGAACGACTGTACGGGAAAGCGTTTGGCGATATCGCGGTCAGCGACATGTACGACACGCTGGTCGCTGACGATAGGGTGCGTAAAAGCTGGATTTCCGCACGCGACCTTTTCCAGACGCTTGCCGAAATTCAGTTCGAATCCGGTTATCCCTACATCATGTATGAGGACACGGTGAACCGTGCCAACCCGATTGCCGGGCGCGTCAACATGAGCAACCTGTGTTCGGAAATTTTGCAGGTCAACAGCGCGTCCACTTATGACGAGAATCTCGATTACGCCGACACCGGGCGTGATATCTCCTGTAATCTGGGGTCGCTGAATATTGCCCACACCATGGATTCCCCCGATTTTGGCCGCACCGTTGAAACGGCGGTGCGCGGCCTGACGGCGGTGTCGGACATGAGCCACATCCGCTCGGTGCCGTCGATTGAAGCCGGCAATGCCGCCTCTCACGCCATTGGTCTCGGGCAGATGAACCTGCACGGTTATCTGGCTCGCGAAGGGATCGCCTACGGCAGCGAAGAAGGGCTGGATTTCACCAATTTCTATTTCTACACCATCACCTGGCATGCACTGAATACGTCGATGATGCTGGCGCGCGAACGCGGTCAGCGCTTTGCGGGTTTTGAGCAGTCACGCTACGCCAGCGGTGCGTTTTTCGACCAGTACCTGGACGGCGACTGGCAGCCCAAAACGGAGAAAGTCCGTGCGCTTTTTGCCCGCGCCGGCATCCCCCTGCCCGACCGCGCGATGTGGCGGCAGTTGCGTGATGACGTGATGCGCTATGGCATTTATAACCAGAACCTGCAGGCGGTGCCGCCGACCGGGTCGATCTCGTACATCAACCATGCCACGTCGAGCATTCACCCGATTGTGTCGAAAGTGGAAATTCGCAAGGAAGGCAAAACCGGACGCGTGTACTATCCGGCGCCGTTTATGACTAACGACAATCTGGCGCTGTATCAGGATGCGTATGAAATCGGGCCAGAGAAGATTATCGATACCTACGCCGAAGCGACGCGCCATGTCGATCAGGGGCTGTCGCTGACGCTGTTCTTCCCCGATACCGCCACGACGCGGGATATCAACAAAGCGCAGATCTATGCGTGGAAGAAAGGCATCAAGACGCTGTATTACATTCGCCTGCGCCAGCTGGCGCTGGAAGGCACTGAAATTGAAGGCTGCGTGTCCTGCGCGCTGTAAGGAGAAAAGGATGAACCGTTTATCACGCGTCAGCGCCGTCAACTGGAATAAAATGCAGGACGATAAGGATCTTGACGTCTGGAACCGCCTGACCAGCAACTTCTGGCTGCCGGAAAAAGTGCCGCTGTCGAACGACATTCCGGCCTGGCAGACGCTCTCGCCTGCAGAGCAACAGCTGACCATCCGTGTGTTTACCGGCCTGACGCTGCTCGACACCATCCAGAACACGGTGGGTGCGCCGTCACTGATGCCTGATTCGCTGACGCCGCACGAAGAAGCTGTGCTGTCGAATATCAGCTTTATGGAAGCGGTGCACGCCCGCTCTTACAGCTCGATTTTCTCGACATTGTGTCAGACCAAAGATGTCGATGCCGCCTACGCCTGGAGCGAGGAAAACGCGCCGCTGCAGCGTAAAGCGCAGTTGATCCTCGACTATTATGCCGCCGACGAGCCGCTGAAAAAGAAAATCGCCAGCGTGTTTCTCGAATCGTTTCTCTTCTATTCCGGCTTCTGGCTGCCGATGTATTTTTCTTCGTGATGAAGCGGTACACGGTTACTATATTGGCTATAAATATCAGAAAGGGCTGGAGAAAGTGAGCCCTGAGAAGCGCGAGGAATTAAAGCACTTTGCACTGGAACTGCTGATGGATCTGTATGACAACGAGCTCGCCTATACCGACGAACTGTACGCCGGTAGCGGTTGGCAAGAGGATGTGAAAGCGTTCCTTTGCTACAACGCCAACAAGGCGTTGATGAATCTCGGCTACGAGGCGCTGTTCCCGACGGAGATGGCGATGGTGAACCCGGCGATCCTCGCCGCACTGTCGCCCAATGCCGACGAAAACCACGATTTCTTTTCCGGTTCAGGATCATCGTATGTGATGGGTAAAGCGGTGGAAACGGAAGACGAAGACTGGAATTTCTGACATCAATAATGGGGGAAATAGCTTACGGTTCTTTACCAAAATATTTCCCCCTTTCGGCCATTTTTTTAACACAAATATTCAACGCCAACTACACTGTCATGGCACCGTCATATTCGACTGAATCAACACGATCCAGCCGAAATTGTGCTGTGTGACATCAAATTTTTGACAAAAAATCCATTCCCGCTCAGCCCTTATCTCATGGGAAGTGGCGGCCATTCTCGCCCAACAAATTCCATCCTCATTCTCCATCAAGGGTTGTCTCAGAATCTGAGTATGTTAGGGTATCGCCAGATAATTATTTTCAACCGGGTAATTTATAGCGCAAATATATAACAGGAAATCTCTTATTGCATGGCAATTAAATTAGAAATCAAAAACCTTTATAAAATATTTGGCGAGCATCCGCAGCGGGCTTTCAAATATATCGAAAAAGGACTTTCAAAAGAAGAAATTCTGGAAAAGACGGGACTATCGCTTGGCGTTAAAGACGCCAGTCTGGCCATTGAAGAAGGCGAGATATTTGTCATCATGGGATTATCCGGCTCCGGTAAATCCACCATGGTACGCCTTCTCAATCGCCTGATTGAACCTACCCGCGGACAGGTGCTGATTGACGGCGTGGATATCGCCAAAATATCAGACAGCGAGCTCCGTGAAGTTCGCAGAAAGAAAATTGCGATGGTATTCCAGTCATTTGCCCTGATGCCTCATATGACCGTGGTGGATAATACCGCGTTTGGTATGGAGCTCGCCGGAATATCACCTCAGGAGCGCCAGGAAAAAGCCCTGGATGCATTACGTCAGGTGGGTCTTGAGAATTATGCTCACGCCTATCCGGATGAATTATCCGGCGGCATGCGTCAGCGTGTCGGGCTGGCCCGCGCATTAGCCATCAATCCCGATATTTTATTAATGGATGAAGCCTTCTCAGCACTCGACCCGTTAATTCGTACCGAGATGCAGGATGAGCTGGTGAAATTGCAGGCGAAACACCAGCGTACCGTGGTCTTTATTTCGCACGATCTCGATGAAGCGATGCGAATTGGCGACCGCATTGCCATTATGCAAAATGGCGAAGTGGTTCAGGTCGGTACGCCGGATGAAATTCTGAATAATCCGGCTAATGATTATGTCCGCACCTTCTTCCGTGGCGTGGATATTAGTCAGGTATTCAGCGCCAAAGATATTGCCCGCCGTTCACCGGTCGGATTGCTTCGCCGTACGCCAGGTTTCGGCCCACGCTCCGCGCTGAAACTGCTGCAGGACGATGATCGCGAATTCGGCTACGTCATCGATCGCGGTAATAAATATGTCGGTGTGGTTTCCATTGATTCTCTGAAAGCCGCGCTGACGGCAGGTCAGAGCATTGACGCCGCGTTGCTTGACGCACGGTTGGCCGTTGATGCTCAGACGCCGCTCAGCGAGTTGCTCTCCCACGTCGGGCAGGCACCCTGCGCCGTGCCGGTGGTGGACGATGAACAACAGTACGTCGGCATTATTTCTAAACGCATGCTGCTACAGGCTTTAGACCGCGAGGGGGCAAACAATGGCTGATCAAGCAAATCCGTGGGATACCGCACCGGCGGCAGATAACGCCGCCTCGTCGGCTGACGCCTGGGGCGGTGGTTCAACACCCGCCCCCACCGATGGTGGTGGTGCCGACTGGCTGAACAGCGCGCCTGCGCCGCAGCCAGAACATTTCAATATTATGGATCCGTTCCATAATACGCTGATTCCGCTCGACAGCTGGGTGACGCACGGCATCGACTGGGTAGTGATGCATTTCCGCCCGGTGTTCCAGGGCATTCGCGTGCCCGTGGATTACATTCTGAGTACCTTCCAGCAGTTGCTGATGGGAATGCCCGCGCCGGTCGCGATTATTCTGTTTGCGCTGATCGCCTGGCAGATCTCCAGCCCCGGCATGGGGATCGCGACACTGGTGTCGCTGATGGCGATCGGCGCCATCGGTGCCTGGTCGCAGGCAATGGTGACGCTGGCGCTGGTGCTCACCGCGCTGTTTTTCTGCATGATTATCGGTCTGCCTCTTGGGATCTGGCTGGCGCGGAGCCCGCGCGCCTCGAAAGTCATTCGTCCGCTGCTGGATGCGATGCAGACCACACCTGCATTCGTCTATCTGGTGCCGATCGTGATGCTGTTTGGTATCGGCAACGTGCCGGGTGTGGTGGTGACGATCATCTTTGCCCTGCCCCCGATTGTCCGCCTGACCATTCTGGGGATTAACCAGGTGCCTGCGGACCTGATTGAAGCGTCACGCTCGTTTGGCGCCAGCCCGCGCCAGATGCTGTTCAAAGTGCAACTGCCGCTGGCAATGCCGACCATCATGGCGGGGGGCCANTGTCGATGGTGGTGATCGCCTCGATGATTGCCGTCGGCGGTCTCGGTCAGATGGTCTTGCGCGGCATTGGCCGTCTCGACATGGGTCTGGCGACCGTCGGTGGCGTGGGGATTGTCATCCTCGCCATTATTCTTGACCGCCTGACCCAGGCAATGGGTCGCGACGCCCGCAGTCGCGGCAACCGTCGCTGGTACGCCACCGGCCCTCTCGGGTTGATCACTCGCCCGTTCACTAAATAACGAATAAGGAACAACGATGCGACATCGCGTAATTTTTGCGACAGCGTTTGCCACGCTTGTCTCCACCAGCACAATTGCTGCCGATCTGCCTGGCAAAGGCATTACCGTCTTACCGGTACAAAGCACCATCACCGAAGAAACCTTCCAGACGCTGCTGGTCAGCCGCGCGCTGGAAAAACTGGGTTACACCGTGAGTAAGCCGAGCGAAGTGGATTACAACGTCGGCTATACCTCCATCGCCTCCGGCGACGCCACCTTTACCGCCGTCAACTGGCAGCCGCTGCATGATGATATGTACGCCGCCGCAGGCGGGGGTAAGAAGTTNAGAAGTTCTACCGTGAAGGGGTATTTGTAACCGGCGCGGCGCAGGGTTACCTGATCGATAAGAAAACCGCCGGGCAGTACAAGATCAAAAGCATCGATCAGCTAAAAGACCCGAAAATCGCTAAACTGTTTGATACCAACGGCGACGGCAAAGCGGATCTCACCGGTTGTACGCCGGGCTGGGGCTGCGAAGCGGTGATTAACCACCAGATTGGCGCCTACGACCTGAGCAAAACCGTCGAGCACAACCAGGGTAACTATGCCGCGATGATGGCCGACACCATCACCCGTTTCAAAGAAGGCAAACCGGTGCTGTATTACACCTGGACGCCATACTGGGTGAGCGACGTGCTGAAGCCGGGCAGAGATGTGGTCTGGCTGCAGGTACCGTTCTCTTCCATGCCTGGCGAGCAGAAAAACATCGACACCAAACTGCCGAACGGCGCGAACTATGGTTTCCCGGTGAATACCATGCACATCGTCGCCAACAAAGCCTGGGCGGAGAAAAACCCGGCGGCGGCGAAACTGTTCGCGGTGATGAAACTGCCTATCGCCGATATCAACGCCCAGAACGCTATGATGCATGAAGGCAAAGCGTCCGAAGCCGACATTCAGGGTCATGTGGATGGCTGGATCAACGCTCACCAGCAGCAGTTTGACGGCTGGGTGAAAGAGGCGCTGGCGGCGCAGAAGTAAGAGAAAAAGCCCCGGACGACATGTGAAGCCCGGGGCTTTTTTGACCGTTAGCGACGTCCCGCTCGCCGCGCTCTGCTCATATATGCGGCACTTTCCGCTTCATCGATTGCGCTGCCTGACGCCGAGGAAGCACTCGACGAACTTCTGCTCGCCGTCTGCAAACCGTACTTGCTCAGGAACTGCCTCTGAGCCGCTTGCATCACATCCGTTTGGGTGTGGAACATATCCTCAAAGGCAACGGTCACATCCGTCGGGGTATTCGCATATTCAAAACTCAGCGACTTAAATGCCCCAGGACCGATTCTGACTTCCGCGATATTCGCAGCGTTTGATGGCCTGAATGCGGCATTCCCTTTCACCAGTTCAAGATCGCTGGTCACCACACGCAAAATTTGTCGCTGCCCGCCGCGTCCTGCCGTCGCAGCACCGGCATAGTGGTTCGCATTTTCCCAGGTATTGGTGGCAAAGAAGCTGTGCCCCTTCGGCCCTTCACCCATTAACCCGGCGGCCCCTTCAGCGTTAGTGCCGTGATAGCCAATCAAAGTGGTTCGGGCGACACGTGACGGTCCGGCAACAGCGGTTAGCGCTTCATTCTGTGCTTCAACCGTTTCCCCGACCGCTTCCGCTGTTTCGCCGAAGATTTCCGCAATCGAACCTCGCGGGTTATATGAAACGCCATCAACCCGCTGTGCAACCTGTGAAACCCCTTTTCTGCAGCGCATAATTCTTGTACCAACAGCCTCCGCCGCTCCTGCAGCCGCCGCGATACCTAAGCCTATTCCAGCCCACTGTAACTTACGTGCCGCTTCAGGATTCTTCGTTTTCACTACCCTCGCAGACACCCCTGTTGCCAGAGACGCCGCTGCAGTAACGCCTGTTTCTACATACCCGGCCGTCGAAACCATTGCTGCCGTCCCTTCTGACATCGCGACTTTTAAACCGATACGTATAGCAAGGGCAATTGCACGAATAATCAGCGTAATGATCCCATGACCACTGGGGTCGGTGTGGTTAATCGGGTCGCCCTCACAATAGGCGTAAGGGTTAACGCCGCCTTCACCAAACGGACTTGAGCTGTCCGGGCAGGTGAAACGACGTAATACCGGGCTGTAAGCGCGATAACCGTTGCCAAGATGGGTCACGCCGGACAGCGGATCGGCACGCTCGCCATTAAAGCCAGGCAGCGAGGCCGACAGCCCGCTACGCTGCGCCGTCGCGCCAAACGGCGACCAGCCAAAGGTCGAACAGCTGCCGTTGGCGACGGACATAAAGGGACTGCCATGAAGGTCATTCCCGGTCAGTTGTAATGTCATAAAAAGCTACTCCAGTCTGGTGAGATGAGACGGGAGTGTGGCATGTCAGGAATGCCTGGATTGTGCCTTAAAAAAACAGAGTCAGGCAAAAAAAAGGAAATATAAGCAAAGCGAACTACAAATATACAAATAATGCCATCCGTTCCGCCTGCTCTTGCTGAGCAGACAACGGTAACGTATTAAGAAGGGAATAAAACACAAAGGATAAACCATGTATTCACATAGCAAGCCCAAATCGTTCACCGGGCAAATGAAAGCAGCGCGTTCTGTCGTGAATAACACCTCTGCTCTGCGCGCCACATTAATGAATAAACAGAATGAACTCATTCAGGTTATGAACAGTGTTGCCAATAAATACACACAATGGTCTTTGATTAAGGATCAATTTATCAGCGAAATTATTGGACTCTCTTCTAAGATAGATTCCGACATATTCTCCAGAAAGATATCAACCAGAGAAGGAATACACTTAATTGAAATTGAAGTCGACGCTTTGAAAAAACAAGATGAAGCGTTGAGCAGAAAAGAGTTACAGCAAGTCGCTATTGTTGAAAAGGTCACCACAAACCGCCAGCCAAGAAGGCGCGGCAAGGATGTTGTTTCCGTTGATTTGTACATCGCCGCTGTTGGATTCATCTCAGGTGGCTTGCAGATTGTCGCGGGCATGACGTTGATAAGCACAGCTGCTGGCGTCACACCAGGCGCACTTCTGGCTTCACACGGCATGAATAACGTTATTGAAAACGGCTACTACTTGCTTTACAGAGAAAGCTACTCCGGCCCTGTACGATTCGTTTATCGGGGTCTGGGCGATATCTTTGGCTTCGATGTCAGAACAACGGATATTGTTTATACCTTCGTTGATATGGGGCTTTCACTAAACGGGTTGCTCGGATACAAATTAGCCGATAATACCCAACACCTGTACCGCTACGTGAATCTGGATTTTTTGTGGGGAATGAAGCAACGGGGCATGAGTATGATGAACTCGGGTGAGATCATTACAGAAATATGGGGGGATATAAACACGCTTCAGGGACAATGGAGAAATTATTGATGAACGCAAGCCTTAACAGCCTGGAACTTATAAACAAAGAGAATATTACCTATCTATTACTATCACTGGCAGGTATTTATACAACATTCAGCGGAGTGAAATATTTATTAAAATCATACAATACGATATCACATTTGTATGCGGTTCTTTTAGCTCTCATTCTTCCGGCACTTCATTTAGACATATTTTACTCTGGAGAAATCCCGCTGTTTAACATTAAGCTCAGTGAGCATGTCGCTTTGTATTATATATCGTTCTGGATGAGCTTACTCAGCCTTGCACCCTATATCATTGCCCGACGTTTATATACATAACATGATATCACTCCAGCGGTAAGCGCGTTTGCCGTAACCGGGTACCTGGGATTTGTGTTCTTAAAAAAGCTAAATGGCACGTTCCGACACCCAATATGCTCCTCATTTTGCTGTCTTTGGTTATCATGACGCTATCTGTTAATTTTCACCTGACGATCATTCATGACCAAACACGCTTCTGGACTAAGCCCGGCGCTGATTGCGCTGATGTCAATTGCCACCGGCCTCGCCGTGGCCAGTAACTATTACGCGCAACCGTTACTCGATACCATCGCCCGCGCCTTTTCGCTCTCCGCCGGACAGGCCGGTTTCATCGTTACTGCCGCTCAGCTCGGTTACGCCGCCGGACTGTTGTTCCTGGTGCCGCTGGGGGATATGTTCGAGCGCCGGGGGCTTATCGTCACCATGACGCTGCTGTCAGCGGGAGGAATGCTGATCACCGCCAGCAGCCAGTCGCTGACGCTGATGATTATCGGTACCGCGCTGACGGGGNNTTTTCCGTGGTGGCGCAGATTCTTGTGCCGCTTGCCGCGACGCTCGCCACGCCGGATAAGCGCGGCAAAGTGGTCGGCACCATCATGAGCGGCCTGCTGCTGGGGATCCTGCTGGCTCGCACCGTCGCCGGGCTGCTAGCCAGTCTCGGCGGGCNNTGGCGCGGCCTGCCGAAGATTAAGCAAGAAAATCACCTTAACTACCCGCAACTACTGGGTTCGATTTTCCGTCTGTTTGCCGGCGAAAAACTGCTGCGCACCCGCGCCCTGCTCGGCTGCCTGACCTTCGCCAACTTCAGCATTCTGTGGACGTCGATGGCTTTCCTGCTGGCTGGCGCGCCGTTTCACTTCTCCGAAGGAGTGATCGGCCTGTTTGGCCTCGCGGGGGCTGCGGGCGCGCTGGGCGCGCGTCCGGCTGGTGGTCTGGCGGACAAAGGCAAATCCCATCTCACCACCACCTTTGGCCTGGTGCTGCTGTTGCTGTCGTGGGTCGCCATCTGGTTCGGTCATGTTTCCGTACCGGCACTGATTATCGGCATCCTCGTGCTCGACCTTACCGTTCAGGGAGTGCATATCACCAACCAGACGGTGATTTATCGCATTAAGCCCGAGGCACGTAACCGCCTCACGGCGGGCTATATGACCAGCTACTTTATTGGTGGTGCGGCAGGTTCGCTGCTTTCCGCATCGGCCTGGCAACACGCGGGCTGGGCAGGGGTCTGCATTGCCGGGGCCATCGTCGCCGCGCTGAATTTACTGGTCTGGTGGCGCGGTTTTCATCATATGGCTGCCGAATCCTAAGTAAAATTCACCCTTCTCATACCATTAGCAGGCTGCGGGGTGTTAAGCCGCCCCTCAGTCTGCTAATGTGTTAAGACTTATTAACTCGGGTTACATTTTCTCCCGTTATTTATTCGCAACAGATATAAACCGATATGGAAACCCCTGCCGATCTGACGGCCTCGCCGTCGCCTGGTTCGTCAACGCTGTTCGAAGGCGTGAAAGACAGCTTACCGATTGTTATCAGCTATATTCCTGTCGCGTTTGCCTTTGGCCTGAATGCCACAAAGCTCGGCTTTACACCGCTCGAAAGCGTCTTTTTCTCCTGCATTATTTACGCGGGTGCCAGCCAGTTTGTGATTACCGCCATGCTGGCCGCCGGAAGTTCGCTGTGGGTAGCGGCGCTGACCGTGATGGCGATGGACGTGCGCCACGTGCTGTACGGCCCGTCGTTACGCAGCCGCATTACGGCGCAGTTGCGTAAACCGAAAACCGCGCTGTGGGCGTTTGGGCTGACCGATGAAGTGTTTGCCGCTGCCACCGCGAAACTGGTGCGCGACAACCGCGGCTGGAGCGAAAACTGGATGATCGGCATCGCCTTCTGCTCCTGGGCCTCCTGGGTGCTCGGCACGGTGATGGGCGCGTATTCCGGCAGCGGTTTACTCGAAGGGTTCCCGGCGGTGGAAGCGGCGCTCGGCTTTATGCTGCCCGCGCTGTTCCTGAGTTTTCTGCTGGCCTCGTTCCAGCGTAAGCAGTCACTCTGCGTGACTGCCTCGCTCGTTGGGGCGCTGGCAGGCGTGACGCTGTTTTCGATTCCTGCCGCCATCCTCGCCGGTATCGTCTGCGGCTGGCTGANCTGCAGGGAGAGTTCAATGAGCACTGATGTTCTGTTCCTTGGCCTGCTGGTGGGGTGCGTTAACTATCTCTTCCGCTATCTGCCGTTACGCCTGCGAGCCGGGCATCATCATCCGTCGCACCGGGGCCCGGTCGGCGTGCTGCTGGATACCATCGGCATCGCCTCGATTTGCGCGCTGCTGGTGGTGTCTACCGCGCCGGAAGTGATGACAGATGCCCGTCGCCTGTTGCCGACGTTGATCGGATTTGCCGTGCTGGGCATCAGTTTCTGGAAGACCCGCAGCATTATTTTCCCTGTACTACTTAGCGCGCTGGCCTATGGGCTGGCGTGGAAATATTTCGCCGTTTTATAGTTTTGGTTAATGAAACCGCACGATTAATTCATTTACTTTATTTGTCACTATCGTTACTATATCGGCTGCAATTAATGAGGTTATACCCAAATGGATAGTTCGTTCACGCCCATTGAACAAATGCTAAAATTCCGCGCCAGCCGTCATGAAGACTTCCCCTACCAGGAAATCCTCCTTACCCGTTTAAGCATGCATATGCAGGGCAAACTGCTGGAAAATCGCAATAAGATGCTGAAAGCTCAGGGGATTAACGAGACGTTGTTTATGGCGCTGATTACGCTTGAGTCTCAGGAAAACCACAGCATTCAGCCGTCTGAGCTGAGCTGCGCGCTGGGCTCATCCCGTACCAACGCAACCCGTATCGCCGATGAACTGGAAAAACGTGGCTGGATCGAGCGTCGCGAAAGCGACAACGATCGCCGTTGCCTGCACCTGCAACTGACCGAGAAAGGTCACCAGTTCCTGCGCGAGGTGCTTCCTCCGCAACACCACTGCCTGCATCAACTCTGGTCCTCGCTGACAACCGCCGAGAAAGATCAGCTTGAGCACATCACCCGTAAGTTACTGACTCGCCTTGACCAAATGGATGAAGATGGCGCCGTTTTAGAGGCCCTTCGTTAAGCCAGGGATCGCTCACCTATCCTGATTCAAAAAAAGAAACCGACTGGCCAGCAGGTCAACACTGCTGGCCTTTCTGATAAACAGGTCGGCACAGCCGATGTGAAATAAGAAGATCGTGGAGATATACAATGAGCGCTAATGCGGAGATGCAAACCCCGCAGCAACCTGCCAGCAAAAAAGGTAAACGTAAAGGTGCCCTTCTGCTGCTGACTTTGCTCTTTATTATTATTGCCGTGGCCTATGGCATTTATTGGTTCCTGGTCCTTCGCCATTATGAAGAAACTGACGACGCCTACGTGGCGGGAAATCAGGTTCAGATTATGGCGCAGGTGTCTGGCAGCGTGACGAAAGTCTGGGCTGACAACACCGATTTTGTACAGAAAGGCGACGTGCTGGTCAGCCTGGATCCCACCGATGCGCAGCAGGCTTATGAAAAAGCCAAAACGCAGCTGGCGTCCAGCGTTCGCCAGACCCGTCAGTTGATGATCAACAGCAAGCAGTTGCAGGCGAACATCGACGTCAAAAAAACCGCTCTGGCTCAGGCGCAGACCGACCTTAACCGTCGTATCCCGCTCGGCAGCGCAAACCTGATCGGCCGCGAAGAACTGCAACACGCCCGTGATGCCGTCGCCAGCGCGCAGGCCGAACTGGACGTGGCGATTCAGCAGTACAACGCCAATCAGGCGATGGTGCTGGCGACAAAACTGGAAGAACAGCCTGCCGTTCAACAGGCGGCGACCGATGTTCGTAACGCCTGGCTTGCCCTGCAGCGTACGAAGATCGTCAGCCCGATGACCGGTTACGTGTCCCGCCGCGCCGTGCAGCCTGGCGCACAGATCAGCCCGACCACGCCGCTGATGGCGGTGGTGCCGGCAAGCGATCTGTGGGTCGATGCAAACTTCAAAGAGACGCAGCTGGCGCATATGCGCATTGGCCAGCCCGTCACCGTGATCAGCGATATTTACGGTGATGACGTGAAATACACCGGTAAAGTGGTGGGGCTGGACATGGGGACCGGTAGCGCCTTCTCTCTGCTGCCGGCGCAGAACGCCACCGGTAACTGGATCAAAGTGGTTCAGCGTCTGCCGGTACGTGTTGAGCTGGATGCAAAACAGCTCGCCGATCACCCGCTGCGTATTGGTCTGTCGACGCTGGTGGAAGTGGATACCTCCAACCGCGACGGTCAGATGCTGGCAAGCCAGGTCCGCACGAGTCCGGTTTATGAAAGCAACGCCCGCGAAATCAGCCTCGATCCGGTGAATAAAGAGATCAACGACATCGTCCAGGCGAACGCTAACTAATCCGGGGTGAGTGTAATGCAACAGCAAAAACCGCTGGAGGGCGCGCAGCTGGTCATTATGACCATTGCGCTGTCGCTGGCGACTTTCATGCAGGTGCTGGACTCCACCATTGCTAACGTGGCGATCCCTACCATCGCCGGTAACCTTGGCTCGTCGCTGAGCCAGGGAACCTGGGTCATCACCTCTTTCGGGGTGGCGAATGCGATCTCCATTCCGATTACCGGCTGGCTGGCGAAGCGCGTCGGCGAAGTGAAACTGTTTTTGTGGTCCACCGTCGCCTTCGTGATTGCCTCCTGGGCCTGTGGCGTTTCGAACAGCCTGACGATGCTGATTTTCTTCCGCGTCATTCAGGGTGTCGTCGCCGGGCCGCTGATCCCGTTGTCACAGAGTCTGCTGTTAAGTAACTATCCGCCCGCCAAGCGCTCCATTGCGCTGGCGCTGTGGTCAATGACCGTTATCGTGGCGCCAATCTGCGGCCCGATCCTCGGTGGTTACATCAGCGATAACTATCACTGGGGCTGGATCTTCTTCATCAACGTGCCGATTGGTCTGGTCGTGGTATTGATGACCCTGCAAACCCTGCGCGGTCGCGAAACCCGTACGGAACAACGGCGGATTGACGGGATTGGTCTGGCGCTGCTGGTGGTGGGTATCGGCAGNATGCTCGACCGCGGTAAAGAGCTGGACTGGTTTAACTCCACCGAAGTGGTGGTGCTGACCGTGGTGGCAGTGGTGGCGATAAGCTTCCTGGTGGTCTGGGAGCTGACGGACGAAAACCCGATCGTCGATCTCTCGCTCTTCAAGTCGCGAAACTTTACCATCGGCTGTTTGTGTATCAGCCTCGCCTATATGCTCTACTTCGGCGCCATCGTTCTGCTGCCGCAGCTGTTGCAGGAGGTGTATGGTTATACCGCCACCTGGGCCGGGCTGGCGTCTGCGCCGGTCGGGGTGATCCCGGTGCTGCTGTCACCGATTATCGGGCGCTTCGCCCATAAGCTCGACATGCGACGGCTGGTCACCTTCAGCTTCATTATGTATGCCGTGTGCTTCTACTGGCGCGCGTATACGTTCGAGCCAGGAATGGATTTCGGCGCCTCCGCGTGGCCGCAGTTTATTCAGGGCTTTGCGGTGGCCTGCTTCTTTATGCCGCTGACCACCATTACGCTGTCGGGTCTGCCGCCGGAACGACTGGCAGCGGCGTCGAGTCTGTCGGACTTNNCGGCACGTCGATCACCACCACCATGTGGACCAACCGTGAAGCGATGCATCACGCACAGCTCTCGGAATCGGTGAACCCGTTCAACCCGAACGCGCAGCAGACGTACGATCAGTTGCAAGGGATGGGAATGTCGCAGCAGCAGGCGTCCGGGTGGATAGCGCAGCAGATCACCAATCAGGGGCTGATTATCTCGGCGAACGAGATTTTCTGGTTCTCCGCCGGAATCTTCCTCATTCTGCTGGGTCTGGTGTGGTTCGCCCGACCGCCATTCGGCGCAGGCGGTGGTGGAGGCGGTGCCCACTAACAAAAAAGCCAGTTCATGTTGAACTGGCTTTTTTTTGGCGTCAGGAAATGAAACTAGATGTGCAGTTCCTGCAGCTTCTCTTTCGGCAGCGCCAGCTCTTCGTTGCTGTTCACGCGAACGCCGCGCTCGATGATGTGACGCGCGATGTCCTGCGCTTCGTCCAGCGAGTGCATGGTGTACGTGCCGCACTGATACACGTTCAGTTCCGGGATCTGGTTCTGATCTTTCACTTTCAGCACATCGGCCATAGCGGCTTTCCAGGCATCGGCAACGCGCTGCTCATCCGGCGTGCCAATCAGGCTCATATAAAAACCGGTGCGGCAGCCCATCGGGGAGATATCAATGATTTCAACGCCGTTGCCGTTGAGGTGATTACGCATAAAACCGGCGAACAGGTGCTCCAGAGTGTGGATCCCTTTTTCCGGCATCACTTCTTTATTCGGTACGCAGAAGCGCAGGTCGAAGACGGTGATGTCATCGCCGTGCGGGGTATGCATGTTCTTTGCGACGCGGACTGCAGGTGCTTCCATTCGGGTATGGTCGACAGTGAAACTATCTAGTAATGGCATTCGTCACCTCCGACAGTGATTTTTTTTAAAATAAAATGAACTCTTTCTGGTGGAGCAAGTCTGAGTATATGAAAGACGCGCATTTGTTATCATCATCCCTGTATTCAGAGATGAAAGTTTGGCCACATTGATGTGGCCTTTTTCTTTTCTGTCACGCGTGTCGCGCAACCACTGCTGAGAATGGCTCGCTGTCCGCCGCTTCCGCTTCACGCTGGCGCACCAGTGATGCACTGCGCTCTGCGTCAAACTCCGCTTCTGTCAGGATTTCCAGCGGCTCTTCACGTAACAGATTACGATACGCATCCCCCAACGCCCTTCCGGTTCCACCGATACCTTCATCAATCATAGAACGCAGAATGCGTGCTGAGAAAGTTAATTCAGGATTATCAAAACTGGCGACCAGTTCATCGCATACGGTTTGATAGGCATTGCCGCCATCGATACCGTCCAGCGTCTGCGCCACGCGCTTGAGATCGCGGAACAGATCTTTGCCCACCTGTGGCAGCGGGAACTGTGCGGTTTCACAGCCGATACCCAGCGTCAGCCCCGGTTTGCGGCCTTCGAGGATCACCCGATTCCAGTTAGTTCGGGTACACAGCAGCTCGTCGCTGCTCATCTCCGGCGCATCCGCCAGCACGCACCAGACCATAAACAGATCGAGGAAACGCACCTGCTGCTCGTCAACGCCAATCGGCGAGAACGGGTTGATGTCTAACGAACGCACTTCGATATATTCGATGCCGCCGCGCAGCAGCGCATCCGACGGCGTTTCGCCGCTGCGGGTTACGCGTTTCGGGCGGATTGGCGCATACAGTTCGTTTTCAATCTGCAGAATATTGCTGTTGATTTGCAGATACTTACCGTCTTTCTGCAGACCAATTTTCGCGTACTCTTCCGACGGGGTTTTGATCGCGCGCTTCAATCCTGCCACATACTCGTGCAGATCGTTAAACGTAATTCCGAGATTGCTTTGCGATTTATTGGTATAGCCGAGATCGCTCAGGCGCAGCGAGGTCGCATACGGCAGGTAGTACATGCCGCAGTCGGTTTTCTCAAACGGCAGCGTGGTGGGTTTGCCCTGCAGGAAAGAGGCGCAGATCGCCGGTGACGCGCCAAACAGGTACGGGATCACCCAGCCGAAGCGGTAATAGTTGCGGATCAGGCGGAAATAACCTGCAGAAATGGCTTCTTTGCCGCTGTCGGCATCATCAATGCCGCATTTCGCTTTCCAGAACGCCATCGGCAACGAGAAGTTGTAATGCACGCCGGAAATGGTCTGCATCAGCGCGCCGTAGCGGTTTTTCAGTCCTTCGCGATAAAGCGTTTTCAGTCGCCCCATATTCGAGGTGCCGTACTGCGCCAGTTCGATATCCTGACCGGGTGCGATGTAGCATGGCATACTCAGCGGCCACATCCGCTCTTCGCCCAGATGACGCGCCGTCTGACGATGCAGGTCGCGCATAAACGTCAGCATATGGTCGATATCGCCATCCACCGGCGTAATAAATTCCAGCAACGCTTCGGCGAAATCGGTGGTAATCCATTTATGCGTTAACGCCGAGCCTAACGCTTCCGGATGTCCGGTAGTTGCCAGCGTGCCGTCTGCATTCACACGCAGCGTTTCGCGCTCAAGACCACGCTGGATCCCTTTTAACGCCTGAGGATGGTTTTCCAGCCAGGCCAGCGCCTGTGATACGTCCGGGATCAAATTGACCTCCCGCCTGTCAAAATCGTTTTATTAAGCATAATTGTAATGGTGGACGATGAAAGGTCACCAAAAAAGCAATTACTGCCACCACATCATCCCCTGGATTGTTGCCGCTGCCACGACGACATAGCGCAACGCTTTTCCAAGGCATAAAAAAAAGAGTACCGGCCGCCAGGGAATGCGCATCCATCCCGCCAGCAGGCACAGCAAATCGCCCATAACAGGCATCCAGCTCAACAGCAGCGCGACTGCGCCGTAACGCTTTAGCCATCCCGCCGCTTTTTCCTGCCACCGCGACGACTTACGCAACGGAAACAGGCGACCAAGAATAACGTTAGTTGCCCCTCCAGCGCTATTACCTATTGTTGCTATTAACACCAGAAGCCAGGGTTTACTGGTCCCGGAAAGCAACAACGCGACCAGCACCACTTCAGAGTTGCCGGGCAGCAATGTCGCACTGAGAAAACTGCTGGCAAACAGTGAAAGGAGCGACAGGCTATCACTCACAACAGACGAACATCCACAACGTCCATGCCTGCGCTTGCCGCGGCCTGTATACCGAAGTCAGCGTCTTCAAACACGATACATTTTGCAGGCTCAACGCCCATGCGCTCAGCGCACAGCAGGAAGGTATCCGGGGCAGGCTTATGATGCTGGACGTGATCGGCCGCGACGACGGCTGAAAAATAGCGGCGTAACCCAAGATGCGCCAGCAGCGCCTCGGCAACCGCGCTTTCGCTGCCGGTACCAACGGACATCGGGCGACGCCCGTGCCACGCTTTGACGACATCAATCAGCGGCAACGGCTGCACGGAGTCCAGCAGCATGATTTTTACCATGTCTGTTTTTTCGCGGGCCAACGCGTGAGGATCGAGATCGGCCTGGTTCAGTTCGATAATGGCCTGCGCGATGCGCCAGGTAGGCGACCCATTCAGCGCAATGATGGATTGTTCGTCAAAGCGGATCCCGTAACGGCCCAGCACCTCATGCCACGCTTTACGATGGGTGGGTTCGGTGTCCAGAATCGTGCCGTCCATGTCGAAAATCAGCCCTGCATAACGTTCGTACATTGCGTCCTCACAAACCGAATATCAAAACGTTACTTTATCGCAAAAGGCGTTTTTTGTCGCCCGCCGGATCGGGATACGATAAAGGCACCTTGCGGTGCCTTTTGAGGAATGGTGCCTGATTTAGCGGATCCGCAGGTCATTTTCAACGACACGGACGCCCGGGACTTTACGCGTTACGTCTACGGCGCGTTTCGCATCAGCTTCGGAATTGACAAAACCGCTCAGCTGTACGCGCCCTTTGAATGTCTCAACGCTGATTTGGCTGGATTTTATCGCTTTGTCGCCGAACAGCGCAGATTTCACTTTGGTGGTCACGACCGTATCGTCAATGTAGCCGCCTGTGCTTTCCTTCGTGGAAGAGCCTGCGCAGCCGGACAGAGAAATCGCAACCAGCGCCGCCACGCCAAACGCAGCCAATGCTTTGAAACCTTTCATGGAATATTCTCCTTGCTACCCGCAAACGTATTAATGACAAATATAAACTAGCCGGAAAGCAGCAAATTTGCCAATAGGAAACAGGGAGTTATCGGGAGAGAAAATTTCAATAAGAGAGAGGGTGCATCCGGGAGGATGACTTGGCTGCGCCTCGCCCTGCGGGCCGTTGCTTACGCAACGTTATCCTCCCTGGTGCTTGCGGGTATTCCGCAGACCATATAACAACAGTATCGCTGTTAGCCAGGAGAAGATGGTGCATCCGGGAGGATTCGAACCTCCGACCGCTCGGTTCGTAGCCGAGTACTCTATCCAGCTGAGCTACGGATGCATCGGGAAACGTGCATGTTACTTCAATAAGATGGTGCATCCGAGAGGATTCGAACCTCTGACCGCTCGGTTCGTAGCCGAGTACTCTATCCAGCTGAGCTACGGATGCATCAGGAGACGTACATGTTACTTCAAGAAGATGGTGCATCCGAGAGGATTCGAACCTCTGACCGCTCGGTTCGTAGCCGAGTACTCTATCCAGCTGAGCTACGGATGCATCAGGAGACGTACATAATACTTCAGAAATATGGTGCATCCGGGAGGATTCGAACCTCCGACCGCTCGGTTCGTAGCCGAGTACTCTATCCAGCTGAGCTACGGATGCAAAATGGCGGTGAGGCGGGGATTCGAACCCCGGATGCAGCTTTTGACCGCATACTCCCTTAGCAGGGGAGCGCCTTCAGCCTCTCGGCCACCTCACCACACGCCTCTTACGAGTGCTTCGAAGAACTTGTTTAAGCTCATCGTCGCTGCGTGGCGCACATATTACTTTCTGAGACTTATAAGTCAAACAATTTTTCCGAACCTTTCATCGTTTGCACACTTCACGCGCAATTAGCCTGCAAAAACGGCAAAAAGGGTGTTTTATCAACAGTCAACCGGCTTCAGCACTGCAATGTCAGAGCGGCGGAAGGAGGGATTACACGCGATGAAAGAAGGGGTAAATCGTGGGTTGCGTCTCACCACACAGTGAGACGCAAAAACCTTAGTAACTGGACTGCTGGGATTTTTCAGCCTGGATACGCTGGTAGATTTCTTCACGATGAACAGAGACTTCTTTAGGGGCGTTTACGCCGATGCGTACCTGGTTACCCTTAACCCCTAAAACTGTCACGGTGACCTCATCTCCAATCATGAGGGTCTCACCAACTCGACGAGTCAGAATCAGCATTCTTTGCTCCTTGAAAGATTAAAAGAGTCGGGTCTCTCTGTATCCCGGCATTATCCATCATATAACGCCAAAAAGTAAGCGATGACAAACGCGCGAGCGCGTAAGCAGTCATGGCATCACATTCTGTTAAACGTAAGTTTAGCCGATATACACAATTTCAACCTGACTTTATCGTTATCGATACCGCATAGCAAGACGCCGCAACCCCTGAGTTTTGGCGCCTGCAAGCGTTTATAGTTATTGCAGTTTTGTGCTCACCCAGTCTTTGACACTGGCCAGAGCTGCCGGGAGTGCAGCCGCGTCGGTACCACCGGCCTGAGCCATATCCGGACGTCCGCCCCCCTTCCCGCCTACCTGCTGGGCAACCATACCAATCAGTTCGCCTGCTTTGACACGGTCGGTAACATCTTTCGACACGCCCGCAATCAGAGAAACCTTACCCTCAGCCACTGTCGCCAGAACGATAATCGTGGAACCCAACTGGTTTTTCAGATCGTCAACCATCGTACGCAGCATTTTCGGTTCAACGTCGGACAACTCACTAACCAGCAGCTTCACACCGTTGATATCTATGGCTTTACTGGAGAGGTTTGCACTCTCCTGCGCCGCAGCCTGATCCTTCATCTGCTGCAACTCTTTTTCCAGCTGACGGGTGCGTTCCATGACGGAGCGTACTTTGTCAGTCAGATTATGGCTGTCGCCCTTCAGCAGTTGCGCCACTTCACTTAGAAGATCGCTTTCCGCATGCAGGTTAGCCATAGCACCCTCACCGGTAACCGCCTCAATGCGACGAACGCCTGCGGCAGTACCCGATTCGGAAGTGATACGGAAAAGCCCGATATCACCGGTACGGCTGGGGGGGGGCCCCCCCCNCGATCGTCATATTTCTCGCCGAACAGCGCCATAGCGCCCTTCGCTTTCGCGGCTTCGAGATCCATGATATGGGTTTCGATCGGCAGGTTGCGGCGGATCTGGGCGTTGACCAGATCTTCCACGCGGCGGATCTCTTCCGGTTTCATGGCTTCGAAATGGGAGAAGTCAAAGCGAAGCGCTTTGTCGTTCACCAGCGAGCCTTTCTGCGCCACATGCGTACCCAGCACGTCGCGCAGCGCGGCATGCATCAGGTGCGTGGCGGAGTGGTTCAGGCGGATACGGGCACGACGCGCTTCATCGACGTCAGCCTGTACCGCATCGCCCACTTTCAGCGAACCGGTTGCCAGCGTGCCGAGATGACCGATGGCCTGGCCGTACTTCTGCGTATCGCTGACGGTGAAGGTAAAGCCTGCGCCTTTCAGCTCGCCTTTATCTCCCACCTGGCCGCCGGACTCCGCATAGAACGGGGTTTGATCGAGCACGACTACCGCGTCCTGACCCGCGCTGATGCTATCCACGGCTTTACCGTCGATAAACAGCGCCGTCACTTTGCCGTTCAGCTCAAGATGATCGTAACCTTTGAATTCTGACGAACCGTCAACGCGAATCATCGCGTTATAGTCCGCGCCAAAACCGCTGGATTCGCGCGCACGACGGCGCTGCGCTTCCATCGCGGCTTCAAAGCCCGCTTCGTCAACTTTGATGTTACGCTCGCGGCACACGTCAGCAGTCAGGTCCACCGGGAAACCGTAAGTGTCGTACAGACGGAAAGCGGTTTCGCCATCCAGCGTGTCGCCCTTCAGTTTCGCCAGTTCTTCGTCAAGCAGCGCCAGTCCGCGTTCCAGCGTACGGGCAAACTGCTCTTCTTCCGTTTTCAGCACCTGCTCAACCTGCGCCTGCTGGCGTTTCAGGTCTTCACCGGCAGAGCCCATGACCTCAATCAGCGGCGCCACCAGTTTGTAGAAGAAGGTATCCTTCGCGCCCAGCATATTCCCGTGACGAATCGCGCGACGAATGATGCGACGTAGCACGTAGCCACGGTTTTCATTCGACGGGATCACACCATCGGCAATCAGGAACGCACAGGAACGGATATGGTCAGCGATAACGCGCAGCGATTTATTGCTGAGATCGGTCGCCCCCGTAACGCGCGCAACGGACTGAATCAGCTTGCTGAACAGATCGATTTCATAGTTAGAGTTCACATGCTGCAGCACGGCCGCAATACGCTCCAGCCCCATCCCGGTATCAACGGACGGTTTCGGCAGCGGTTCCATGGTGCCGTCGGCCTGACGGTTGAACTGCATGAAGACGATGTTCCAGATCTCAATGTAGCGGTCACCATCTTCTTCCGGGCTGCCCGGAGGCCCACCCCAGATGTGGTCGCCGTGGTCGAAGAAAATTTCGGTGCACGGGCCGCACGGGCCGGTATCGCCCATCTGCCAGAAGTTGTCAGAGGCATACGGCGCGCCTTTGTTGTCGCCGATGCGAATAATACGTTCACGCGGAACGCCGACTTCATTTGCCCAGATCTCAAAGGCTTCATCGTCGGTTTCGTAGACGGTGACCCACAGGCGATCTTTCGGCAGGTTGAACCAGTTTTCACCGGTTAACAATTCCCATGCGTAATTGATGGCGTCGTGTTTGAAGTAATCGCCGAAGCTGAAGTTGCCCAGCATTTCGAAGAAGGTATGGTGACGTGCAGTGTAGCCGACGTTTTCCAGGTCGTTGTGTTTACCGCCCGCACGCACGCAACGCTGCGCGGTGGTCGCGCGGGAATAATTACGTTTGTCGAGACCAAGGAACACGTCCTTGAACTGGTTCATCCCGGCGTTGGTAAACAGCAGGGTCGGGTCGTTGTTCGGCACCAGGGAGCTGCTGGCAACAACCTGGTGTCCCTTGCTATGGAAAAAATCGAGAAACGCCTGACGGATCTCAGCGGTGCTCTTGCTCATAATTATCCTGAAATCAAGCTAACGAATTGCGCCGGTGCCGGTTGACCACTTTTTGAGCGGGTCAGCGTCCTGACGGAAAAAAGTGGGAATAAGATAAGTTTTCTTTAAAGGGAAGTAAAATCCCCGATGGGGTCAATCTGCAAAATTTCGCCAGATTTCCTGGATATCTTCCATCAGATACCCCCGATAAAGCAAAAATCGCTGCACTTTTACTTTTATCGCAAATTCCGTCGGCAGCGGTTCACCGTATTTTCTCACCGCCTGCTCGCGCGCTTTTTCAGCCCAGTCTATATCACATTCACGCATAGCTGATTCACTGATTTCGCGCGTTATCCCTTTTTGATTCAGTTCCTGGCGAATGCGTGACGGACCATAACCTTTACGGCTACGGCTGCTGATGAACTGGCGGGCAAAGCGCGCATCGTCAAGATAATGGCTTTCTTTGCACCAGTTAATAACGTTTTCGATGTCGTCCGGCGTCGCGTCCGTCTCTTCAGGGCCATTTTTTGTCATGACAGGCGCAGCCAGTTTACGGCGCAGTTCTTGTTCACCGTGGTCGCGCATCGCCAGAATTCGCACGGCTCTGTCCAGCAAGCGGGCATAGGCAGAGCGGCGGCCCGTAGAATCAGACATCATAAAATCCGTAAATGAGAAAAAAACAAAAGGGCCGCATCAGCAGCCCTTTCTCTTTTTACAACGTGATTAGAAATCTTCGTTGGTTTCTTCTACGCCTTCACCGCTGGCATCAACGGCGAAATCCGGCGTGGAAGTCTGGTTGCTGAGCAGCAGCTCGCGCACTTTCTTCTCGATCTCTTTCGCCGCAGCCGGGTTCTCTTTCAGCCAGCTAATGGCGTTCGCTTTACCCTGACCGATTTTGTCGCCGTTGTAGCTGTACCAGGCACCGGCTTTCTCGATGAGCTTCTCTTTCACGCCCAGGTCAACCAGCTCGCCGAAGAAGTTAATGCCTTCACCGTAGAGGATCTGGAATTCAGCCTGTTTAAACGGTGCCGCGATTTTGTTTTTCACTACCTTCACGCGGGTTTCGCTACCGATGACGTTGTCACCCTCTTTCACCGCACCGATACGGCGGATATCCAGACGCACAGAGGCGTAGAATTTCAGCGCATTACCGCCAGTGGTGGTTTCCGGGTTACCGAACATCACACCAATTTTCATACGGATCTGGTTGATGAAGATCAGCAGCGTGTTGGACTGTTTCAGGTTACCGGCCAGCTTACGCATCGCCTGGCTCATCATACGTGCCGCGAGGCCCATGTGAGAGTCACCGATTTCGCCTTCGATTTCCGCTTTCGGCGTCAGCGCCGCGACGGAGTCAACGACGATAACGTCGACCGCACCGGAACGCGCCAGCGCGTCACAGATTTCCAGGGCCTGCTCGCCGGTGTCCGGCTGGGAGCACAGCAGGTTGTCGATATCAACACCCAGCTTACGGGCGTAGATCGGGTCCAGTGCGTGTTCCGCGTCGATAAAGGCACAGGTTTTGCCTTCGCGCTGTGCAGCGGCAATCACCTGCAGCGTCAGCGTGGTTTTACCGGAAGATTCCGGCCCGTAGATTTCGACGATACGGCCCATTGGCAGACCGCCTGCGCCCAGTGCAATATCCAGAGAAAGCGAACCGGTCGGGATGGTTTCCACATCCATAGAGCGGTCTTCACCCAGGCGCATGATGGAGCCTTTACCGAATTGTTTTTCGATCTGGCCCAGTGCTGCCGCCAACGCTTTCTGTTTGTTTTCGTCGATAGCCATTATTACTCCTGTCATGCTTTCATGCCGGGTGTTACCGGGTAAACTCTGTTTTGTTGAAGCAATTATACTGTACAATCATACAGTATCAAGTATTTTGTAGAAATTGTTGCCAGAGGGTATTTAACGCATAGGCGGTGGCCTGACGGCGCACCGCGTCGCGGTCACCCGTAAAGTGTTCACAGCTCGTTATCCCCTGTCCGTTAGCACAGGCGAAACCAAACCAGACGGTGCCCACCGGTTTTGCTTCGCTGCCGCCATCCGGCCCGGCAATGCCGCTGACCGAGATAGCATACGTGGCTCTCGCCGCCCGCAGGGCACCAATGGCCATTTCCACCACCACCGGCTCGCTGACGGCGCCGTGCGCTTCCAGCGTTGCACCGCGCACGCCAATCATTTGCTCTTTAGCTTCATTACTGTAGGTGACAAAGCTGCGCTCAAACCAGGCGGAACTCCCCGCGATATCGGTAATCACTTTCGCAATCCAGCCGCCGGTACAGGATTCCGCCGTGGTGACCGTGGCCCCTTGCGCCTTCAGCGCCAGCCCAATCCGCTCGCTCAGTTGCATCAATTCTTGATCGGTCATGCATCACCCCGAATAGCCAATAATGAGGAGCCTCACGATACCACTTTCCACACGAAGATGGGGATGAGGTGAAGATTTTACGAGGAGGCTTCAGAAAAATCGTCGCCAACGCCCTTCCCGCCAGTCAGGAAGGGCACAGGATGATTACCGTACGCGCGCCAGTGCCACGGCCTGACCCAGTTGCCAGACGGCCATCGCATAATGCGTGCTGTGGTTATAGCGGGTAATGGTGTAGAAGTTTGGCAGGCCGTACCAGTACTCATAGCCGGTGCCAACGTCGAGACGCAGCAGGCTCGCCTGCTGATGGTTCCCCAGCGACTGCGTGGGCGATAACCCCACCGCCGTCAGTTGCGCCACGTTGTAATTGGTTTTGAAGCCGTTTTCCAGCCCCGGTGCCTGGCCCATTGCCGGAACCGCTACGGTATCGCCCGCCACCCAGCCGTGCTGTTTGAAGTAGTTTGCTACGCTACCGATGGCATCTTCCGGATCCCACAAATTGATGTGGCCATCGCCATTGAAATCCACCGCGTACTGCTTGTAGGACGACGGCATAAACTGGCCGTAGCCCATCGCCCCGGCAAACGAGCCTTTCAGATCTAACGGATCGTCCTGTTCATCACGCGCCATCAACAGGAAGGTTTCCAGCTCGCCGGAAAAGTATTCCGCACGACGCGGATAATTAAAGGAGAGCGTCGCCAGCGCGTCGAGGATGCGGGTTTTGCCCATGATGCGTCCCCAGCGAGTTTCAACACCGATAATACCGACGATGATTTCCGGCGGCACGCCGTAAACCTGCCAGGCACGGTTGAGCGCATCCTGATACTGATCCCAGAACGCCACGCCGTTTTGCACGTTATCCGGCGTAATGAACTGCTTACGGTAGCGCAACCACGCGCCATTTGGCCCGGTCGGTACCTGCGCCGTTGGCGCCTGGCGGTCCATCAGGCGCAGCACGTAATCGAGGCGTTTGGCCTGCGACAATATTTCGTGCAGCTGTTCCCGGTTGAAACCGTGCTTGTTCACCATCTTATCGATGAACTGCTCCGCCGCCGGGTTGTTGGCAAAATCGCCGCTCATCACCATCACATTGTGCTGTGGTTCCAGCAAAAAACCGCCGGATGGCGCGGTCGCGTTTGCCGTTTTCGGGGCGGCGGTTTTCGGTGAACTGCTGCAGGCAGCGATCAGGACGGTAAGGGGGAGCAAAGCCAGGAAACGACGCTTCAACATGGGATATCCATTCAACAAATTTCGGCAAGAAATGAGTATGGTAAAGCATCCCACCGGCGACAAGGAAGCAGTACTTCCCCGACGCGCTAAATTTTCTTCCTCCCTAACAATCTTTCAATTTAAAAGATTTATCTTTCATTTTGAGATCACAATAACACTTTTAAATCTTTCAAAGTGATTAAAATGGCTCACGAGCTGAAAAATAAAACCTCTGAAGGAGATAAGAATGATAGAAACCATTACCCATGGTGCCGAATGGTTCATCGGGCTGTTTCAGAAAGGCGGGGAAGTCTTCACCGGGATGGTGACCGGGATCCTGCCGCTGCTGATCAGCCTGCTGGTGATCATGAACGCATTGATCAACTTTATCGGTCAACACCGAATCGAAAAGCTGGCGCAAAAGTGTGCGGGAAATCCGGTTAGCCGCTATTTGTTGCTGCCCTGCATCGGCACCTTTGTGTTCTGTAACCCAATGACGCTGAGCCTTGGCCGCTTTATGCCGGAAAAATACAAGCCCAGCTACTACGCCGCAGCCTCCTACAGCTGCCACTCCATGAACGGTTTATTCCCACATATCAACCCCGGCGAACTGTTTGTCTATCTCGGCATCGCCAGCGGCCTGACCACGCTCGGGTTGCCGCTCGGCCCGCTGGCCGTCAGCTATCTGCTGGTTGGTCTGGTGACGAACTTCTTCCGCGGCTGGGTCACCGACCTGACCACCTCGATCTTTGAGAAAAAGATGGCCATTGAGCTTGAGCAGAAAGTGCATTTAACAGGGGCAACATCATGACGCGCATTCGTATAGAGAAAGGCACAAGCGGCTGGGGTGGCCCGCTGGAACTGGACGTCATCGACGGTAAAAAGATTGTCTACATCACCGCAGGGACGCGTCCGGCCATCGTTGACCGGCTGGCGGAGCTGACCGGCTGGCAGGCGGTTGACGGATTTAAAGAGGGCGAGCCGCCGGAAAACGACATCGGCGTGGCGATCATCGACTGCGGCGGCACCCTGCGCTGCGGGCTGTATCCGAAGCGTCGTATTCCAACCATCAATATTCACGCCACCGGCAAATCCGGCCCGCTGGCGCAGTACATCACTGAAGACATTTATGTCTCCGGTGTAAAAGAAGAGAACATTCGCATCAGTGGCGACGCGCCACAACAGGCATCCCAGCCCGCCGCCAAAGCCGCGCCGCGCGACTATGATGCCAGTAAAAAAATCACCGAGCAGAGCGATGGCCTGCTGGCCAAAGTCGGAATGGGAATGGGGTCGGCGGTGGCAGTGTTGTTCCAGGCCGGACGCGACACCATCGACACGGTGCTGAAAACCATTCTTCCCTTTATGGCCTTCGTCTCGGCGCTTATCGGGATCATCATGGCCTCAGGGCTTGGCGACTGGATTGCGCACGGACTCGCGCCGCTCGCCAGCCATCCGCTGGGTCTGGTGACGCTGGCGCTGATCTGCTCGTTCCCGCTGCTGTCACCTTTCCTCGGCCCAGGCGCGGTCATTGCGCAGGTTATCGGCGTGCTGATTGGCGTGCAAATTGGTCAGGGCAATATCCCGCCGCATCTGGCACTGCCGGCGCTGTTTGCGATTAACGCCCAGGCGGCGTGCGACTTCATCCCTGTTGGGCTGTCGCTGGCCGAAGCGCGTCAGGAGACCGTGCGTGTGGGCGTGCCCTCTGTGCTGGTCAGCCGCTTCCTGACCGGTGCGCCAACCGTACTGATTGCCTGGTTTGTTTCCGGATTTATTTATCAATAAGAGGTTCCGAAAATGACTGTCATTTACCAGACCACGATTACCCAAATTGGTGCCAGCGCGTGTCTGGCGCTGGAAGACAGCATGCTAATCACCTTTCGCGAGGGAGCGCCTGCCGATATCGAGGAGTACTGCTTTATCCACTGTCATGGCGAGCTGTCCGGCTCGCTGCATGCCGGGGCGGCACTGGAACTGGGTGAGCATTGCTATCCGGTCACTGCGGTGGGTGACGTCGCTGAACAAAATCTGCGCGAGCTGGGCCACATCACGCTGCGCTTTGACGGGCAAACGACGGCGGAGTTTCCGGGCACCGTCCACGTTGCCGGTCCGGTTCCGGTCGCTATCGCGCCGGGCTGCGTTCTGAAATTTTTAGCTTAAGTTGTAAGGAGAAAGAGATGAGTCAGGTTGCCGTTGTCATCGGTGGAGGACAAACATTAGGCGCGTTTTTGTGCCACGGGCTTGCTGCTGAGGGTTATCGTGTCGCGGTGGTGGATATTCAGAGTGAAAAAGCCAACCACGTTGCAGAGGAAATTAACACGCAATATGGCGAGGGAATGGCGTACGGTTTTGGCGCGGATGCCACCAGCGAAGCCAGCGTCCAGGCGCTCTCCCGCGGAGTAGATGATATTTTCGGTCGCGTTGATTTGCTTATCTACAGCGCAGGGATCGCAAAAGCCGCGTTTATCAGCGACTTTACGTTAGGAGATTTTGACCGGTCGTTGCAGGTGAATCTGGTGGGCTACTTCCTCTGTGCCCGCGAGTTTTCCAGTCTGATGATCCGCGACGGCATCGCCGGCAGGATCATTCAGATCAACTCGAAATCCGGCAAGGTGGGCAGCAAACACAACTCCGGATACAGCGCCGCGAAGTTTGGCGGCGTCGGGCTGACGCAGTCACTGGCGCTGGATCTGGCGGAATACGGGATTACCGTTCATTCGCTGATGCTGGGCAATCTGTTGAAATCGCCGATGTTCCAGTCGCTGCTGCCGCAGTATGCGCAGAAACTGGGTATCGCCGCCGACGAAGTCGAGCAGTATTACATCGACAAAGTGCCGCTCAAGCGCGGCTGCGATTACCAGGACGTGTTGAATGTCTTGTTATTCTACGCAAGCCCGGGTGCGTCGTATTGCACCGGACAGTCGATCAATATCACCGGCGGTCAGGTGATGTTCTGAGTCCATTCCCCGGTGGCGCTGCGCTTACCGGGGCTACAAAAAACCGTAGGCCGGGTAAGGCGCAGCCGCCACCCGGCTAAGGAGCCAAAATGGTTTCAGCACTGGTCGCGGTGGCCGTCATCGCCTGGCTTTTACAAATGGCCTTAGGCGGCTGGCAGATCCACCGCTTTAATCGCGCCTTCGATAAGCTTTGCCAGCAGGGTCGCGTGGGTGTGGGTCGTTCTGGCGGACGCTTCAAACCTCGCGTTGTGGTGGCGATCGCGCTGGATAATAACGACAACGTCGCCGATACATTGATAATGCGAGGCTTAACCGTCTTTGCCCGACCGCAAAAAATTGCCGGGCTGGAAGGAAAACCGCTCAAGGAATTACAGCCTGATGTGATCTTTCCCCATGATCCGCTCTGTCAGAATGCACTATCATTAGCGCTTAAATTGAAACATGGATAATTTCGTTTCGAACGTTTCTATCTTGCGAAATTATCATTGTGAAATCTGAACGCAGGATACCAACGCTTATGAAACCACGTCAGCGCCAGGCAGCGATCATCGAGCATCTGCAGGCGCAGGGAAAATGTTCGGTTGAAGAGCTGGCGCAGCACTTTGACACCACAGGCACCACCATTCGCAAGGATCTGGTGGCTCTCGAACATGCCGGCACGGTTATTCGCACCTACGGGGGCGTCGTGCTCAATAAAGATGAAGCCGATCCACCCATTGATCACAAAACGCTGATCAATACCCACAAAAAAGCGCTGATCGCCGACACGGCGGTGCGTTTCATTCACGATGGTGATTCCATTATTCTCGACGCGGGCAGCACCGTGCTGCAGATGGTCCCGCTTCTCAACCGCTTCAGCAATATCACGGTGATGACCAACAGTCTGCATATCGTCAACGCGCTGGCGGAGTTTGATAACGAGCAGACGATCCTGATGCCGGGCGGCACCTTCCGTAAAAAATCGGCCTCGTTCCACGGTCAGCTGGCGGAAAACGCCTTCGAGCAGTTCAGTTTCGACAAGCTGTTTATGGGCACCGACGGTCTTGATTTAAACGCAGGGGTCACCACCTTTAACGAGGTGTTCACGGTCAGCAAAGCGATGTGCAACGCGGCCCGCGAAGTGATCCTGATGGCCGACTCCTCCAAGTTTGGTCGCAAGAGCCCGAACATCGTCTGCGGTCTGGAGACCGTCGACAAAATTATCACCGACGCCGGTATCGATCCGGCGTTTCGCGACGCCCTCGAAGCGAAGGGCATTGAAGTCATTATTACCGGAGAATCTCATGAGTAATTTTCTGCTGAACGCCGGGCGTCAGACCCTGTTACTGGAACTGCAGGAAGCCAGCCGACTCCCGGATCGCCTCGACGAAAGCTTCGTCCGCGCGGCGGAAACTATCATCAACTGCAAAGGCAAGCTGATTGTCTCCGGCATCGGTAAATCCGGGCACATCGGGAAAAAACTCGCCGCCACCTTCGCCAGCACCGGCACGCCAGCGTTTTTTGTTCACCCCGCTGAAGCGCTGCACGGCGATTTGGGGATGATCGACAGCCGCGACGTGATGCTGTTTATCTCCTATTCCGGCAGCGCGAAAGAGCTGGAACTGATTATTCCCCGCCTTGAAGAGCGCAACGTGGTGCTGTTAGCGATGACCGGCAAATCACAGTCGCCACTGGCGCTGGCGGCGGGCGNGTCCGATGCACCTGGCGCCAACCTCCAGCACCGTCAACACTCTGATGCTGGGCGACGCGCTGGCGATGGCGGTGATGCAGGCGCGCGGTTTCAGTGAAGAGGATTTTGCCCGTTCGCACCCGGCCGGGGCGCTCGGCGCGCGCCTGCTGAACAACGTGCATCATCTGATGCGTAAAAACGAAGAGGTGCCGCAAGTCAGCAACGACGCCAGCGTGATGGACGCCATGCTGGAGCTGAGCCGTACCGGGCTGGGTCTGGTCGCCGTCTGCAATGAAAACGGCGGCGTGGATGGCGTATTCACCGACGGCGACCTGCGCCGCTGGCTGGTGAAAGGCGGCACGCTCAACGATGCGGTGAACACGGCGATGACCACCGGCGGCGTGACGTTACAGGCGCAGGAGCGTGCCATCGACGCCAAAGAGATCCTGATGCGCCACAAAATCAGCGCCGCGCCGGTGGTGGATGAGCACGGTCGGCTGTGCGGCGCCATCAACCTGCAAAACTTCTACCAGGCCGGTATTCTCTAAGGCTTCATCCCCAGACGCTTCNTGGTGCGGCTCCAGCACCACTTCGTCTCCTGCCCGCGTGGCGCGCGCCAGCACTACCGCGCGATGAATCGCATGTTCCAGCTCGCGCACGTTGCCCGGCCAACCGTAGGCCAGCAAACGCGCCCGCGCCCTGGCGCTGAGCAGCACCTGCGACAGCCCCAGCCGCAACCGGCACTGCTCGCAAAAATAGCCTGCCAGCAGCACCACATCGTCACCGCGCTCGCGCAGCGGCGGCACCGACAGCGGGAACACGCTCAGGCGATGGAACAGATCGGCGCGAAAACGCCCCGCCAGCACCTCTTCNNCACGCGCAGCAGCTTGGCCTGCAACGCCAGCGACAGCTCACCAATCTCGTCAAGGAACAGCGTGCCGTTATCGGCCATTTCGAACTTGCCGCTGCGGTTGCTGATGGCGCCGGTAAACGCCCCTTTGACGTGGCCGAACAACTCGCTTTCGGCGACGCTTTCCGGCAGCGCGGCACAGTTGAGATAGACCAGCGGATTCGCTGCCCGCGGCGAGCCTTCGTGGATCGCTTTCGCCACCAGTTCTTTACCGGTGCCGGTTTCGCCGCCAATCAACACGTTGAGATCGGACGCCGCCACAATCTCTATCTCTTTTTTCAGTTGTACCATGCGGTCGGACAGACCAATCATCTCCTGCGCCACAGGCTCGCTGTAGCTGATGGCGGCGTCCGGCAGCACGTTCTGGCTTTCGAGACGGGCAATCAGCAACGCATTGTTCAGCGCCCCGGACACCAGTGCCGCAATCAGCCGCAGCGCTTCGTCGCTGAAGCTGTCGAACTGATCTGCGGACATGCCGTCCAGCGTCAGTGCGCCAATCAGGTTTTGCCCGGCAAACAGCGGCAGCCCGAGACAGGCGTGCACTTTCAGGCTTTCATGACCGGGGATCAGCCCGTCGTACGGATCAGGCAGCGCACTGTCGGCAGGGAAACGCACCACATCGCCCGCACGCGCAATGGCTTCGAGGCGCGGGTGCCCTGCGAGGGTAAAGCGCCGCCCCAACACGTCCTTCGCCAGCCCGTCGATGGCCAGCGGAATAAACTGGTGCGCTTCATAGCGCAGCAGCGCTGAAGCGTCGCAGCCCAGCACTTCGCGCAGCGTGGTGATAAGACGTGCGAAACGATCCGGGTGACCGATATCGCTTTGCAAATCAATGGCGATTTTCGCCAGCACTTCAACGGAAAAACTCATACCCGCCTCGTTGTCATTTTGACTATGCATGTTGTCATATTGACTAAATCATTGATAGTCATTTTGACAAAATCATTTTACTTAAAAATTAATAAAACACTAAAAATCAATAAAATAGAAAACTGGCACGGCATTTGATAATAGCCATTTATCTTTTTTAAAAATCGCATCACTGACTGAGGTTGTAATGGCTATTCATGTAAAAAATAATATTCATTGGGTTGGACAACGTGACTGGGAAGTGCGCGACTTCCACGGAACAGAATACAAAACGCTCAGAGGCAGCAGCTATAACAGCTATTTGATCCGCGAAGAAAAAAACGTGCTGATCGACACCGTTGACCATAAATTCAGCCGTGAATTCGTGCAGAACCTGCGGGCGGAAATCGACCTCGCCGATATCGATTACATCATCATCAACCATGCGGAAGAAGACCACGCCGGGGCGCTGACCGAGCTGATGGCCTGTATTCCTGACACGCCGATTTACTGCACCGCCAACGCCATCGACTCCATCACCGGTCACCATCATCACCCGGAATGGAATTTTAATGTCGTCAAAACCGGCGACAGCCTGGATATCGGCAATGGCAAGCAGTTGATCTTCGTTGAAACCCCGATGCTGCACTGGCCGGACAGCATGATGACCTACATGACCGGCGACGCAGTGCTGTTCAGCAACGACGCGTTTGGTCAGCACTACTGCGACGAACACTTGTTTAACGATGAAGTGGATCAGACTGAACTGTACGAACAGTGCCTGCGCTATTACGCCAACATCCTGACGCCGTTCAGCCGCCTGGTGACGCCGAAAATCACCGAAATTCTCGGTTTCAACTTGCCGGTAGAGATGATTGCCACCTCGCACGGCGTGGTGTGGCGTGATAACCCGACGCAAATCGTCGAGCAGTACCTGAAATGGGCGGCGGATTACCAGGAAGACCGGATCACCATTTTCTACGACACCATGTCCAATAACACCCGCATGATGGCTGACGCTATCGCCCAGGGGATTAATGACGTCGATCCGCGCGTGGCGGTGAAAATCTTTAATGTCTCCCGCAGCGATAAAAACGACATTCTGACCAACGTGTTCCGCTCCAAAGGCGTGCTGGTCGGCACCTCCACCATGAACAATGTGATGATGCCGAAGGTCGCCGGTCTGGTGGAAGAGATGACCGGCCTGCGTTTTCGTAATAAACACGCCAGCGCTTTCGGCTCACACGGCTGGAGCGGCGGCGCGGTTGACCGTCTCTCCACCCGTTTGCAGGACGCCGGTTTTGAAATGTCGCTGAGCCTGAAAGCCAAATGGCGTCCGGATCAGGACACGCTGGAAGTGTGCCGTCAGCACGGTCGTGACATCGCCCGTCAGTGGGCGCTTACACCGCTGCCGGTCGCAGAGAAAGCCGCAACCGCCGATGCTGCAGAAGCCTGCGCCTGTGCCGCAGCCGCCGCGGCCGATCCCGGTCCGTCCATGCAGTGCAGCGTCTGCCAGTGGATTTACGATCCGGCAAAAGGCGAACCGAATCAGGATGTTCAGCCCGGCACGCCGTGGAGCGACGTGCCGGACAATTTCCTGTGCCCGGAATGTTCACTGGGCAAAGAGGTCTTTGACGTGCTGGCAACGGAGGCAAAATGAGCCACGGTATCGTGATTATTGGCTCCGGCNNATATCCGCAAACAGGATGCCGCCATCCCGCTGACCCTGATTGCCGCTGACAGCATGGACGAATACAACAAACCGGATATCAGCCACGTGATCAGCCGCGGTATGCACGCTGCCGACCTGACGCTACAATCCGCGGGCGATTTCGCCGAGCAGTATCATTTGCGGCTGTTTCCGCACACCTGGGTGACCGGCATTGACGCCGACGCTCATGTGGTGAAATGCCGCGATAAGCAGTGGCACTTCGACAAGCTGGTACTGGCGACAGGCGCTACGCCGTATATTCCGCCGGTTCCCGGTCGCGAGCTGATGCTGACGCTTAACAGCCAGCAGGAGTACGCTGCCTCGCAAACGCTGCTGAATGACGCGAAACGCGTGCTGATCGTCGGCGGGGGGNGTTCTGAACTGGCGATGGATTTCAGCCGCGCGGGGAAAGCGGTCACGGTGGTGGATAACTCCGCCAGCCTGCTCGCCTCGCTGATGCCGCCGGAAGCCAGCAGCCGTTTGCAGCACCGTCTGACCGAGATGGGCGTGCATTTGCTGCTGAAAAGCCAGCTGGAGGCGCTGGAGCACACTGCCAGCGGCATTCGCGTCATGCTCGATCGCCAGCGGGTGATTGAGGTTGATGCGGTGGTTGCCGCCGCCGGTCTGCGCCCGGAAACCGCCCTTGCCCGCCACGCCGGGTTGCACATCAATCAGGGCGTGATGGTCAACAGTGCGTTGCAGACCAGCCACCCGGATATCTTTGCGCTGGGCGATTGTGCAGAGATCAACGGCCAGGTGCTACCGTTCCTGCAACCGATTCTACTGAGCGCCATGACCCTCGCGAAAAACCTGCTCGGCCAGCCGGGAATGTTGACGCTGCCACCCATGCTGGTGAAAGTCAAAACACCGGACGTGCCGCTGCACCTGGCAGGCGATACCCGTCGCGCCGATCTGACGTGGAATATCGTCAGCAACGCGCAGGGCATGGTGGCGAAAGGCCTCGATGCAGAAGAAAAACTGTGCGCCTTTGTGGTTAGCGAAGACCGCATGAAAGAGGCTTTTGCACTGCTAAAGGCATTGTCACTGTAAAACCCTTACCCTCACGCACAAGGACGTGCGGCGGCGATCACCGCCTGACCGAAGGCGATCGCCCCGTCCCCGGCCGGTAAACGCGACGGGAAAAGCAGTGTGAAATCGGCAAGATAGTGCGACAGACGCGCGCACAGGAGGCGGTTATGCATCACGCCACCGCTGAATACCAGCGTCTGAATACCCCGGGGCTGCGCATGATAACGCATCAGCCCCNNGTGTTCATCGTCGTTGCACGTTGCGGCCAGCGCTTCCAGCAGGCAGGCGGCCTCGCCTTCGTAACTCAGTGTTTCAGGTGCGCAATCAAGCGCACAGGCCACCGCATCGAACAAACGCCCGCAGGACGACGCTTTCGGCGCGTTAATGCCTTTTTCAATCGCCCGTGCCACCACCGGCCAGTTATAGCCCAGCAGTTTCTGTAACTGCGGCTCCTGCTGCCAGTCCGGGA
>NZ_JNGH01000109.1 GCF_001188485.1 Trabulsiella odontotermitis
GATGCCGTGGTCACCGTCACCGGCGATGGCATCAATACGACCAAGCTCTTCGGCGTTGGCGACGATGGTATTCGTCAGCGCGTCAATCATCGTCATCACCGTGGCCGCACAGGCTCTCGACGCCTCGCTGCCTTGAGGAATGTTGGCCTCGCCGCTCTGCTCACGTTGCACCGGATCCAGCGGCTTATGCGGCAGCACGGAACCACGATTAAAAGCGGGCGTCGTGGCAGGGGCCAGCNCATGCCAGAAGACAAACAGCTCTTCATATTTCACCGAACCCAGCCCGTTGATGATCACCCCAAGCCGTGCGCCTTTGGTCTGCGCAATGTCCTGCGGGCGCTCTTCCAGCAGCGCGCTGGTCAGCTTTTTCGCCAGATCCTGAGACGAGAGCACCGCCAGTTCGCTGATGCCCGGTTCGCCATGAATACCCATGCCGAAGCCCATTTTGCCTTCCGGCACGGTAAATAACGGATGTTCCGCACCGGGGAATTTACAGCCGCTAAAGGCCAGCCCCAGCGTGCGGGTCTGTTCGTTGGCGCGTCGTGCGACGGCGAGCACTTCNGCCAGCGGGGCGCTGGAAATGTCATCGGTAATGGCAAAGGTTTCGCAGGGAATGCCTTCGGCGCGTAAACGCTCGCAGGCGAGGCCGAAATGCAGGACGTCTCCGGCGTAGTTGCCGAAGGTCAGTAGCACGCCGCCGCCGTTGTTGGCCGCGCGGGCGACGGAGCAAATTTGTTGTGCTGAGGGTGAGGCAAACAGGTTGCCCATGGCCGCACCGTGCGCCAGTCCCTGCCCGACCAGTCCGGCAAATGCCGGGTAATGCCCGGAACCGCCACCGACGATCACCGCCACGCTGCCCGGTTTACTTTGGGTATTGCGCACCACGCCGCCGGGAACCTGGCGCACCATAGAAGCATGCGCGCTGACGAAACCCGCCACCATTTCTTTCGCAAAGTCGGAGGGTCGGTTAAATAACCAGGTCATTTGTTCTTCTCCAGATGATTTACAAGCAATACCCCAGCCGCCAGTAAACTGGCCTTTATATAACCATCACAAATGAACGCTATCAGATCGCATCAATCAATCAAATGTTCAGCACGTGAAAATGTGAGCATGGTCGAAAATTCCCCATTCACGCGCTTTTTTGTGCGCCAGATCCTTTTTTACGCGCTTTTTTCCTGCTAATGATCTATTACATACGAACACTAACTGAACTTTAGTTCATCTCTGTGCCACATTTCGTCCCAGCCAGACGCCATCACACGAGCAGAGCGTGAACAGAAGTTCAATGTAAGCACTGTCATTTGTGAGGTAATAAAAATGCTGAAAGTCGCTATCGGTGCGGATGATGCCGCTACCGGACTGAAAAATCGGGTAAAAGAGCACCTGAACAAAAAGGACATTGAGGTTGTAGATTTCAGTCACGACGTTGCAGGGAACGATCAGATCTACCCGGATATCGCCTTCAACCTCGCTTCCGCGATCCGCGAGGGCAAATTCGAACGCGGCATTCTGTTTTGTGGTACTGGCATTGGCATGGCGATCGTGGCGAACAAAGTGCCGGGCGTTCGCGCGGCACAGTGCCACGACATTTATTCCGCCGAGCGCGCCCGTAAAAGCAATAACGCGCAAATCATGACCATGGGCGCCAGAGTGATTGGCGAAGAGCTGGCGCTGATGCTGGTCGATGCCTGGCTGGCATCCGAATTTGAAGCGGGGCGTTCTGCGCCGAAGGTTGATCGTATTGATTACTACGATTCACTCGCCCACCCGAACCGCGCGGATAAATAAAGGAGCGCCCGATGAATCTTCTGGAAAAACTCAAAGCGGTGACCACGGTGGTGGCGGACAGCGGCGATATCACCGCCATTCGCGAATATCATCCTCAGGACGCGACCACCAACCCGTCGCTGATCCTGAAAGCCACCGCGCAGCCGCTCTACCGTCCGCTGATTGAACAGGCCATCGACTGGGCCTGCCAGCAGGGCGGTACGGCGCAGACCAGGCTGATTAATGCCAGCGATAAACTGGCGGTGAACATTGGTCTCGAACTGCTGCGCCAGGTGCCGGGCAAAGTCTCGACCGAAGTCGACGCCCGTCTCTCCTTTGACCGCGGTTTATGCGTGGCGAAAGCGCGCAAGCTGATCTCGCTGTATGAAGCCGCCGGTGTCGACCGTTCCCGCGTGCTGATCAAACTGGCTNTTCCACCTGGCAGGGCATCAAAGCGGCGGAAGAGCTGGAGCGCGAAGGTATTCACTGCAACCTGACGCTGCTGTTCTCGTTTGCGCAAGCCCGCGCCTGTGCCGAAGCGGGCGTCTGGCTGATTTCGCCGTTTGTGGGCCGTATCTACGACTGGTATCGCCAGCGCGATTTGCTCACCGACGATGATCCGCAAAACGATCCGGGCGTGGTCTCAGTGCGCAACATTTATGATTACTACAAAAAACACCGTTACCCGACGGTGATCATGGGCGCCAGCTTCCGCAAAGCGGAGCAGGTGATTGCGCTGGCCGGGTGCGATCGTCAGACTATCGCTCCGGCGCTGCTGGAAGCACTGAGCCAGATGGACGGCGAGCTGCCGGTGGCGCTGACGCCGCCGATCGAAGCAGAAACGCCGCCGTCGCCGCTGACCGAAGCGGAGTTTTACTGGCTNACAATCAGGATCCGATGGCGGTGGAAAAACTGGCGGAAGGCATCCGTTTATTTGCCGTCGATCAGGAAAAACTCGAAACCATGCTGACCGGACTGCTGGCGAAACGGGAGGCGGCGAATGTCATCGCGTAACGATCTGGCGAACGCGCTCCGTGCGCTAAGCATGGACGCAGTACAGAAAGCGAAATCCGGTCACCCCGGTGCCCCGATGGGTATGGC
>NZ_JNGH01000011.1 GCF_001188485.1 Trabulsiella odontotermitis
GCTGAAAATCTTCTCTCATCCGCCAAAACATCTTCGGCGTTGTAAGGTTAAGCCTCACGGTTCATTAGTACCGGTTAGCTCAACGCATCGCTGCGCTTACACACCCGGCCTATCAACGTCGTCGTCTTCAACGTTCCTTCAGGAGACCTAAAGTCTCAGGGAGAACTCATCTCGGGGCAAGTTTCGTGCTTAGATGCTTTCAGCACTTATCTCTTCCGCATTTAGCTACCGGGCAGTGCCATTGGCATGACAACCCGAACACCAGTGATGCGTCCACTCCGGTCCTCTCGTACTAGGAGCAGCCCCCCTCAATTCTCCAGCGCCCACGGCAGATAGGGACCGAACTGTCTCACGACGTTCTAAACCCAGCTCGCGTACCACTTTAAATGGCGAACAGCCATACCCTTGGGACCTACTTCAGCCCCAGGATGTGATGAGCCGACATCGAGGTGCCAAACACCGCCGTCGATATGAACTCTTGGGCGGTATCAGCCTGTTATCCCCGGAGTACCTTTTATCCGTTGAGCGATGGCCCTTCCATTCAGAACCACCGGATCACTATGACCTGCTTTCGCACCTGCTCGCGCCGTCACGCTCGCAGTCAAGCTGGCTTATGCCATTGCACTAACCTCCTGATGTCCGACCAGGATTAGCCAACCTTCGTGCTCCTCCGTTACTCTTTAGGAGGAGACCGCCCCAGTCAAACTACCCACCAGACACTGTCCGCAACCCGGATTACGGGTCCACGTTAGAACATCAAACATTAAAGGGTGGTATTTCAAGGCCGGCTCCACGCAGACTGGCGTCCACGCTTCAAAGCCTCCCACCTATCCTACACATCAAGGCTCAATGTTCAGTGTCAAGCTATAGTAAAGGTTCACGGGGTCTTTCCGTCTTGCCGCGGGTACACTGCATCTTCACAGCGAGTTCAATTTCACTGAGTCTCGGGTGGAGACAGCCTGGCCATCATTACGCCATTCGTGCAGGTCGGAACTTACCCGACAAGGAATTTCGCTACCTTAGGACCGTTATAGTTACGGCCGCCGTTTACCGGGGCTTCGATCAGGAGCTTCGCCTTACGGCTGACCCCATCAATTAACCTTCCGGCACCGGGCAGGCGTCACACCGTATACGTCCACTTTCGTGTTTGCACAGTGCTGTGTTTTTAATAAACAGTTGCAGCCAGCTGGTATCTTCGACTGGTCTCAGCTCCA
>NZ_JNGH01000110.1 GCF_001188485.1 Trabulsiella odontotermitis
CGGCGAGACAGGCGGCGGCATGGGCGTGATGATGCAGCACCGTCTGTACCGGCAATGCCATCGACGCCGCCCACTGCGATGAGCAGTAGCCAGGATGCGCGTCCGCCACCACCTGCTGCGGCGTAAAATCGTAGATGGCCTGCATCAGCGTCAGCGCATCGCGCCACTGCTGTTCAACGCCCTCATCGCTCAAATCACCCAGATGCTGGCTCAGCACCGCCTGCTCGCCGCGTACCAGGCAAAAGGTGTTTTTCAGATCGGCACCCAGACACAGCATCGGCGGAACCGCCGTAAACCCTGGCGGCAACGGCAGCGCGNNCGGTTTACCGCTCAGATTGCCGGAGGTCATCACCAGCGGACGCTGTAACGCTTGCATGAGCAGATGCTGTAACGGATTCGCCGCCAGCATCACGCCCACTTCATCCAGCCCCGGCGCAATAGCGTCGCTGATATCGGGCACACAGGATTTCGCCACCAGCACGATGGGCGCGGCAGGCGTGGTTAATAACTGGCGTGCTTCCGGCGGAACGGCGCTGGCGTCAGGGATCATCACTGCCAGCGGTTTGGCCGGGCGATGCTTACGGGCACGCAGCAGCGCGACGACGGCGTCATTGCGGGCATCACAGGCAAGGTGAAAACCGCCGATGCCTTTGATGGCGACAATGCCGCCCGCGCTCAGCAGATCAATCGCCGCCTGCAATGCCGCCTCTTTATGCTCCGTCTGAACGCCCTGCTGCCACAGCAGTTGCGGCCCACAAACGGGGCACGCCACTGGCTGGGCATGGNGGCAGGGTTACGATATTCAGCGTCGCAGTCGGCGCACAGCGGAAACGCCGCCATCACCGTAAACGGGCGGTCATAGGGCATGGCATTGATGATGGTAAAGCGCGGACCGCAGTGGGTGCAGTTGATGAAGGGGTAACGGTAACGGCGATCGCGCGGATCATTCATTTCGGCCACGCAGTCGGCACAGGTGGCGGCATCCGGGACGATCTGCGTCGCCATACTGCCCGCGCCGCTTTCGCGGATCGTAAACGCGGTGGGGATCGGCGACCAGTCAAACGGCGAACGTTCTACGCTGTCGATTTTCGCCAACGGCGGGCAGTGGGCGTGGAGCTGAGTGATGAAATCCCCCTCCTCGCCCAGCAGGCGAACCAGCACGCCCGCGCCATCGTTGCAGACATCGCCCACGCGCTGCATCTGCTGAGCCAGTTGCCAGACAAAAGGTCGAAAACCGACGCCCTGCACTTTGCCGCGAATACGCAGCTGTATGCCGTTACTGTTCATGTGCCTCGCTTATGTCGTCTCGCCCCATCTATTCACGCCGACATTAGCGCGGTTGCGGCGATTTTAAAAGGGGAGCGACACGCGCGTGTCGAGCGCCGCACGTCGGCGTTTTTCCGCACTGAGCTGTTCGAGTTTGCTGCGATCGACACACACCAGCGCATGGGTCGGACATGCCGCCACGCAGGACGGGCCATCGTCGCGGTGAAAGCAGAGATCGCACTTGTTGGCTTCGGCTTTGTCCGCCCGTACGCTCAGCCCCGCGCCGCTGTTACGGATCACCGGACGCACCACCACTTCCATTGCGCCATACGGGCAGGCTACCACGCAGGTTTTGCAGCCGATGCAGCGCTCCTGCATCACATGAACAAACCCTTTATCACGGCTGATGGCGCCGTTCGGACAGACATTGGCACAGGGCGCGTCTTCACACTGACGGCAGGCGGTGGCCGTGGAGATATTGACGCCTTTAATGACGTGAATACGTGGCAGGAAGCTTTTTGGCGTCAGCGCCGCACAGTCCTGATTTTCCTGATGGGACACCACGCAGGCCACTTCGCAGGTGCGGCAACCAATGCATCTGCTCGCATCGGCGATGATGAAACGGTTCATCCAGTTCTCCAGCATTAACGGTTAACGCCGGAAGAATGCATAATTCACGCCATCTTTTAACTCATTGATTTTAGTCGGAATGGAAAGGCAGGATCGCTGTCATCGTCACTTGTGACGATGACAGCTGACGACATCAGGCGTGTGGCCCTTTNTGGGATCAGCTCCCCGGTGAAGCGCTGCTGGTATTTGAATTCACCGCCGTCGAGCATGAAAATCACGCGGCCAATGGTTTCTTTGATCATCTCAGTGACGGGAATTCTGACGCTCGCCAGCGGCGGGATCATATAAGGCGCGAGCGCGATATCATCGAAGCCAATACACCTGCTGCGGCACCTTAACGCCGTGATGATGCAACTGCTTGATGACGCCGATCGCCATATCGTCGTTACTGGCGACCACCGCACTGAACATTTCCTGCCGCGCCAGCAGGGCATCCACCGCCTCCGTGCCGCTGGCGGGGGGCCCTACTGGTGGCTTTATGATCGCAGAACACACTGTGGCTGCTGTTGTGCCGCAGACGACGGTTCAGTACCACAATTGGCTGCGCGTGGCTTTCAACCATCTCATCCATCTCTTCGACGCTGAGAAAACGCGGGTAAATCACAATCGCATCACAGCGCATGTCGAGCAGATACTGGATCGCCTCACGCTCCTCTTCAGCGCTGTGCTTACCGTCCGCCAGAATCAGCTGACGCCCCTGATCTTCAGTCATCCGCGCGGCATGAAACAGCAGCTCGCTGAAGTAGACGCCGTGATAAAGCGTGTTGGTGACCACCAGCCCCAGGGTTTGCGTTTTCTGCGTTGCCAGATTACGCGCCAGCAAATTAGGGCGATAACCGCTCTCTTCGATGGCGTGAAAAACGCGATCTTTAGTCTCCTGGCTGACATAGCCATTCCCGGAAAGCACCCGGGAAACCGTGGCTTTCGAGACCCCGGCACGCTTCGCCACTTCCAGCATCGTTGCCATGTTGCGTATCCATGTGAAATTAATCTTCGCAGTGTACTTCAGCCGTTATGCTTTTTCAGCACCCGCCTGCAATTGACGATCTGAATCACAAAATGAAAAATGATTCATCAGATCACTTGTTTCATTGCCTTAAACTCATCATGATTTTGTGGAACCGGTTTCCTACGTGATATTCGTACCCTTAAAACAGGATGACAATCCGATGTCCAAAAATTACCCGGCTCTGGCCCGCGCCGTCATCGATGCTCTCGGTGGCGTTGACAACATTACCGCAGTTACCCACTGCATGACCCGTCTGCGCTTCGTGGTGAAAGATAACGACCGCGTTGACAGCGCGACGCTGAAAGGCCTCAACGGCGTGCTGGGCGTGGTGCGCAGCGACAACCAATGCCAGGTAATCATCGGCAACACCGTATCCCAGGCGTATCAGGAAGTCGTTGCCCTGCTGCCAGGCGATCTCAAACCGGCGGAGTCGACGGAAAAACCGAAGCTGACGCTCCGACGCATCGGCGCGGGTATTCTCGACGCGCTGATCGGCACCATGTCGCCGCTGATCCCCGCCATTATCGGCGGGGCGCNTGCACTGCCCAAAGGCTCGCCCACGCTGACCATTCTGACAGTGATCGGCGATGGCGCGTTCTTCTTCCTGCCGCTGATGGTGGCGGCGTCGGCGGCACTGAAATTCAAAACCAACATGTCGCTGGCGATTGCCATTGCTGGTGTGCTGGTGCATCCGGCGTTTATCGACCTGATGGCGAAAGCCGCGCAGGGTGAGCAGGTGCAGTTCGCCCTGATCCCGGTGACGGCGGTGAAATACACCTATACGGTGATCCCGGCGCTGGTGATGACCTGGTGCCTGTCGTATATCGAACGCTGGGTTGACAGGATCACGCCGGCGGTAACCAAAAACTTCCTTAAGCCGATGCTGATCGTGCTGATCGCCGCCCCGCTGGCTATCCTGTTAATTGGGCCGATTGGCATCTGGATCGGTAGCGCGATTTCCGCGCTGGTGTATACCATTCACGGCTATCTCGGCTGGCTGTCGGTCGCTATTATGGGCGCGCTGTGGCCGCTGCTGGTGATGACCGGCATGCACCGCGTGTTTACCCCGACCATCATTCAGACCATCGCCGAAACCGGCAAAGAGGGCATGGTTATGCCCTCTGAAATCGGTGCCAACCTGTCGCTCGGCGGCTCGTCGCTGGCGGTGGCATGGAAAACCAAAAACCCGGAACTGCGCCAGACGGCGCTGGCCGCGGCGGCCTCGGCCATTCTGGCAGGGATTTCCGAACCGGCGCTGTACGGTGTGGCGGGGGCCGATGTCAACGCGGCAAAAGCCTGATTTCACACAGTAAAGAGGTAACGGATGTCGAGTTTTCCGCAAGGATTTTTATGGGGCGGCGCACTGGCCGCCAACCAGTCTGAAGGCGCGTATCAGGAAGGCGGCAAGGGATTAACCACCGTCGATATGATCCCCCACGGCGCAGGCAGAATGCCGGTCAAGCTGGGTCTGGAAAAACGTTTTCAGTTGCGAGACGACGAATTTTACCCAAGTCACGTGGCGATCGATTTTTATCATCGCTACAAAGAGGATATCGCCCTGATGGCGGAAATGGGGTTCAGCGTATTTCGCACCTCCATCGCCTGGAGCCGTCTGTACCCGAACGGTGACGAGCCGTTTCCCTGCGAAGCGGGGATCGCCTTTTACCGTTCGGTGTTCGAGGAGTGCAAAAAGTACAACATCGAACCGCTGGTGACGCTGTGCCATTTTGACGTACCGATGCATCTGGTGACGGAATACGGCTCCTGGCGCAACCGCAAGATGATCGACTTCTTCACCCGCTACGCACGCACCTGTTTCGAAGCCTTTGACGGTCTGGTGAAATACTGGCTGACCTTCAACGAAATCAACATCATGCTGCATAGCCCCTTCTCCGGGGCCGGGCTGGTGTTTGAGGACGGTGAAAATCAGGATCAGGTGAAATACCAGGCGGCGCACCATGAGCTGGTGGCAAGCGCGCTGGCGACTAAAATTGCCCATGAGGTGAACCCGGCCAACCAGGTCGGCTGCATGCTGGCGGGCGGCAACTTTTACCCGTACTCCTGCAAGCCGGAAGATGTCTGGGCAGCGCTGGAGAAAGATCGCGAAAACCTGTTCTTTATTGACGTGCAGGCGCGCGGCGCCTGGCCGGCCTACTCCGCACGCGTGTTCCGCGAAAAAGGCGTGGTGATTGTCAAAGATCCAAGCGACGACGAGGCGCTGAAAAACACCGTCGATTTTGTCTCCTTCAGCTATTACGCCTCACGCTGCGCCTCGGCAGAGATGAACACCAACAACACCAGCGCGGCGAACGTGGTTAAATCGCTGAAAAACCCGTACCTCGAGGCCAGCGACTGGGGTTGGGGGATCGATCCGCTGGGGCTGCGCATTACCATGAACATGATGTACGACCGCTACCAGAAGCCGCTGTTCCTGGTGGAAAACGGGCTGGGCGCGCGCGATGAGATTGATGCCAACGGCGAGATCAACGACGACTACCGCATCAGTTACCTGCGCGAGCACATCAAAGCAATGCGCGATGCTATTGACGACGGGATCCCGCTGATGGGTTACACCACCTGGGGCTGTATCGATCTGGTGGCCGCCTCGACCGGTGAAATGAGCAAGCGCTACGGTTTCGTCTATGTCGATCGCGACGACGAGGGCAACGGCACGCTGGCGCGCACACGTAAGAAATCGTTCTGGTGGTATAAGAAAGTGATCGCCAGTAACGGGGCGGATCTTGCGTAATGTTCTTTTGCCGGGCGGCGCTTCGCTGCCCGGCAAAACTCAGAGTCGGGAAAAACCACCGTCCCCTTCCCACCCGGCCAGCCGTGAATACACGGTTTCCACTGCCGCTTTAATGTTCGGCGTCATCGGGTAATAAAATCCGACAATATCCGGCTGTATGCCGACAAAAATCACCTCACCAACATCTTCTTTCAGTTGATCCACCAGGTAGTTCAGCGGCATGTTATGAGTGGTCATCATGAACATCTCAGCGATATCGTCCGGGTCAATAATACGGATCTCGCCGGGGTTCAGCCCCATATCGGTGGCATCGACAATCATCAGGCGTTGCGGCGTGAGTTCGCGAATCGCCGCCACGTCGCGTTCCGGCGCGCTGCCGCCGTCAAAAACAATCCACTCTCCCTGCGGCGCGGCGGCGCACATTTCTGCCAGCAACGGACCGGCACCGTCGTCACCCATCATGCTGTTGCCGACACACAGTAATACGCTGGTCACAATTATCTCCCGTTTAAACCCGCCTTATTGAAGAAACACCTACTGATATCAACGAAACCTCAGCGCCGAATATCTTATATTGCACGCAGCGCGTGAATACTGATCTCAAATAGCATTGCTACTATCAGACGATATCAATCGAACAGGCTTAAGAGATGAATGACATAAAGACGTTGTCAGGCAAGAAAATAAGAACTATTCCCATTTCAAATGACGAATGGAATAAGCACCTGATAGCGATGATTAATTCCGGCGTGGAACCGGAACTGCTGGAATTCTTTCATCAGTTAAAAGCCGAACGTGACGAATATCGTATTCTGGTCGATATCACCAACTCAGTGCTCGCGCACCTTGACCGGGACGGACTGGTCAGCGCTATCTCGGAAGATATTCACCGTTACTTCGCCATTCCGTCAGTGGCCATCGCCTTTCTGGATGGCGGCAGTGCGGGCCATTTTCTGGTTATCCACTGCCTGTGGAAAGACAATGAACGCTATTACTGCGAGCCGAAAAGCTATTCGCTGGCCGACAGCGACATTCAAAATCGCCTTCAGCACCCGCAGGCCGTCGCCCTGAGTGCAGAAACGTCTGAACCGCTACTACACGATCTGTACAGCGCAGGCATGCAGGTCGCATTGCTGCTACCGCTAACCTTTAATTCCCACTCGCCGGGTATTCTGATCCTTGCTCATACCGATATCAGCGCGTTTACGCCTGCCGTGTGTTCTCTCTTAGGGCAAATTGCTTCGCGGATCAGCATTGGCGTGGATAATTCCAATGCCTGGGATGAAATAACCCGGCTTAAAGATACGTTAAAACAGGAAAATATCTGGCTTAACGAACAGATCCAAAATGCCGAAAGCCTGAACGATATTATTTTCCAAAGCGCAGCGATGAAAAATCTGCTCCGTCAGGTAGAAATTGTCGCCGCCAGCGACAGCACCGTTTTACTGCTCGGCGAAACCGGCACTGGCAAGGAACTTATCGCCCGTGCGATCCACAAGCTCAGCCCGCATGCTGCCGGGCCGCTGGTGAAAATTAACTGCGCCGCGATCCCCGCAAGCCTGCTGGAAAGCGATCTGTTCGGTCATGAAAAAGGGGCATTTACCGGTGCCACCAGCACCCATATCGGGCGTTTCGAAATGGCGGAAGGCGGGACGCTGTTTCTCGACGAGATTGGCGATATGCCGCTTGAACTGCAGCCCAAACTGCTGCGGGTGCTGCAGGAGCGTGAAATCGAACGCGTGGGCGGTCATCAGGTGATCCCGGTGAACGTGCGTGTCGTAGCCGCTACCAACCGCAATCTGAAGCAGATGGTTGAAGAGAAAACCTTCCGCAGCGATCTCTTTTACCGCCTGAACGTCTTCCCGGTGGAAGTGCCGCCGTTGCGCGATCGCCCCGAAGACATTCCGCCGCTGGTGACGAGCTTTACCCGCAAGCTGGCGGCGCGGATGAATAAGACCATCGATACCGTGCCTGCCGCCGGGATCCAGGCACTGTGCCGCTATCCGTGGCCGGGCAACGCGCGGGAATTGCAGAACGTCATTGAACGCGCGGTGATCCTCACCCAGGGCAGCACGCTGAATTTGCAGCTCAGCGATTTGAAAATATCAGCAGCCGCAGCCCCGACGCCTCCCGTTCACCCCACGCCGCGAAAACTCCCTGCTATGTTCAACCCGCAGACGCCGGAAAGCGACGACGCCGAGCGGGATCGCATTCTGCAGGCGTTGCGCGAAACCAACGGCATTGTCGCCGGGCCAAAAGGCGCAGCCAACAAGCTGGGATTGAAACGCACCACGCTGTTGTCGAGGATGCAGCGGCTGGGGATTAATACGCGGGAGCTGTAAAAACCTGGCCTAAACGCCTGGCCCAGTAGGCGTAATTGGTGCAGACAGTTTGGCCACGGACAGCGCGGAAGAACCGGAGCGTACACGTAGTACGTGAGGATTCTGAGCACTGCCCAGGGTCAAACTGGCAAACAAAATAGCCTAATGGGCCAGGCGTCAGTGAAGCTTAACAATCAAATAGATAGCCGGTTCGCGTTCAATCTCGGCCAGCAGTTCGATCAGGCGCAGGCTCCAGCTTTTGAACGGTTCAGCACCGGTTTTGCTCAGCGCATCAACGGTGTGCGCCAGTAACGAGGTATGCGTCGAGTCGATGGTGATTTCACCGAACTTCAGCAGCCCGCTCAGTTTGCGCCGCCCTTCCCCTTCCGGTAGCAATGCCAGCCAGTCATGATATCCGTCCAGCGGGCATTGCAGCTCCGTTTTCAGGCAGTCAATCATGCCAACGTGGTGACCAATCGCCAGCGAGTAATACATCACCTGCTGGCTCTCGGCGGGCATGTCGTCGTCGCTGTCGACAAACTTCTGCCACAGCGACCAGAAGGTCACTTTTCCTGATTCGCTCATGCCACCACCTGCCCGGCCACAATGCCCGTCAGTCGTTGCACAATCTCCGCCAGCCGCGGATCATTCTCCTGCTTAAGCCAGGCTTCTACGCCTGCGGTCTCCTGATGCTGCAGGAGATCGAGGAAACGATGGCTGATCATTTTCCCCTGCCGGTAACCCGCCATCCGCCGCGCCTCGCGCTCCACCGAGACGCGCAGACTCAGTGGAATACCGGGCAGGATCGGCGACGGTTTTTCGTCCTCGCCCTGAACGTGATCAACGCCTTTGAGCTTCTGCTCCAGCAGGCCCAGCGCCACGGCAAAACCGTGGATCGTGGCTGGATGGTGTCGCTGCCGCCCCAGACGCAGTAGAGATCGTGAAAGATCCCACCGCCCACGCCGCAGGCGCCGTAAGAGATACAGATTTTCGGATCCGGAGCCGATTCGTACGCCCGCAGTGCAGGCATACGCATGGCGCGGGTGACGGCGCCGGTAAACAGCAGAATATCGGCATGGCGCGGCGACGCCACAACCTTAATGCCAAAGCGTTCGGCATCAAATACCGGCGTGATAGCGGAAAAAATTTCGATTTCACAGCCGTTGCAGCCGCCGCAGTCCACGCGGTAAACATAGGCTGAACGCTTAATATCTTTCAGCAGCGTTTGCTTCATCCGCGCAACGTCGTCAGTCAGCGTAATCGGCTGGCTGACGTGATGATTAAATTCACTCATGACGCTCCTCCGCGACGGTAAAACTGATGGGCTGCCGGTCATGGCTGGCGAGGGTCTGTTTGCGTTTGCACGACGGGCAGGTGCTGAACTGCGCGCTCATGCCCGCCAGCGCGTCGTCGCTGACGCCGGACTGTCGCAGCAGCTCCACGGCATATTGCACCGATTTTTCCGGCGTGAAGGGCTGATGGCACGCCACGCAGTGCTGCAGACGGAACACCGCTTTCACGTACAAATCGGCTTTGTTGGTTACCGCCAGCTCGAAATCCTCCGACAGCCGGATGGCGTTCGTCGGGCAGACCTCTTCACAACGGCCGCAGAAAATACAGCGACCAATAAACAGCTGCCAGATGCGCTCGTTGCTTTCCGGATGGGTTTCCATGGTCAACGCATTGGCCGGGCACGCCATGGTACAGGCAGCGCAGGCGATGCACTGCTGCGGATCCAGCTCCGGTTTGCCACGGAAGCCCGGACACACCTCCAGCGGTTTGAACGGGTATTTCACCGTCGGTTCACCCGCTTTCAGGATGGTTTTAAACAGTTTCAGCATCGTTTAATCCTTACTTAAGCGGCGACTGGGTACGCTCAATGCCATAACGTTCAATCTCTTTGTAAGGCACCGTGGTGGACTTGCGTTTACGCACATCCACTAAGGTCACGCGATCGGTGCAGGAGTAGCACGGATCGAGGCTCCCGATAATCAGCGGCGCATCGGAGACATGATTGCCGCGCAACATGTAGCGCAGCACCGGCCAGTTGGCGTAGGTCGCCGCACGGCAGCGCCAGCGGAACAGCTTCTGGTTATCGCCGAGCATGCTCCAGTGGACGTCTTCCCCGCGCGGCGCTTCGACATACCCCAGCGCGAACTTGTGCGGCTGATAGGTAAAGCCCTCGGTCAACAGCGGCCCTTCGCCCATGGTTTCCAGCGCGTATTCGATCATCGCCAGCGAGTCAAAAACCTCTTTCACTCGCACCATGACGCGGGAGAACACATCGCCGCCGTCGAAGGTAAACAGGGATTTCGGCAGGTTGCCGTAGTCGGCATAGGGGTGGTCGAAGCGCATGTCGCGTTTGAAACCACTGCCGCGGATCAGCGGGCCGACCGGGCTGTAATCGCGCGCTACCTGGCGGTCGAGGATCCCGACGCCCTGAGTACGTTGCCCGATGTTCGGCGTCGCCAGCAGCATCTCCACCAGGTCGCTGACCTCGGCCCGCATCTCGCGCACCAGCTGCAGGGTTTTAATCCGCTGCGCTTTCAGAATGTCGCGGCGGGTGGCGCCNACCGTAGGTTTTGCGTGAACCGGTGAGCAGCTCCGCCATGGTCATCGACTTTTCACGCACGCGGAAGAACTGCATAAAACCGGTATCGAAGCCAACGAAATGGCTGGAAAGCCCGATATTCAGCAGATGGCTGTGCAGGCGTTCCACCTCCAGCAACACAGAGCGAATGGTGTGCGCCCGCTGCGGCACCACAATACCTAACGCATTTTCGACCGAGGTGGCATACGCCACGCTGTGCGCAAAGCCGCAGATACCGCACACGCGGTCAGACAGGAAAGTGACTTCGTTATAGCCCATTCGCGTTTCGGCGAGTTTTTCCATGCCGCGATGCACATAGAACAGGCGGTAATCGGCATCAACAATCTGTTCGCCATCGACAAACAACCGGAAATGACCGGGCTCATCCGAGGTGATATGCATCGGACCCACCGGCACCACGCGCGCGCTCTTGTCGCCATCGTTAATGAACGGATAGGTTTCGGTCTCCGTGGTGGGTGCCGGGCGCTGGCGATAGTCCATGGTGTCTTTACGCAGCGGGTGCATATCGTCCGGCCAGTCATCCGGCAGCACCAGACGGCGCTCATCCGGCAGACCAATCGGCTTCAGGCCGTACATGTCACGAATTTCACGCTCGCCCCACACCGCCGCCGGAACGCGCGGCGTGACGGAGGGAAACTCGAGGGAGTGATCCACCAGCGCTTTCACCACCACCCAGCACTTCTCGCCTTCTTCCATCGACAACGCATAGTAAACGGCAAAATGGCCGTTGAGTGTGCGCTCATCGTTGCCGAACAGCACCGGCAGCCAGCCGCCGCACTGATAGTAGAGAAACTCGACAATCTCCGGCATCACGTTCATTTTGACGGTAATGGTGAGCTGGTCGTTGGTCTGGCGTTCTTCATCGATAATGGCGCCGGGGAATTTCTCCCGCACCGCCGCCACATAGCCCATACCACGGAGACCGCCCTGCGCAAGATCGTTCATATATTGTTGATAACTCACTTCATTTCTCCAGCACACTCGCGGGTGCAATCACTGTGATTCGAGGAGGTGGCAACGTTTGCCACCCAGGGCCACTGAAACGTCCGCTGCGGAGAGGCTTTCATCACCACCGAGGCGGCGTTCTCCAGCATGCGACTCACCGGCTGCGGAATATGCGTGCCCATCAGGAGCATCAGCACCAGCAGGATCGCCATCGGCAGCGTGGTCAGCAGACCCAGCTCACCGCGACTGGTCGCCTCAGGCGCGGCACCAAACAGCAGGCAAGCCACCATGCGCACCAGACCGCCGAGCACCACGGTTAACAGCAGCAACAGGACGATGGTCAGCCACAGGTGCCCGGCCGCCAGCCCTGCGGTCACGGTCATAAATTCACTGAGGAAAATGTTGAAGGGCGGCATCCCGCCGAGCGCCAGCGCGCCGCCCGCCAGCAGCACCGCGCTGAACGGCATCAGTTTGAGCATGCCGCGCACCACGCCCAGATCGCGGGTGCCGTATTTGAGCAGCACGTTACCGGAGCCGCAGAACAGCAGCGTTTTCGCAAGGCTGTGGTTGAGGGTGTGCAGCAGCGCGGCCAGCACGCCCAGCGGGCCACCGATACCGAGCGCCACCGCGATAAGCCCCATATTTTCCACGCTGGAATAGGCCAGCAGACGCTTGACGTCGTGCTGTACCAGAATGAAAAACGCTGCCACGGCCACCGACAACAGGCCAAAGATCAGCAGCAGCAGACCCGGGAACTGCGGGCCAATGGCCTGGCTGATGATGATGTAGAAGCGAATAATCACCAGCAGCGCGCAGTTGAGCAGCACCGCCGACAACAACGCACTGGTCGGGCTTGGCGCTTCACTGTGCGCGTCCGGCAGCCAGGCATGCATCGGGAACAGCCCGGTTTTGGTGCCAAAGCCAATCAGCACGAACACGAACGCCAGGTGCATCAGCGTCGGATCAAGCTGTGCGGCATGTTTCAGCACTTCGGTCCAGAAAATAGCGTTGCCCGGATCCGGCATAAAGCTTGCCGCATTGGCATACACCAGAATGGTGCCGAACAGGCCAAACGCCACGCCAACGGTACAGATGATGATGTACTTCCACGCCGCTTCCAGCGACGAACGCTGGCCGTAAATGCCCACCAGAAACGCTGAGCTGAGGGTGGTGGCTTCAATCGCCGCCCACATCACAATCAGGTTATTGCTGGTGACCACCAGCATCATGGTGAACAGAAACAGATGGAAGAAACCGTAGTAGTTGCACAGCGTGGCGACAGAGATTTCCCCTTCGTCCACCTCGTGACGCATATAGCCCATCGAGTACAGCCCGGTCAGGAAACCGATGAGCCCGAGGATAGCGAGAAACAGCGTGCTCAGGCTGTCGACGTGCAGCCACAGATTGCTGGAGAATATTTCCCCCTGCAGCCAGACCGCGCGAACGGCGTAGAACGTAACGCCCAACAGCGCGAGAATGCCGACGCCATGCAGTAGCGTCACCGCCGAACGGGCCGCAGCGCCGAGCAGTCTGCAGGCAAACGCCAGCAGCGAAAACAGCAGCGGCGTGACGATGAGAAACGTAAAAATCGCATTATGACTCATGGTGTTATCCCTTCAGCGCCGTCAGTTTGTTGACATCCAGCGTGCCGAGCGTGCGCCAGATTTTCCTCACCAGCAGCACCATGACGATCACCGCAAAGATGGCGTCGGTGGCAATCCCTATCTCCACCAGCTCCGGCGCTTTATACGCCAGCAGGGCGAGAACCAGATGTGAACCGTTTTCCATCAGGCAGTAGCCAAACACCTGTTTGAGGATATTGCGTTGGGTCACGATGCACAGCAGCCCCAGCAGGAAGTGGCCCAGCGCCACTGCCAGCGCAGGTTTCAGTTCATGCAGCAGGGGCAGCGCCACCGGATGCACCACAAACCAGCACAGCACCACAATCACCGCCGCGGCGACCATCAGCATCGTTGGGCTTACCAGGCTCACATCAGCGGCCGGGTCGGCGAGCTTACGCAGGGCATAGCCCATAATCAGCGGCACCAGCACCACCTTGGTGAGGAAGGCGCTGAATGACCACATCAGCAGTTGTTCGGAATCCAGCGTTCTGGATAAGATGAAGAAAATCAGCACCAGCACCAGCGACTGCAGGGCATAAAACCAGCAGGAGCTACGCGGATGCCTGGCACCAATCACCAGCAGTGATGTCACCATCATCAGCCCGGCGAGATTATTAACAATTAAGGTTCCGGTCATCATCGACTCCCTTAGTTAAGCCAGAGGGCAGCAATCACGCTTGAGCACAGCGACATCACTACCAGCACGACCAATACCACACGCATGGCCAGCGGCAGCGGCGACATCTGCGCCACTTCCGGGCTCGGCTCCCCGGGCACCACGCGACCAAACCAGTAAATCAGCCAGCCAAAGCTCGCGACCGACTCAATCAGCACCAGCACCATGACCGGAATCAGCGCCCAGTCGTGCGTGGAGAGCGAGAAACCGGCGGCAAAAATCGGGAATTTACTGAAGAAACCGTTGAACGGCGGCACCCCGGCAATCGCCAGCGCGGCGACGCAAAAGCCGATGCCGAGCAGCGGAGACTTGCCCATCACGCCGCGCAGTTTCGGCAGCAGGCGCGTACCGCAGCTGTAGCTGAAGGCCCCGGCCACCAGGAAGAACAGGCTCTTGGCGAACGCGTGGTTGAAGATGTAGGCGATCCCACCATCGAAGGCTTCTTTCGAGCCCAGCACCGCCAGCGACAGCGCAAGGAAAATGTAAGCAAGTTGGGTGATGGTGGACCACGCCAGCAGGCGCTTCATGTCTTTCTGCGGCAGGGGCATCAAACCCCCACTTTCACCATTGAGGCGGCGTGCAGGTAGGCACTCACCGGCGTTGGCGCTTCCATCGCATCCGGCAGCCAGGCCTGCAACGGTAATTGCGCCGATTTCCCCCACGCGGCGAACAAAATCCCGCCATAGACGATATAGCTGGCGCTACCCGACAGCTGGCTCAGTGCGCTCAGCGCAAAGGTGCCGGTGTTGAGGAACAGCGTGGCGGCTGCCAGATACAGCCCCAGCGACGCAACGTGGGTAATCAACAACGCTTTCATCGCCGAACGCTGGGATTTTGGCGTCTGGTAGTAACCAATCAGCGCCCAGGAACAGCCGCCGGTAATTTCGAAGAACAGCAGTTGCCCGAGCAGCGTTGAGGAGAGCACCAGCCCCGCCATCGCCCCAATGAAGATAAGCAGAAACGCGTAATAACGATTGCCGCCGTCATGCGGGTGTTCGCGGTTGCCGGTAGTCAGATAACCCGTTGAGTACAGGCTCACCAGCAGACCGAGAAACACCACCGCAAAAACAATCAGCGTGCTGATCCGGTCAACGGTGAAGCCAAAGAGCGCCACACCGTGGTAGCTCACCAGCGTCCAGGTTTCCGCCACCTTGCCGCCAGCAAGAAACTGCCAGCCGAGCGCCACCGTGCCAAGAGTTGCCAGCAGCGCGAAGACAGTACAGACGATGCGCGCCCGGCGCTGCGGCAGGCAGGCCGTCAGCAGTGCGCCGATAAACGGCAGCAGCAGGGTCGTCAGCGCTATTTTTGCCATCATTAGCGGCGCTCCTTACAGACCGGTAAAGTAAAAAACGAAGGCCAGCACCGCGATGCCAAAGCCAAGCCAGGTCACGCGGTGGGTCAGCAGGAAGCGTCCGCGCGCGAGTGAGTTCTCAACGATGGAGGCCAGCACAAAGACCACCACCAGCTTGATAAGCATCACCACCAGCGCCAGTAGCAGCGCCGATGCCGTGAAGCTCGCCGCCTTGCCAAACGGAATGAACACCGCGAGGAACATCTCGGCGACCACCACCTGCTTGAGGCCAATCCCCCACTTCACCAGCGCGAAATCCGCACCGGAATATTCGGTGAGCGGCCCTTCCTGCAATTCCTGCTCGGCTTCCGCCACGTCAAAGGGGATTTTGCCCATCTCAATAAACGCGGCGAAACCGCAGGCGAGGAACGCCATGAAAATCGCCAGCGGCGATGACCAGCCCTCTGACAGCACCGCGCTGATGGTGCCAATGTTGGTGGAGCCGACAATCAGCGCCACCACCAGCAGACCGAGGATCAGGATCGGCTCAACCAGAATGCCGAGAGTCAGTTCGCGGCTGGCGCCAATCCCGGCGAAGGTACTGCTGCTGTCGAGCCCCGAGAGCGAAAAGAAGAAGCGGAACAGCGCGAACAGATACAGCAAGGTGATGAGATCGCCCGCCCCGCCGAACGGCGACGTACGGGTAAAGACCGGCAGCGCCATCGCCACCAGCAGCATGCTGCTGAGCAGCACCCACGGCATCACGCGGAACATGGCGCCGGACTGTTTCGGCCCCACCGGCTGGCGTTTCATAAGCTTGCCGAGATCCCGGTAGTCCTGAAGAATGCCCGGGCCACGGCGCGACTGCATGCGCGCGCGGATCTGGCGGGAAATACCGGTCATCAGCGGCGTCAGCGCCAGCAGCACCACCGCCTGACAGAGCGCAAACAGCCCCATTCCCCACGCTGGCGTTTGTTGGATTAACATCTCATTCTCCTCACAGGGCCACGGTCAGTAACAGAACGACCAGCGCCACCACCACGTACAGGCAGTAGAGGCGGAAGTCCCCGCTCTGCATCCGCTGGATACCAGCCCCCATTCGCTGAACCAGGCGCACCAGCGGCCAGATAATGCGATCGTCCCAGAACGGCTCGACCGCCGCAGCGCCTTCGGTAACT
>NZ_JNGH01000111.1 GCF_001188485.1 Trabulsiella odontotermitis
GCCGGCCTGCCAGGCGGCAACCGCCTGCGGATGCTGGCTCAGCCCGAGATAGTCGTTGCTGGAGAAATTGAGCCAGCGCTCACCGTCACGTTGCAGCCAGCGCCCGGCACCGTGTTCCACCGCCAGACGGCGGCGGAAGGCGTCTGCCGCACGGCGTTCGTTCAGCGCGGCATCAATGCGTTGCTGCCAGCTCATACCGCAGCCGCGTTGTAGTACTGTTCGGTATCCGGCGAACGCAGCACCTGCTCCAGACGCTGTTGCTGTTCATTGTCACCCGCAGTGACGGCCGTCTGTTGCGGGTTCACAGCAGATCTTTGTCCTCTTCCGGGTTCGGCGTGGTCAGCAATTTGCAGCCGTAGAAAATGGAGTTGGCGCCTGCCATAAAGCACATCGCCTGGGTCTGCTCGTTCATCTGTTCGCGACCGGCGGAGAGACGCACATGGGAGGTCGGCATCATGATACGCGCAACCGCGATGGTGCGGATAAAATCAAACGCGTCGACGTCGTCGTTATCCGCCAGCGGCGTGCCTTTCACCTTCACCAGCATGTTAATCGGCACGCTTTCCGGCGGGGTCGGCAGGTTCGCCAGTTGCAGCAACAGACCGGCGCGATCGTTAACCGTTTCGCCCAACCCGACAATACCGCCGGAGCAGACTTTGATGCCCGCATCGCGCACTTTACCGAGAGTGTCGAGACGTTCCTGATAGCTGCGGGTGGTGATGATGTTGCCGTAGAATTCCGGCGAGGTGTCGAGGTTGTGGTTGTAGTAGTCGAGCCCGGCGGTGGCCAGTCGCTGCGCCTGATCGTCGGTAAGCGTGCCGAGCGTCATGCAGGCTTCCAGCCCCATCGCCTTCACGCCCTGCACCATCTGCTCCAGATATGGCATATCGCGCTCATGCGGGTTTTTCCACGCCGCCCCCATGCAGAAACGGGTGGAACCGGCGTTTTTCGCCTTCCGCGCCGACTCAAGCACCTGCTCCACCTCCATTAGACGCTCCGCTTCCAGCCCGGTTTTGTAGCGAGCGCTCTGCGGGCAATATTTGCAGTCTTCCGGGCAAGCACCGGTTTTAATCGACAGCAGCGTGCTGACCTGAACCTGGCGTGGATCGAAGTGTTGACGGTGAACCTGCTGTGCTTCAAACAGCAGCTCCAGGAACGGCTTCTCAAATAATTCAGTAACTTGCGACATTGTCCAGCGTGCGTGGTGAGCCATTGGCGTCTCCAAAAGGGTTTTGTTAATTTTTGCTTCGGTGTAAACTCGTAAACCTAAAACTTTTCAAAATGGTTTACAAGTCGATTATGACAATGGACGATCTCGCCTTCGATCAGCGCCACATCTGGCACCCCTACACCTCAATGACCCAACCGCTGCCGGTGTATCCGGTAGTTTCAGCGCACGGCTGCGAGCTGGAACTGGCGAACGGCGAGCGTCTGGTGGACGGCATGTCTTCATGGTGGGCGGCGATCCACGGCTACAACCATCCGCGCCTCAACGCGGCAATGAAAACGCAGATTGACCAGATGTCGCACGTGATGTTTGGCGGCATTACCCACCCGTCCGCCGTGGCGCTGTGCCGCCGCCTGGTGGCGATGACGCCGGAAGCGCTGGAGTGCGTTTTCCTCGCCGATTCCGGTTCGGTGGCGGTGGAAGTGTCGATGAAAATGGCGCTGCAGTACTGGCAGGCAAAAGGCGAGCCGCGCCAGCGTTTCCTCACCTTTCGCAACGGCTATCACGGCGATACCTTTGGCGCGATGTCGGTCTGCGATCCGGATAATTCAATGCACGCGTTGTGGAAGGGCTATCTGCCGGAAAATCTGTTCGCCCCTGCGCCGCAGAGCCGTTTTGACGGTGAGTGGGACGAGCGCGATATGGTGGCGTTTGCCCGTCAGATGGCGGCGCACCGCCATGAAATCGCGGCGGGGGTTTTTGTACCATCCGCAATGGCTGAAGCGCATCCGTCAGATGTGCGACCGCGAAGGCATTCTGCTGATTGCTGATGAAATCGCCACCGGATTTGGCCGCACCGGTAAGCTGTTCGCCTGCGAGCATGCTGAGATTACCCCGGATATTCTCTGCCTCGGCAAAGCGCTGACCGGTGGCACAATGACCCTTTCCGCGACGCTGACCACCCGCGACGTGGCGAACACCATCAGCAATGGCGAGGCCGGTTGTTTTATGCACGGCCCGACCTTTATGGGCAACCCGCTGGCCTGCGCCGTCGCCAGCGAAAGTCTGGCCATTCTTGACGACGGCGAATGGCAAACGCAAGTGGCCGCCATCGAAGTGCAGCTTAACCGCGAACTGGCCGCCGCCCGCGCTAACGAACAGGTTGCCGACGTCCGCGTGCTGGGGGCGATCGGCGTGGTGGAAACCCGTCAGCCGGTAAACATGGCACGCCTGCAAAAATACTTTGTTGAACAGGGCGTGTGGATCCGCCCGTTTGGTCGCCTGATTTATTTGATGCCGCCGTACATTATTCGCCCTGAACAGCTGACCCGCCTGACGGACGCGGTCAAGAGCGCCCTTAACGACAACACGCTGTTTAGCGGGTGAACTACACTGAGGCGTTAGTGGGCTAAAAGGAGTTGCAATGAAACTAATCAGTCACGATCTCAAAGACGGTGAAAAATTGCCGAGCCGCCATGTCTTTAACGGCATGGGCTACAACGGCGATAATATTTCCCCGCATCTGGCGTGGGATGACGTCCCGGCAGGCACCAAAAGCTTTGTCGTCACCTGTTACGATCCCGACGCGCCAACCGGCTCCGGCTGGTGGCACTGGGTGGTGGTGAATCTGCCAGCGGATACCCGCGTACTGCCGCAGGGCGCCGGCTCCAGTATTTCTGAGTTACCGGAAGGCGCGATAGAGACGCGCACCGATTTCGGAAAAGCGGGCTATGGCGGCGCGGCACCGCCGAAAGGGGAAACGCACCGCTACATCTTTACCGTTCACGCGCTGGACGTGGACAAAATCGACGTCGATGCCGACGCCAGCGGCGCGATGGTGGGCTTTAACGTTCACTTCCACAGCCTGGCCAGCGCGTCGATTACCGTGCTGTTCAGTTAAAAAATCGCCCGGTTGACCGGCCAGCCCGGCGATGAGCGCGATCCGCGTCTCTTCCACCCAACCGAGTACCACGATCACCAACGCCATCAGCAGCAGCGTCAGTGCCGGTGCCAGCGGCCAGAACGGCAAGGGGAAGGCGATTTCATCACGCTCCTGCGGCGTCAGGCTGCGACGCATGGCGAAATGCGACAGCAGGATCATCAGCCACACCCAGATGGTGGCGAAGGTCGCCAGCGAGGCGATCAGGACAAAGATCTGCTCCGGTATCAGCCAGTTCAACACCACCGCCACCAGCAGCGCGCCGCCCATCACCACCACTGTCATCCACGGCACGCCGTTACTGGCGATGCGCAGAAAACTTTTCGGTGCCAGCCCCTCTTTTGCCATGCCGTACATCATGCGGCCTGCGCCGAAGATATTACTGTTAATCGCCGAAATGGCGGCGCTGATGACGATCACGTTGAGGATGTTTGCCGCCGCCGGAATGCCCAGCCCGCTGAAAATCAGCACGAACGGGCTGCCTTCCTGCCCGATGCTGCTCCACGGAAATATCGCCATCAGGATACCCAGCGTGCAGATATAAAACAGCACAATACGCAGCGGAATCGTATTGATGGCCTGCGGGATCACTTTTTGCGGATCCTGCGCTTCGGCGGCGGTAATCCCGATGATTTCAATCCCGCCAAAAGCAAACATCACAATCCCCAGCGAGGCGATCACCCCACCCCAGCCGTTGGGCGCAAAGCCGCCGTGCGACCAGAGATTCGACAGCCCGGTCGCCGGAAACGCGTGGCCGAAACCGAAGAACATGATCCCGGCTCCGGCGGCAATCATGGCGATAATCGNNCTTTTATCAGCGACAGCCAGAACTCCATTTCACCGAAAATCCGCACGTGGCAGAGGTTCAGGGCGCCGATAAAGCAGATGATGCTCATCACCCAGATCCAGCGCGGCACGTCGGGATACCACAGCCCCATGTAAATGCCGAAGGCGGTGACGTCGGCGAGGCAGACGATGACCATTTCAAAGGTGTAGGTCCAGCCGGTAATGAACCCGGCCAGGGGCC
>NZ_JNGH01000112.1 GCF_001188485.1 Trabulsiella odontotermitis
GGCTCGCCGCCCAGCCTTCCAGCCGCTCGCCGATTAAGAACAGCAGCAATACCATCGCCGCTTCCGCCGTCGCGCCGATAAACAACGCGCCGATGGCCGCCACGCTCATCAGCGTTTCAATGGCAAACCAGCTGCCGGTTTGCATCAGGCGCAGCGCCTGACGGGCGATGGGGTACAGTCCCACCAGGGTGGTGGCGATAAACGCGATATTGCCCAGCGGATGATTAAACTGCTCCAGCCCCCAGCTCACCGCCATCATGATGATGAGCAGAATCAGCGGCAGGGTTTCCTGTAAACGGGACGGAGCAGGCGCGGGCGGGGCGNCGCTGGCCACGGCGTTTTCCACTTGCAGGCGTACGTCGCCGCTGGCATCCACCAGCAATTTTTCGGTGGCAAAAACCACCTGAACCTGGCTGACGCCGCTGACCTGGCGCACCGCCGTTTCGACTTTGCGCGCACAGGCGGCGCAGTCCATGCCGTTGACCACCCAGCTGTAGCGGGAACCCGTGGCGGGTGTTTCGGCGACCGGTGCAGGCGTCTCGCAACCGCCGTCGCAGCAGCACTCATCGACCTTTTTGACGACCGGCGCGATTTTGAATGAAGAGAATTGTGGGGCCTTTTTGCCGCCCGATTCTGAAGCCGACATGGCGTCCTCCGTTAATGATAATTTTCTCATTAACGGGAAGGATACACTCTGGAGTCGACTCCAGAGTCAAGCGCTAATTACAGATAAAGTGAACGAACGATCAGGAAGTGCCCGGCAAAGTAGCAGGCCGCAGCAATCGCGCTGTCCGCTTTGAAGCGGTAGCGGTAGTGGCTGACCATCCAGACGATATTGCCCACCAGCAGCAATGCCGCACCAAGGAAGCCTGAAAGCGCTGGACTGGTGGGCCGCAGGAACCACAGCTCGCCCGCCAGCCAGACCATTACCAGCGTCATGGCGATAAAGGTCAGCACCGGTACGCGGAACTCTTCCAGTCGGGTCCAGATCGTTGCAATCAGCAGTGCGCCGATAATCAGCAACGCCAGCGGCAGCGGCCAGAAAAACGAGAGCGTCATCTGGCTGGCGAAATAGATGGTGTACAGCAGGTGTGAGAGGAAAAAAGCGCCAATGGCGTACAACAGCCGCTGACGGGGCAACAGCGTGAGCGCATCACCCACCAGCGAGGCGCACAGGCCCGCCAGCACCAGATAACTGACGGTGTCGAACATCGGCGCCTGCAGCGCCAGCAGCAGAAGCAGGATGAGGGTGACAGGTTTGAATACCCAGCGTTGCCAGACGGGGCCGCGATACGACGCATCGACGTACAACCAGCCGGATAAACAGACAGCAATAAACGACCAAAGCATAGTAAGTCCCTGTATCTGTTATTGTTGAATGAGCGGTAAGCTCATCACTCTACCTTTCAGTGTAGTGCCCCGGACAGAGGGATGACAATGCACGACGTGCCGCGGTATGCTGATTTCCGTAAATTCTTATGGGACTGATGAATGAGTAAAATGCCGCTGTTTTTTGTCGTGGTGGTGGCGATTATCGTCGTTGCCGCGTCGTTTCGTTACGTCCAGCAGCGCCGCGAAAAAATGGATAACGACGCCGCGCCGCTGATGCAAAAGCGGGTGGTGGTCAGCAATAAACGCGAGAAAGTGCTGGACGATCGCCGCTCACGCCAGCAGATTGTCGCCCCGGCGGGCAGCAGTATGCGCTATGACGTCAGCTTTAAGCCGGAAAACGGTGGGCTGGAAATGACGTTTCGTCTGAATGAAAAACAGTATCACCAGTTGACCGTCGGCGATAAGGGAACGCTGAGTTACAAAGGGTCAAGATTTGAGGGATTTACCGCAGAACATTAAACTTATTGGCCCGGTAAGCGAAGCGCCACCGGGCCAAAACGCACAAATTACTTCTTCATCTGCGCTTTAAACTTCTTCTGCCAGACCAGCAGCTCAAACACCCCAAACAGGAAAATACGGATCTTCTCCCAGGTGGTCATCTGCGGACCGTCTTTCGGCAGCGTCGTTTTCAGCAGCGCCATTTGCATGCCATGCATCAGCACCATAAACACCAGCGCGACATTGACAAAAATGTTCAGCGGACGCGGAAACGGCTGCACCAGATTCAGTAGCAGAAACGCCCAGACGAACAGCATCAGCAGGCGTCCTAAATTAATCAGCATCGTTTTCTCCTTGCGTGTCCCGATGATACAAACGGTAAGCGACCTGCCCCGCCACTTTTTCCCGATGCAAATCCCAACTGGCAGGCACCGGCGGCNNGCGGATCGATAAACACCACATCGTGCGGCGTGCCCGGCTGCGCCAGAAAGGTCAGCGAATTGGTATTCACCACGCTGGCGTTGGCCGCTTTTAGTGTGGCAAGGTTTTTCTGTAATTGCCGGGAGACATCGCGATCCATCTCCAGCAGCGTTGCGCTGGCGGCATAGCGGGAAAGGGCTTCCAGCCCCAGTGCACCGCTACCGGCAAAACAATCGAGACAACGTGCATCGACCATATGCGGCGCCAGCCAGTTAAACAGGGTTTCGCGGACCCGATCGGTGGTTGGGCGCAGACCGGGGCTGGCGGGGGCCGNNTTTCTTCATTTTATTGCTCAGCTCACTCTTTTCCCCTGCTATTCTAGCGATGAGAGGCGGTCGACGAAACCTTAATGCGGTGATGCGCGCTAAGTTAAGTGGTAGACTACACCGCTAATTTACCATTTTTTTCAGCCCCCTGTTTGCGATAAGGCGGCTGTGCCATGAATCAACAGCGAGGAGTGTGGTCGCCAATGGCAAAAGAGAAAAAACGTGGCCTGTTTTCCTGGCTGGGCTTTGGTCAGAAAGAGCAGGTGCAGGAAACCGACGTTGAACAGCAGGTAGACGAACAGCAGCAGGCGATAGCGGAAGAACAGCAAGAAGAAATAACCGTTGAACCTGTGGTTGATAATGTTGCTGATGACGTTACTGAAGATGTCGCTGACGTCGACGCGGAAACGCCCGCCCACAGTAAAGCGGATATCGACGCCTTTGCCGACGATGTCGTTGACGTAACCGAAGAGATCGTCGAAAGCGAAAAACCGCAGCCGGTGGATGTGCCGCTGGTTGAGACGGTGGTTGAGCGCGAAGAATTGCCGTTGCCGGAAGCATTACCGGAAGACGAGCCTGAACTTTCTGACGACGAACTGGAAGCGCAGGCGCTGGCGGCGGCTGACGCGGCGGAAAACGCCATCGACGGCGAGGCCGACGTTGAGCCGGAAACGGACATGGCTCCCCCGCAGGAGCAGGAAAAACCCACCAAAGAGGGCTTTTTCTCGCGCCTGAAACGCAGCCTATTGAAGACCAAAGAAAATCTCGGTTCCGGATTTATCAGTCTGTTCCGTGGCAAAAAAATCGACGATGATCTGTTTGAGGAGCTGGAAGAACAGTTGCTGATTGCCGACGTTGGTGTGGAAACGACCCGCAAGATCATCACCCATCTGACCGAAGGCGCGAGCCGCAAACAGCTGCGCGATGCCGAAGCACTGTACGGTCTGCTGAAAGATGAGATGGGCGATATCCTCGCAAAAGTGGACGAACCGCTGAATGTTGAAGGCAAAACGCCGTTTGTTATTCTGATGGTTGGTGTTAACGGCGTGGGTAAAACCACCACCATCGGCAAGCTGGCGCGTCAGTTCGAACAGCAGGGTAAATCGGTGATGCTGGCGGCGGGTGATACTTTCCGTGCCGCGGCGGTTGAGCAGCTCCAGGTGTGGGGCCAGCGTAACAATATTCCGGTGATTGCCCAGCACACCGGTGCGGATTCCGCGTCGGTGATTTTCGATGCCATTCAGGCGGCGAAAGCGCGCAACATCGATGTGTTAATCGCCGATACCGCCGGGCGTTTGCAGAACAAATCGCATCTGATGGAAGAGCTGAAGAAAATCGTCCGGGTGATGAAAAAACTCGACGAAGATGCGCCGCATGAAGTGATGCTGACCATCGACGCCAGCACCGGGCAGAACGCCATCAGCCAGGCGAAACTGTTCCACGAAGCGGTGGGCCTGACCGGGATCACGCTGACCAAGCTTGACGGCACCGCGAAAGGCGGGGTGATCTTCTCCGTTGCCGATCAGTTCGGCATTCCGATCCGCTACATCGGTGTTGGCGAACGTATAGAGGACTTACGTCCGTTTAGTGCGGGCGATTTTATTGAGGCACTTTTTGCCCGAGAGGACTAACAATGATTCGCTTTGAACATGTCAGCAAGGCCTATCTCGGTGGGAGACAAGCGTTGCAGGGGGTGACATTCCACCTGCAACCGGGCGAGATGGCATTCCTGACCGGCCATTCCGGCGCGGGGAAAAGTACACTGCTCAAGCTGATCTGTGGGATTGAGCGTCCGAGCGCCGGGAAAATCTTGTTTAGCGGCCACGACATCACGCGGCTGAAAAACCGCGAAGTGCCGTTTCTGCGTCGTCAGATCGGCATGATTTTCCAGGATCACCATCTGCTGATGGACCGCACCGTCTATGACAACGTGGCGATCCCGCTGATCATCGCGGGCGCCAGCGGGGATGACATCCGTCGTCGCGTGTCCGCGGCGCTGGATAAAGTCGGCCTGCTCGACAAAGCGAAAAGCCTCCCGATTCAGCTTTCCGGCGGTGAACAACAGCGTGTGGGTATCGCTCGTGCGGTGGTGAATAAACCGGCTGTTTTGCTGGCGGATGAACCGACCGGTAACCTCGATGAGGTGCTGTCGGAAGGCATTCTGCGTCTGTTTGAAGAGTTCAACCGCGTGGGCGTCACCGTACTGATGGCGACGCACGATCTGGGGCTGATCTCCAGTCGCTCCTATCGCATGCTGACGCTGAGCGACGGTCATTTGCATGGAGGCCAGGGTGAATAAACGCGAGGCAATGAATCACATTCGTCGGTTCAGCAACCGCTTTGACCGCATCCGCACATCCGGCGGCGGGCAGGGCGACGGTAATCGCAATGCGCCGAAACGCGCCAAAGCGGCACCAAAACCGAACTCCCGTAAAACCAACGTTTTTAATGAGCAGGTGCGTTACGCCTGGCAGGGCGCGCTGCAGGATCTGAAAAGCAAACCGCTGGCGACGTTCCTGACGGTGATGGTTATCGCCATTTCTCTGACGCTGCCGAGCGTCTGTTATATGGTGTATAAAAACGTCAACAGCGCCGCGGCGCAGTATTATCCATCGCCGCAGATCACCGTTTATCTCGAAAAAACGCTGGACGATGACGCGGCCGCGCAGGTGGTGGCGCAGCTTCAGGCCGAGCAGGGTGTGGAGAAAGTGAACTATCTTTCGCGTGAAGAAGCGCTGGGCGAGTTCCGTAACTGGTCCGGCTTTGGCGGCGCGCTGGATATGCTGGAAGAGAACCCGTTGCCCGCCGTGGCGGTGGTGATCCCGAAACTTGATTTCCAGGGTACCGAGTCGCTGAATACGCTGCGCGATCGCGTGGCGCAGGTTCACGGCGTGGACGAAGTGCGTATGGATGACAGCTGGTTTGCGCGGCTGGCGTCGTTAACCGGCCTGGTGGGCCGGGTATCGGCGATGATCGGCGTACTGATGGTGGCGGCGGTGTTCCTCGTCATCGGCAACAGTGTGCGTCTGAGCATATTTGCCCGTCGTGATACCATCAACGTGCAGAAGCTGATCGGCGCGACGGACGGGTTTATCCTGCGACCATTCCTCTATGGAGGGGCGCTGTTAGGCTTCTCTGGTGCGTTTTTGTCCCTCATTTTGTCTGAAATATTAGTGATGCGGCTGTCGTCGGCGGTGACCGAAGTGGCGAAAGTGTTCGGCACCCAGTTTGAGCTGAGCGGTCTGTCGTTTGACGAATGCCTGTTGTTGTTGCTGGTCAGTGCGATGATTGGCTGGGTGGCGGCGTGGCTGGCGACCGTACAACATTTACGCCACTTTACGCCGGACTAAAAAAATTCTGATATACTCTTTCCCTGCATCGAAAATCGCTCTGCAGGGAAGAGTCCCTGTTTCTCTCTTCCCTCGCATTATCATCGCCGTGTCACATTTTGTGCGTAATTTACCCACAAGGTTGCATTGAACTTGTGGATAAAATCACTGTCTGATAAAAGAGTGAATGCTAATCTCGTTGCTCATAAGTTCTGGCATGCTTGTTGCCTCTAAGAGGGACGGCACGGTTCAGAAGAAACGAATTGAGAGGATTTGAATGACCAAAGAAATGCAAACTTTAGCTTTAGCCCCCGTTGGTAACCTGGAATCTTACATCCGGGCTGCAAACGCATGGCCGATGTTGTCGGCTGATGAAGAGCGGGCGCTGGCTGAAAAGCTGCATTACCAGGGCGATCTGGAAGCAGCTAAAACGCTGATCCTGTCTCACCTGCGCTTTGTTGTTCACGTTGCTCGTAATTATGCGGGCTACGGCCTGCCGCAGGCTGACCTGATTCAGGAAGGTAACATCGGTCTGATGAAGGCCGTGCGTCGCTTCAACCCGGAAGTGGGTGTGCGTCTGGTCTCCTTCGCGGTTCACTGGATCAAAGCAGAAATCCACGAATACGTGCTGCGTAACTGGCGTATCGTGAAGGTCGCCACCACCAAAGCACAGCGTAAACTGTTCTTTAACCTGCGCAAAACCAAGCAGCGTCTGGGCTGGTTTAATCAGGATGAAGTGGAAATGGTAGCCCGTGAACTGGGCGTTTCCAGCAAAGACGTGCGTGAAATGGAATCGCGTATGGCGGCGCAGGACATGACGTTTGACATGTCGCCGGACGACGAATCCGACAGCCAGCCGATGGCCCCGGTGCTTTATCTGNAGGATAAATCTTCTAACTTTGCTGATGGCATTGAAGAGGATAACTGGGAAGATCAGGCCGCCAACAAACTGACCCACGCGATGGAAGGTCTTGATGCGCGTAGTCAGGACATCATCCGCGCCCGCTGGCTGGACGAAGACAACAAGTCCACGCTGCAGGAGCTGGCCGACCGCTACGGGGTTTCTGCCGAGCGTGTGCGCCAGCTTGAAAAGAACGCGATGAAAAAACTGCGCGCCGCGATTGAAGCGTAACCGCAGGAAAAGCGAGAAGCCGGGTCACATACCCGGCTTTATTTTTTTATACAGCCCAGCAGTACTTTAAACGCCCCTTCCATCTCTTCTTCTTTCATTGCTGCAAACCCCATTAGCAAACCACGCATCGCTGTTTTTTTCAGGTAGTAGCGTGAGAGCGGGCGCACCAGCACACCCCGTTCATTCGCCATGCGGGCAATCGCCACGTCATCGCAATCGTCCTTGAGTTTCAGCACAAGATGTAAACCAGCATTATCATTGAAGTCGCTGAGCGCGTCTTTCCCCAGATAAGTCATGATCAGTCCCGCCAGTTTCTGCCGCCGTCGGGCGTAGAGCAGGCGCATACGGCGAATGTGGGCGGTGTAATGCCCTTCGGCGATAAACTCCGCCAGCGTAGCCTGATCCAACAGCCGCCCGCCGCGATACAGCTCCGCATGCGCGATTTTCAGCGTTTGCGCCAGCGCCTGCGGCAGTACGACGTAACCGAGGCGCAGACCGGGCCACATCGTTTTACTGAACGTACCGGTGTAGATGACTGGCGCATCCTCCACCAGCCCCTGCAGCGCCGGAATAGGTTGGCCGGAAAAACGAAATTCGCTGTCGTAATCATCCTCCACAATCCAGCTACCGGTCTGATGGGCGAGGGTGAGCAGCCGCTGGCGGCGCTCCAGGCTCATCACGCAGCCGAGCGGATACTGATGCGATGGCGTGACGAAAATCAGCCGGGGCGGCGTTTCAGCGTGCTCGGGCGGGTTCATGCCGTTTTTATCGACATCAATCGCCCGCAGCTCCACGCCGTTCATCTGCAGCACATTGCGAATTCCCCAGTAGGCGGGTTCTTCAATCCAGGCGCTGTCGCCGGGGTTACACAGCATGCGCGATACCAGATCGATCGCCTGATGAATGCCTTCGGTGATGAGAATTTGATCCGGCGTGCAGCGCACCGAGCGCGCCACGCGAAGGTACTCCATCAATGCCTGTTGTAACGCAGGACTGCCACCGGACGGGCTGTAGGAAAACTGCCCCGGCAGGGGTTTACGGCTGACGCGATGATGGATTTTACGCAGCAGCGTGTGCGGAAATTCGTTGACGTCGGGAATGCCGGGCAGAAATGCGCCCCACTGACGCGGGCTGGCGCTGCTATGCTCAAGGAGGCGCTGGCCGCGTTGCGAGAACGTCACATTGCGCGTTTTGCGGACGCCCTCAGCACAGGGCCGGGAGGCAAACAACAGACTGTCCGGTACCGTCTGCGCCACAAAGGTACCGCTGCCGGACCAGGAAACAATATACCCCTCGGCGCCAAGCTGTTCGTAGACAGTAAGCACTGTGTTTCGTGAAAGCTTAAGCTGCGCGGCGAGATCACGTGACGGTGGCAAACGGCTCTGTGGCGGCAGACTGCCGTCGAGAATCGACAGACGGACCGCGTTATAGAGCTTCTTATGCAGTTTGCCTTCGCATTGCTCATCCATCCGCAGCTGCAGGAGATCGCACACTAAAGAACGCAATTGGATCCCTCAATTATTCGAAACTGGTACTCGATTATAGGACCGCTTAAGAGGTAAAACCGTGACATTGTTTCAAAGTTGTTAACACTGACCGAATCAATGATGGGGAACAGCAGCATGAAAAATAACGAACTGAATCAGCGTCGTTTACAGGCAACGCCGCGCGGCGTGGGCGTAATGTGCGGCTACTATGCTCAGCAGGCAGAGAACGCCACCTTGTGGGATACCGAAGGGAACGAAGTGATCGATTTCGCCGCCGGGATTGCCGTGCTGAACACTGGTCATCGCCACCCGAAAGTGGTTGCGGCGATAGAAAAACAGCTTCGGGCCTTTACCCACACCGCCTACCAGATCGTTCCCTACGAAAGCTATGTCGCGCTGGCCGAGCGTATTAATGAACTGGCGCCGATTGCGGGGCCGGCTAAAACAGCGTTCTTTACCACCGGTGCGGAAGCGGTTGAAAACGCGGTAAAAATCGCCCGCGCGTACACCAGGCGCCCTGGGCTGATTACCTTTGGCGGCGGCTTCCACGGTCGTACCTTCATGACCATGGCGCTGACCGGTAAAGTGGCGCCGTATAAAATCGGCTTTGGTCCGTTCCCTGGCTCGGTGTATCACGGCGTGTATCCTAATGCTGCGCATGGCGTGACCACCGCCGACGCACTGCAGAGCCTGGATCGTATCTTCAAAGCGGATATCGCGCCCGATCAGGTGGCGGCGATTATTCTGGAGCCGGTGCAGGGCGAAGGCGGTTTCAACGTCGCCCCTGCTGATTTTATTCAGGGGCTGCGCAAACTGTGCGACACCCACGGTATTCTGTTGATTGCTGATGAAGTGCAGACCGGTTTTGCCCGTACCGGCAAATTGTTCGCCATGCAACATTATGACGCGAAGCCGGATCTGATGACGATGGCGAAAAGCCTGGCGGGCGGCATGCCGCTCTCCGGCGTGGT
>NZ_JNGH01000113.1 GCF_001188485.1 Trabulsiella odontotermitis
TCCGCGCCAGCCGTTGCCGGAGCCGGACGTTCAGACGCCTTCTTTCGCGCCTGTCGCGCCGACGGCGGTCATGACGCCGACGCAGGTGCCGCCGCCGCAACAACCCGCGGCGCCAGCGTACCAGAACGAAACGTTACCCGATTCCACCAGCCAGGTGCTGGCGGCGCGCAGTCAGCTTCAGCGCACCCAGGGAGCGCCCAAACCAAAAAAGAGTGAACCGGCAGGCGCACCCCCCGCGCGGCGCGTCCGTCGCCTTCTGCGCTGGAATCGCAAAAAGCAGTTAAAAAAGAGGCGTATCGCTGGAAAGCGACCACTATCACCGAAGAGGTGAAGGAAGAGGTCGCTACGCCTAAGGCGCTGAAGAAAGCGCTGGAACACGAAAAAACGCCAGAGCTGGCGGCAAAACTGGCGGAAGAGTCAATTGCCCGCGACAGTTGGGCAGCGGAAGTCAGTCAGCTCAAATTGCCTAAACTGGTAGAGCAGGTCGCGCTGAACGCCTGGAAAGAACAAAACGGAACGGCAATCTGCCTGCATTTGCGTCCTTCACAGCGTCATCTGAATAACGTGGGTGCGCTGCAGACGCTGACAGAGGCGTTGCGCGCTTTCACTGGCGAGGCGGTTGAACTGACCATCGTTGAAGATGATAATCCGGCGGTGAGAACGCCGCTGGAGTGGCGACAGGCCATATATGAAGAGAAGCTCGCGCAGGCGCGCGAGTCGATGATTGCGGATAACAACATTCAGACCCTGCGCCGCTTCTTTGATGCGGAGCTGGATGAAGAGAGTATTCGCCCCATTTGATCGTAAGCCTGGCTTGCGGTCGACAACCCTCAATAAGAGAGAAGCCTATGTTTGGAAAAGGCGGTCTGGGCAACCTGATGAAACAGGCCCAGCAGATGCAAGACAAAATGCAGAAAATGCAGGAAGAGATTGCTCAACTGGAAGTGACCGGCGAGTCGGGCGCGGGCCTGGTGAAAGTGACCATCAACGGCGCGCACAACTGCCGTCGCGTGGAGATCGACCCGAGCCTGCTCGAAGACGACAAAGAGATGCTGGAAGATCTGGTTGCCGCGGCGTTTAATGATGCTGCACGCCGTATCGAAGAAACCCAGAAAGAGAAAATGGCCTCTGTCTCTTCCGGTATGCAGCTGCCGCCAGGCTTTAAGATGCCGTTCTGATGCAAACCAGCCCGCTGTTAACCCAGCTTATGGAAGCGCTGCGTTGCTTGCCGGGCGTTGGCCCCAAGTCCGCGCAGCGTATGGCGTTTACGCTGTTACAGCGTGATCGCAGCGGCGGCATGCGTCTGGCGCAGGCGCTGACCCGTGCGATGTCCGAAATCGGACATTGCGCGGATTGCCGGACGTATACCGAGCAGGAAGTCTGCAACATCTGTGCGAACCCGCGTCGCCAGGAAAACGGTCAGATTTGCGTGGTGGAGAGTCCGGCGGACATCTATGCCATCGAACAAACCGGGCAGTTTTCGGGGCGCTACTTTGTGCTGATGGGGCACCTTTCGCCGCTTGACGGCATCGGCCCTGACGACATCGGTCTCGACCGCCTCGAACAGCGTCTGCAGGAAGAAACCCTCAACGAGGTGATTCTGGCGACCAACCCGACGGTTGAAGGCGAAGCCACCGCGAACTACATTGCCGAACTCTGCGCGCAATATGGCGTTGACGCCAGCCGTATCGCCCACGGCGTGCCGGTCGGCGGCGAACTGGAAATGGTGGATGGCACCACGTTGTCTCACTCGCTTGCTGGTCGCCACAAGATTAAATTCTGAACAAACGGAGGCTGAACCGCTGGCCTCCGCTTGAAATTTTTCCCTCGTATCCCCATCTCTCACTCAACGTTTCAAACCCCATTAAATGGCATTGTTGAGGTCGACTTAGATGAAAGGACAAGAAACCCGTGGTTTCCAGTCAGAAGTAAAACAGCTTCTGCACCTGATGATCCATTCCCTGTACTCCAATAAAGAAATCTTCCTGCGTGAGCTTATTTCCAACGCCTCCGATGCGGCGGACAAGCTGCGCTTCCGTGCGCTGTCAAACCCGGATTTGTACGAAGGTGATGGCGAGCTGCGCGTTCGCGTGTCGTTCGATAAGGAAAAGCGCACGCTGACCATCGCGGATAACGGTATCGGCATGAACCGTGACGAGGTGATTGACCATCTGGGGACTATCGCCAAATCCGGGACCAAATCCTTCCTCGAATCCATGGGGTCCGATCAGGCAAAAGACAGCCAGTTGATCGGCCAGTTTGGCGTTGGTTTCTACTCCGCGTTTATCGTTGCAGACAAAGTGACCGTGCGTACCCGTGCGGCGGGCGACAGCGCGGACAACGGCGTGTTCTGGGAATCCGCAGGGGAAGGCGAATACACCGTTGCCGATATCAATAAAGCCGATCGCGGCACCGAAATTACCCTGCATCTGCGCGAAGGCGAAGACGATTTCCTGAACGACTGGCGCGTCCGCTCGATCATCAGCAAATACTCTGACCATATTGCGCTGCCGGTTGAGATCGAAAAACAGGAAGAAAAAGACGGTGAAACCGTCGTTTCCTGGGAGAAAATCAACAAAGCGCAGGCGCTGTGGACGCGTAACAAGTCTGAAATCAAAGACGACGAATACAACGAATTCTACAAGCACATTGCTCACGACTTTACCGATCCGCTGACCTGGAGCCACAACCGCGTGGAAGGGAAGCAGGAGTACACCAGCCTGCTGTACATCCCGTCTCAGGCACCGTGGGACATGTGGAACCGCGATCACAAACACGGCCTGAAGCTGTATGTGCAGCGCGTGTTCATCATGGATGACGCCGAGCAGTTCATGCCGAACTACCTGCGTTTTGTCCGTGGTCTGATTGATTCCAACGATCTGCCGCTCAACGTGTCGCGTGAAATCCTGCAGGACAGCACCGTGACCCGCAATCTGCGCAATGCCCTCAGCAAACGCGCGCTGCAGATGCTGGAAAAACTGGCGAAAGACGATGCTGAAAAATACCAGACATTCTGGAAACAGTTCGGTCTGGTGATGAAAGAAGGCCCGACGGAAGACAGCACGAACGCGCAGACCATCGCGAAACTGCTGCGTTTTGCTTCCACACATACCGACTCTTCCGCGCAAACCGTGTCGCTGGAAGATTACATTTCGCGCATGAAAGAAGGGCAGGAGAAAATCTACTACATCACCGCCGACAGCTACGCGGCGGCGAAGAGCAGCCCACACCTCGAGCTGCTGCGTAAGAAAGGCATTGAAGTTCTGCTGCTTTCCGATCGCATCGACGAGTGGATGATGAGCTACCTGACCGAGTTTGACGGCAAAGCCTTCCAGTCAGTGGCGAAAGCCGACGAATCGCTGGATAAACTGGCTGACGAACTGGATGACAACAGCAAAGAAGCGGAAAAAGCGCTGGAGCCGTTTGTCGATCGCGTGAAAACGCTGCTGGGCGAGCGGGTGAAAGAGGTGCGTCTGACCCATCGTCTGACCGACACACCAGCTATCGTCACCACCGACGCGGACGAAATGAGCACCCAGATGGCAAAACTATTTGCTGCGGCGGGTCAGAGCGTACCGGATGTGAAATACATCTTCGAACTGAACCCGGATCACGCGCTGGTGAAACGCGCTGCAGATACCCAGGACGAAGCACAGTTCAGCGAATGGGTCGAACTGCTGCTCGATCAGGCGCTGTTTGCCGAGCGCGGCACGCTGGAAGATCCAAACCAGTTTATTCGCCGTATGAATCAGTTGCTGGTGTCGTAATTCCCCTGTCATTATTGCCTTCACCCTCTCCCGTCGGGAGAGGGTCTTTATGTCCACTCGTCTTAATTATTCCCCGTTAACCGTTTCAGCTGATCCGCCTTCCTTGAGACATCCGCGTTCTGGTGGTATCGTTTAGCGCTTTTTGAAAAATTAAATCGACATTTGAGGGGATTTTCGCAATGCGTATTATTCTGCTTGGCGCTCCGGGCGCGGGTAAAGGAACTCAGGCACAGTTCATCATGGAGAAATACGGTATTCCGCAGATCTCCACCGGTGATATGCTGCGCGCCGCAGTAAAATCAGGCTCCGAGCTGGGTAAAAAAGCGAAAGATATCATGGACGCCGGCAAGCTGGTCACCGATGAACTGGTTATCGCGCTGGTAAAAGAACGCATTGCACAGGAAGACTGCCGTAACGGTTTCCTGCTCGACGGTTTCCCGCGCACTATCCCTCAGGCTGACGCGATGAAAGAAGCCGGTATCGCAGTCGATTACGTACTGGAGTTCGACGTACCGGACGACCTGATCGTTGAGCGCATCGTGGGTCGCCGCGTGCACGCGGCTTCCGGTCGCGTTTACCACATCAAATTCAATCCGCCGAAAGTCGAAGGCAAAGACGATGTGACCGGCGAAGACCTGACCACCCGTAAAGACGATCAGGAAGAAACCGTGCGCAAACGCCTGGTGGAATATCATCAACTGACCGCGCCGCTGATTGGCTACTACCAGAAAGAAGCGCAGGCGGGCAACACCCGTTATGCGAAAGTTGACGGCACCCAGGCCGTGACTGTCGTTCGTGCAGAACTGGAAAAAATCCTCGGCTAATCGCCGCATTTCTCACCCGGTCTCTTCCGGGTGAGAACTCGCTCACTTTACCTTTCGCTACGATTGGTTCTTCTTACGCCCTTTTCAGCTACAATTATCAGCCAGTTCAACGATTAAGAGGCGGTAATGCGTCAGACGAAAACCGGCATTCTGATAGCCAACCTCGGCACGCCCGATGCACCAACCCCGCAAGCGGTAAAACGCTATCTGCGACAATTTTTAAGCGACACGCGGGTCGTCGACACGCCTCGTCTGTTGTGGTGGCCGCTGCTGCGCGGCGTTATTTTGCCGCTGCGCGCCCCCCGCGTGGCTAAACTCTACCAGTCCATCTGGATGGAAGGCGGTTCACCGCTAATGGTCTACAGCCGCCAGCAGGAACAGGCGCTGGCCGTGCGTTTACCGGACACGCCCGTTGCGCTGGGCATGAGTTACGGTTCGCCGTCGCTGGAGAGCGCGGTGGAGGAACTGCTGGCGCAGGGCGTTGACCATATCGTCGTGCTGCCGCTCTATCCGCAATATTCCTGCTCTACCGTGGCTGCCGTCTGGAACGAGCTGGCGCGCATTCTGGCGACAAAACGCCGTATTCCCGGCATCTCGTTTATTCGTGATTACGCCGACAACCGTGATTACATTGCCGCGCTGGCAAGCAGCGCCCGCGCGTCGTTTGCCACCCATGGCGAGCCCGATCTGCTCCTGCTCTCCTATCATGGCATTCCGCAGCGCTACGCGGACGAAGGCGATGATTACCCGCAGCGCTGCCGTGACACCACGCGCGAGCTGGTTTCCGCACTGGGTATTTCGCACGATAAAGTGATGATGACTTTCCAGTCGCGCTTCGGTCGCGAGCCGTGGCTGACGCCGTACACCGACGAAACCCTGAAAATGCTCGCTGAAAAAGGGGTGAAGCATATTCAGGTGATGTGTCCGGGGTTTGCGGCGGACTGCCTGGAAACGCTGGAAGAGATTGCCGTGCAGAACCGGGAACTGTTCCTCGACGCGGGCGGTGAGAAATATGAATATATTCCGGCGCTAAATGCCGCACCGGAACATATTGAGATGATGGTTAATCTGACGCAGCCTTATTTGTCATTCAGCGAGTAATTTGCTGAACAAAATAGTCTGCGCCGTCACGAATTGCCGCATCGGCGGTTTTCATCATCCGTGAGTAATGCAAAAACGCGTGCAGGGTGCCGGGGTACATGTTGTACAGGCAGGGCTGTCCATGCTCCTGCAACGTGCGGTACAGCGCCACGCTGTCATCAATGAGCGGATCGTACTCCGCGCTGGCGATAAAGCAGGGCGGGACGTTCTGCGTCAGATCGTTATTGAACAGGCAATAGTAGGGCGATTCGCGATCAGACTCGTTGCGTAAATAGGCGGCGTCGTAGGCCGCCAGGTCGTCGCGGGTCAGCCCGTCCCAGTGACCGCCGTACAGCCTGCGGCTGGGGGGGACCNNAACACCGGACACCTGCCCGCAGTCGAGGCCGCGATCGCGTATCCACAGCGCCGACGCCAGCGCCAGCATCGCGCCGGCGGAATCCCCGGCAAAGCCGATTTTCGCCATGTTCAGGCCGCATTGTTCGGCGTGATAGCGGTAAAACTGGCAGACCGACACCGTCTCTTCAATCGCCTGGGGATAGCGCGCCTCGGGTGAGAGCGAATAGTCCACGCCGATCACCGCGCAGCCGGTATAGCGGGCCAGCAGCCGCCTAATGCGATCGTGGGTGNCGTTAATCTCCGTGGTGCTGACCATCTCCGGTGCCCCTTCATTCCAGTAACGGCGTTCGGCATTGTACGCCCTGCGCTGTGACGGAAAATCGTCACCGTCCGGGGCGGGTTGGGGATTCTCTGCCTGGAACTGCATCACCTGACGCATTTCCACCGAGAGCTTTTCCGGCACGCGCAGTTTATTTTCGGGTTTCATGGTTCCCTCCTGATGAAATGCAGCCATTGTAGGACACCCTGAAGGTGAAACTGCGATCCGCTGCGCCGATATTGAACAATGCGCTTGCGCAACGCCAATCGCTGCCGGGATCAGAATGTGGTACCCTTTACCGCTCTTTTGACCATCAGTAAGCACAACCATGAAATTTCCCGGTAAACGTAAATCCAAACACTATTTCCCCGTCAATGCCCGCGATCCGCTGCTGCAACAGATCCAGCCAGAAAGCGAAACCAGCCCCTCCTGGGTGGTCGGCATCGACCAGACGCTGGTCGATATTGAAGCGAAAGTGGATGACACGTTTATCGACCGCTACGGGCTCAGCGCGGGCCATTCGCTGGTGATTGAAGATGACGTCGCGGATGCGCTGTATGATGAACTGGTGCGCGAAAATCTCATCACCCATCAGTTTGCGGGCGGCACCATCGGCAATACCATGCACAACTACTCCGTGCTGGCGGACGACCGCTCGGTGCTGCTCGGCGTGATGTGCAGCAACATCGACATCGGCGGNCGGACGTTTGCCATCAGCCCGGGGCATATGAACCAGCTGCGTCCGGAAAGCATTCCGGAATCGGTGATTGCTGGCGCCTCCGCGCTGGTGCTGACTTCTTACCTGGTGCGCTGCAAACCGGGCGAGCCGATGCCTGATGCCACCATGAAAGCTATCAGCTATGCCAAAAAACATAACGTGCCGGTGGTGTTGACGCTCGGCACCAAATACGTCATCGCCGACAACCCGGTCTGGTGGCAGGAATTCCTCAAGGAAAACGTGTCGATTCTGGCGATGAACGAGGAAGAAGGCGAAGCGCTGACGGGCATTGCCGATCCGCTGCTGGCGTCCGATAAGGCGCTGGAGTGGGTCGATCTGGTGCTCTGTACCGCAGGGCCGATTGGCCTGTATATGGCAGGGTATACCGAGCAGGAGGCGAAGCGTAAAACCCAGCATCCGCTGCTGCCGGGGGCGATTGCGGAATTCAACCAGTACGAATTCAGCCGCGCCATGCGTTTTCAGGATTGCCAGCACCCGCTACGCATCTACTCGCACATCGCGCCGTACATGGGTGGGCCTGAGAAGATCATGAATACCAACGGCGCGGGCGACGGCGCGCTGGCGGCGTTACTGCATGACATTACCGCCAACAACTACCATCGCAACAACGTGCCGAATTCCAGCAAACATCAGTTTACCTGGCTGACCTATTCGTCGCTGGCGCAGGTGTGCAAGTATGCCAACCGCGTGAGCTATCAGGTACTGAACCAGCATTCGCCGCGGTTGACGCGCGGGCTGCCTGAGCGTGAAGACAGCCTCGAAGAAGCCTACTGGGACCGTTAACCGGTGACCACTTCCCCTGCTGGCGGCGTTTCAATCAACGCCAGCATGGTGTTGGCAATTTCGCGTTCGCCCATCACCACCTGGCTGGCGCCGCGCTCGGTAATATAGTCCACTTCATCATCATAATGCGCACGGGCGATGATCTCGATATCGGGGCATTTCTCGCGCGCTGAGGCGACAATCTCCCCGGCTTCGTAGCCGTTAGGAATGGTCAGCAGCAGCCAGCGGGCGCAGTCCAGGTGTGCCAGATTCATGATCTCTTCGTTCGCGGCATTGCCCAGCACGGCGCGGATGCCGCGCTCGCGCAACTCGTCCACGCGGGTGCGCGACGTTTCAATGACCACCAGCGGAATGCCCTGCGCCATCAGTTTTTCGCCCAGCAGGCTACCGACACGGCCAAACCCGACCAGTAGCGCGTGATTGCAGATATCCACCGGGATCTGCTTTTCTTCTTCGATGGCCTCTTCCAGCGTCTGCTCTTCCAGCGTTTCGGTGTTAGCGAGATATTTCTCGAGCAGCGCGAACAGCACCGGGTTGAGCATAATGGAAAGAATGGCGCCCGCCAGCACCAGATTTTGCCCCGCCTGCGGCAGCAGGTTCAGCGACATGCCCAGACCCGCAAGGATAAATGCGAATTCACCAATCTGCGCCAGGCTGGCCGCGATGGTCAGCGCCGTGCGCGGCGAGTGGCCGAACAGGCGTACAAGAATGAAGGCCGCCGCTGATTTACCAAAAATGATAATCGCCAGCGTGCCGAGCACCGCCAGCGGCTGATTGATATAAGAACCATCGGGTCAAACAGCATGCCGACGGAAACGAAGAATAGCACCGCAAAGGCATCGCGCAGCGGCAGCGTGTCGTGGGCGGCGCGGTGGCTGAGTTCAGATTCGTTGAGCACCATCCCGGCGAAAAACGCGCCGAGGGCGAAGGAGACGTCGAACAGTTCGACTGCGCCAAACGCGATACCCAGCGCCAGCGCCAGCACCGAAAGCGTGAAGAGCTCACGGGAGCCAGTGGCTGCGCTGCGGGACATAATCCACGGCACCAGGCGGCGGCCAACCAGCATCATAATAGCGATAAAGGCGACGACTTTGCCGATGGTCAGGCCCATATCGAGCGCCAGTGTGGCTAAACCGACGTTGCCTTTCTCTACCATGCCCGCCACGGCAGGCAGCAGCACCAGCGTCAGCACCATCACCAGATCTTCAACAATCAGCCAGCCGATGGCGATTTGCCCGCGCTGGCTGTCAATTAACTGCCGTTCTTCCAGGGCACGCAGCAGCACCACGGTACTGGCGGTGGAAAGACACAAACCAAAGACGATGCCGGTCATCAGCGACCAGCCAAGGACCGCGGAGAGGGCCATACCCAGCAGCGTAGCAACGGCGATCTGTGCTATCGCGCCGGGAATGGCGATGGACTTTACCGCCATCAAATCCTTCAACGAGAAGTGCAGACCCACGCCAAACATCAGCAGGATCACGCCCAGTTCAGCCAGTTCCGGGGCCAGTTTGGTATCCGCAACAAAACCTGGCGTAAAAGGACCGGCCAGTACGCCCGCTAACAAATATCCCACCAGAGGAGAAATACGCAGCCTGTTGGCAATCATGCCGAGGATAAAAGCGAGCACAAGGCCGCCAACAATGGTGGTGATAAGCGGGGTGGCGTGATGCATTCCGTCTCCTTTCGTCAGTGCGTGTTCCATTTTTGGCATAAAAACCAAAAAACCTGGTAATAGTTTATGACAATTTTGACCATTACGTTTATGAATAATTGTTGAATTTTGAAGAAAATCGTTATTACGAGCAGAAAAAGCACGGATCGGAAAAGGAGAGGTGGGTTTATGAGGAAGTGGCTGATGAACAAAGGAAATAATGGCAGCCAAAGTTTGACTTTGGCTGCCGGAAAACTAGTGGAAGTGGCAGGAAAGCACAGATTTTATAAACCAGCTCAATACTGGTGTGGTCGGCAATCAGACCTAACACCGCTGCCCCAAGGCCGCCCATGCCAAACGCGAAACCGAAGAACAGCCCGGAAACCATGCCAATCCTCCCCGGAAGCAGCTCCTGAGCGTACACCAGAATGGCAGAAAACGCGGAGGCGAGGATAAAACCAATAATCACCGTCAGAATGCCCGTCCATTCCAGGCTCGCGTAAGGTAAAACGAGGGTAAACGGCGCGACACCGAGAATAGAGCCCCAAATCACATATTTACGTCCAATCTTATCGCCCACAGGCCCGCCAATCACGNACAGGAAGGCAAACAGATGAAACTGTGCGTTCTGAACGGATAAGCCGAACTTATGCATCAAATAAAAGGTGTAATAGCTGCTGATGCTCGCCATATAGAAGTATTTCGAGAAAATCAGCATTAGCAGGACGCAAACCGCCAGGATCACCTTATTCCGCGGCAGCGGATTCAGTACCGGCGCCTTTGGTTTTCCTTTATTAATGCGATGCTGCGCGGCATACCAGCGGCTGATTTGCGCCAGCACCACGATCGCCAGCAGCGCGGCCAGCACGAACCATGCGACGTTGCCTTTGCCGTACGGCGCGATGATCACCGCCGCCAGCAACGGGCCGAGCGAGCTGCCGAAGTTACCGCCCACCTGAAACAGCGACTGCGCCAGGCCATGACGCCCGCCGGATGCCATGCGCGCCACGCGGGAAGACTCAGGATGGAACACCGATGACCCGGTGCCGACCAGCGCGGCAGCCAGCAGGACCGAGCCAAAGCTACCGGCCAGCGCCAGCAACACCAGACCGCTCAGGGTAAAGCACATGCCTACCGGCAGTGACCATGGCATCGGGTGTTTGTCTGTCATGTAACCTACCACCGGCTGCAGCAGCGATGACGCCAGCTGGAAGGTGAGGGTAATCATGCCGATCTGCACAAACGTCAGTGAGAACTCTGACTGTAGCAGCGGATAAATCGCCAGGATCAACGACTGGATCATGTCGTTCAGCAGGTGAGAGAGACTGATCGCTCCCAGAATTCCAAAAGACGTCCGCGCTTTATTCGGCAGCGCAGAGGAGGTTTCACTGATTGCCATAGATTTCACTTAATTCAGAGTGTGCGATGTTTAGGGGATGTAATAATTATCAGACTAAGATAACTGTGTCAGGCGTTTGAAGGAAGTCTCAATTCTGAAAACAATGTTGTTTAATGCCGTCAGCCACGGTAGTTTTTGCTAAGTCATCGAGTCAGGGAGAGAAACATGAATTTGAACAAACGGGGTGTGGCGCTGGCTTTTGTCGCGGCATGGTCTCTGGCGGGGATGCCTGCGCAGGCGTACGAGCAGGATAAAACCTACAACATCACCATTCTGCATACCAACGATCACCACGGTCACTTCTGGCGTAACGATTACGGCGAATACGGCCTGGCGGCGCAGAAAACGCTGGTGGACGGCATCCGTAAAGAGGTCGCGGCGCAGGGCGGCAGCNCGGGCGGTGATATCAATACCGGCGTGCCGGAATCGGATTTGCAGGATGCGGAACCCGATTTTCGCGGCATGAATCTGATTGGTTACGACGCGATGGCCGTCGGTAACCATGAGTTTGATAACCCGCTGACGGTCCTGCGTCAGCAGGAGAAGTGGTCGAAATTCCCGTTCCTGTCCGCCAATATCTACCAGAAAAGCACTGGCGAGCGGCTGTTTAAACCCTGGGCGTTATTTAAACGCCAGGGGCTGAATATCGCGGTTATTGGCCTGACGACCGATGACACGGCAAAGATCGGCAATCCTGAGTTTTTCACCGATATTGAATTCCGCAAGCCCGCCGAGGAAGCCAAACTGGTCATTCAGGAGCTTCAGCAGACGGTGAAACCCGACATCATGATCGCCACCACTCACATGGGCCACTACGATAACGGCAACCACGGTACTAACGCGCCGGGTGACGTCGAGATGGCGCGCAGCCTGCCTGCTGGCTCGCTGGCGATGATTGTGGGTGGTCACTCACAAAATCCGGTGTGCATGGCGTCGGAAAACAAAAAGCAGGTCGATTACATCCCGGGAACCCCCTGTGCGCCGGATAAGCAAAATGGTATCTGGATTGTTCAGGCCCACGAATGGGGCAAATACGTTGGCCGCGCAGATTTTGAATTCCGCAACGGGGAAATGAAACTGGTGCATTATCAGCTCATCCCGATCAACCTGAAGAAGAAAATTACTTACGACAACGGCGAGAGCGAGCGCGTGCTCTACACGCCGCAGATCCCGGAAAACCCGCAGATGCTGTCACTCCTGTCGTCGTTCCAGAGTAAAGGCAAAGCGCAACTGGGCGTGAAGGTCGGCAGCGTGAATGGTCATCTTGAAGGCGATCGCAGCAAGGTGCGTTTTGTGCAGACTAATATGGGGCACCTGATCCTCGCCGCGCAAATGGCGCGCACCAGTGCTGATTTTGCCGTCATGAGCGGCGGCGGTATTCGTGATTCCATCGAGGCGGGAGACATCAGCTATAAAGACGTGCTGAAAGTGCAGCCGTTTGGCAACGTGCTGGTGTACGTCGATATGAGCGGTCAGGAGGTGACGGATTACCTGACGGCGGTCGCGCAGATGAAGCCGGATTCAGGCGCTTATCCACAGTTCGCCAACGTCAGTTTTGTGGCGAAAGCGGGCAAGCTTAGCGATCTTAAAATTAACGGCGAGCCTGTCGACCTGAACAAAAAATACCGTATGGCGACGCTGAGCTTTAACGCCACCGGCGGTGACGGCTATCCGAAAATCGACGGAAAACCGGGTTACGTGAATACCGGGTTTATTGATGCCGAAGTGCTGAAACAGTATATCCAGCAGAATTCACCGCTGGATGTGAGTACTTACGAGCCGAAAGGTGAAGTCACCTGGCAATAACCATGAACAGTGCCGGGTGGCGGCTTCGCCTTACCCGGCCTGTGTTCTGTTTTGCGAAAAACTCAGTCTCGTCGTGCGATATCCGCAAACGTAGCATCCAGCATTTTCGCCAGATCGCTCGCCGTCAGTTCGATGTCCAGGCCGCGCTTTCCGCCAGAAACATAGATCGTTTCAAACGCCTGCGACGGCGCATCAATCAGCGTCGGCAGGCGTTTTTTCTGCCCCAGCGGGCTGATGCCACCCACCAGATATCCGGTGGTCCGTTGAGCCACCATCGGATCGGCCATATCCACTTTTTTTGCCCCCAGCGCTTTCGCCACTTTCTTTAAATCGAGCTGCGTGGCGACCGGCGTGACGGCCACCGCCAGATGCTTCATATCGCCATTTACGGCAACCAGTAGCGTCTTATAAACCCTGTCTGGATCCAGACCAAGCTTGCGTACCACCTCGTCGCCAAAGTTTGTTTCGTTCGGATCGTGATCGTAAGTGTGTATCTGGAAAGGAATCTTGTTTTTTTCGAGTAACTTAACCGCGGGAGTCATAACAGTCCTTCTTCTACAATAACGTTACCGGTAAAGATTACGCCTGACGGTTGTCTAAAAAATAGCATTATCTTGCTCAATAGTGTTGGCAGTGATGATGAGTTTGAGCGACAATCGAAAGATCCGGGGTGCAAATCCCGGGATAATAATAATGATGAAATTCCTCTTTGACGGGCCAATAGAAATATTGGCCACTTTTTTATTTCAGCAGCGTCGGCAGGTTCCCTTCTCCATACAAATGCAACGCGCCAACCGCCACCACATAGCGCCCGGCGGGCAGCGCCAGCAGCGCGTCGCGCCACGCCAGGTTGCGCTGATGCATCAGGATATCGTACAGCGATTCACTAAACGTATTCGGTAATTCCACCGTGCCCTGCGTCGGGGCTTGTTCCAGCCACCAGCCGATCATCACCTGCAAAAGTCGGGCATTGGTATGCCAGTGTGTGAGCGTATCTTCCAGCAACATTAGACCGTTATCCGGAAGCTGATTCAGAAGCTCAATCTGACTGTTCGCCCCTTCAAGTTCGATGATCGGCATCTCATGCGCCCGGGCGTCCCGCAGCAGCTGATAATCGATGCCGTAATCCGGGCGTAACCCCAGTTTCTGCGCCTGCGTGGCCTGCAACACCATGGCGATTTGCCATAACGGCTGATGAGTGAACAGTGAAACGGAAAGCCCCATCTCTTCGGACAGCGTCGCCAGATGCGCATACTGTTCGGGGCTGAGACGTGCTTCCAGCGGCGGACATTCGGGAAGATCGCTGAACGGGGTTTCCTGGCCTGAAATGTCGGCTTCGACGATCAGCGCATCGGCCTGGCGCATTTTTTTCAGCAGCCGGGGAGGGAGCGGCGACATGTCACGCGTACCCATATGAATGCTGCCGACAAGATGGAAATGGCGATCGCCGGAAAGTGAAAGGTCGATGGCGGGCCATGAGTACGCCGTTCCTTTCAGGTGATTCCACAGCGTTTTTAGTTGAGTTAACAGGCTCATACGCACTCCGTGGTTAAGGCGACCATGCTAGCGCGTTGCAGAGAAGGGTGCAAACGGAACCCCTCTCCCGGGAAGGGAGAGGGGGTGAGGTTAGTTTTTCGGTTTAAAACGCAGCAGTCGGTTGGCGTTGCTCACCACGGTGATGGAGGAGAGCGCCATCGCTGCACCCGCCACCACCGGGTTCAGCAGCGTCCCGGTGATCGGCCACAGGATCCCCGCCGCAATTGGAATGCCCAGCGAGTTGTAGATAAACGCGCCCAGCAGGTTCTGCTTCATGTTGCGCAGCGTCGCTTTGGAAATCGCCAGTGCATCGGCAACACCTGCCAGACTGTGACGCATCAGGGTGATCGCCGCCGTTTCGATGGCGACATCGCTGCCGCCGCCCATCGCAATGCCGACGTCTGCCTGCGCCAGCGCCGGGGCGTCGTTAATGCCGTCGCCAACCATTGCCACCTGACGTCCCTGACGTTGCAGTGTCTTAATCGCCTCCGCTTTGCCGTCCGGCAGCACCCCGGCGATCACATCATCAATGCCCGCTTCTTTAGCAATTGCATGCGCCGTGGTCGGGTTGTCGCCGGTGAGCATCACCAGACGATAGCCTTCACGGTGCAGGCGCTGGAGCGCGGCGACGCTGTCTTCGCGCAGCGGATCGCGTACAGCGAACAGTGCAGCGGCTTTACCATCCACTGCCAGCAGTACCGGCGTGGCGCCACGGGAAGCCTGAGCGGTCAGCTCGTCATCCAGCGCCTGGATATCAATCTGTTGTTCGTTGAGCAGCGCCTGGTTGCCGAGCAGCAACGTCTGGCCATCGACCTCGCCGCTGACGCCAAGACCGCGCAAAGTACGGAACCCATTAACCTGCGGCAGCGCGCCGTTGCCTGCTTTGTCGAGGATTGCTCTCGCCAGCGGGTGGCTCGACCCCTGTTCCAGCGCCGCCGCCAGACGCAGCGCGTCGGTTTCATTCATGTCTGCGACGGTTTTCACCGCCACGACCTGCGGTTTGCCTTCCGTCAGGGTACCGGTTTTATCAAATACCAGCGTGTCGAGCGTACTGGCACGTTGCAGCGCATCGGCATCGCGGACCAGCACGCCGAATTCCGCTGCACGACCAACACCGGAAATAATCGACATCGGCGTCGCCAGCCCCAGCGCACACGGACAGGCGATAATAAGAACGGTGGTGGCGATCACCAGCGTGTAGACAATCTGCGGCGCAGGGCCGAAGAAATACCAGATGGCGGCACTGAACAGCGCAATCGCCACCACGGCCGGGACAAACACTGCGGAAATTCTGTCGGCCATCTGACCGATTTCCGGCTTGCTGCTTTGCGCCTGGCGTACCATACGAATAATACGGGACAGCGTAGTGTGGCTGCCCACCGCGCTGGCGCGGAACAGTACGCTACCGTCCTGCACGACTGTTCCGGCATGAATGCTTTCACCATCGCCTTTCTGTTGCGGGATCGGCTCGCCGGTCAGCATCGCTTCGTCGAACCAGGCTTCGCCCTGGGTGATTTCACCGTCCACCGGCACGCGATCGCCGGTGGTCAGACGCAGCGTCATCCCCGGCTGAACCTCGGCCAGCGGCAACGTTTTTTCGCCTTCTTCCGTCACCACGCGCGCAGAGGGCGGGGTAAGATCGAGCAGTTTTTCCAGCGCTTTGGATGAACGCTGACGGGCGCGGGCTTCCAGCATATGACCGAGGTTAATCAGACCGATGATCATCGCACTGGCTTCATAGTAAAGATGCCGCGCCTCCATCGGGAACCACTGCGGCCACAGGTTGACGCTCATCGAATAGAGCCACGCCACGCCGGTACCGAGGGCGACCAGCGTGTCCATAGTGGCGGTGCGATTCTTCAGGCTTTTCCAGGCGCTGGAGTAANNGCGAGGGTGATAAGCCCAATCATCAGCCACAACGAGCGGTTGGCATCGGTGACCATCATGTTGTCGCCGAGCATCCCCCAGCCCATTACCGGGATACCCACCAGCAGCGCGACAATGGCCTGCCAGCGGAAGCGTTTCATGGTGGCAAGGGCGGTTTCCTGCTGGCGTTCACGGCGCTCCTGATCGTCTTCGATCGCTTCTGCGCCGTAGCCCGCTTTTTCCACCGCCTGCACTAAATCGGCTGCGGACGCGCTGCCCATCACCAGCGCAGTGCGTTCCGCGAGATTTACCCGTGCCTGCGTCACCCCCGGAACCGCCTGAAGCGCGTTCTGGACGTGGGAGACGCAACTGGCGCAGCTCATGCCGTTGATCAGCAACTGCTGGCTGTCATCAAGCTCCTGGGCTGCCGGAAGCTCAGGTGTCGCCGCTGTCAGTGCTTCCGACGGGTTTGCTGATTCCGCCAGCGGATTAGCCTTTGGGTGGCTTAACGCCGCGCCATACCCGGCCTGTTTGATGGTGTCGATTAGCTGGTCCGCACTGGCGCTGCCAGTGACTTCTGCATGGTCGAGGGTGACGTCGGCTGTTTCGACGTCCGGGCGCTGTTCCAGACTCTCTTTCACGCGTTTGACGCAGTGACCGCAGGTGAGGCCATCGAGCGTCAGGTCGATAGTGTGAGACATAAAAAATCTCCTTTTAGGGTATAATCATCAGACCAGAGACTAACCTGATCCACCTTTTTCATATCACTGTGAATAAGGTTAAACCTTCCATCAAGGGGAAGGTCAAGGGGGAAACGTGAATATTAGCGATGTGGCGAAAAAAACCGGATTAACCAGTAAAGCGATCCGCTTTTACGAAGAAAAAGGCATTGTGACGCCGCCGCTGCGTAGCGATAACGGTTACCGCAGTTATTCGCAAAAACATCTTGAAGAGCTGACCCTACTACGCCAGGCGCGTCAGGTGGGGTTCAATCTTGAAGAGTGTGGCGAACTGGTGAACTTGTTTAACGATCCGGGGCGGCACAGCGCGGATGTGAAATCTCGCACGTTGCAGAAAGTGGCGGATATCGAGCGGCATATTGAGGAACTGCAGGCGATGCGCAAGCACCTGCTGGCGCTGGCGGAGGCCTGCCCGGGTGATGACAGCGCCGACTGTCCGATTATTGATAATCTGTCCGGCTGCTGTCATCACAAAGAAAAGGCAAAGGCCTGATTAGCGGGGCGGCAGGGGCCTGATGTGCAGCGTGATGCCTTCGATGGCGATCACTTCCACTTTGGTGCCTGCGGCCAGATCGTCGTCAGCCGTCACCGGCCACGAGCTGTCGCCAACCCGCATGTGGCCACGGCCGTTCACCAGCGTATTCTCCAGCACAAAGCGGCTGCCAATTAACTGCTGGCCGCGCTGGTTAAGATGACTGTCTCCAGGGCGCTGACGCTTAACACGATTCGACAACCAGCGCCACCACAGCCACGCGGCGAGCAGCGTCAGCAGGGCAAACAGCACGCCCTGCCACTCCCAGCCGATGGGCAGCAGCCAGGTGACCAGCCCGGTCACCACTGCCGCCACGCCGCTCCACAGCAAATAGCCGTTACCGCCCAGCATTTCCGTCGCCAGCAACAATCCTCCGAGGCTCAGCCAGAAGATGTGGGGATGGGCCAGAATCAGTTCCATCATGGTTTTTTACGCGACCCCGTGCTTTCGCTGATCAGTTCGCTGATCCCGGCGATAGAGCCCATCAGACTGCTGGCCTCCAGCGGCATCAGCACCACTTTGCTGTTATTCGCCGAACCGATTTGCTGCAGCGCGTCGGTATATTTCTGCGCCACGAAGTAGTTCACGGCCTGAATATCCCCGGCAGCGATCGCTTCAGACACCATTTTAGTCGCCCGCGCCTCCGCTTCCGCCGAACGTTCACGCGCTTCCGCCTGTAAAAATGCGGACTGGCGGTCACCTTCGGCTTTCAGGATTTGCGACTGTTTTTCACCCTCGGCTTTGAGAATTTCCGCCTGACGCACCCCTTCCGCCTCAAGGATGTAAGCACGTTTGGTACGTTCCGCTTTCATCTGCGCGTTCATGGAGGCGATAAGCTCGGCGGGCGGGCGTACATCGCGGATTTCAATACGCGTGACTTTGATGCCCCACGGATTGGTGGCTTCGTCAACGATATGCAGCAGGCGGGTGTTAATGCTGTCGCGCTGGGAGAGCATTTCATCCAGCTCCATCGACCCCAGCACGGTACGGATGTTGGTCATGGTCAGGTTAATGATCGCCAGCTCAAGGTTGCTGACTTCATACGCCGCTTTCGGCGCATCAATTACCTGAATAAAGCAGACGGCGTCGATGGTGACGTTGGCGTTATCTTTGGAGATCACTTCCTGCGAGGGGATGTCCAGCACCTGCTCCATCACGTTAATCTTGCGGCCCACCCGGTCCATGAACGGCACGACAAGGTTTAACCCCGGCTGCAATGTTTTGGTGTAACGGCCGAAGCGTTCGACAGTCCACTGGAAACCCTGCGGGACGATTTTTATCCCCGCTCCGACGATCACCAGCGCAACGAAAATTAAAATAGGAATAACAATAAGCATTAAAAACCTCCTGTCGTACAGTCCGTGTGGTTACGAGATTTATTTGTCGCTCGTCGCCGGTAAGTATATCTGTTTATCAATGGGAGTTCGCGCGTAATAACGCAACCCGGTACACTGGCAGTAAAACAGGAAGAAAGTCCGGAATCGGCATGAAGGAAACTATGACGCTTTTACACGTAGACGGTGTCGGGTATCGCCCCGATAACACGACCATCCTCAGTAATATCCAGCTCACGCTCAACCCTGGCGAATTCAAGCTCATCACTGGCCCTTCCGGCTGCGGGAAAAGCACGCTGCTGAAGATTGTCGCCTCGCTGCTGAGCCCGACGGAAGGCACCATTCTGTTTGAGGGAAAGGACATCACCACGCTGTCGCCGGAAGCGTACCGCCAGCAGGTTTCTTACTGCGCGCAAACGCCGACGCTGTTTGGCGCAACGGTCTACGATAACCTGATTTTCCCGTGGCAAATCCGCAATCAGACACCCGATCCGAAAGCGTTCCTTGCGGATCTCACCCGCTTTGGTTTAGCGCACGAGACGCTGGAAAAGTCCATTTCCGAACTGTCGGGTGGTGAAAAACAGCGGGTGTCGCTGATCCGCAATCTGCAGTTCCTGCCCAAAGTACTGTTATTGGATGAGATCACCAGCGCGCTGGATGACAGCAACAAACAGAACGTCAATGAGATCATCCACCGCTACGTGCGTGAGCAGCATCTCGCGGTGCTGTGGGTGACGCACGACAAAGACGAAATCGCCCATGCGGACGATGTGATTACCCTACAGGCACACGACAGAGCACAGGCGCAGGAGGCAAACCGTGAACGGGCATAATATTACTAACGAATCGCTGGCGTTATCGATGATTCTGGTCTTTGTTGCGATTCTGGTGAGTTATCGCGAAAAACTGGCGCTGGAAAAAGACATTATCTGGAGTATATGCCGGGCGGTGGTGCAGTTAATTATCGTTGGCTATGTCCTGAAATATATATTTAACGTCAATCATGCGGTGCTGACGTTATTAATGGTGTTGTTTATTTGCTTTAACGCGGCATATAACGCGAAGAAACGCAGCAAATACATCGATAAAGCCTTTGTCTCGTCGTTTATTGCCATTACCACCGGTGCCGGATTAACGCTGGTCGTGCTGGTCTTGTCGGGTTCGATTGAGTTTGTCCCGATGCAGGTGATTCCAATTGCCGGGATGATCGCCGGGAATGCGATGGTGGCGGTGGGGCTGTGTTACAACAATCTCGGCCAGCGCTTCAGCAGCGAGCAGCAGCAAATTCAGGAGAAGCTGAGCCTTGGTGCGACGCCAAAAATGGCCTCGGCGCAGCTCATTCGTGACAGTATTCGCGCGTCGTTGATTCCGACAGTGGATTCGGCGAAAACAGTGGGGCTGGTGAGCCTGCCGGGGATGATGTCAGGGTTAATCTTTGCCGGGATCGACCCGGTAAAAGCGATTAAGTACCAGATTATGGTGACGTTCATGCTGCTGTCGACGGCGAGCCTGTCGACCATCATCGCCTGTTATCTGACCTACCGGAAGTTTTATAACGACCGTCACCAGCTGGTGGTGACGGTGTTGAAGAAACGCTGAAAGGCGCTGAGCGCTTAGTACAGCAGTGAATAAAGCTGGCGGCGGTATTTCGACGCCAGCGCATCGCCGGTGCCGAGTGCCGCGAGGATCTCCTGCAGCATTTTGCGCGCCTGGCCGTCGGCAGCGCCTAAATCTTTGCGCAGATGGCTGAACAGCAGTTCCAGTGCTTCTTCGTTGCGACCCACCTGATGCAGCTGAAGCGCCAGTTTCGAGGCCAGCGCCGCGTCATCCGGGTTTTGCTCGACGTCCTGCTGCAGTTGCTGAATTTCCGGCGTATCTGCCGCTTGTTTCAGCAGTTCAATTTGTGCCACCAGCCCCTGATAACGGGTATCCTGATCCTGCAGCGGCACGGTTTTCAGCACTGCTTCGGCGTCTTCTGAACGGTTAAGCGCAATCTGCGTTTCCGCCAGCAGCAGGCCAATCTGGCTGTCCTGACCGGAAAGCTGCCAGGCGTCTTTCAGCAGCGGCAGCGCGTCGGTGTAGTTGCCTTCCTGCATCAGTGTCATCGCCTGCTGCGCTTTCAGCTCTTCTTCACGCGGCAGCACTTTGTCGAGCAGGGCGCGAATGGCCTCTTCCGGCTGCGGACCCTGGAAACCGTCAACCGGTTGACCATTCTGGAACAGATAGACCGTCGGGATGGCGCGCAGACCAAACTGCGAAGCCACCATTTGTTCCGCATCGCAATCGACCTTCGCCAGAATAAACTGCCCGTTGTACTGTGCCGCGAGGCTATCCAGTATCGGAGTCAGTTGCTCGCAGTGCTGACTGCGGGCGGACCAGAAATAAAACAGCACTGGCGTCGTCATCGACTGTTCCAGCGTCTGGTGCAGGTTAGCTTCAGTGATATCGATAATATTCTGTACAGACATGGGCATTCTCTTTAGTCAGTTTCCAATGACATGGGGGCGCAGGCGCGGCCTTCAACTCAGCCGTGTAAAATTTTATCCATCGCGCGATCAGGCAGCAGACGTTTCAGCAGTCTCACCGACCGGGTCACCAGCGTCACGGGGTAGCGTATTTTCGGTCTGTCGCTGAGAAAAGCATGGCGCACTTTTTCAACGACCGCCTCCGGGCCAAGCGTAAAACGGGCGACAATGCCCGGATTTTCCACTGGCTTGTCAGTTTGCGTCTGGCTGACGTTCTCGAAAAAGCGCGTGCGGATAGGGCCGGGCTCAATCAGGCTCACTTTGATGCCCGAGTGGCGCAACTCCATACGCAGCGCGTCGGACCAGGCTTCGAGCGCATATTTACTGGCGGCATAGCCGCCGCGACCCCGCGGGGCACCATGGCTGGCAGCAGACGCATGGTCAACTGATGCACGCCAAAAAAGTTCGTCGAAAACTGCTGCTCCATTTGCTCGCGGCTGATGGTATTCAGCAGGCCGTAAACACCGTAACCGGCGTTATTAAAAATCCCGTACAGACGATTGTTGGTCAGTGCGATCACTTCATCCGCCGCGCGATCCACGCTTTCGGCGGAGTCGAGATCCAGCAGAATGCCAACCAGCCCCTTTCCCTGCATCCGGGTCACATCTTCCGGCTTACGGCAGGCAGCCAGGACACAAAACCCCTGACGTTTCAGTTCAAGCGCGCTTTCAAGACCAATACCACTGGAACATCCTGTAATTAAGACCGTTTTTTGCATAACTTTACCTGGGGACGACCCCTGACGCTCAGGAGTCGTGATTAACTAAGGGAGCCAGACGTGTCGCCATCCAGTCGGCGATAAACGGCTGGGCGTCACGACTGGGGTGAATGCCATCATCCTGCATCCATTGCGGTTTCAGATAGACCTCTTCCATAAAGAACGGCAGGAGGGGGATACTGAACTCACCGGCAAGCTTTGGATAAATTGCGCTGAACGCTTCATTATACCGACGTCCGTAGTTCGCGGGCAGGCGAATTTGCATCAGCACAGGTCGGGCATTTGCCGCTTTGATATCCTGTAACAGGGTGCGCAGCGTTTGTTCCGTTTGCTGTGGCGGAAAACCACGCAGACCGTCGTTGCCGCCCAGCTCCACCAGTACCCAGTCCGGCTGATGTTGTTTCAACAGCGCGGGCAAGCGCGCCAGCCCCTGCTGCGAGGTATCGCCGCTGATGCTGGCATTGATCACTTGCGTCTTTGGCTGCNTTTCATTGAGCAGCGCAGGCCAGGCAGCATTCGCCGCCATACGATAACCGGCGCTCAGGCTGTCACCCAGAATCAACACCGTGTCCGCCGCCGCGGCGCGGAAGGCAAACAGAACCAGGAACAGGAAAGGCAAATGCCAGCGGAAAATATACTTGAAGTCCATCATCTTAAGAAGTCCGTCGGTCAGGGGGATCATCAGCTCTCCATCCTTACCGGAGTTGACCTGGTTGTCAAACGGGGGCAGACCCTGGCGCTGATTGGCGAGTCTGGCTCCGGCAAATCCACGCTGCTGGCGATCCTTGCCGGGCTGGATGATGGCAGTGGCGGGGGGGGNCCAGCGCGTTGCTGGAACAGCTGGGGCTCGGCAAACGTCTGACCCATCTTCCGGCACAGCTTTCGGGTGGCGAACAACAGCGCGTGGCGCTGGCCCGTGCGTTCAATGGTCGCCCGGCACTGCTGTTTGCCGATGAACCCACCGGCAACCTCGATCGCCAGACAGGCGACAAAATTGCCGATCTGCTGTTCAGCCTCAATCAGGAACATGGCACCACGCTGGTGCTGGTGACGCACGATCCGGCGCTGGCGGCGCGCTGTGACCGCCGCTTACGGCTGGTGGACGGGCAGTTACAGGAGGAAGCATGATCGCACGCTGGTTCTGGCGCGAGTGGCGCTCACCCTCGCTGCTGATCGTCTGGATGGCGTTAAGCCTGGCCGTCGCCTGCGTGCTGGCGCTGGGCAATATCAGCGATCGCATGGAGAAAGGGCTTAATCAGCAAAGCCGCGATTTTATGGCCGGGGATCGCCAGTTGCGCAGCTCCCGTGAAGTACCCGACGCGTGGCTTGCGAAAGCACGCGAGCTGGGGCTGAAAGTGGGCGAGCAGCTGAGCTTTACCACCATGACCTTTGCCGGGGATACGCCACAGCTCGCTAACGTCAAAGCAGTGGACGATCTTTATCCGCTGTACGGCAAGCTGGAAACCGATCCGCCCAACCTTAAACCGACCGCCGGGACGGTGCTGCTGGCGCCGCGACTGATGGCGTTGCTGGATCTCAAACCCGGCGACAACATCGACGTGGGCGATGCCACCCTGCGCATTGCCGGGGCGGTAGTGCAGGAGCCGGACGCCGGGTTTAACCCTTTCCAGATGGCGCCGCGGCTGATGATGAACATGGCGGATATGGCGAAAACCGGGGCGGGCTGGGCGCCGGACGGGCGCAGTTGCGTAAGCTCATCATCGGGCAATGGCTGTTGCTGCTGGTGATTTCCGTCGTGACCGGCGGGGCGATCGGGCTGCTGTTCGAGCAAATTTTGATGATATTGCTGAAACCTGTGCTCCCGGCCACGGGGATTGCGGCCTTACCGGTTGCTGCTGGCGACGCAGCCGCTGCGCGTATTGCGTGGTGATGTCGTCGCGCAGGTCTGGCCGCTGCACTATTACATTCCGGTGATCACGGTGGTGGTGGTTCTGTTGCTGGCGTGGCTGATGGGGGGCAGNATGCTGCTGTGGTCGGTGCTGGCGGGTGCCGTGGTGCTGGCGTTCCTGTGCGGCGTGGTGGGCTGGATACTGCTTAACATCCTCAAGCGCCTGACGCTGAAAGCGCTCCCGCTGCGCCTTGCGGTTAACCGTCTGTTGCGCCAGCCGTGGGCCACGCTCAGCCAACTGGCGGCCTTCTCGCTATCGTTCATGCTGCTGGCGCTGTTGCTGGTGTTGCGTGGCGATCTGCTGGATCGCTGGCAGCAGCAGTTGCCGCCGGAAAGCCCGAACTATTTTCTGATCAACATCGCGCCGGAGCAGGTGGCGCCGGTGAAAACCTTCCTTGCCGGGCATCAGGTGACGCCGGAGGCGTTTTACCCGATTGTCCGCGCGCGGCTGACGCAGATTAACGGCGAGCCGACGGAGGGCAACAGCGACGAATCCCTCAATCGCGAACTGAATCTGACCTGGCAGAGCCAGCGACCGGAGCACAATCCGATTGTCGAAGGCCACTGGCCGCCGAAAGAGGGCGAGGTGTCCATCGAAGAGGGGCTGGCGGAACGGTTGAGCATTAAAACCGGCGACAGCGTGACCTTCACCGGCGATACCCAGGAATTTACGGCAAAAGTCACCAGTATTCGCAAGGTCGACTGGGAAAGCCTGCGCCCCAACTTCTTCTTTATTTTCCCGCCAGGCGCGCTGGACGGGCAGCCGCAGAGTTGGCTGACCAGCTTCCGTTGGGACAACGGCAACACGCTGCTGACGCAACTGAATCGCCAGTTCCCCACCGTCAGCCTGCTGGATATTGGCGCGATCCTTCAGCAGGTCGGGCAGGTGCTGGGGCAGGTGAGCCGGGCGCTCGAAGTGATGGTGGTGCTGGTCACCGCCTGTGGAATTCTGCTGCTGCTGGCGCAGGTGCAGGTGGGCATGCGCCAGCGCCATCAGGAGCTGGTGGTCTACCGCACACTCGGGGCGGGCAAACGGCTACTGCGGCTGACGCTGTGGTCGGAATTCGCCCTGCTGGGCGTGGTGTCCGGGCTGGTGGCCGCCATCGGTGCGGAAACCGCGCTGGCGGTGTTGCAGACGCGGGTGTTTGATTTCCCCTGGGAGTCGGACTGGCGGCTGTGGGTCACCTTGCCGGTCTGCGGCGCGATTTTGCTGTCGCTGTGCGGCGGCTGGCTAGGAACGCGCCTGCTGAAAGGTAAAGCGCTGTTCCGTCAGTTCAGCGGTTGATAGCGGCACAAAATGATAACTCCTTGATTTTTAACAGCACAAAACATTAAAAATGTGCCAGGACGACACGCTTAATAAAAGTTAACATTCATTAACTAAATAAGTAGTGGCATAAAAATCAAGGAAAACAATATGACAATAAAAATGAACGCGCTGGCCGTCGCCGTGGGCGCTGCAGCGCTCATGGCCGCATTCACCAGCCAGGCAGAAATCACTGTCCTGAAGCAGGACCCGCAGGCGGGCGATCCGCTAAGCCGTCTGAATTTCACAGTGGGCGGGAGTATTCGTCCGCAGTTCAACAGCATGACCGGCGACGGTGACAAAGGATCTTACAAGCGTAACGGATTTGACGGCGGCACCCGCTTCCGTTTTGCGGCTGATTACTACCTGTTCGATGACATCAGTTGGATCAGCTACTACGAGCTGGGCGTGAATATTCCGGCCCTTTTTGACTGGGATAACCACTACGCCGACGGGGCGAACGATACTCAG
>NZ_JNGH01000114.1 GCF_001188485.1 Trabulsiella odontotermitis
ATTACGGCGGCTGGCTGGAACGCGTGCTGATGCGCTTTACCGACGTGGTGATGTCGATGCCGCGTCTGATTCTGGCCTTTGCCTTTGTCGCCATGCTTGGCCCCGGTCTGGTCAACGGCGCGCTGGCGCTGGCGTTAACCACCTGGCCTGCCTACGCCCGCCAGGCACGCAGTGAAATTCAGCGTCTGCGCCACAGCGACTATCTTGCGGCAGCAGAGATGATGGGCATTCGCGGCCTGCGTTTGTTAGCGGGCCATATTCTGCCGCTGTGTCTGCCGTCCGCCCTTGTNTCGGCCTCGGCGCGCGCCCACCGATGTCTGAATGGGGTGCGATGATCGCCGATGGCATGCAGGTCATTTTCGACCAGTGGTGGGTGGCTGCCATTCCGGGGGCGGCGATTTTGCTCGCCAGCCTCGCCTTTAACCTGCTGGGCGACGGCCTGCGCGACGTTCTGGAGCCGCAACATGACTGACTTACGCCTGTCCGTTGACCGACTGAATATCGACTACCCCGGCGCGCGGGTGGTGAACAACCTGAGTTTTACGCTCGGCACCGAGCGGCTGGCGCTGGTGGGCGAATCCGGCTCCGGCAAATCGATGACCGCCCGCGCACTGATGGGGCTGGTGCGTAAACCCGGCGTTGTCAGCGCCAGTACGCTCAACGTGCTGGGGAACAATCTCCTCGCCCTGCGTCCGCGCGACTGGCAGCAGCTGCGCGGCAACGGTATCGCGATGGTGTTGCAGGACCCGCGTTACGCCCTGAACCCGGTGAAAACGGTGCATGCGCAAATCAGCGAGGCGCTGACCCTGCATCAGCGGTTGAGCCGCGCGCAGCGTGAGGAAAAAATCCAGCAGGCGATCGCGGCCGTCGGGCTTGAGCCGCGCGTCTTACAGCGCTACCCCGGCGAGCTCTCGGGCGGCATGGGCCAGCGAGTGATGATCGCCATCGCGCTGGTCAACGATCCGCAGATATTAATTGCCGATGAACCGACCTCCGCCCTCGACGCCCGCCTGCGTAATCAAATTCTTGAATTGCTGGTGGAGCAGTGCGAACAGCGGCGCATGGCGATGTTGCTGATCAGCCATGACCTGCCGCTGGTGGCGGAACACTGCCATCGTGTACTGGTGATGTATCAGGGCGAAAAAGTCGACGAAATGGCCGCCTCGCAGCTGCCGCACGCCACGCATCCCTACACGCGGACGCTGTGGACCTGTCGTCCGAACGCCAGCACCTGGGGAACAATGCTGCCGACCCTCGACCGCAGCCTGAACTTTACGGAGCAGCCGCATGACCATCGTTAACGTTGAGGCGCTTCAGGTGCGCTTTGCGGACAAAGTTGCCGTCCGTGATGCGGCGTTCCGCGTCGAGGCCGGGGAAACGTTCAGTCTGATCGGCGCGTCCGGCTGCGGTAAATCAACCCTGTTGCGCGTCCTGGCCGGGTTGCAGCGCGAATGGCAGGGGCAGGTGTCGCTGTTTGATTCGCCTGTCCGCCCTGGCGCCCGCTTTCAGGGCGTGCTGCGGCGCAACGTGCAGATGGTGTTTCAGGATCCCTACGCCTCGCTGCATCCCAACCATACGCTGTACCGCACGCTGGCAGAGCCGCTGAAAATTCACGGCGAAACCGACATCAAACACCGCGTGACCACCGCGTTGACCGACGTCGGTCTGCCCGCCGACGCCGTGTTGCGCTACCCACATCAGTTGTCCGGCGGCCAGCGCCAGCGCGTGGCGATTGCCCGTGCGTTGCTGCTGCGGCCAAAATTGCTGCTGCTGGATGAGCCGACATCAGCGCTGGATATGTCGGTGCAGGCGGAAATCCTTAACCTGTTGAATCGACTGAAGACAGAGCACGGGATGACCTATCTGCTGGTCAGCCATGATGCGGACGTGATTGCGCATATGTCTGATCGCGCCGCGTTTATGGCTGACGGCGCCATCCAGCGCATGTTCGATCGCCCGGCGCTGGCACGTGGCGAGCACCGGATGGGGTAACGGCGGCATTCTTTCCTATACTGACAATAAAATGTCAGGGAGTTGCCTATGTCTTTACCCGATTTCCACGTCTCCGATCCTTTCACGCTGGGCATTGAACTGGAACTGCAGGTGGTGACGCCACCGGGTTACGATCTCAGTCAGGATTCCGCCACACTCATCGATGCCGCGAAAGCGGACGTCAAAGCCGGCGAAGTAAAGCACGATATCACTGAAAGCATGCTGGAAATCGCCACCGGCGTTTGCAAGGACATTCATCAGGCCAGCGCGCAGTTTGCTGCCATCCAGCAAATTCTGTTACGCGCCGCCGACGCCCATCATCTGCAAATCTGTGGCGGCGGGGGGCACCTGGAGCATTTTGGCTATCTGGTACGTCAGGCCACGGTCTTCGGTCAGCATGTGCATGTCGGCTGTCAGAGCGGCGATGACGCTATCTATCTGCTGCATGGTCTGTCGCGCTTCGTGCCGCATTTTATTGCCATCAACGCCACTTCACCCTGGTCGCAGGGCAGCGACACGCAGTTCGCCTCTTCCCGGCTGAACATTTTTTCCGCTTTCCCGGACATGGGCGCGATGCCGTGGGTCAGTAACTGGCAGCAGTTCGAAGGGCTTTTCCGCCGCCTGAGCTACACCAGCATGATCGATGGCATTAAAGATCTGCACTGGGATATTCGCCCGAGCCCCGATTTCGGCACCGTGGAAGTGCGGGTGATGGACACCCCGCTGACGCTGGCGCAGGCGGTGAACATGGCGGGGCTCCTCCCNACCATCAGTGAGGACATCACCCGCCTGCTGGATAAGATTGCCCCGTACGGCGACAAGCTCGGCGCCAGTAGCGCGCTGAAAGAGATCGCCCGGCAGGTGAAACAGGGCGAAGGCGAAGCGCAGGGGATGCGTCAGTTCATTGCCGACGGCGGATCGCTGATTCAACTGGTGCAAAAACACTGCGAAATCTGGGCCGCCAGCGCGTAAATGCACTTTTTTTTGGCGAATGGTGAAAATTGCCGGACAATGGCTTTTTTAACTGATGATTAACACGTAATGAAACATCCGCTGGAATCGCTGATGACGGCCGCAGGCATTTTGCTGCTGGCTCTACTCTCTTGCCTGCTGCTGCCTGCCCCGTCGCTGGGGCTGACGCTGGCGCAATCGCTGATGGAAACGTTCCATTTTATGGATCTCAGTCAGCTGTATACGGTGCTGTTCTGCCTGTGGTTTTTACTGCTGGGAGCGATTGAATATGCTGTCATCCGCTTCGTCTGGCGCCGCTGGTTTTCGCTGGCGGAACGCTAAAAAATAGCCCCGGCGAACCGGGGCTTATGCAGGTGAATGGTGTCAAAGCACCTGGGTATGATTCTGTTTACGCCAGGCGCCCGGCGGCTGTTTGAACGTGCGGGTAAAGATGCGGGTAAACGTCTGCTGTGAGTCAAACCCATACTTCAGGCAGATGTCGTACACCCGCTGATCGGTATCCCGCAGGTCGCGCGCCGCCAGCAGCAGTTTGCGATCGCGAATATAGCGTCCCAGACTCTTCCCTGTGTACTGCAAAAACAGCCGTTGCAGATGCCATTTGGAGTATCCCGCATGGCGTGCGATGTCATCAATACGCAACGGTTGATGCAGATTGTCATCGATCCACTCGACAATTGTCTCGATAACCTGAGCGGAAATTGTCATACCTCCCTCCCCTCTTTTTACGGCACTGGGGTTATTCCCACCAGGCTCTGAATTGTTGGCTGCGATCGTTAACGCGCACCGGCTCGCCGATCACCGGCGTTAACAGGCGATAGCCTTTGTTGCGGCTGGCCAGCGCCAGCTGTTTATACGGATCGTCCCAGGTATGTTTCGCCAGCACAAACCGCCCGGCATGGCCCGGCAGTACCGCCTGTGCGTTGAGATCAACCGCCGCCTGCGCGGTCTCTTCCGGCATCATATGGACGTATTTCCAGTCCTGGTCATACTGGCCATTTTCCATAATGGCCAGATCAACGGTGCCAAACTGCTCGCCAATGGCCTTGAAATGCGGGCCATAGCCGCCGTCACCGCTGTAGTAAATGTTGTGTTGCGGGGTGACAAACATGAAGCTGCCCCACAGGGTCTGGTTGCGCTTAAGCCCACGTCCGGAGAAGTGCCGCGCGGGCAGGACATGCACGGTGAGCTGGTCAGTCACGCTGATCTGCTGCTGCCAGTCCGCCTCGGTGATTTTCTGGCTGTCCATGCCCCAGTACAGCAGATGCGACCCCACACCCAGCGGGGTGATCACGCGGTGGATCTTCGGCATCAGTGCGGTGATCGTCGCGTGGTCGAGGTGATCGTAATGGTCATGCGAGATGATCAGCAGGTCTATCTCCGGCATCTCTTCCGCCTTCCACGGATAGTCGCCAGCAAACGCTTTATTGAGGAATTTAAACGGCGCCGCATAGTTGCTGAACACCGGATCAATCAGAATGCGCTGCCCGGCCAGTTGCAGATACCAGGACGAGTGCCCCAGCCAGATCATCACTTCCTGTTCGCGCGGCAGGCTGGCGAGATCGGTATTCACCAGCGGCAGCGGCTGCAACGGGCGCGCGTTTTCGCGTTTCGTGGTCAGAAAGCCCCACCACGCCGCCAGCATGTTTTTATCACCGGTATAGCCCGGCGTCGGGAGCGGATAATGAAACTGCCCGTCCCGATAGTTAGGCGAGCTTTCCACCGCCGTCAGCTGTGCGCCCTGTGGCGCCTGCCCAAAACCGGCATTCAGTACAAACGGCAAACTGGCTGCTGAAGCAATTATCATGAGTACAACCACGCTGAAAATGAGTCGTTTCATATCCCGACCAGGCAGATCCGATCTGTTCCGTCAGAAGGCGAGTGTATTAGACTTGATTATGAGTGAGTAAGCACTCATTATAGGAATGAATAGAAAGTCGTCAAGACGATTTTCAAATTTTGACATTCCCCGTTGAAGTGCTGCATAACGCATGCTTCAATCAAGGTTTTCGCCGTCAGAGAGGTAAAGTGTAGTGGCTCGTCCAAAGAGTGAGGATAAAAAACAAGCGTTACTGGAAGCCGCCACGGCTGCCTTCGCGCAGTCAGGTTACGCGGCATCAACCGCAGCCATCGCCCGCAGCGCCGGGGTTGCTGAAGGAACGCTGTTTCGCTACTTCGCCACCAAAGACGATCTGCTTAATGTGCTTTACCTGCATATCAAGTCATCGCTTATCCAGTCGATGATCTCTGAGCTTGATCCCAATGCCACCACCCCGAAAGCGCACATGCGAAATATCTGGAACAGTTACATCGACTGGGGGGTGCGTAATCCCGTCTGCCATAAGGCGATCCGCCGCATGGCGCTGAGTGAAAAAATTACCGAAGAGACGCGATCGCAGGTGAGCAACATGTTCCCTGAACTGCACCAGTTGTGCGAACGATCGTTGCGTAAAGTCTTTCTTTCCGACAAGTATCAGGATTTTGGCGACGCCCTCTTCCTGGCGCTGGCGGAAACCACTATCGAATTTGCGGGGCATGAACCGCAACGCGCGCAGGAGCTTATCGCCCTTGGTTTTGAAACCATGTGGCTGGCGCTGGCAGAGGAAACCGCCTGATGAATGAAAAAACACTGCATGCCAGCGCGCACCGTCTCGCGCTGGAACTCCCTTTTACCGAGCAGTGCTGGCCGTTTGGGCCGGACTGCGACGTGTTTAAAGTGGGCGACCGGATGTTTATGCTGACCATGACGGTGCGCGGTCGCGCGCTGGTCAATCTGAAAGCCGATCCGCAGAAATCGCTGCTGCATCAGGAAATATACCGCAGCATCGAGCCGGGTTATCACATGAACAAAAAGCACTGGATCACCGTCGTGCCCGGCGAGGATATCAGTCATGAGCTGCTGGCCGATCTGATCGCCGATTCCTGGAATCTGGTGGTGGATAAGTTGCCGAAGCGGGATCAAAAACGGCTGCGCCCCGTGTGAGCCGCTGTCCGGGGCGATAACGGCATTTTTAACCCTTATCAAGGTGCCATCTTCACGGTAATCTGCCCTCAGTAAAAAACATCACTGAGGAGTATGTATGGATATCGTGTCTGTCGCCCTGAAGCGCCATTCCACCAAGGCCTTCGATCCCACTAAAAAACTGACCGCTGAGCAGGCTGAAAAGCTGAAAACCCTGTTGCAGTACAGCCCGTCAAGCACCAACTCTCAGCCATGGCACTTCATCCTCGCCAGCAGTGACGCAGGCAAAGCGCGCGTCGCCAAAGCCGCTGCCGGTAACTACGCTTTTAACGAGCGTAAAATCCTCGACGCATCGCACGTAGTGGTGTTCTGCGCCAAAACGGCGATCGACGATGCCTGGCTGGAAAAAGTGGTGGATCAGGAAGACAAAGACGGTCGTTTCGCCACTCCGGAAGCGAAAGCGGGTAACCAGAAAGGTCGCCGTTTCTTTGCCGATATGCACCGCATTGATCTGAAAGATGACGCGCACTGGGCTGCGAAACAGGTTTACCTCAACGTGGGCAACTTCCTGCTCGGTGTCGCCGCGCTGGGCCTCGACGCCGTGCCGGTGGAAGGGTTTGATGCCGCCATTATGGACGAAGAATTCGGCCTGAAAGCGAAAGGCTTTACCAGCGTAGTGGTGGTGCCGGTTGGCTATCACAGCGCGGAAGACTTCAACGCCACCCTGCCGAAATCCCGCCTGCCGCTCAGCACCACGCTGACGGAAGTGTAATCAGATTCAGGAACCCAACACTACGTTGGGTTCCTTTCCCTCTGGCTACCCTTTCCGCCGCAGCAGCTTAAACGCGACAAACAGGAAGAGCACCCACGCGGGCAGCAGAAGCGCGGAAAGGCGCATGCCGTCCATGGTGCACATCAGGCCGAGGATCATCAGCAGGAACACAATGCAGATGTAATTGCTGGCAGGCGACAGCAGCGCTTTAAACTTCGGCACTCTGCCCTTGCGGCGCTGCGCGGCGCGGAATTTCAGGTGCGCCATGCAGATCATCACCCAGTTCAGCAGCAGCGTGGCGACGACCAGCGCCATCAGCAGGCCAAAGGCTTTTTGCGGCAGCAGGTAGTTGATCAGCACCACCAGCGAGGTGATGGCCCCGGAGAGCAGCAGCGAGTTCACCGGCACGCCGCGACGGCTGATGCGGGTGAGAAACTTCGGCGCGTTGCCCTGAATCGAGAGGCCGAACAGCATGCGGCTGTTGGAGTAAACGCCGCTGTTGTAGACCGACAGCGAGGCCACAAGAATCACGAAATTCAGCGCAGATGCCACCACGTTGCTGTCAAGGTTATGGAAAATCATAACGAACGGACTGCTGTCGGATTTGATTTCCACCCACGGATAGAGCGCCAGCAACACCACCAGCGAACCGATGTAAAACAGCAGGATGCGGTACACCACCTGGTTCACGGCTTTCGGAATGGTGGTTTCCGGATCGCGCGCTTCGGCGGCGGTAATGCCAATCAGCTCAAGGCCGCCAAAGGAGAACATGATCACCGCCAGCGACAAGATTAACCCCTGCCAGCCGGTTGCCAGGAAACCGTCAAACTTCCACAGATTATCAACGCTGGCGCGCTCGCCGCCGTGACCGGAAAACAGCATCCATAGCCCGAAACCCATCATGCCGATAATCGCCAGCACTTTGATCAGCGCAAACCAGAACTCGGTTTCGCCGTACAGACGAACGTTAACCAGATTGACGGCGTTGATGATAATGAAGAACGCGGCAGCCCAGATCCAGGTGGGGACGTCCGGGAGCCAGTAATGCATATAAATCCCGGCGGCGGTCAGTTCCGCCATGCCCACCAGCACGAACATCACCCAGTAGTTCCAGCCGGAAAGAAAACCAGCAAACGGTCCCCAGTATTTATAAGCGAAGTGCGCGAAGGAGCCAGATACCGGTTCCTCGACCACCATCTCGCCCAACTGGCGCATGATCAGAAACGCGATAATCCCGGCGATGGCATACCCCAACAGAACGGCCGGACCGGCCATCTGAATCGCCGGGCCAATCCCCAGAAACAGCCCGGTGCCGATAGCACCGCCGAGGGCAATAAGTTGAATATGACGGTTTTGTAATCCGCGGTGAAGCGTCGGCTCTTGCGACGACCCGGCATCCGTTTGCGACTTGTCGGATGCTAATGACGCGTTGTTCACGTCGTTCCCCTGTCTCTTTTTATAGAAGGGGCACCTTTTATCACTTAGGAAAAAATGTCGCAAGGTTATGGACGAAATGAGTGGCGCGGCAATAACTTGCCGCGCCAGGAGAGCGAAGGTGATCAGAAGTCGTAAGACATCGACACTTTCAGGGTACGCGGTTCGCCCTGGAAGATATAGGTGCCGTTGTCTTCCACGCTGGCCCAGTATTTCTCATTGGTGACGTTATCCACGCCAACGCGCCAGACCATTTCGTTCTGATCGGCGTTAAGACGCATTTTGTAACGCACGCCGAGATCCAGCGTGGTGTAGCTGTCGAGTTTTTTGCTGTTCGCCGCGTCGGTATACTGCGAACCGGTGTGGTTCACTTTCGCCGTCGCCGTCAGCCCCTCAACTGGCTTGATGTCATACTCCGCGCCCAGTACCGCATAGAAGCGGGCAACGCCAATCGCGTCATGACCGTCATTGGTGCCGCCTGCGGTTTTGGTCAACTCAGGATCGAGCCAGGTGGTGCTGCCGTTCAGACGCAGCCCCAGCAGCGGTTCGCCAAAGACGTTCAGCTCAACGCCACGGTTACGCTGCTCGCCGTCCAGCGTGTAGACGTTGTTGCTGTTGAGAATGGGGGGGGGGGCCGTAGTTCTCCGCCCCTTTCGGCGCGTTATCGCCCGGCTGCAGCGCTTCGGTGTAGTTGGCGTACAGCGACAACACCTCCCACGGTTTGTAAACCAGACCATAGGTCGGCATCCAGCGGCTCTGGGTATAACGGCTGGTGGTATCTTCCAGACCGGTGGCGTTGCTGTAGTTACGCACCACCACTTTCTGATGACGCGCCCCGGCGGTGAACAGCAGAGAATCGTCGAAGAAGCCCAGCGTGTCGCTCAGTAACCAGCCCTGGGTACGGTTGCGCGCGGTGGTCAACGGATCTAAATAGTTGCCACCGAAGAAGGTGTTGTCCGGCATGGCAACATCACGATTATCATAAATATTGGTGGTCGGATTGTTGGTCGCCATGCGCCAGGCGGTTTTATCGCTCTTGATCTGCGCCGAGTAGCCGACGTTGACTTTATGCGACACCGGGCCGGTATCGAAATCGCCGCGCAGACCGGCCATGCCGCTGTACGCGTCGATGATACGGTTGGTGTCGAGACGCCCGACCGTCGCGTCGCCGCTTTCGTTGATCAGTTTCGGCGCGCTGTAAACCCCCACTTCATGGGCGTGCTGTGCGCCAAATGCGGCGTAGGTGGTCCAGCTGTCGGTCAGATCAAACTCGGCTTTTGCCATGCCGAATTCGTTTTCGATGTCGCTGTAGCCCCACTTCTGCGCGTAATTATTCCGCGTGTCCGGCACGTCAGGAATAAAGTCGACGCCGCTGATATTGAGGCCCATCGTGCCACCGTGGAACGTCTTTTTCTGATAGCCGAAGTCCAGCGAAGTGCGGAAGCGGTCGCCGCGATAATCCAGCCCCAGCGAGGCCAGCGTGGTGCGGCGTTTATCCGCATCTACCGCCGTTTCGCCTTCGCGGTGCNCCAAAGCGACGCCCCAGATCCAGCGAGCCGCCCACCTGGGAATCAGAGGTGTAATCCACACCCACCCGGGTGGTTGGCGTATCTTCCGCGCGCTTCGGCTCGAGGTTGATCATCCCGCCGACGCCGCTGCTCGCCGCGCCGTTCACCAGCGCGTTCGCGCCTTTGAAAATCTCGACGCGTTCCAGCATCTGGGTGTCCATCACCTGACGCGGTACCACGCCCGGCAGACCGCCCATGGTCATGTCATCGCCATCAAGTTTAAAACCGCGGATGCGGTAGGTTTCGGCAAAGTTGCCATAACCCTGCACCGCCTGCACGCTGGCGTCGTTGCTGACTACGTCGGCAATGGTTTTGGCCTGCTGATCCTGCACCAGCTTCGAGGTGTAGCCGATGACGTTGAACGGCACGTCCATCGCTTTTTGCTCGCCGAGCATTCCCAGACGCCCGCCGTGGGCGATTTGCCCGTCAAGAAAGGCCGGAACCAGCGCGTCGCCGCCGGGTTTAAAATCGCTCCCGTCGGTGCCCTGAACCACCATCGTTTCTTCCGCCGTTTTTTTCTTTGTGGCGTCGGTTGAGGTGGTAGTCGCGGCGCTGGCGGTGTGGCTCAGCGCGCCAATCGCTAACGCCAGCAGCGTTTTGCGTAACGGTAAAGACAGTGAATTGGTGTTGTGCATAATTCGCTCTTTATAGAGGCCAAGTGAAACAAACAAGGCCCGACGCATGGCCGGGCCGGGTAATTAATGGGTTAAATCAAGACGAACAACGCTGTCCGGACCTTTTGTGGAGTGGTCCTTATTGAACGGTTGTTTGACGGTGACAAACAGGGTTTGCCCGTCGGCGGACAGCGTCAGGCTGTTCGGGTGCGGCGGCAGATCCCAGCTTTTTTTCACGGTATAGCGCGTGGCGTCGAGGCTCAGCACTTTCCCGCTATCGCGCTGCGAAATGTAAATCTCATGGCGTTTCGGGTTGAACAGCACCGAAAGCGAGTCGCCGACGTCGAGCTGCTTAATCACCTTGCCGGTGTGGATATCCAGCACCAGGGTGGTTTTCGCTTTTGAATTATCGGTAACGAACAGGCGACCGGTGTCGGCGTCTTCCGCAAGGTTCAACAACAGCGCGGGTTTCTCACCGAGCGGTTTCCAGCGCTGTTCGACGCGGTTGTTGCGCGGGTTGATCACCAGAATTTCGCCGCTGCCGTTCGCCGCGTACAGGCGTCCGGTTTGATCGGAATAATGCAGGCCGGTCATCCACTTGCCGGTATTTTTGATGCGGGTTTTCAGCTTCAGGGTGTTAGCGTCAACCACCCAGATCAACGCCGGATCGGCCACCGCGCCAACGTACAGCGTGTCGCCGTGCAGCAGGATCTGCCGCGCGCCGTACGGCAGACCTTTCTCGTTGCGCTCGCTGAACAGCAGGCGGGCTTTCACTTTGCCGTCGGCGGTATTGATGGCGCTGATGCCGCCATCCAGTGAGTTGGTCACGTACAGCGTTTTACCGTCCGGGGTGATCTGCATGGCGAAATTTTTCAGATCGGTATGCGTCGCACCGAGGGTTTTCAGCGTCGCCGGATCGAGCTTGTAGACCATCCCGCCCTGCACATCTTTAAAGCCTTCGGCGCTGGCGACATACAGCGCGTCACCCGTCGGGCTCAGCGCCATCTCATACAGCCCTTCCGCCAGGGAACGCTTAACGATATCGGTCGAGGGGGTGGACGCCACCGCAGGTTGTGCCGTCGCGGATGTTGAAGAGGACGGCTGCGTGGCACAGCCGCTCAGCGCCATAGTAAGTACCAGCGCCAGCGTGGAAAGTTGCATTTTCATCAGGGAATCCTTCACCAAAAAAATAAGCCGTGGCGCGACGCATCCGGATTTATGCGTTCCGGTTATCAGTCATCACGTCGCCGTGCGCCTCAGTGTTTCCCTGTGAACACATCCACTTGATTGCAGGAATCTCCGTGCCTCGCCTGCGAATAACAAAGAGAATGAGAACTATACGCATTATCTTTATCCAATCAAGTGTAATCGTTTACTATGCATAAAAATGCGGCCTGGCTCCGCCTTTGCGATTTGCCGACAATCGGCGATAATCGCCCCCCTTTGTCATTGGTCATAAGGAACATCGCGTGTTTAATGTTTTCATCGTCGAGGATGACGCCATGGTGGCGGAACTTAATCGCTGCTACGTCGCGCAGGTTCCCGGTTTTCAGTGCACCGGCACCGCATCGACACTCGGCGAGGCCAGGGAGAGGATTAACGATCCCACGGTGGCTATCGATCTTATCCTGCTGGATGTCTGGCTGCGGCAGGAGAACGGACTGGATCTGCTGCCGGTGCTGCGCGCGTCGGGCCGGACAGCCGATGTGATCATGATTTCGTCCGCTTCCGATGCGCCGACCATTCAGAAATCCCTGCACTACGGCGTGGTGGATTACCTGATCAAACCGTTCAAATTCCCGCGTTTTGAAGAGGCGCTGACCGCCTGGAAAACGAAAGAAACGCAGTTCAGGGCGCAAAAACAGTACGCGCAGGCGGATATCGATCGTCTGCTCCACGGCGTGGCGCCTGATGCGGCGGAGTCTCATACCTTGCCGAAGGGGTTAACGCTTCCCACGCTGCGCACGCTGTGCCAGTGGATCGATGCCCATGCCGATCTTGAGTTTTCGACGGACGATCTGTCGACCGCGGTGGGGATCTCGCGGGTCTCCTGCCGCAAATATCTGATCTGGCTGGCGCAAATCAACGTGCTGTTCACCCGCATTCAGTACGGCACCACCGGCCGCCCGGTCTACCGTTACCACTTACTGACGGAGCAGCACGCGCTGTTGAAACAGTTCTGTCAGTGATATATCGCTTCATAATCAAAACTATGGCGAATTTATCTTTCAGTAAGCGCGCCTCCCCACATTTTGCCGGTGTATTTTCGACTACGCTTATTGCTGTTTCTACCTGAAACATTCATCACACACAGGAGGATGTATGGGATTGTTCAGTTTTGTGAAAGAAGCGGGTGAAAAGATCTGGGACGCCGTATCGGGGAATGATAAAACCGCCCAGGCTGAAAAGTTAAAAGAGCATATCAACAAGCTTGGCCTGCCTGATTCAGACAAGGTCAACGTTGTGGTCAACGATAACGGGACGGCAACGGTCAGCGGCGATATTCTCTCTCAGGAAGCCAAAGAGAAGATCCTGGTCGCCATTGGCAACGTGGCAGGCATTAGCGGTATCGATGATAAAACCGCGGTCGCCCAGAGTGGCGCAGAAAGCAATTACTACACCGTAAAATCTGGCGATACCCTTAGCGCTATCGCGAAAAAGGAATACGGCAACGCCAATGACTACCAGCGTATTTTCGACGCCAACAAGCCGATGTTAAAACACCCCGATAAAATCTATCCCGGCCAGGTGCTGATCATTCCGAAGAAATAATCAGCGAGCCTGTTTGCCTCATCAGAAACAGCCCGGCCTGCATGTCGGGCTGTCTCTTTTTCACGATCTGCCTCGTGCGTGACAAATTTTCTCACCCTTTAACGAATCTTCACATCAGCCTGTGAGCACCGTTTTTATCTCACTCCTTAATTTATCGTTAATAAACAATAGATTAATCACAATTCAGACCTTTTGCCGATACCGTTGTTTGTGAGAACCATCATGTGAATGTGAAGTTTTCTGCTGAATAATAAGCTCAATTCTCAGACAACGTGAGCGGAGCAGGAATCCATGGCTGTCATGACCGGCGTCATTGCCGATGATTTTACCGGAGCAACCGACATTGCAAGCTTTATGGCGGAACAGGGATGGCGCGTGGCATTACTGCCAGGCATGCCGGACATGACGCAACGCTGGAGCGACGACGCCGATGCGATCGTCATCTCGCTGAAAAGCCGTTCGCTGCCTGCTGACGAGGCCGTGCGCCAGTCATTGCAGTGTTACCACTGGCTGAAACAGCAGGCCGGTGCGAAACAGATCTACTTCAAATACTGTTCCACGTTTGACTCCACCCCCGCAGGCAATATTGGCCCGGTGAGCGATGCGCTGCTGGAAGCCACCGGCGCGCCGTTGATCGTTCACTGCCCGGCGCTGCGAATGGCCGCACGGTGATCCACGGCCATCTGTTTGTGAATGGCGTGCTGCTGAATGAATCCGGCATGGAAAAGCACCCGCTTAACCCGATGACCGACGCCAGTCTTGAGCGGCTGCTGGCGCCGCAAACCCCGAACGCCACTGGCGTTATCAATCTCGCCACCGTGCAGGCGGGTGTGCAGGCAGTGACCGACGCGCTGCATCAGCACCAGCTGGCGGGCAACAAACACATTATTGTCGATACGCTGACCGAAGCCGATCTGCTGACTCTCGCCGACGCGTTGCAGTCGTACCCGTTGCTGGCAGGCGGTTCCGGGCTCGGCGGCGCGCTGGCGGCCACCGCACATCCACAGCATCCACTGGCACAGGCCAGCGGTTTTGCGNCGGTGATCCTGTCCGGCAGTTGTTCGTCGATGACCAACCGTCAGGTGAACGCCTATAAAGCCCAGGCCGCCAGTCTGCCGCTGGACGTCGCCCGCTGCATGGCGGATGACGCAGGCTATATCGATGAAATCGCCCTGTGGGCGCTGGCGCACCGGCATGATGCACACGCGCCGCTGGTTTACGCCACCCAGCCGCCGGATGTGCTGCGCACCATTCAACAGCGCTACGGCGAGCAGGCGGCAAGCCAGGCCGTCGAACGCACGTTTGCCCGTCTGACGATCGCCCTGCGCGACGCGGGTATTAACACCTTTATTGTTGCCGGTGGCGAAACCTCCGGCACGGTGGTGGAAGCGTTGCAGGTGAAACGCCTGACCACCGGGAAAGCCATCACCCCCGGCGTTCCGTGGGTTTTTGCCCCTGAGCAGCAACTGGCGCTGGCGCTGAAGTCCGGCAATTTCGGCCAGGCCGATTTCTTTTTCAAAGCGCAGGAGTACGCATTATGAGCCAGTTGACCGAACAACAGCTTCGCGAACAAATGGTTCACTACGGCCGCTCCCTGTTCAACCGTGGCTACAGCAGCGGCGGTGGCGGCAACCTCAGCGTCAAACTGCCGGACGGCGGCTATCTGGTGACGCCGACCAACTCCTGCCTCGGCGAACTGCAGGTGGATACCCTCAGTCGGCTGGATGCTGACGGTGTTCACATCGGCGGCGATCGCCCGTCGAAAGAGGTGCCGATGCACATGGCCTGGTACCGGCATCGCCCGGAGTGCGGCGCGGTGGTGCATCTGCACTCGCCGTGGCTGACCGCCCTCGCCTGCCTGCCGTGCAGCACGCCGGAAAACTGTCTGCCGCCGCTGACGCCCTATTACGTCATGCGTATCGGCCAGTTGCCGCTGCTGCCCTATTTCCGCCCCGGGCACGAAGGCATCGCCACGGCGCTGAGTGACATCGCCGCCAGCCATATCGCCGCATTGCTGGCGAATCACGGCCCGGTGGTGAGTGGGCGCTCGCTACGTGAAGCGGTGTTTAACACCGAAGAACTGGAAGACAGCGCGCGTATCTGGCTGACGCTGAAACCGCTGGGGTACGTTCCGCTGACACCCGCTGCGGTGGCCGAGCTGGAACAGGCCNNACATCCAGTTGCTCGAAGAAGAAGGGAAAGTGGTCGCCATCAACGGTGGTGTGAAGCTCAACAACCTGTTGAAATCTGAGCTGCCGTGGCGGGAAAAGGCCGAGCTGCACCATGACGTTAAACGCAAAATGGGCGCGCTGGCAGCGATGTTGATTGAGCCGGGCCAGACGCTGTATCTCGACGCGGGCACCTCGCTATTCGAAGTGGCGAAAGCAGTCGCCGCCAGCCACTGCTTTAACCTGACGGTGGTGACCAACGATTTTTCCATCAGCCACTACCTGATGGACATGCCGCACATCACGCTGTACCACACTGGCGGGCTGGTCGATCAGCGCAACCGCTCCTGTCTCGGCAAAAGCGCGGCTAACTTTTTGCACACCATTAACATCGACGTGGCGTTTCTCAGCTCGTCGTCATGGGATCTGGCGCGCGGCATGTCAACGCCCAGCGAAGGCAAAGCGTCGGTGAAAGAAGCGGTGCTGACGGTCTCCCGCCGTCGTGTGCTGGTCTGCGACAGCAGCAAATACGGCAAATATGGCATGTTCCATATCTGCGCGCTGAATCAGTTGACGGACATCGTGTCCGATCAGCACCTGCCTGCCGACGCGCAGGAGGCGATTCAGCAACAGGGCATCAAACTCCATCTCGTGGAGAGCAATG
>NZ_JNGH01000115.1 GCF_001188485.1 Trabulsiella odontotermitis
ATCTGACCGCCGCCGATGCGCCGCAAGCGCCTCAGGCACCGGTTCCGCAGCCGCCGCAGGCATCGCCAGTGCAGACGCCAGCCGCCGATCAGGCGCAGCCGCAACCTGTCTCCGCACCACAACCGCCGCAGGCCGTGACTGCCACACCTGCGAATCCGTCCGCGGAACTGAAAATCTACGACACCACCACGCAGCCGATGGATCAACTGCTGGCACAGGCACAGCAGGATGGCGCGACGCTGGTTGTCGGGCCGCTGCTTAAAAATANNGTTGAAGAGCTGCTCAAAACCAACACCCCGCTGAATGTGCTGGCGCTGAACCAGCCAGAAAACGTCGAGAACCGCGCTAACGTCTGCTATTTCGCGCTCTCGCCGGAAGATGAAGCCCGCGATGCGGCGCGCCATATTCACGAACAGGGCAAACAGTCTCCGCTGTTATTGCTGCCTCGCAGCGATCTCGGTAACCGCGTCGCCAGTGCGTTTGCTGAAGAGTGGAAAACGCTGGGCGGCGGTATCGTTCTGCAGCAGCGTTTCGGCTCTACCGCGGAACTGAGAATGGGCGTTAACGGCGGTTCGGGCATCGCGCTGACCGGCAGCCCGGTGGCCTCCAGCCTGCCGCAACAGCAGGGCGTGACCATTGGTGGGCTGAACATCCCGGCACCACCAACCGACGCACAGATCACCAGCGGCAGTAAAGTCGACGCGGCCTATATCATCGCCACGCCGGAAGAGATCGCCTACATCAAACCGATGATAGCGATGCGTAACGGCAGCCAGACGGGTGCCACGCTGTACGCCAGTTCCCGCAGCGCCGGCGGCGTCGCAGGTCCGGATTTCCGTCTCGAAATGGAAGGCTTGCAGTTCAGCGAAATTCCGATGCTGGCAGGCAGCAATCCGGCGCTGATGCAACAGGCGCTGAGCGCCGTGCGCAACGATTATTCTCTGGCACGCCTGTACGCGATGGGCGCGGATGCCTGGGCGCTGGCGAACCACTTTTCTCAGATGCGCCAGATGCCAGGCTTTGAACTGAACGGCAACACCGGCGATCTGAGCGCCACCACCGACTGCGTGATCAACAGGAAGTTATCATGGCTTCAGTACCAGCAGGGACAGGTCGTCCCGGCCAGTTAAATCGCAAACAGACCGGCGACGCGTGGGAGCGTAAAGCGCGTCGCTGGCTGGAGAATCAGGGATTGCGGTTCATCGCCGCCAACATACGTGAACGAAACGGTGAAATCGACCTCATTATGCGAGAGGGGCGCGTCACCGTTTTTATTGAGGTTCGCTTCCGGCAGTCCGCACGTTATGGCGGTGNGCCCGTCACAATGGGAGTTTTGACACTGTGGATTGCCGTTTCGATGTGGTAGCCTTCACGGGCAACGAGATCGAATGGCTAAAAAACGCCTTCGGCGAATAGCGTCAGCTTGAAATGTTAAGGGAAATCGTGCTCGAAAGAATTAAAGTCTGCTTTACGGAAAGCATTCAAACCCAGATAGCAGCGGCGGAAGCCCTCCCGGATGCCATCTCCCGTGCGGCAATGACGCTGGTACAGTCCCTGCTTAACGGCAACAAAATTCTCTGTTGTGGTAATGGCACATCCGCCGCCAACGCACAGCATTTTGCTGCCAGCATGATCAATCGTTTTGAGACAGAACGCCCCAGTTTACCGGCGATTGCACTAAATACCGATAATGTGGTCTTAACGGCGATTTGGAACGANGGTTCGTGCGCTGGGCCATGCCGGTGATGTGCTGCTGGCTATCTCGACGCGCGGCAACAGCCGCGATATCGTGAAAGCCGTAGAAGCCGCCGTGACCCGGGACATGACCATTGTGGCCTTAACCGGCTACGACGGCGGTGAACTGGCGGGTTTGCTGGGTCAGCAGGATGTCGAAATTCGCGTCCCATCCCACCGCAGCGCGCGCATCCAGGAGATGCATATGCTAACGGTTAACTGTCTGTGCGATCTGATTGATAACACGCTCTTCCCACACCAGGACGATTAAGGAGTACATATGAAGGTGAAGGTATTTTCGCCCCTCGCAGTCCTTATTACCGCGCTGCTGCTTCAGGGATGCGTCGCGGCAGCCGTTGTCGGCACTGCGGCCGGTGGCACCAAANNGCACTCAGGTTGACGACGGCACGCTGGAGCTTCGCGTTAACAGCGCCCTGTCGAAAGATGAGCAGCTGAAGAAAGAAGCCCGCATCAACGTCACTGCTTACCAGGGCAAAGTGCTGCTGGTCGGCCAGGCGCCGAATACCGAGCTCTCTTCACGCGCGAAGCAGATCGCCATGGGCGTGGATGGCGCAACGGAAGTGTTTAACGAAATCCGTCAGGGCGCACCGGTCAGCATCGGCACCGCCTCTTCGGATACCTGGATCACCACCAAAGTCCGTTCACAGTTGTTGAGCAGCGATCAGGTGAAATCCTCGAACGTGAAAGTGACGACGGAAAACGGTGAAGTATTCCTGATGGGTCTGGTGACCGATCGTGAAGGGAAAGCCGCTGCCGATATCGCGAGCCGCGTGAGCGGTGTTAAGCACGTCACCACGGCGTTTACCTACATCAAGTAACGATCAATCGCCCGGTCACGCGATGTGCACCGGGCGCTTTCTCCTTACAGTAACGCAATACTTCCCACCACCGCGCCGCATAGCGCCACCAGCGAACCGGTCAGCCACAGCGCTTTCGCCGGGAAGGCTTTTCTCAGCATAATCAGCGACGGGACGCTCACGGCTGGCAGCGTAATCAGCAGCGCCAGCGCGGGCGCAGTGCCCATACCCGCCAGCATCATCGTCTGGACGATAGGGATTTCCGCCGCGGTTGGGATCACAAACAGACATCCGGCAATTGCCATCGCCACCACCCAGAACAGCGTATTGCTGACTACACCGTCCGCGTGCGGGAACAGCCAGACGCGCGCCGCCCCCAGAACCAGTACCGCCAGAATGTAAACCGGGATGGTGTTCCAGAACAGCGACCACAGCGCGTTCAGCCAGCGGGACAGGAAGCTGCCCTGCGGTTGCGCGGGTTCCAGCTCCATGGGGGAAGGCTGTTGCGCGGTCTCTTTCACCCATTTCTGCACCAGTGTTGCGACGACCAGCACCGTCACCAGACCGGCCGCGAGGCGGATAAGCGTAAACTCCCAGCCGAGGACAAACCCCATAAACACCAGCGTGGCCGGGTTAAGCAGTGGGTTGCCCATCCAGAACGCCAGCGCGCCGCCCATCGACACCTGCTGACGACGCATTCCCGCCGCCACTGGCGCAGCGCAGCAGGTCTTTCCAGACAGCAAGAAAATAGACCAGCGCGTAATCCCACGCGGCTTTAAGCGGATTGCTGTCCGCCTGCGCAAGAATGGATTTACCGATACTGTGCGTTTCGGCGGCGGTAAAGGCTTTGCCGTAATACGGCTGGCCCTTNTCACGCAGTTTTGCGGAGGAGAGGATGTTTACTCCCTCCTGAGTAGCAGAGAGCGCTTCATGCAGCATTGCCCGCGCCACGTCTCGCGCGGCGATGGATTTCCAGTTTCCCGGCAATAGCGAAAACAGCGGGGCGAGCAGCGATTCATTCAGGCGATGCTTCGACCGTTCGCCAAGCAGCATGGAGGGTCGCACAATCGTCAGCCGCTCCCACGACTGGGCCTTTAGCGCTTCTTCCATTTCGCCTTTTACCCGATTGTAGAAAAAGGGCGAGTGCGCGTTGGCGCCCATTGAGCTTACTACCAGCATATGCTTTGCGCCGAGGCGCAGGCCGGTCAGCGCGGTATCCACCACCAGCGTATAATCCGCATGCACAAACGCCTCTTTGCTGCCCGCCTCGCGGCGCGTGGTACCGAGACAACAAAACACAATATCGACAGGATCGGTCACCTGCGCGAGCGCATCCGTCAACTGGGGATCGTGAGGATTGAGCACGCCAGGCATATCGCTCAACGGGCGACGCGTGGGCGCCGCGATGGCGTTGATGCGCGGCTCCTGAACCAACATCCGCAGTAAGTGCCCACCAACTAAACCGGTGGCGCCGGTGATAAGAACCTGACTCATGCATTACTCCTGACGCAACCAGTGGATTTTTTTACCAAAGCCCAGCGTATTGTCAGTGAATTTTAGCTCATCAATGCGGATTTCCCACACCGGGGCCGACATCGCTCTGGCGACCTGGAAGCGCCGGTTATAACGCGCGCGCGCGTCTGCGCTCTCGTCGCCCTCAAGCCGCCGGATTACGCCTTTAAACTGGACACCACGGATCAGCGCCACGCTTTTCGGCTGGCCGTTGACCGTTCCCGCCACCGGGGCGTGGCTGCCGGTCATCTGCGCATGGCGGGTGTGCTCTTCGGTGAGCAGATAAAACGCAATTTTTAGCGGATCGTAGAGGTAAAACGCGTTGGCGCACCAGAGGTCGCCAGCGCTGGCGACGCACCACGTCACGACATGTTGTTTCACCAGCCAGCGACTGATGGCATCAGGGGTTTCCATCTTGTTCTTTCCTTGTGCTAAGGTGCCTTCACCTTAACATACTGACCTCTTTAATCGTGCGCTGGTTTCTCTATCTGATTCGTACCGCTGACAATCATCTCTACACCGGGATCACCACCGATGTGGAGCGACGTTTTCTGCAGCATCAATGCGGGAAAGGCGCGAAAGCGTTGCGCGGAAAAGGCGAACTGCGACTGGCGTTTTCTGGCGAAGTTGGTGAACGCTCACTCGCGTTACGACTGGAGTACAGGATTAAGCAGCTCACAAAGCGCCAGAAAGAGCGCCTCGTGGCCGGAGACGGGACGTTTGAGACTCTGCTGGCGAGCCTGCAAACGTCAGTGCTTAAAAGCGATTGAAATGGTCGTGATACCCGACAAGGCCGTGGACACCGTTCAGGGCGTCATCTGCCAGACGGTGGACGAAGAACGCGTCCTGGGTTTCCGGCCATCGACAGCGCAGATCGTATTGCGCCGCCAGTTCAAAGCCGAGCTTTTTGTACAGTGCCGGTTCACCCAGCGCCACCACGGCGGCATAACCAAACTCATTCAGTGAGTCCAGCCCTTCGTAGACCAGCTGACGCGCCAGCCCCTGTCCGCGGTACTGTTCATCCACCGCCAGCGGCGCGAGGCCGACCCATTGCAGCTCTTCGTCGTCCACGGTGACCGGGCTGAAGGCAACGTAGCCAATCACCTGCCCGTCGTCGTCTGTCGCCACTAACCCCAGCGTTATCAGACCATCCTCCCGCAGATCGTGCACCAGCGCCGCCTCATCATCACGATGAAACGAACGGCGCAGCAGAGCGTCTATCCCCGGCGCATCGATTCCAATTTCAACTCGAATCAGCATGGCTCACCTACCGATGTGTGTTTGGTTGTCGGCTCGCTTTTCAGCCCGGCCTCAACAAAGTCCGCCAGTTGCATCAGCATGATGCGCAGCGCTTTCGGCATCTGCTCAAGCTCAATGGCGTCCATCAGGTTTTTGACATAGAGCCCCAGTTCCGTATCGCCTTCAATCACTAAGCGACGCTGGAAAAAGAGCGTATCCGGGTCCTGCTTGCGCGCGGCAATCATCAGCAAATCGCTGGCATCCGCGCTAAAACTGACATCTGCTTGCGCAGACTGACTGACGATTAATCGATCGTCTTCGACGGTGGTGAACCACTTAAGGTCGATATCACGCACCTCGATACTTAACCAGCGCCCTTCAAGGAAATCCAGTTCCCCGTCGGCCAGCGCCTGGCGGAATTGCCAGCTTAAGACCTGTTCCAGTACCTGACGCTTAAGGGCAAATGGCGTCAGTTTAACCGGCACGCTCATCAGAGACGGACCTAAGTGCACCAGACGTGAACGCAGTTTATCCAACACGAGCTTTACTCCCTGAAATCTGTAGTGCCTCTATTTTGCCATATCAGAAAAATGACATCGCGGCGCAAATCAACAAATCCACTACAAGTGATACCCACTATTGGTGCCATCAATACGCTTTTAACTGCCTCAAATCAAAAATTATTGCTGATGGGTTAACTAAAATCCCAGTTCGTTAACAATTATTGCGATCCACGAGGTCGCGCTCTCAGGAAATATTATGGAGCTGCTCTGCCCTGCCGGAAACCTCCCGGCGCTTAAGGCGGCCATTGAAAACGGCGCGGACGCTGTTTATATCGGGCTGAAGGATGACACCAACGCCCGACATTTTGCCGGTCTTAACTTCACCGAAAAAAAGCTGCAGGAAGCCGTCAGCTTTGTGCATCAGCATCGCCGTAAACTGCACATCGCCATCAACACCTTTGCGCACCCGGACGGCTACGTCCGCTGGCAACACGCGGTGGATATGGCGGCGCAGCTGGGCGCAGACGCGCTGATCCTCGCCGATCTCGCGATGCTGGAGTATGCCGCAGAGCGTTATCCGCACATCGAACGCCACGTCTCCGTTCAGGCCTCCGCCACCAACGAAGAGGCAATTCGCTTTTATCATCGTCATTTCGACGTCGCGCGCGTAGTGCTGCCGCGCGTGCTCTCTATCCATCAGGTTAAGCAACTGGCGCGCGCAACGCCAGTTCCACTGGAGGTCTTCGCCTTCGGCAGCCTGTGCATCATGGCGGAAGGGCGCTGTTATCTGTCGTCCTATTTAACAGGTGAATCGCCTAATACCGTCGGCGCCTGCTCCCCTGCCCGCTTTGTCCGCTGGCAGCAGACCGCGCAGGGGCTGGAGTCGCGCCTCAACGAGGTGCTGATCGACCGCTACCAGGACGGCGAAAACGCCGGTTACCCAACGCTGTGTAAAGGGCGCTATCTGGTGGACGGCGAGCGCTATCACGCGCTGGAAGAGCCGACCAGCCTCAACACGCTGGAACTGCTGCCGGAGTTACTGGCGGCAAATATCGCTTCGGTGAAAATCGAAGGCCGCCAGCGCAGCCCGGCGTATGTCAGCCAGGTGGCGAAAGTGTGGCGACAGGCGATCGATCGCTGCAAAGCCGACCCGCAAAACTTCGTCCCGCAGGCCGCCTGGATGGAGACGCTCGGTTCGATGTCCGAGGGGAGCCAGACGACGCTTGGCGCTTATCACCGCAAATGGCAGTAGGAAACACCATGAAATATTCATTAGGGCCGGTGCTTTACTACTGGCCAAAAGAGACGCTGGAATCGTTCTACCAGCAGGCGGCGAACAGCAGCGCGGACGTGATTTACCTCGGCGAAACGGTCTGCAGCAAGCGCCGCGCCACCAAAGTTGGCGACTGGATCGATATGGCGAAAAGCCTCGCCACCAGCGGCAAGCAGGTGGTGCTGTCGACGCTGGCACTGGTGCAGGCATCGTCAGAATTAAGCGAACTGAAGCGTTACGTCGACAATGGCGATTTTCTGCTGGAAGCGAGCGATCTCGGGGTGGTGAACCTGTGCGCCGAGCGCACGCTGCCGTTTGTCGCCAGTCATGCGCTGAACTGCTATAACGCGGTCACCCTGCGCCTGCTGCTCAAGCAGGGAATGGTGCGCTGGTGCATGCCGGTTGAGCTGTCCCGCGACTGGCTGGCGAATCTGCTTAATCAGTGCGACGAACTCGGCATCCGTAACCAGTTCGAGGTGGAAGTGCTGAGCTATGGTCATTTGCCGCTGGCCTATTCGGCACGCTGCTTTACCGCGCGTTCCGAAGATCGGCCAAAGGACGAATGCGAAACCTGCTGCATCAACTACCCGAACGGGCGCGACGTGCTGTCGCAGGAGAATCAGCAGGTGTTCGTGTTGAATGGCATTCAGACCATGAGCGGTTACGTCTACAACCTCGGCAACGAGCTGACCTCGATGAAAGGGCTGGTGGATATCGTCCGTCTTTCGCCGCTGGGCACAGAAACCTTCGCAATGGTCGATGCCTTCCGCGCCAATGAGAATGGCGCGTCACCACTCGCGCTGGCACCGCTTAGCGACTGCAACGGCTACTGGAAACGCCTTGCCGGTCTCGAGCTGCAGGCCTGATAAATAGCTCACTTTGTTAACAGCTTTAGCTAATCTTTAATGCAGTATGAAAAGATTAACCGGTAACAAAGTGAGCCGTTATGACTGACAAAACCATTCCCTTTTCGGTGCTTGACCTCGCGCCGATCCCCGAGGGCGCCTCGGCAAAAGACGCCTTTTCACACTCGCTCGATCTCGCCCGCCTCGCGGAAAAGCGCGGCTATCATCGCTACTGGCTGGCAGAGCATCACAACATGACCGGCATCGCCAGCGCGGCGACCTCGGTGCTGATTGGCTATCTGGCGGCGAATACCACCACGCTGCATCTGGGTTCCGGCGGCGTGATGCTGCCCAACCACTCGCCGCTGGTGATCGCCGAGCAGTTCGGCACGCTCAATACGCTCTATCCTGGCCGTATCGATCTTGGGCTGGGGCGCGCGCCGGGGAGCGATCAGCGCACCATGATGGCGCTGCGCCGTCATATGAGTGGGGATGTCGACAACTTCCCGCGTGACGTCGCGGAGCTGGTGGACTGGTTCGACGCCCGCGATCCGCATCCGCACGTGCGTCCGGTACCCGGTTATGGCGAAAAAGTGCCGGTCTGGCTGCTCGGCTCAAGCCTCTACAGCGCTCAGCTGGCTGCGCAGCTTGGACTGCCGTTTGCTTTCGCGTCGCACTTCGCACCGGACATGCTCTTCCAGGCGCTGCACCTGTACCGCACGAACTTCACGCCGTCAGCACGGCTGGAAAAACCGTACGCCATGGTGTGCATCAATATTATCGCCGCCGACAGCAACCGCGATGCCGAATTCCTGTTTACCTCGATGCAGCAGGCGTTCGTCAAGCTGCGCCGCGGCGAGACCGGCCAGTTGCCGGCACCGATCCAGAATATGGATCAGTTCTGGTCGCCGTCAGAGCAGTACGGCGTTCAGCAGGCGCTGAGCATGTCGCTGGTAGGCGATAAAGCGAAAATTCGTCACGGACTGGAATCGATGCTGCGGGAAACGCAGGCCGATGAAATCATGGTTAACGGGCAGATTTTCGATAACCAGGCACGCCTGCACTCGTTTGATCTGGCGATGCAGGTGAAAGAGGAACTGCTGGGTTAAAACGTCTCCCCAGCCCGCTAAGGGCCGGGGGGAACAGGCCGATTACGCTTTGCGCGTCATCAGCCAGAGACTTATCAGGAAGAACGAGGCGCTCGGCAACAGGGCGCCGACCACCGGCGGAATACCGTAGACCAGCGTCAGCGGGCCGAAGATCTGATCCAGCACGTAGAACACGAAGCCGAAGCTAATCCCCGTCACCACACGCACGCCCATCGCCACGCTACGCAGCGGACCGAAAATAAACGACAGCGCCATCAGCATCATCACCGCCACGGACAACGGCTGGAAGATTTTGCTCCACATGTTGAGCTGATAGCGGCCGGAATCCTGTCCGCTCGATTTCAGATAGCGCACATAATTGTGCAGACCGCTGATGGAGAGCGCGTCCGGATCCAGCGCCACCACGCCGAGTTTGTCCGGCGTCAGGTTGGTTTTCCAGGTGCCGCTCACCGTCTGGCTACCGGTCACCTGTTTCGGGTTGGTCAGATTGGATTCATCCACCTGCGACAACCGCCAGACCTTGTTCTGGGTATCAAATTTTGCCGTTGCGGCATAGCGAACGGACTGCAGGCGTCGCTCGTTGTTGAAGGCGTAAATACTCACGCCGCCCAGCTCGTCGTCACCTTTCACTCGTTCGATATAAACAAAGTTGTGGCCATCTTTCGCCCACAGCCCTTGTTGTGTGGAGAGCAGTGAACCGCCGTACATCTGCTGCGCACGATAGTTACGCGCCATCTGCTCGCCCTGCGGCGCGACCCATTCGCCGATCGCCATCGTCAGGAACACCAGCGGGATCGCGGTTTTCATCACCGACAACGCCACCTGCATACGGGTAAAGCCGGAAGCCTGCATCACCACCAGCTCGCTGCGCTGCGCCAGCATACCGAGCCCCAACAGCGCGCCCAGCAGCGCGGCCATCGGGAAGAAGATTTGGATATCTTTCGGCACGCTCAGGAGGGTGTACATCCCTGCGCCCATCGCATCGTAGCTCCCCTGCCCGGCTTTTTTGAGCTGGTCGACAAACTTGATGATGCCGGAGAGCGACACCAGCATGAACAGCGTCAGCATGATGGTGTTGAAAATGGTTTTACCGATATAGCGGTCAAGAACGCCGAACGCCTGCATTACACGGCTCCTTTATGCATAAAACGGGCACGTAAACGACGCACCGGCAAGGTATCCCACAGGTTCAGCAGTACGGCTAACGCGAGATACAGCAGGTTGACCGCCCACATCCAGATCATCGGGTCCAGCTTGCCTTTGCCACCGTTCGACTTGAGTGACGTCTGCAACAGGAAGAACACCAAGTACAACAGCATGGCGGGCAGCATCGAAAGTACGCGGCCCTGGCGCGGGTTGACCACACTCAGCGGCACCACCATCAATGCCATCATAAATACCGTGAAGACCAGCGTGAAACGCCAGTGCAGTTCGGCGCGGGCGCGGTCGTTGTCGGTGTTCCACAGCGTGCGCATGTCCATCTGTTCCGTATCATCCGGATCCAGCGCCACCGCCTGGTGACCGATAATCGCCTGATAATTCTGGAAATCGGTAATGCGGAAGTCGCGCAGCATCGCCGTGCCTTCAAAGCGCGTGCCTTCGTTGAGCGTCACCACCTGCGAGCCGTCTTTGTGCTGCGCCAGCTGGCCGGAATCGGCGACCACCACGGACGGGCGCGCGTTACCTTTAGGACGCAGTTGCGCGAGGAAAACGTCTTTAAAGCTGCTGCCGTCGACGCTTTCGATAAACAGCACCGCGTTGCCGTCGGTGGCCTGCTGGAACTGCCCCTGCGCCAGCGCCGCCATGCCGGGGTTGGCTTTGGCTTCCGCCAGCACTTCGTCCTGATGACGTGAGGACCACGGGCCCGCCCACATCACGTTGACGGCGGCAATAATGCCGGTAAACAGTGCCAGGATCATCGCCGCTTTGATTAACACGGCTTTACTCAGACCGCAGGCATGCATCACCGTGATTTCACTCTCGGTGTACAGTTTGCCCAGCGTCATTAACAACCCGAGAAACAGGCTCAGTGGCAGGATCAATTGCGCCATCTCCGGGACACCGAGTCCAAGCAAAGAAAGCACGAGATTTGTCGGGATTTCACCATCAACGGCCGCGCCGAGGATCCTTACCAGCTTCTGGCAAAAAAAGATCAGCAGGAGGATGAAGAGGATGGCAAGCTGGCTTTTCAGCGTCTCCCGCACCAGATATCTTATGATTATCACTATAAATACGCCCGTAAAAACCCGTCTTGTTGCAGGAAAATAGCTTGTTTCATGGCTTAAACGTCATTTATTCTCTTGAGTCGTTGAAAACATCGCTAAGATTAAACTACCCAGCGGCTTCACGTTTTCGAACGTGTTCAAACCGTAGACTCAGTAAGAATATCATGAAGTCACCGCAACAGCGGACATGAGTTACGAAAGCTTTCAATTCTATCTGTAGCCACCGCCGTTGTCTTTAAGATTCAGGAGCGTAGTGCATGGAGTTCAGTGTAAAAAGCGGTAGCCCGGAGAAACAGCGGAGTGCCTGCATCGTTGTGGGCGTCTTTGAACCGCGTCGCCTCTCCCCGGTCGCCGAACAACTCGATAAAATCAGCGACGGCTACATCAGCGCCCTGCTGCGTCGTGGTGAACTTGAAGGTAAGCCGGGTCAAACCCTGCTGCTTCACCACGTGCCTAACGTACTGTCAGAGCGCATTTTGCTGATTGGTTGCGGCAAAGAACGTGAACTGGATGAACGTCAGTATAAGCAAGTTATCCAGAAAACCATTAATACCCTTAATGATACCGGGTCAATGGAAGCGGTCTGTTTCCTGACCGAGCTGCACGTTAAAGGCCGTAATAACTACTGGAAAGTGCGCCAGGCGGTTGAGACGGCAAAAGAGACGCTGTACAGCTTCGATCAGCTGAAAACCAACAAGAGCGAGCCGCGTCGCCCGCTGCGTAAAATGGTGTTCAATGTACCGACTCGTCGCGAGCTGACCAGCGGCGAGCGCGCCATTCAGCACGGCCTGGCGATTGCCGCCGGGATCCANCTTGCCTCTCAGGCGCGTCAGTTGGCGGATGCGTACAGCAAAAATGTCATCACCCGCGTGATTGGCGAACAGCAGATGCGCGAGCTGGGCATGCACTCTTACCTGGCCGTCGGCAACGGTTCGCAGAACGAATCGTTGATGTCGGTGATTGAGTACAAAGGCAGCCCGGCGGAAGACGCGCGCCCGGTGGTGCTGGTCGGTAAAGGCCTGACGTTTGATTCCGGTGGTATCTCCATTAAGCCTGCCGAAGGCATGGACGAAATGAAGTACGATATGTGCGGCGCGGCGGCGGTGTACGGCGTGATGCGGATGGTCGCTGAGCTTCAGTTGCCCATCAACGTGATCGGCGTGCTGGCGGGCTGTGAAAACATGCCTGGCGGCCGCGCGTATCGCCCTGGCGACGTGCTGACCACCATGTCCGGGCAAACGGTTGAAGTGCTGAATACCGATGCCGAAGGCCGTCTGGTACTGTGTGATGTGCTGACTTACGTCGAGCGTTTTGAGCCGGAAGCGGTGATTGACGTGGCGACGCTGACCGGCGCCTGCGTAATCGCGCTCGGCCACCACATCACCGGTCTGATGTCGAACCATAATCCGCTGGCGCATGAGCTTATCGGCGCGTCCGAACAGTCCGGCGATCGCGCGTGGCGTTTGCCGCTTGGCGATGAGTACCAGGAACAGCTGGACTCCAATTTTGCGGATATGGCGAACATTGGCGGTCGCCCTGGCGGCGCCATCACGGCGGGCTGCTTNCGCTTTACCCGCAAGTACAACTGGGCGCATCTGGACATCGCCGGAACCGCATGGCGCTCCGGCAAAGCCAAAGGCGCGACCGGGCGTCCTGTCGCGCTGCTGTCGCAGTTCCTGCTGAACCGCGCGGGTTTTAACGGCGAAGAGTGATGTGTAAATGCCGGATGGCGCTACGCTATCCGGCCTACAAACCGCGATAAACCGTAGGCCCGGTAAGCGCAGCGCCACCGGGCAATACGTTTAAATCCACCACAAGAAGCCCTATATATGAAAAACGCAACGTTCTATCTTCTGGACAATGACACCACCGTCGACGATCTCAGCGCCGTCGAGCAGTTAGTGTGTGAAATTGCCGCAGAACGTTGGCGCGCCGGAAAGCGCGTGCTGATTGCCTGCGAGGACGAAAAACAGGCCATCCGCATTGATGAGGCGCTGTGGGCTCGCCCTGCAGACAGCTTTGTGCCGCACAACCTGTCGGGTGAAGGCCCGCGTGGCGGCGCGCCGGTGGAGATCGCATGGCCGCAAAAACGCAACAGCAGCCCGCGGGATCTGCTGATTAGCTTGCGTACAGGCTTTGCAGATTTTGCCACCGCTTTCACAGAAGTGATAGACTTCGTCCCTCACGAAGATTCTTTGAAACAACTGGCCCGTGAACGCTACAAAGCGTACCGCGTAGCCGGTTTCAACTTGACCACGGCAACCTGGAAATAATGGAAAAGACATACAACCCACAAGATATCGAACAGCCGCTTTACGAGCACTGGGAAAAGCAGGGCTATTTCAAACCGAATGGCGACGAAAGCCAGGAAAGTTTCTGCATCATGATCCCGCCGCCGAACGTCACCGGCAGTTTGCATATGGGTCACGCTTTCCAGCAAACCATCATGGACACCATGATCCGCTACCAGCGCATGCAGGGTAAAAACACCCTGTGGCAGGTCGGTACGGACCACGCGGGCATCGCGACGCAAATGGTGGTTGAGCGCAAGATTGCCGCCGAAGAAGGCAAAACCCGTCACGATTACGGTCGCGACGCCTTCATTGACAAAATCTGGCAGTGGAAAGCGGAGTCTGGCGGCACCATTACCCGTCAGATGCGTCGTCTTGGCAACTCCGTCGACTGGGAGCGCGAGCGCTTCACGATGGACGAAGGTCTTTCCAATGCCGTGAAAGAAGTGTTTGTCCGTCTGCACAAAGAAGACCTGATTTACCGCGGCAAGCGCCTGGTCAACTGGGACCCGAAACTGCGCACCGCGATTTCCGACCTCGAAGTGGAAAACCGCGAGTCGAAAGGCTCCATGTGGCACATCCGCTATCCGCTGGCCGATGGCGCAAAAACCGCAGACGGTAAAGATTATTTAGTCGTCGCCACCACCCGTCCGGAAACGCTGCTGGGCGATACCGGCGTGGCCGTGAACCCGGAAGATCCACGTTACAAAGATCTGATCGGCAAATTTGTTGTACTGCCGGTGGTTAACCGCCGCATCCCGATCATTGGCGACGAACATGCCGATATGGAAAAAGGCACCGGCTGCGTGAAAATCACCCCGGCGCACGATTTCAACGACTATGAAGTCGGCAAACGTCATCAGCTTCCGATGATCAACATCCTGACCTTTGACGGTGATATCCGTGAAAGCGCGCAGGTATACGACACCAACGGCGTTGAAACCGACGCGTATTCCAGCGCGATCCCGGCGGAGTTCCAGAACCTGGAACGTTTTGCCGCACGTAAAGCGATGGTTGCCGCCGTTGACGCGCTCGGTCTGCTGGAAGAGATCAAACCGCACGATCTGACCGTACCGTATGGCGACCGTGGCGGCGTGGTTATCGAACCGATGCTGACCGACCAGTGGTACGTTCGCGTGGCACCGCTGGCGAAACCGGCTATCGAAGCGGTTGAGAACGGCGATATCCAGTTCGTTCCAAAACAGTACGAAAACATGTACTTCTCCTGGATGCGCGATATTCAGGACTGGTGTATCTCTCGTCAGCTGTGGTGGGGTCACCGCATCCCGGCATGGTACGACGAGCAGGGCAACGTCTACGTTGGCCGTAGCGAAGAAGAAGTGCGTCAGGAAAACCACATCGCCGCCGACGTGGCGCTGCGCCAGGACGAAGACGTGCTGGATACCTGGTTCTCTTCCGCGCTGTGGACCTTCTCAACCCTCGGCTGGCCGGAAAACACCGACGCGCTGCGTCAGTTCCATCCGACCAGCGTGATGGTGTCTGGCTTCGACATTATCTTCTTCTGGATCGCCCGCATGATCATGATGACCATGCATTTCATCAAAGATGAAAACGGCAAGCCGCAGGTGCCATTTAAGACCGTCTACATGACCGGTCTGATCCGCGACGACGAAGGCCAGAAGATGTCCAAATCCAAGGGCAACGTGATTGACCCGCTGGATATGGTTGACGGTATCTCCCTGCCGGATCTGCTGGAGAAACGCACCGGCAACATGATGCAGCCGCAGCTGGCGGAGAAAATCCGCAAGCGCACCGAGAAGCAGTTCCCGGAAGGCATTGAGCCGCACGGCACCGACGCCCTGCGTTTCACCCTTGCGGCGCTCGCCTCCACCGGTCGCGACATCAACTGGGATATGAAGCGCCTGGAAGGGTACCGCAACTTCTGTAACAAGCTGTGGAACGCCAGCCGTTTCGTGCTGATGAATACCGAAGATCAGGATTGCGGCTTCAACGGCGGTGAGAAAGTGCTGTCGCTGGCTGACCGTTGGATCCTCGCGGAATTCAACCAGACCGTGAAAGCCTACCGTGAAGCGCTGGACAGCTATCGTTTCGACATCGCTGCCGGCATCCTGTATGAGTTCACCTGGAACCAGTTCTGCGACTGGTATCTGGAGCTGACCAAGCCGGTGATGAACGGCGGTTCTGAAGCCGAGCTGCGCGGCACGCGTAATACGCTGGTGACCGTGCTGGAAGGTCTGCTGCGCCTGGCGCACCCGATCATTCCATTCATTACTGAAACTATCTGGCAGCGCGTGAAAGTGATTTGCGGCATCACCGCCGACACGATCATGCAGCAGCCGTTCCCGCAGTTCGATGCAACGAAGGTGGATGACGCGGCGCTGGCCGATACCGAATGGCTGAAGCAGGCGATCGTTGCCGTGCGTAACATCCGTGCGGAAATGAACATCGCCCCGGGCAAACCGCTGGAGCTGCTGCTCCGTGGTTGCAGCACCGACGCCGTCCGCCGTGTGAACGACAACCAGAGCTTCCTGCAGACGCTGGCGCGTCTGGAGAGCATCACCGTGCTGCCAGCCGACGATAAAGGCCCGGTCTCCGTGACCAAAATTATCGACGGCGCCGAACTGCTGATCCCAATGGCTGGCCTCATCAACAAAGAAGATGAGCTGACTCGTCTGGCGAAAGAGGTAACGAAAATCGACGCGGAAATCGGCCGTATCGAAAGCAAGCTGTCCAACGAAGGCTTCGTTGCCCGCGCACCGGAAGCGGTTATCGCCAAAGAGCGTGAAAAGCTGAACGGCTATGCCGAAGCAAAAGCGAAGCTGATTGAGCAGCAGGCTGTCATTGCTGCGCTGTAATTCGTATTACGAATGACAAAAGCCGGAGTGCATGCTCCGGCTTTTTTAATATTAATTTAAAAAAGCGTTAAATGCCCATCACCAGGTTTATTCCCATCAACAAATTCATCACCGATATCCCAAAAATAAATATGATAAAATGCTAAAAAAACGTTTCGTTTAATTATTTTCATCTCTACATCGCCCTGGCAATATTCACGTGAGTGCTAAAATCAGTAAGAAATGGTTTATACACATACTCCCTATGGCGCTGATGTAAAAACCAATTAAGCCCTAACGTACGGAAATCGTAATCATCCATATCTCCATATCCGTATAGTAATTTTCAAACCGATGAAAGGTGGAAAAGATCACGCGCGGCATATTCATTGACAATGCCATATTTATATTGATAATAAATAATCAAAATGAATAGATCATTAGACGGGAGCATGATCGTAACTAAATTCTCCATTATAAATGATGACACACCTTTTATTTCTGATTTATTATTCCGTATTAATAAGAAACCAAACAGACTGAATATATGAAGTACTTATTAATAATCACCACGAATAATACTATCAGAGAAGAAACTGAATATTGCTTTCACAATGTCAGAAAGCCGGCCTGTTACCCGGCATGGTGTGCATGAAAGCGCGGGATAAACGGCAGGTATCCTGTACTTGCACACACAAAAAGAGAGTGGTATTACATATTCTTATGAACACAGATATTCAATTGAGTAAAACTATGAGTGCAACTGCGCCGCAGCGGGCTGTGCTGCGTCGAATTACCGTGGATGATAATCAGGCCATCGCCCGTGTTATCCGTCAGGTTTCCGCTGAGTATGGTTTAACCGCCGACAAAGGCTATACCGTCGCAGACCCCAATCTTGATGAATTGTATGCACTGTACAGCCAGCCGGGCCATGCCTATTGGGTGGTTGTGCAGGATGGTAACGTGGTTGGCGGCGGCGGTATTGCACCGCTCTCCTGTAGCGAACCGGATATCTGTGAACTGCAAAAAATGTATTTTCTGCCGTCAATTCGCGGTCAGGGGCTGGCAAAAAAACTGGCGCTGATGGCGCTCGATCACGCTCGCGAGCAGGGTTTCACGCGCTGCTATCTGGAAACCACCGCGTTTCTGAAAGAAGCTATTGGGCTGTACGAGCATCTGGGTTTTGACCACATCGACGCACCGCTGGGTTGTACCGGCCATGTAGACTGCGAAGTGCGGATGCTGAAAACGCTGTAAGCCCCCGGCTTTTATACCGGCACGCCGCTGTGAAAGCGAAACTCCTCATCAGGCGTTGAAATTAACGACGCCTCTACATCTCCAAAGAACGTCACCCGCGGGGAAATATCCTCTTTCGCCACCTGCTGCGCCAGCGTCAGGTAATCCTGATAATGGCGCGCTTCCGAGCGCAGCAGCGACAAATAAAATTTCTGCAGATCTGCGTCCAGATACGGTGCCAGCGCGGCGAATCGCTCGCAGGAGCGCGCCTCGATATACGCCCCGCAAATGAGCTTGTCGATAAGCGTCAGCGGCTCGTGGGTACGCACCTCTTTCAGCATACCTTTGGCGTAACGGCTGGCGGTGATCTTCACGTAGGGAATATCGCGCGCCACCATCATTTCCCGCACCTGCCAGAAGTGGTGCAGTTCTTCTTTGATGAGCAATACCATGCTGTCGATTAATGACTGCCCCCACGGATCGTCAGTTTTTGGCATTACGCTTTTGCCGATCTGCTTATGCAGTGCAATGAAATCCGGCTCCGGTCCTTCGCGAAAAGTGAACGCTTCATAGGGTTTCAGCCACGCGAGTAGCGCGTCTGCGCCCGGCTTGTCGGCAATGTATTTGCGTATCAGCAGCATTGCAGTTTGCGCGGCTTTGAGCTCGCAGACCATGTGATCGGTCAGCAGCAGCGGCAGCCGATCCGGTTTGCGCGCTTCGTCGATCCACGCGGTGGGTGTCGGGCAACGGAGAAAGTGTAAAACGGGGGCGAGTATTTGCGGGTAATCCATACCTGAATCCTACAGTGCGGCGGGGGGGGGGCTCGCCATCTTCACCGTTGGGATCTTCGAAATATGTCCCCCAACCGTCGTATTCAACGTCGTGTTTTTCCGCCAGGTTCATCAGCTGTTCAACCTGCGCATCAATCAGTTCTGCCTTCAGTGCGCATTCGCTGAGGATGTCACAGCAGATCACCACGTCGCCCTCTTCCACTTCCAGCTCTTCCGGCTCGGTCACTTCGTAACCCAGCTTGAAAGCCTCTACGGCCACTTTTTCCAGCGTTTCTAAATCATCGGCGGAAAGGTGGTGTTCGATGGTGTACAGCGCTTCCGGATCGCTACCGTCTTCCAGTAATTCTTCAATGATGAGACGCGTCTCTTCACGTTGCTCTTCCAGATGTTCCGGGTTTGCCATTGCTCGTTCCTCATAATGTGCGGCAGTAACTCTTATTGTCACATACCGCTGGCAATGCCTCCACCTTTGTGAAAAAGATTTGTGATGCAGGGTTGCAAGTGAATATTAATACATATAAAGTGAATTTTAATTCAACAAGTGGCCTGAGCCATGAGAGGCAAACATGACGTCGTTACATCACAAGCATTTCCTGAAATTACTCGATTTCACCCCCGCACAAATCATCTCGCTCGTGCAGCTTGCTGCAAGCCTTAAAAAAGATAAAAAACAAGGTGTTGAGCAGAAAAAACTGGTTGGTAAAAACATCGCGCTCATCTTCGAAAAAGACTCTACCCGTACACGATGCTCTTTCGAAGTTGCCGCACACGATCAGGGTGCCCACGTCACTTATCTGGGGTCCAACGGCAACCAGATTGGGCATAAAGAATCAATTAAGGATACCGCTCGCGTGCTCGGGCGGATGTATGACGGCATTCAGTACCGCGGCTGGGGGCAGGAGGTGGTTGAAACGCTGGCAGAATATGCGGGCGTGCCGGTGTGGAACGGTCTGACGGACGAGTTCCATCCGACCCAACTGTTGGCTGACCTGCTAACCATGCAGGAGCATCTGCCGGGTAAAGCCTTCACCGAGATGACGCTGGTGTACGCCGGGGATGCGCGTAACAACATGGGCAACTCGATGCTGGAAGCCGCCGCGCTCACCGGGCTGGATCTACGTCTTGTCGCACCGAAAGCCTGCTGGCCGGAGGCCAGTCTGGTCACCGAATGTACGGCGCTGGCGAAACAAAACGGCGGCAACATTACGCTTACCGAGGACATCGCGGCGGGCGTCAAAGGCGCGGACTTCATCTATACCGACGTGTGGGTGTCGATGGGCGAGCCGAAAGAGAAGTGGGCCGAGCGGATTGCGTTACTGCGCGACTATCAGGTGAACAGCCAGATGATGAAACTCAGCGGCAACCCGAACGTCAAGTTCCTGCACTGTCTGCCCGCGTTCCATGACGATCAAACCACTGCAGGCAAGAAAATGGCGGCAGAGTTTAATTTGCATGGCGGCATGGAAGTAACGGATGAGGTATTTGAATCTCCCGCCAGCATCGTTTTCGATCAGGCGGAAAACCGGATGCACACCATCAAAGCGGTGATGGTGGCCACCCTCGGCGAGTAACAATATTGCCCGGCGGCGCAAGGTCGCCGGGCAATGTCTTTATGCGACGAGGATTTTCACCACGGCTTTACGCACCTGCGCTGGCACGCCGACCGCACACAGCGGCTTATGCACTTCCCCTGGGTAAAACACCACGAAATCCCCTTCATTCAGGATCACCGTTTTTTCCTGCGCCCCTTCCGGCAGGAAAGCGATGTCTTTATCCGCTAACCAGTCCGTTTCCGGCTTGCCGCTCGGCAGCGTGCTGAAGGTCATTCCTTCCTGCCCTTTCAGCAGGATTTGAATATCCAGATAGCGCGCGTGAAACTCTGCCCGGCGCGCAGTCTGCGGTTCTGTCATATCTTCTGAAAGCAAATAAAACTGGCGAGTACCGTCGATATCGTGCTTACCGAGCGGCGTGGCGGCGGTGACGTTCGCTTTGACAAATTCGATAGCGTCGCGGAGTTCAGCCGGAAGCCAGGACTGAAGGTGATGGATGTTGCCAACAATCATGATAATTACCTCAATTAAAACACCGTTTCATTTTACTAGTTATACGCAAGACGGTGCTGCCATACCACCCCTTTATGTCACAGTTTTGCGCCAGCGCATGTTTATCGCAGAAGGTGTTAATCAATGGTTAACCTGACGCCGCAGCTTATGCAGCAAATATGCATAACCGCCGATTTTCTTTCAGCGACGCGTCGTCTAACCACTTGAATGCCCGCAAATAAAGCAAATACTCCGCGCTCGCTCACAGTTTAATCACCCGTAAAAATTGCGTGCGCATTCAATAATTATTCCGGGAAAATTCTTACCTGCAAAATAATAAAGTGATAATTATGCATAACCATACTATATTAAAATATAATTCATTACTTATCAGTCAGTTACACAAACAAACGCTAATTGGAATTATCTACAGACTATTAACAACCAAAAATAACAACCTGCCCTTCTGCTTACTCATTCATTTAAGAAACACAGCAAAATAAATAATCTCTGACCTTTATCATATAATCTTAATTTGTTTTGCTTTCTCGAAACCGCTGTGAGGCTAATCACATTTCATCACCCAAAAAGCATCGACTATTAGCCGCGAAATCATTCACCTAAACGACTACGAATTAATTTTCGCAGCCACCCTTTTTATTCTAAAAAAGTTAAAGGAATAATTATGGAAAAGCATTATGTCGGTTCTGAAGTAGGCCAGTTGCGCAGCGTGATGTTGCATCGCCCTAATTTAAGTTTAAAACGACTGACGCCATCGAATTGCCAGGAATTGCTGTTCGATGATGTGCTCTCGGTCGAGCGCGCCGGGGAAGAACACGACGTTTTCGCCAACACGCTGCGCCAGCAGGGTGTGGAAGTCTTGCTGCTGACGGACCTGCTCACCGAAACGCTGGACATCCCGGATGCCAAGGGCTGGCTGCTGGAAACGCAGGTCTCGGATTACCGTCTTGGGCCAACGTTCGCCGCCGATGTGCGCGGCTGGCTGGCCGATCTTCCGCACCGTGAACTGGCGCGGCATTTAAGCGGCGGCGTCACCTACGGGGAAATTCCCGCCAGCATTAAAAATATGATCGTGGATACCCACGATATCAATGACTTTATTATGAAGCCATTACCCAACCATTTATTTACCCGCGATACGTCATGCTGGATCTATAACGGCGTGTCAATTAATCCGATGGCAAAACCGGCTCGTCAGCGCGAAACAAATAATCTCCGCGCGCTTTATCGCTGGCATCCGAAATTTGCTAATGGCGATTTTATTAAATATTTCGGCGACGAAAACATTAATTACGATCATGCCACGTTAGAGGGCGGCGATGTGCTGGTGATTGGTCGTGGCGCGGTACTGATTGGCATGTCAGAGCGCACCACTCCGCAGGGCGTTGAATTTCTTGCCAGTGCGCTGTTTAAACACCACCAGGCGGAACGGGTGATTGCCGTCGAACTGCCGAAACACCGCTCCTGTATGCACCTCGACACCGTCATGACCCATATCGACGTCGACACCTTCTCCGTCTACCCGGAAGTGGTACGCAAAGACGCGCAGTGCTGGACGCTGACGCCGGATGGTCGTGGCGGCATCAAACGCACCCAGGAGAGCGATCNAAAGCGCTGGGGATCACCCAGGTCAACCTCATCACCACCGGCGGCGACGCCTTCGAAGCCGAACGCGAGCAGTGGAATGACGCCAACAACGTGCTGACCATCCGCCCCGGCGTGGTCATTGGCTACGAACGCAATATCTGGACCAACGAAAAATACGACAAAGCCGGGATCACCGTCCTGCCGATTCCCGGCGACGAACTGGGACGCGGACGTGGCGGCGCACGCTGCATGAGCTGCCCGCTGGAACGTGACGGAATTTAAGGAAATGACCATGACGAAACCCACACTGGTCGTCGCCCTGGGCGGCAACGCGCTGCTCAAGCGCGGCGAACCGCTCGAAGCTGACATCCAGCGCAAGAACATTGAACTTGCTGCAAAAACTATCGCCCGGCTGACGCAGAACTGGCGCGTCGTGCTGGTTCATGGCAACGGCCCGCAGGTTGGCCTGCTGGCGCTGCAGAACAGCGCCTACGAAAAAGTGACGCCCTATCCGCTCGACATTCTCGGCGCGGAAAGTCAGGGAATGATTGGCTACATGCTGCAGCAGGCGCTGAAAAACCAGCTGCCGCAGCGTGAAATCAGCGTCCTGCTGACGCAGGTGGAAGTGGATGCAGGCGATCCCGCGTTCAGCAATCCCACCAAATATATCGGCCCGGTCTATGACCGCGCACAGGCCGACGCCCTGAAAGCTGAAAAAGGCTGGGTCTTTAAGGCTGACGGGCCGTATTTCCGCCGCGTGGTGCCGTCACCGCAACCGCAGCGCATCGTCGAACGCGACGCCATCAGCGCGCTGATCGCCCGCGATCACCTGGTCATCTGCAACGGTGGCGGCGGCGTGCCGGTGGTGGAACAGGTCGATGGCTATCACGGCATTGAAGCGGTGATCGACAAAGACCTCTCCGCCGCGCTGCTGGCCCGCCAGCTCAACGCCGACGCGCTGTTGATCCTCACCGACGCCGACGCCGTCTATCTCGACTGGGGCAAACCCACCCAGCGCCCGTTAACGCAGGTCACCCCGGAACTGCTGAGCACGATGACATTTGACGCCGGTTCGATGGGGCCGAAGGTCGCCGCCTGTCGTCATTTCGTCGTGCAGTGCAATGGCATTGCCGGTATCGGTGCGCTGGCCGATGGCCCGGACATCCTCGCGGGTGAAAAAGGCACGCTCATTCGTAATGAACACGCGCCGGTACTGCCGGTTTGCTGAGTAATCAAAAGGATTTATTCATGACTATCAATTTGAAAAACCGCAACTTTCTGAAACTGCTCGACTACACGCCTGCCGAAATTCAGTACTTGATCGATCTGGCGATAGAACTGAAAGCGGCGAAAAAAGCCGGACGCGAAAAGAAAACGCTGGTGGGCAAAAACATCGCGCTGATCTTTGAAAAGACCTCCACCCGCACCCGCTGCGCGTTTGAAGTCGGGGCGTTTGACCAGGGCGCGCAGGTCACGTACCTCGGCCCAAGCGGATCGCAAATCGGCCATAAAGAGTCGATGAAAGACACCGCGCGCGTGCTGGGACGCATGTACGACGGGATTGAATATCGCGGTTACGGCCAGGCAATCGTCGAAGAGCTGGGCGCGTTTGCCGGGGTGCCGGTGTGGAACGGGCTGACCGATGAATTCCACCCGACGCAGATCCTGGCCGACCTGATGACCATGCTGGAACACGCGCCGGGCAAAGCGCTGACCGAACTGAGCTTCGCCTATCTGGGCGATGCCCGCAACAACATGGGCAACTCGCTGATGGTTGGCGCCGCAAAAATGGGAATGGACATTCGCCTCGTGGCGCCGCGCACATTCTGGCCGGACGAAGCGCTGGTGAAACAGTGTGTCGCCATTGGTGAAGAGACCGGCGCACGCATTCTGTTAACGGAAGACGTTGAAGAAGGCGTTCATGGCGTGGATTTCCTCTACACCGACGTCTGGGTGTCGATGGGCGAGCCGAAGGAGGCCTGGGCCGAACGCGTCAGCCTGATGACCCCCTATCAAATCAACTCGCGCGTCATCGCCGCGACGGGAAATCCGAACGTGAAGTTTATGCACTGTCTGCCTGCGTTCCACAACGCGCAGACCACCATGGGTCGCGACATCGAAATCGCGTATGGCCTGGCCGGACTGGAAGTCACCGAAGAGGTGTTCGAGTCGGCGCACTCCATCGTGTTCGATGAAGCGGAAAACCGCATGCACACCATTAAAGCCGTCATGGTTGCCACGCTTGGCGAGTAATGCCTGAGAAGGGATGCCGCCGGGTGCGGCGTCCTTCCCTCTGCGCAACCAGACAGGAGGAGAATACGATGACTGATTTAACGAAGGATGACGCAACGGCCGCCAGTACCAGCAGCGATAAAAAGCTGGGGCTGAGCGCGCTGGTTGCGCTGGTCGTGGGGTCAATGATTGGCGGCGGCGTATTCAGCCTGCCGCAGAACTTTGCCTCTGTTGCTTCACCCGGCGCGCTGATGATCGGCTGGGTGATCACCGGTTTCGGCATGCTGTGCCTGGCGTTTATTTATCAAAACCTCAGCGCCCGCTGCCCGGATCTCGACGGCGGCATCTACAGCTATGCCAGGGCCGGATTTGGTGATTTCATTGGCTTTCAGGCCGCGTGGGGCTACTGGTTTTCGGCGTGGCTCGGCAACGTCTCTTACGCCGTGCTGCTGTTCAGCGCCGTCAGCTTTTTCATCCCCGTTTTCGGCGATGGCAACAACCTGGTCTCGATTATCGGCGCGTCGGTGGTGCTGTGGCTGGTCCACACGCTGGTGCTGCGCGGCGTGCGGGAAGCGGCGTGGATCAACACCATCCTCACGGTGGTGAAAGTGCTGGTGCTGATTATTTTCATCATCGCCGTGCTGATCGCTTTCCGTCTGGGCGTACTGACCACTGATTTCTGGGGTCGCATGATGCGCGTGGATGGCACCGCGCCTGAGCTGTTCAGCCAGGTAAAAAACACCATGCTGGTCACCACCTGGGTGTTTATCGGCATTGAAGGGGCGACGGTGGTGTCCGCGCGGGCGGCCAGACGGAGCGATATCGGCAAGGCGACAGTGGTGGGTCTGCTCGGGGCGCTGGCGATTTATGTGCTGGTCAGCGTGCTGTCGATGGGGATCCTTGACCAGGCCACGCTGGCGGGCTTAAAAAATCCGTCGATGGCCGGTGTGCTGGAAAATGTCGTCGGGCCGTGGGGGGCGAAATTTGTTGCCGGTGGCGTCATTTTCTCGGTGGCAGGGGCACTGCTGGCATGGACGCTGTTTGCCGCCGAGCTGCCGAAAGTCGCCGCACAGGATGGCATTTTCCCGGCGGTGTTTGCCCGTGAAAACAGCCGTCATTCGCCGTCGGTATCGCTGTGGATCACCAACGGTCTGGTGCAGCTTTTCCTGCTGCTGGCGCTGTTTTACCAGGCGGGCTATCAGGTGTTGTTTTCCATCGCCACCGCGGCGATCCTGCCCCCCTATCTGTTCAGCGCCGCGTTTGGTCTGAAGCTGGTGATGACGGGGGAACATTATCAGCCGGGCGAGAAAACCCTGCGTGATGGCATGATTAGCGTCATCGCCACGCTGTATGGTTTCTGGCTCTGTTATGCCGCAGGCGATTCGATGCTGCTCAGCTCGCTGCTGTTTATTCCGGGTGCGGTGGTCTACGTCTGGCAGAAAAAAGCCAACCAGCAACGCTGCTTTAATACGCTGGAGTGGGGCGTGCTGACGCTGCTGGTGATCGTGGCAGGCTACACGCTGATGCGGATTGCGGCGGGCACCCTATCTATCACATGATGAAATAACCACGCCCCGGGTGGGGCGATTTATCTGGGTAAACAATAAATAACCAATAAAATCGGCACGTAAGTTATTGATTGTTCAAAAACGTTCGTTTTCTCAACATGGAAACTGAAATCCGATGATGAAATTTGACCAACCCACCAGTGATAAAGAGCAGCTCCAGCTCGCTGTTTGTCAGCGCCTGATCGGTGAAAAAAGTTATTTATCCCAGGAAGAGCTTCGCCGCGATCTGCAGCGCCACGGCTTTGACAGCATCAGCCAGTCGACGGTGTCCCGCCTGCTGAAATTGCTTGGCGTCATAAAAATAAGAAATGCCAAAGGGCAAAAAATTTATTCTGTGAATCCCCAGCTGCGCCCGGCCCCCAACGCGGCGCGGTCGATTGCCGAAATGGTGGTGAGCGTCGAGCACAATAGCGAATTTATCCTTATCTACACCGCGGCGGGATACGGCCGTGCGGTGGCGCGAATTCTCGATTATCACGCCTTGCCTGAAATCCTCGGCGTGGTAGCAGGCAGCAGTATCGTCTGGGTCGCCCCGCGTGATGTGAAGCGCACGGCTCTGGTGCATAAACAGATTAATTATTTACTCATGATGAATTGATATGCAGAGATAACCGTTTCCCTTGCTAAATTTGTGCATTAATCGCTTGATCAGAAAATGCAGCTGCGTATAATGCCGGACAATTTGCCGGGGGGAAGCATGGTCCAGAGTGTACGACATACTGTCTTACCGCGTCTGAAAAAGGACGCAGGCCTGCCGTTTTTCTTCCCGTTGATCATTCATTCTCAAAGCCCCTTATTTAAGGGGCTTTTTTTTGCCCAGCGATCAGGAGATAAACATGGCTAACCCGCTATATCAAAAACATATCATTTCCATAAACGATCTCAGTCGCGAGGACCTCGAACTGGTGCTGGCGACGGCGGCGAAACTGAAAGCGAACCCGCAGCCGGAGCTGCTGAAGCACAAGGTCATTGCCAGTTGCTTCTTCGAAGCCTCGACCCGCACCCGCCTGTCGTTCGAAACCGCGATGCACCGTCTCGGCTCCAGCGGGGNGACAGCGCCAACACCTCGCTGGGCAAAAAAGGGGAAACCCTCGCGGACACCATTTCGGTGATCAGCACCTACGTGGACGCCATCGTAATGCGCCACCCGCAGGAAGGCGCGGCGCGCCTGGCAACCGAGTTTTCCGGCAACGTGCCGGTGCTGAACGCCGGTGACGGCTCCAACCAGCACCCGACGCAGACGCTGCTGGATCTGTTCACCATTCAGGAAACCCAGGGGCGTCTGGAAAACCTCAGCGTGGCGATGGTCGGTGACCTGAAATATGGCCGCACCGTGCACTCACTGACGCAGGCGCTGGCGAAATTCAACGGCAACCGTTTCTACTTTATCGCCCCGGACGCGCTGGCGATGCCGCAGTACATCCTCGACATGCTGGACGAAAAAGGCATTGCCTGGAGCCTGCACAGCGCCATCGACGATGTGCTGGCCGAGGTGGACATTCTGTACATGACCCGCGTGCAGAAAGAGCGTCTCGACCCGTCGGAATACGCCAACGTCAAAGCGCAGTTTGTGCTGCGCGCCAGCGATCTGGACAACGCGCGCAGCAACATGAAAGTGTTGCACCCGCTGCCGCGCATCGATGAGATCGCCACTGATGTCGATAAAACGCCGTATGCCTGGTACTTCCAGCAGGCTGGCAACGGGATTTTCGCACGCCAGGCGTTACTGGCGCTGGTACTGAATAGCGAACTGGATCTGTAAGGGGGAAACGACAATGACACACGATAATAAACTGCAGGTTGAAGCCATCAAATGCGGCACCGTAATTGATCACATCCCTGCGCAGATTGGTTTTAAGCTGCTGACGCTGTTCAAACTGACCAAAACCGACCAGCGCATCACCATCGGTCTGAACCTGCCGTCTGGCGAGATGGGGCGCAAGGATCTGATTAAAATCGAGAACACGTTCCTGACCGACGATCAGGTCAACCAGCTCGCGCTGTACGCGCCGCAAGCCACCGTCAACCGTATCGACAATTATGAAGTGGTGGGTAAATCGCACCCGAGTCTGCCGGACCGCATCGACACCGTGCTGGTGTGCCCGAACAGCAATTGCATCAGCCACGCGGAGCCGGTCAGCTCCAGCTTTGCAGTGAAAAAGCGCACCAGTGATATCGCCCTGAAATGCAAATACTGTGAGAAAGAATTCTCTCACCATGTGGTACTGGCGAACGATTTCTGACTGGTAATGACCGGCACGCGTCTTATAATGGCCAGGACCTTAATTACCGCTGTATTCAGGAGATAACATGAGCAAAATTATCGCGACGGAAAATGCACCCGCAGCTATCGGCCCGTATGTTCAGGGCGTTGATCTTGGCAGCATGATCATCACGTCAGGTCAGATCCCGGTGGATCCGAAAACCGGCAGCGTACCGGACGATGTTGCCGCGCAGGCGCGTCAGTCGCTGGAAAACGTGAAAGCGATCGTTGAAGCAGCAGGTCTGAACGTTGGCGACATCGTAAAAACCACCGTTTTCGTTAAAGATCTAAATGATTTCGCCACCGTGAACGCCACGTACGAAGCGTTCTTCACCGAGCACAACGCGACGTTCCCGGCGCGCTCCTGCGTGGAAGTGGCGCGTCTGCCGAAAGACGTGAAGATCGAAATCGAAGCGATCGCGGTTCGTCGCTAATCGCGGTGCCGGGTCGCGAAGACCCGGCAAGCTTTTGCTTATTCGTTGCGCGTCGCCCGCAGCAGTTTCTCCAGCGGGTAGACCGCCGCAATCACCACCTCCTCTTTTCAGGCATTAATAAAGGGTCACCTGTTCGAGGATTTCCAGGGTTTTCGGCAGCGCATCAGCCCACGGCTGGCTGCTGCCCATTTTGATGTTGGGTTTGTTTTTGCCATGGAAGTCGCTGCCGCTGGTTGCCAGCAGCGAGTTATCCACGGTGTACTGATAAAGCGCGCGGCGAAGCGCTTCGTCATGGTAGCTGGAGAATACCTCCACGCCCTGCACACCGAGCGGCAACATCTGATCAATCACCGACAGGTGATTTTCCTTCACGTTGGCCCCGATATGCGCAATCACCGGAATGCCGCCGTTGTCGATAATCAGCGCCGCCATTTCTGCCATCGGCGGGAGGTCANNTGCCGAAAAAATCCCAGAAAAAGTTAATCAGCGGCATATCACTGCGGGCATTCCCGGCCCGGTAAGGCAGCAGCAGTTCGTGATTCGCGTTCCGCGCATCTTCCAGAATCAGCTCCGCCATTTCCTCTTCCTGCGGAATGCCATCGCCCGCCATGGCATACAGGCGATCTTCGTCAATCTGGAACCCGAGCGCCCGCAGTTTGCTGAGTTTCACCGGTGTCGCGGCAATGTCCAGTTGTCGATAGTTGTGCCTGACGGTGTCAAAATCACGGCTGTCGCGGCGAAAACCGTAACCCAACAGGTGGTAGTTATTGCCCGCGAACGCACAGTCAATTTCGATCCCTGTCATCACGCGGACGCCATTCGCTTTGCCGTAGCGAATGGCGTCGTCAACGGATTGCGCCGAGTTATGATCGGTAATCGCCAGCGCCGTCAGATCCGCCGCTTTCGCCATGGTCAGCAGGTCGCTGACCGGGAAATCCGCATCGTCGCTGTACGCCGAATGCATGTGCAAATCAATACGTTCCATCACCTTCTCCTTAAGCTGATATTTATTTACTGAATGGCACTATACCGGACGGCAACAGGCGAAAAATTGCGCACGCGTAACTTCCTGATGCTATTTATTGCCAGCCATAGCGACGACGGTAAAACCCTTTCACCCTCTGCGTAAGCGTCATGTATCCCGCCAGAATCGCCACCAGCCACGGGAAATAGGTCAACGGCAGCGCCTGGAGCTGCAAATACCCCGCCAGCGGCGAGAGCGGCAGCGCGGTGCCCATCACCATCAACGGCCACGCGGCACGGCTCTGGATAAACGGAATGCGACGCGTACGGATCATATGCACAATCAGCGTCTGCGACAGCAGCCCCACCACAAACCAGCCGGACTGGAACAGCGCCTGGTGCTCCGGCGTTGTGGCGTGAAACACAAACCACATCAGACAGAAGGTCAGAATGTCGAAGATCGAGCTGATCGGCCCAAAGAACAGCATAAAGCGCCCCAGATCGACGGGGTTCCAGCGTTGCGGCGTCTGGATCTGCTCGTCGTCAACATTGTCGAACGGGATCGCCACCTGCGATACGTCATACAGCAGATTCTGAATCAGCAAGTGCAGCGGCAGCATCGGCAAAAACGGCAGAAAGGCGCTGGCAACCAGCACGCTGAAAACGTTGCCGAAATTCGAACTGGCGGTCATCTTGATGTATTTCAGCATGTTGGCAAAGGTACGACGCCCTTCGATCACCCCTTCTTCGAGCACCATCAGGCTCTTTTCCAGCAGGATGATATCCGCCGCTTCACGGGCGATATCCACCGCGCCATCGACCGAAATGCCAATATCCGCCGCACGCAGCGCGGGCGCGTCGTTAATGCCGTCGCCCATAAAGCCGACCACGTGCCCTTCCCGCTTCAGCAGCGTCACGATGCGCTCTTTGTGCATCGGCGTCAGGCGGGCGAACAGCGTCGTCTGGCGGGCAAGCCGTGCCAGTTCATCGTCGCTGAGCGTTTCGATCTCGCTGCCGATCACCACCTCGCCTGCATCAAGGCCGACGTCATGACACACTTTAGCCGCCACCAGTTCACTGTCGCCGGTGAGGATTTTGACGGTGATGCCGCTGGCCTTCAGCGCGTTCAGCGCCGGGGCGGTGCTCTCTTTCGGCGGATCAAGAAACGCGATATACCCTTCGAGGATCAGGTCGGATTCATCAACGCGCTGATAATCCCCTTCCCGCGCCGGCAGCACTTTGCTGGCGACCGCCACCACGCGCAGCCCCTGGCGATTAAGCGTATCAGTCACCCGCGTAATGCGGCGCAACATGGTATCGTCCAGCGGCACAATGTCGCCGTTGTAACGCACCTGCGTGGAAACGCTGAGGATCTCCTGCAACGCGCCTTTGCAGATCAGCTGATGTACGGAGGCCTGTTCAGCCACCACCACCGACATGCGGCGGCGCTCGAAATCAAACGGGATCTCATCCACTTTCTGCCAGCGTTCGGAGAGCGTACGCGCCGCATCCTGCTCAACGCCTTCCAGCACCGCCGTATCAAGCGAATTTTTCAGCCCGGTCTGGTAATGGCTGGTGAGGCANCAGCACGCGCTCGCTGACCTTGCCGGAGATATCGGTATGATTCTCCAGCACGATTTTGTCCTGCGTCAGGGTGCCGGTTTTGTCAGTGCAGAGGATATCCATCGCGCCGAAGTTCTGGATCGCATCCAGATGTTTGACGATCACTTTTTGTTTCGACAGTTTTACGGCGCCGCGCGCCAGCGTCGAGGTGACGATCATCGGCAACATTTCCGGCGTCAGGCCCACCGCCACGGAGAGCGCAAACAACGCCGCTTCCCACCAGTCGCCTTTGGTGTAGCCGTTGATCAGCAACACCACCGGCGTCATTACCAGCATAAAGCGGATCAGCAGCATGCTGACGCGGCTGATGCCTTTCTGAAACGCGTTCGGCTCGCTCTCCTGCTCGCTGACGCGCCCGGCCAGTTGCCCGAACCACGTATTACCGCCGGTGGCGAATACGATCGCCTGCGCCGATCCGCTGATCACGCTGGTGCCCATAAAGCAGAGGGTGTCACACTCGAGCGGATTGTTTTGCTGCGGTTCGCGGCTGCGCGCCATTTTCTCCACCGGCAGCGATTCACCGGTCAGCGAAGCCTGGGCAACGAACAGATCGCGGGCCTGAAACACGCGCAGATCGGCGGGGATCATATCGCCCGCTGACAGCTTCACCACGTCGCCTGGTACCAGTTGATCGAGCGGTACGTCGCACCAACGGCTTTCACCGTGATCGTTCACCACCCGCAGCACGGTCGCGGTATTGCTGACCATGGCCTTCAGCGCATCCGCCGCTCTGGTGGATCGCGCTTCC
>NZ_JNGH01000116.1 GCF_001188485.1 Trabulsiella odontotermitis
AGTATTCGGTGTCATCCTTTGAAAGGGGAAAAGGATCCTGATAATGAAAGGGTTTGTTCGACATTGTTCTCTCGCTGACTACCGTGGCTATTTATGATGCAGGCAAATCGTCCATTTGCCCTGTAAAAAACGAGTCCAAATATCCTACACAATTTTTTAACAAAAACTGAGACAAATACGACTTTTTCTCGCTGCGGGTTACTTCTGTTGGGTTTATTGCTTTAATAGAGGCAGATAAACCATATGAATACAGGGCTTGATAATGCAAAAACTCGTCAACTCAGTGCAGAACTATGCCTGGGGAAGTAAAACTGCGTTAACGGAACTCTACGGCATCGCCAATCCGAATCATCTACCGATGGCGGAATTATGGATGGGCGCACACCCGAAAAGCAGCTCGCAGGTGGAAGGCGCGGACGGTAAACTGCATTCGCTACGTGAAGTAATTGACGGCGATAAAGCCGGGCTGCTGGGCGAAAAAGTCGCTGCCCGCTTTGGCGAACTGCCCTTCCTGTTCAAAGTGCTGTGCGCGGCACAGCCCCTCTCGATTCAGGTTCACCCGAACAAAAAGGCCTCTGAGATCGGTTACGCGAAAGAGAACGCGGCCGGGATCCCTCTCGACGCCGCCGAGCGTAACTATAAAGATCCAAACCATAAGCCGGAACTGGTGTTCGCACTGACGCCGTTTCTCGCTATGAACGCGTTTCGTGAGTTTTCGGAGATCGTTTCTCTGCTGCAGCCAGTGTCCGGCGCACACCCGGCAATCGCTCATTTCCTGCAATCCCCGGATGCCGACGGCCTGAGCCAGCTTTTCGCCCGCCTGCTTGAAATGAAAGGCGACGAAAAATCACGCGCACTGGCGGTACTGAAAGCCGCGCTGCACAGCCAGCAGGGCGAGCCCTGGCAGACCATCCGCCTGATTGCAGAGTTTTACCCGGACGACAGCGGCCTCTTTTCGCCGCTGCTGCTGAACGTAGTGAAACTCAACCCTGGCGAGGCGATGTTCCTGTTTGCCGAAACGCCGCATGCCTATCTGCAGGGCGTGGCGCTGGAGGTGATGGCAAATTCAGATAATGTCTTGCGCGCCGGTCTGACACCGAAATACATCGATATTCCGGAGCTGGTGGCAAACGTGAAATTCGTGGCAAAGCCGGCGGCAGAGCTGCTGACGCAGCCGCAGAAAAAACGNCATGACCTGTCAGCGCAGGAAACCTCGATCTCGCAGCCAAGTGCCGCTATCCTTTTCTGCGTTGAAGGTGAAGCCGTGCTCAGCAAAGGCCAGCAGCGTCTGGTGCTGAAACCTGGCGAATCCGCATTTGTCAGCGCCGCCGAATCACCGGTCGGGATCAGCGGGACAGGCCGTCTGGCGCGGGTCTTTAACAAGCTAAACTAAATACTGAAATTTAGTAGTAGTATTGCTAAGCTGCTGAATACAGCTCATTCATACAGGCGGACGGTTCCGCCTGTTTTCATATCTTATGGACAATCATTATGAAAAAAAGCGTGATCGCGGCAGGCGTTATTGTCGCTCTGGGAGTGGTATGGACAGGCGGTGCCTGGTATACCGGCAAGCAGCTCGAAACCCATATGACCGAGATGCTGGCAAAAGCAAACGCACAAATTAAGCGCTCCTCACCCGCAGCGGGTCTGGAACTGGTTCATCAGAATTACCACCGCGGCGTGTTTTCCAGCCAGCTCGATCTGGTGGTGAAACCCGTTGACGGCGCGAAACAGAGCTGGCTGAAGCCGGGCCAGACTATCGTCATGAAAGAGAACGTCGATCACGGGCCTTTCCCGCTGGCGGCACTGAAATCCTTTAATCTGATGCCGATGATGGCCTCCGTAAAAACCGTGCTGGTGAATAACGCGGTGACCAAACCGCTGTTTGATCTGGCGAACGGTCAGTCTTTCGTCGAGACCGATACCCGCATCAGCTATAACGGCGACACCCGTTCCCTGATCGCCCTGAAACCGTTGAACCGTGAAGCGGGTCAGGAAAAACTGTCGCTCAGCGGCGGTGAGTTTACGCTCGATGCTGACCGCGACGGCACCGCGTTCTCGCTGTCAGGCTCGTTACCGAGCGCACTGATCGAAACCGTTAACGAAAACGGCACGCGCGTTAAGCTGACGCTGAACGGCCTCACCACCGACGGTGCCAGCAAACGCGCCAGTTTTGATGAGTACGTGGGCAACCAGAAAATCTCCCTCGATAAAATGGCAATTTCCATGGAAGGCGTCGATCTGGGGCAACTGGAAGGCCTGACGGTGGAAGGTCGTGCCGATCTGGCGAACGACGGTAAGACCGTTAACAGCCAGATTAATTACACCCTCAACAGCCTGAAGCTGAAAAACCAGGACATGGGCAGCGGTAAGCTGACGCTGAAAGTGGGCAACATCGACGGGGCAATCTGGCATGAGTTTAACCAGACCTACAATGCCAAAGCCCAGGCGGTATTGCAGCAGGCGGATATTGTGAACAATCCGGAAGAGTATCAGCAGATGGCGGCAGACGCCCTGCTGACCTCACTGCCCATTCTGCTGAAGGCCGAGCCGGTCATCACCGTTGCGCCGCTGAGCTGGAAAAACAGCAAGGGTGAAGCTACTTTTAATCTGTCGCTGTTCCTGAAAGATCCGGCGAAAAACACCCAGCCGCCGCAGACGCTGGCCGGTCAGGTGGATACCGTGGTGAAAAACCTCGACACCAAACTGGTGATCCCGATGGATATGGCGACTGAGTTTATGACCCGCTCTGCCAGCCTCGAAGGTTATAAGCCAGAAGATGCAGCCAAACTGGCGGCTCAGCAGGTGAAAGGTCTGTCGGCAATGGGCCAGATGTTCCATCTGACCACCGAAGAAAACAACAGCATCACTTCCAGCCTGCAATACACGGCAGGACAGGTGACGCTCAACGGTCAGAAAATGCCGCTGGAAGAGTTTGTCGGCATGTTTGGCGGCATGCTGAATCTGCAGGCACCGGACGCCCCGGAAGAGTAATCATGTTCAAGCCCCTCACCCGAGGGGCTTTTTATTTTTGGGTCACCAGCCGGGGCGGCATGATCTGGTTACGCAGCGTGACTTGCCCGGTGTCGATACGATGCAGAATGCGTAACTATCCACGCTATCCTCACCGCTCTGTTTCCCCACCCTATTTTGGCAGAAGCTTTTATCCTCTAGCGCATTAGATATTGTAAATCCCCAAAAAAAACCATATTAATATGGTGGGTATTTTAGACATTTATCTCAAGGACATTGGTGCCAGACCGCTTCTTCATGCTGCAAAGGGACTGCCATCCGTCTAAAGCACATTCAAAAAATGGAGTTTACTATGAGTTTTAATATTTTTTTGAGTTTAATCGGGGATCAGCAGGGGCTGATATCTACTGGCTGCAACTCTCTGGACTCGATTGGTAATAAATACCAGAAGAATCATTTTGACGAAATACTGGTACTGTCTTTAAATCATAGCATATCACGGACAGAGAACTGTAATCATCACCCGATAGAATTTATAAAACCCATAGATAAATCTTCACCACTAATAGGAGTGGCGGTATCCAACAATGAAAAACTTACCGCTGTCTTTGAAATTTACTGGTTGAATCAGGCCGGAATGATGGAGGTTTTTTATAAGGTTAAGCTGACAAATGCCACAATCACAAATGTGAGTTCAACGTATCCGCATGTGATTAATAGTTCAGAGATAATGCCATATGAACAAATATCTTTGAAATATGAATCAATTTCATGGGAGCATAAAGTAGCAGGTACATCCGGTTACAGTTGGTGGGTTGACAGGGTTTTCTAACCCTCTTTTTACATTAAATTGCCGGAAAACAGGCAATTTAATGTAATTTAAATCGTTTCTCCAATGCGCGTGTTACAATATTACTGAGATAGAATGAAAGTATAACACCAAAAAAAGCAAGTGGAAAAACATAATCCTCAGGGAAAAAGCTAACAAGAACAAGAGTGAGCGCAAGGAAAATAAAAAACAATATATAATTTAAGATTTCCAGTGATACAATTCCAATAGATTTAAACATAATTATCACCTGTTATTAATTATATCAGCCAAAGCAATCATTAACTCATCTGCGTTGGTGCTATGCGTTGAAGCATATACAGTGATTAGTGGTTCGATTTTATCTGCTATAAGAAAATAAAGCATTTCAATTCTCTGTGAATACAATATATCATAAATGATTCTATTATCCTTCCTAAGTTGCCTGGCAGCTATAGCTGCTTTATCAAAATAGCTATATATTTGAATCACTGTCAGCATCTGTGCAACGATTTTTCTAGAGGAGATAATGACATCAGGCGAGATTGATACTCGATATGCAATTAATTTGACAATAAGCTCAATTATTGCAATTTTTGCCGCTGCTTTTATCCCCTGTTTGGCTATAATGTCTGTAATCATGCTTTCAAACTCATGATATCGTTCAGTGAAATCCTTTTTGACTCCTGGGGGCATTTTTGCAAAAAGAAATTTAACGATAGTGAGTGCCATATCGTAAATAATGTCACGCTTCGTTATCAAGGATGTGATAGCATAAATCATCCGTTTGTCTTCAGCGCGAATCATATCACCATATGCTAACAGAAGATGCTTATGTTTCAGTCCAATATAACCATCCATCACAAGAGGTGATGAATTCATCGTTACCAGAGCGCGCAGCGAACCAGTTTCTATATCTCTGACACCTTCTCGCAAAGCATGAGTAGTTCGTTGTAAAAAAGCGTCAAAGTACTTAGCCAGTACATAATTAGATGACTGGGTAATTTCATCAGGTGATTTTGCACCCCCCATATATTAAGATTCCTTATAATTCACAAAAGTGCATCCCACTGAAAAACAGATTTTATGATCAATACATTCTTCAAAGCAAACTGAATCAGATTCGTTATGATGTATAATCAGAGATTATTTATCATAACTACAACAACTATTTCTATCCACCAATTGTGTCGTAGCATTCGCTGTAACTGCCTTTCTTAGATCCAGATATTAATGCACAGTACATCCAGGCGGGAGAAGAAGTTATTATTTTCCAAATCCCAGAAATTCAGAATCATGGGGTTGTCTTATTTCTTCGGTCACTCCTCACCCGAGGGGCTTTTTATTTTCGGGTCACCAGCCGGGGCGGCATGATCTGGTTACGCAGCGTGACTTGCCCGGTGTTGATACGCTGCAGAATGCGTTCCGCGAGGCTCTGCCCCATCTCTCTCGCCGGGATGGTCACCCAGGTTAACGGCAGATCATCAAGCGCCGCATCCGGCACCTCGGCAAACGCCGCCAGCGTGACGCGCTGCTCAAAGTAGCTTTCAACGCTATCCTCACCGCTCTGTTTCCCCGCCCGCAACAAACCAAACCAGGCACCCATCGCAACCACGCTGTTGTAGCACAGCACGGCGGTGATGGTCGGATACTGACGCAGCAGCCCGGTCATGACTTCAGATGCCTGTTTCTGGCTCGATTCACACTCCAGCACCCACTCGCTGTGAAACGGTAATCCGTATTTCAGCAAGGTGGCGCAGTAACCGCCGACGCGCTCGGCGCGGGTCAGTGAAGAACTTTGCCCGCCGAGCCAGGCGATGCGCTGATGGCCCCGGCGAATCAGATGCTCGGTGATGAGTTGCGCGGCCTGCATATTGTCCGGGCGAATAAGATCAACCTCATCGAGGTAGCTGGCGCGTGAGGCAAACACCAGCGGCACGCCTGCTTCTTCGGCACGATCGCGTAGTTCCGCACCGCGATCGACCGAACCCGCGATAATCACCCCGTCAACACCCTGAGAGACCAGCGTTTCAAAGCGATGCAGCATATTTTCGCCGTCGGGGCCGCTCTGGGTGAGGAACACCATCTTCCCCTGCGCTTCCAGCGCCTCGGTTAGCCCCGCCGTCAGCTCCGCATAGAATGGCGCGGAAAGATCGCCGACGATCAGGCCAATCACGCCTGTCTGCCCGCCGCGTAGCGACGCCGCCTGACGGTTACGCACAAACCCCAGTTGTTCAATGGTCTGGTTGACGCGTTCCCCGGTCGCCGGGGAAATGCGCCCTTTGCCGCTCAGCACCAGCGATACCGTACTGACCGAGACCCCTGCCGCCAGCGCAACATCATTAATCGTGATTTTTTTAGCGATAGCCATGAATTGTGTCTGATTCCCTTTGCCACAGCGATAAAACGTTTTATCTATGGTTGGTCTTTATAAACGTTATTATCCACTGATTATGTGATTTCTCTCGCACTAAAATTTGATAAAACGTTTTATCTTGCCGCTTCGTTACACCACACAGCCTGTTTCTAATAATAAGGAGTCGTTTTATGACGACAAAAGCAGCACCAAAAATCACTCTGTGGGAGTTTTTTCAGCAGCTTGGCAAAACGTTCATGTTGCCTGTGGCGCTGCTATCCTTCTGCGGCATTATGCTGGGGATTGGCAGCTCGTTAAGCAGCCACGACGTCACCACCCTGTTACCCTGGCTGGATACCCCCCTGTTGCAGGCCATTTTCATCTGGATGAGCAAAGTCGGCTCCTTCGCCTTCAGCTTCCTGCCGGTGATGTTTTGTATCGCTATCCCACTCGGGCTGGCGCGCGAAAACAAAGGCGTGGCCGCGTTTGCCGGTTTTGTCGGCTATGCGGTAATGAACCTGGCGGTTAACTTCTGGCTGACGGCGAAAGGCATTCTGCCGACCACCGATGCCGCAATTTTAAAAGCCAACAACATTCAGAACGTGTTGGGGATCCAGTCTATCGACACCGGGATCCTCGGCGCCGTTATCGCCGGGATCGTGGTCTGGATGCTGCACGAGCGTTTCCACACGATTCGCCTGCCGGACGCGCTGGCGTTCTTCGGCGGCACCCGCTTTGTGCCGATCGTCACCACCGTGGTGATGGGTCTGGTCGGTCTGGTGATCCCGCTGGTGTGGCCAGTTTTCGCGATGGGCATCAACGCCCTCGGCCACGTCATCAACAGCGCCGGTGATTTCGGCCCGATGATTTTCGGTACCGGCGAGCGTCTGCTGCTGCCGTTTGGTCTGCACCATATTCTGGTGGCGCTGATCCGCTTTACCGAAGCGGGCGGTACCCTGGACGTCTGCGGTCATACCGTGAACGGCGCGCTGACCATTTTCCAGGCGCAGCTGAGTTGCCCGGAAACCCACGGTTTTGCGGAAAGCGCCACCCGCTTCCTCTCTCAGGGCAAAATGCCGGCCTTCCTCGGCGGCCTGCCGGGTGCGGCGCTGGCGATGTATCACTGTGCCCGCCCTGAAAACCGTCATAAAATTAAAGGATTGCTGATTTCCGGCGTGATCGCCTGCGTCGTTGGTGGCACCACCGAACCACTGGAGTTCCTGTTCCTGTTTGTGGCGCCGGTGCTGTATATCATCCATGCGCTGCTGACCGGTCTCGGCTTCACCATGATGGCGATCCTCGGCGTGACTATTGGAAACACCGACGGTAACGTGATTGATTTCGTGGTTTTCGGCATCCTGCACGGACTTTCCACCAAATGGTATCTGGTGCCAGTGGTTGCGGGCATCTGGTTTGCGGTGTACTACGGTATTTTCCGTTTTGCCATCACCCGCTTTAATCTGAAAACGCCGGGTCGCGATATCGACACCAGCACGGTAGAAAAAGCGGTTGCGGGCGTGACGGGCAAATCGGGCTACAATGTACCGGCTATCCTTGCGGCGCTCGGCGGTGCGGATAATATCGTCACGCTGGATAACTGCATCACCCGCCTGCGTCTGTCGGTAAACGACATGTCAAAAGTGGACGTGAACGCGCTGAAAGCCAATCGCGCGATTGGAGTGGTTCAGCTTAACCAGCACAACCTGCAGGTGGTGATCGGCCCGCAGGTGCAGTCGGTAAAAGATGAAATGACCACGCTAATGAATACGGTGCAGGCATAAAACGCCCTTTCCCCCTTCCTTGTGAAGGGGGAAACTGACGCGAGGGCACAACGATTAAGGACGCTCTGATGTTTGATTTCTCTACCCCTATCGACAGACATGGCACCTGGTGCACACAGTGGGATTACGTCGCAGACCGTTTCGGCGCGGCCGATCTGCTTCCCTTCACCATCTCCGACATGGATTTCGCCACGGCGCCCTGCATTATTGAGGCCGTCAGTCAGCGTCTCGCCCACGGCGTGTTCGGCTACAGCCGCTGGAAAAACGACGAATTTTTAGGTGCCATCGAACACTGGTTCGCCAGCCGTTTTCACAGCCAGATTGACCGTGAAACCCTCGTTTATGGACCGTCGGTGATCTACATGGTGTCGGAGATGATCCGCCAGTGGTCCGCGCCAGGTGACGGCGTGGTAGTCAACACCCCGGCCTATGACGCGTTCTATAAGGCAATTGAGGGAAATCAACGCCGTGTGGCCGCCGTTCCGCTCATCAAAAACGGGAATGACTGGCATTGCGACAGGGAGCAACTGGAGCATGTCCTGTCACAGCCGCAAAACACGTTGCTGTTACTGTGCAGCCCGCACAACCCGACCGGCAAAGTCTGGACGCGCGAAGAGCTCGACACTATCGCAGCGCTGTGCGAAAAACATCATGTCCGCGTGATCAGCGATGAGATCCACATGGATATGGTATGGAGCGATCATCCGCATATTCCGTGGAGCGAGGTAGCTCGCGGACCGTGGGCGCTGTTTACCTCGGGCTCGAAAAGCTTCAACATTCCGGCATTTACCGGCGCGTACGGGTTGATTGGCGACGCGACGTCGCGCGATGCTTATCTGGCTGCGCTGAAAGGCCGCGACGGGCTCTCTTCTCCGTCCATTCCGGCAATTGTCGCGCATATCGCTGGTTATCGTGACGGTGCGGCCTGGCTTGACGAACTGCGGGCGTATCTGCAGGAGAACCTGCGTTACATTGCACGCGAACTCAATCAGGCGTTCCCGGAACTTCAGTGGCAGCCGCCGGAATCGACCTATCTGGCGTGGATCGACCTGCGTCCGCTAAATATTGATGATCGGGCATTACAGAAGCAGCTTATCGACGTGCAAAAAGTGGCAATCATGCCGGGCTATACGTACGGCGCCGAAGGCAACGGTTTTGTTCGTCTGAATGCCGGTTGCCCGCGCATGAAGCTGGAGCAAGGCGTACAGCGCCTGATTGCCGCCCTCCGGTCGTTTCGCTAACCGCTTGCGCAACGAAACTTTTTGTTGCGCAAAATAGCTTTCTCACCGCATTTGTTTTTATAATGGTCCGCACTTTAACTAAAACGGTGCGACCATGATTGATACCAACCTTCCCCTGACCGATATTCATCGCCACCTTGATGGCAACATCCGCGCGCAAACCATTCTTGATCTTGGTCGTCAGCATAATATCGCCCTGCCTGCCGACACGCTGGAGGCACTGCGTCCACACGTTCAGGTCACCAGCAACGAGCCCGATCTGGTCAGCTTCCTGTCCAAACTGGACTGGGGCGTGAAAGTGCTGGCGTCGCTGGAGGCCTGCCGCCGTGTGGCGTATGAAAACGTTGAAGACGCCGCGCGCAACGGGCTACATTACGTCGAGCTGCGTTTCTCACCTGGCTATATGGCGATGACCCACCAGTTGCCGATCGCCGGGGTTGTTGAAGCGGTGATTGCTGGCGTGCGTGAAGGTAGCCGTGACACCGGTGTTGAGGCGCGTCTGATTGGCATCATGAGCCGGACGTTTGGCGAAACCGCCTGTTTGCAGGAGCTTGACGCCCTGCTCGCGCATCGCGACAGCATTACGGCACTGGATCTGGCGGGCGACGAATTAGGCTTTCCCGGCAGCCTGTTCCTCACTCACTTTAACCGTGCGCGTGACGCGGGCTGGCGGATCACCGTGCATGCCGGTGAAGCGGCGGGTCCGGAAAGCATCTGGCAGGCCATTCGCGAACTGGGCGCTGAGCGCATCGGCCACGGCGTGAAAGCGGTGGAAGATCCGGCACTGATGGATTTCCTTGCTGAGCAGCGTATTGGTATCGAATCGTGCCTGACCTCCAACATTCAGACCAGCACCGTGCCGTCACTGGCACGCCATCCGCTGAAAACGTTCCTTGAACATGGGATTCTGGCCAGCCTGAACACTGACGACCCGGCGGTCCAGGGCATCGATATTATTCATGAATATGAAGTTGCTGCCCCGGCGACCGGACTGAGCCAGGGGCAAATCCGCCAGGCGCAGATAAACGGGCTGGAAAGCGCATTCCTGTCAGCGCAGGAAAAACAGGCGTTGCGGGATCGGGTGAAAAACCGGTAAGTCAAAAAAGCCGCTCAACTGAGCGGCTTTTTCTTATCAGGTCAGATTAAGCGTGGAACGATGCTTCGCGGATTCAATGCCCAGCTCAATAAGCTCCATAATCTGAATCGCCTGGCTTGCCGGAACCGGATTTTCCCCGGTGCCGTTCAGCGCATCGCGGATCGCTGCGTAGTACGCCGGATAGTTCCCCGGCTGTGTTAACCACGTTGTTTCAATGCGCGCCTCGCCATCAACGCGGGTCAGCACCCCATCACGCGTATCATGACCCCAGTCATCCAGCGGCGGACGTTCACCGTTTTTCAGCCGATCTTCCTGCGGATCAAGACCGAATTTCACGTAGCTTGCCCGCGAGCCGTGCACGATGTAGCGCGCAGTTTCAGCGGCCGCCAGCAAGGTGCCATGCAGCACAATGCGGCGCTGCGGATAGGTCAGAATCGCATGGAAATAGTCGGTGGATTGCGCGCCAGGGCGCAGCTGCGCCAGATCGACCGTCAGGCTGACTGGCAGGCCAAACAGGTTCACCGCCTGGTCGAGCAGATGCGGGCCTAAGTCATACCAGATGCCGCTGCCCGGACCACCCATTTCACGCCAGCGGTTCCGCACTTGCGGACGATAGCGGTCGAAGTGTGACTCAAAATAGGCCACTTCCCCTAACGAACCATCGGCAATCAGCGCTTTCACGGTCAGAAAATCGCTGTCCCAGCGACGGTTATGGAAGACCGAAAGCAGACGACCCACGCTGCGGGCCAGCGCATCCAGCTCGCGCGCCTGTGACAGTGTCACGGTGAACGGTTTGTCGACCACCACATGCTTACCGGCTTCCAGCGCGGCTTTCGCCAGCGGGAAGTGGGTATCGTTCGGCGTAGGGATGACGATTAAATCAATACTCGGATCGTTAAACAGATGCTTCGGCTCAGCAACCACCTTGACATCTGGCCAGTCGGCTTTCACTTTGCTTTCATCGCTGCTGGACACCACTGCCAGCTCCATTCCCGGTGTTCCGCCGATCAGCGGCGCATGGAATGTTTTACTGGCGTAGCCATAACCTATTAATCCGACACGGATGTTGTCACTCATGTTGCAGCCTCTCATCAATAACGTCGGTCTATTTCACAACATCTGATCAGCTCTCACAACCGATTAATAACAGGTTGCACGGTTTACCGCACATAAGCGTCTACGCTGGCGAATAAGTGAGGTTTTTGTGCGCAGGGGTTGCATCATTGTTGCGGGTGAGTAAGATTTGCCACCTGTATTCACTTTTCCCTTAGAAATCATGTCGTCCGTATTGTCTCGTATTGTTGAACTTGTGGGCTGGATTGCCCTTGGCATTAGCGCTTTATTACTGATTGCAGCGCATCATATAGATAACTATCAGGCACCGGAACCGGTGACCGTACTGCAAAGTAAATGATCCCTCACCGCAGAGCGTGAGCCTGATCGCATGGATGTAACCGGTTTCTGAAACCGGTTACATTTCTCCAGTTTTCCTTTCTACACTGCCCTTATCTCGTTGATAAGGAGTACGTCATGTCTGTATTTCCCAAACATTTTCTGTGGGGTGCCGCCACCGCCGCTTACCAGGTTGAAGGCGCACACGACGCCGACGGTAAAGGCCCTTCCATCTGGGACCGCTTTTCGCATATTCCGGGAATGACTTACCAGAACACTAACGGCGATGTGGCGGTCGATCACTACCACCGTTTTCGCGAAGATGTGGCATTGATGGCGGAAATGGGGCTGCAAAGCTACCGCTTCTCTATTTCCTGGCCGCGCCTGCTGCCCAATGGCCGCGGTAACGTGAACGAAGCGGGTGTGAAGTTTTACAGCGACCTGATTGACGCCCTGCTGGCGCATAACATTGTGCCGATGATTACGCTCTATCACTGGGATCTCCCACAGGCGCTGCAGGACGAAGGCGGCTGGGAAGCGCGTTCCACCGCTGACGCCTTTGAAGAGTATGCCCGCCTGTGCTACGCGCGCTTCGGGTCACGGGTGAAGCTGTGGGCCACCTTTAATGAAACGATCGTGTTTATTGGTCATGGCTATATCACCGGCAGCCATCCGCCGTCAGTAAAAGACCCTGCACGTGCCATTCAGGCCTGTCATCACGTATTTATTGCTCATGCGCTGGCAGTGAAAGCGTTCCGTGAGATGGCTATCGACGGCGACATTGGTTTTGTAAATGTGCTGCAGCCTCATACACCGCTGACCGATAAGAAAGAAGACCGTGCTGCGGCGGCGCTGGCTGATGCCATCCATACCCACTGGCTCTACGATCCTGTTCTCCTCGGCACTTATCCTGCCGAGCTGCTGGCGCAGACGCAGGCGCTGTGGGGCGTGCCCCGCTTCGCACCGGGCGACGATGCCCTCCTGCACCAGAACCGCTGTGATTTTATCGGGCTCAACTATTACCGCCGGGAAACGGTGGTCGCTAACGAAGAGGCAACACGACAACAAAGTAATAACAGTGGCGAACCTGGCAGCGGCGGCGAGTTTGGTTTCAAGGGGTTATTTAAGTTTGTACGCAATCCGGACGGCGTGTATACGGACTGGGACTGGGAAATCTGGCCGCAGGGATTAACCGACGGCATAATGATGATCAAAGAAAGGTACGGTGATATTCCCGTCTACATCACCGAAAATGGATTAGGCGCAAAAGACCCGATTATTAATGGCGATATTATCGATGATCCAAGAATAGAGTATCTGCGGATGCATATTAACGCGCTGGAAAAAGCGATTGATCTTGGTGCCGATGTGCGGGGATATTATCCCTGGTCATTTATTGATTTACTGAGTTGGTTAAACGGCTATAAGAAGCAATATGGCTTCGTTTATGTCGATCATAGTCAAGACCTGGTGAGAAAACGCAAAAAGAGCTTCTTCTGGTACCAGAACGTTATTGCCAGCCATGGTGAAGAACGCTAATCTTCCAGTTCGGGTGCCGTCCGGCGCCCGGATATCATCCAAGAAAAATCTTAAAAACCCAATAATGACAGGACTGTCTGTTAAGCCGCTTGTCTTTGGGTTTTGTACCCTAAATAATAATTGAACTTTACAAGAACATCGCTCGCCCTGTCAGGGATGCCGCTGACGCCGTCCGTTATATCCGGCGCTGATTGCGGTGAATAAACGCATTATAAAAGGGATACTGTTTATTATGACCGTCCAGGATTATTTGCTTAAATTTCGTAAAATCAACTCACTTGAAAGTCTGGAAAAGCTTTTTGATCATCTGAATTACTCTCTGGATGATAATCACGAGATTATCAGCATGTATCGCGCCGCCGACCACCGCCGGGCCGAACTGGTCTCGGGTGGCCGTTTGTACAATATTGGGGAAGTGCCGAAATCCGTTTGGCGATACGTGCAATAAACTCTGTCCTCCCGGGCGCCAGTTGCTTTATACTTCTGCCCCTGCTTTTCTGCAGACAACTGGCGCTGATTTTCAGGAGAGGTCATGTCCGAAAAAACTGCTGAACGTATTGGTGGGTGGCTGCTGGCGCCTCTGGCCTGGCTACTGCTGGCGCTGTTAAGCGCGTCGCTGGCGGTTGTGCTCTATGCCAATGCGATTCTGACCCCACAGACATTTACCCTGTTGCGGCAGCAAAGCGCGGTCAATCTGGGGCTGTGGATCCTGTCCTGCCTGTTCGCGGCGGGAATGTGGTATTACACTCTGTGGCTGGCGATTGCGTTCTTTAAGCGCCGTCGGATGGTGCCGAAACATTATATTATCTGGTTGTTGATTTCGGTCCTGCTGGCCGTTAAAGGTTTTGCGTTTTCCCCTGTTTCAGACACCCTGGCGCTGCGCCAGCTGCTGTTTCCGCTGCTTGCGGCTGCCCTGATGGTGCCCTACTTTAAGCGCTCCACGCGGGTTAAACGCACCTTTGTTAACCCGTAATAACCGTACAGTTTCCCTGTTGTCGCCTGTTGCCGTTTAGCGGATAATAGGCGGCTTTGTATTTTTCAGGTCGAATAATGGCTGGCTATCATGGGGATGGGACTGGCGACCACGTTTGTGATGACGCTGGCGTCCGTGTGCGCCTGGCTTATCGATACCTGGATCCTGCTCCCACTTAATCTCGTTTATTTGCGGACGCTGGCCTTTATTCTGGTCATCGCCGTGGTGGTACAATTCACGGAAATGGTGGTGCGCAAGACCAGCCCGGCGCTCTATCGCTTGCTGGGGATTTTCCTGCCGCTGATTACCACCAACTGCGCTGTGCTGGGTGTGGCGCTGCTGAATATCAACCTTGGGCATAATTTCCTGCAATCTGCGCTGTATGGATTTTCAGCCGCCGTCGGCTTCTCGCTGGTGATGGTGCTGTTTGCCGCGATCCGCGAGCGTCTTGTCGCCGCGGACGTGCCTGCCCCGTTTCGCGGTAACGCTATTGCGCTGATTACCGCAGGATTAATGTCTCTGGCCTTTATGGGCTTTAGTGGTCTGGTGAAGTTGTAATGAATGCTGTCTGGATAGCCGTCGCTGCGATCAGCCTGTTAGGGCTGATTTTCGGCGTCATTCTGGGATATGCCTCGCGTCGCTTTGCGGTTGAGGATGATCCTGTTGTGGAAAAAATTGAAGAAATTTTGCCACAAAGTCAGTGTGGTCAGTGCGGATACCCGGGATGCCGCCCCTACGCCGAAGCCGTAGGGATTCAGGGAGAGAAGATCAACCGCTGTGCGCCTGGTGGCGAAGCGGTGATGCTGAAAATAGCTGCCCTGCTGAACGTTGAACCCCAACCGATTGATGGCGATGAACAGGCCCTTGAGCCGGTCCGCATGCTGGCGGTGATAGATGAAAACAATTGTATCGGGTGCACCAAGTGTATTCAGGCTTGCCCGGTTGACGCCATTGTGGGCGCCACGCGAGCCATGCATACCGTGATGAGCTCCCTTTGTACTGGCTGCAATCTTTGTGTCGATCCTTGCCCGACGCGCTGCATTGAGCTGCGTCCCGTCGAGACCACGACAGAGAGCTGGAAATGGAATCTCCAGACCATTCCGGTACAGATTATTCCAGTGGAACAACATGCTTAAGTTATTTTCCGCTTTCCGAAAAGAGCGAATCTGGGATTTCAACGGCGGTATCCATCCCCCCGAAATGAAAACCCAGTCCAATGGGACGCCACTGCGACAGGTTCCCCTGGCGCAGCGTTTTGTCATTCCCCTGAAACAACATATCGGCGCTGAAGGTGAGCTATGCGTCAGTGTTGGCGATCGCGTACTACGCGGTCAGCCCCTCACCCGCGGCTGGGGCCGTATGCTGCCAGTGCACGCGCCGACGTCCGGTACCGTTGTGGCCATTGCGCCGCACTCCACCGCGCACCCGTCAGCGCTGGCCGAACTGAGTGTGATCATTGACGCCGACGGCGAAGACCGCTGGATCGAGCGTGACGGCTGGCACGACTACCAGAATAAGTCCCGTGAAGCGCTGATTACGCGTATCCATCAGTTTGGCGTTGCCGGGTTAGGTGGCGCAGGCTTTCCGACCGGCAACAAACTGCAGGGCGGCGGCGATAAAATCCAGACGCTGATCATTAACGCTGCGGAATGCGAACCGTACATCACCGCCGATGACCGTCTGATGCAGGACTGCGCAGCGCAAATCATCGACGGCGTACGCATTCTTGCGCATATCCTGCAGCCACGTGAAGTTCTGATTGGCATCGAAGACAACAAACCGCAGGCCATTTCGATGATGCGCGCGGTGCTGGCGGGCGCACACGACATCAGCCTGCGTGTGATCCCAACCAAATACCCCTCAGGCGGTGCGAAACAACTCACGCAGATCCTGACCGGCAAACAGGTGCCGCATGGCGGCCGCTCTTCAGACATTGGCGTGCTGATGCAGAACGTCGGTACTGCCTATGCCGTTAAGCGTGCCGTGATTGACGGTGAACCGCTGACCGAACGCGTGGTCACGCTTACCGGTGAAGCGGTCTCCCGCCCGGGTAACGTCTGGGCGCGCCTCGGCACGCCGGTGCGTCACTTGCTCGAGAACGCCGGTTTTTGCGCCAGCAGCGAACAGATGGTGATCATGGGCGGGCCGCTGATGGGCTTTACCCTGCCGTGGCTTGACGTGCCGGTCGTGAAAATCACTAACTGCCTGCTGGCACCGTCCACAACAGAAATGGGNNAAAAGCTGTATTCGCTGCAGCGCCTGTGCCGACGCCTGCCCGGCCGATCTGCTGCCGCAACAGTTGTACTGGTTCAGCAAAGGCCAGCAGCATGATAAAGCCACTGCGCACCATCTTTCTGACTGCATCGAATGCGGCGCCTGCGCGTGGGTCTGCCCGAGCAACATTCCGCTGGTGCAATATTTCCGTCAGGAAAAAGCGGAAATTCGCGCCATTGCCGATGAAGAAAAACGCGCCGCGGAAGCCAAAGCNCCGCACTCGCCCGCGTACGCGAGAAAAAACAGCAGGCGACAGACACCCTGGTGATCAAAGCGGGAACACAACCGGACAACAGCGAGGTCATCGCCGCCCGCGAAGCGCGTAAAGCGCAGGCTCGTGCACGTCAGGCAGAAAAACTGCAGGACGACGCGGCCGCCGATCCNCGGTTGATCCGCGCAAAGCCGCCGTTGAAGCCGCTATCGCCCGTGCCAAAGCGCGTAAAGCGGAGCAGTCAGCCCCTGAGCCTACCCCCGCCGCTGACAGCGAAGATCCCCGCAAAGCCGCCATCGCCGCTGCGATTGCGCGCGCGCAGGCAAAGAAAGCTGCTCAAAAAGTCGTGAACGAGGAATAAATGGTTTTCAGAATCGCAAGCTCCCCTTATACCCATAACCAGCGCCAGACATCGCGCATTATGATGCTGGTGCTGCTGGCGACCCTTCCAGGGATCGCCGTGCAGAGCTGGTTTTTCGGCTGGGGAACGCTGATACAAATCCTCATCGCGGGCGCGACCGCCCTCGCCACCGAAGCCGCCGTGCTGCGTTTGCGTAAGCAAAATATTCGCGCGACGCTCTCCGATAACGCCGCCCTGCTGACCGGCGTGCTGCTGGCCATCAGTATTCCGCCGTTCGCCCCGTGGTGGATGGTGGTGCTGGGCACCGCCTTTGCGGTGATCATCGCCAAACAGCTGTACGGCGGACTGGGACACAACCCGTTTAACCCGGCGATGATTGGCTACGTGGTGTTGCTGATCTCGTTCCCGGTGCAGATGACTTCATGGCTGGGGNCGTCCGGGCATGATATGAACAGCCTGCGGATGGGCATTGACGGCATCAGCCAGGCTACGCCGCTCGACAACTTTAAAACCTCACTGCGTGCCGGACACAGCGTTGAACAGGTCATGCAGATGCCAATTTATGGTGGCGCGCTGGCGGGTATTGGCTGGCAGTGGGTGAACATCGCGTATCTGGCGGGCGGCCTGCTGCTGCTGTGGAAGAAAACCATTCGCTGGCATATCCCGGTCAGTTTTCTGCTGAGCCTTGCCGTCTGTTCTACGTTGGGCTGGCTGTTTGCCCCGGAAACGCTCGCCGCGCCGCAGATGCATTTACTGTCCGGCGCGACGATGCTCGGCGCGTTCTTTATTCTCACCGATCCGGTCACCGCCTCAACGACCGATCGCGGTCGGCTGATTTTCGGCGCGCTGGCCGGTCTGCTGGTCTGGCTGATCCGCAGTTATGGCGGCTATCCTGATGGCGTGGCGTTTGCCACCCTGCTGGCGAACATTACTGTTCCGCTGATCGATTACTACACGCGTCCGCGCGTTTACGGACACCGTTGAGGAACCCTGATGCTTAAGACAATGCAAAAACACGGTCTTATTCTGGCGCTGTTTGCCGCAGGTTCAACGGGGCTGACGGCGGCAATCAATCAGTTGACCAAAGGCACCATTGACGAACAGGCGGCGCAGCAGCAAAAACAGCTGTTTGATCAGGTGCTGCCTGCTGAATGGTATGACAACGATCTGCAAAAGAGCTGCTATCAAGTGACCGCACCGGAACTGGGCAAAGGCGCGCATCGGCTTTATATTGCCCGTAAAGGCGACCAGCCTGTCGCGGCAGTGATTGAAGCGACGGCGCCAGATGGCTATTCCGGCGCAATCCAGCTGCTGGTTGGCGCGGATTTCAAAGGCACCATAACAGGCACCCGGGTGACGGAACACCATGAAACGCCAGGTCTGGGCGATAAAATAGAACTGCGCCTGTCCGACTGGATCACCCATTTCACGGGTAAAACCATTCATAGCGAGAATGACAGCCACTGGGCGGTAAAGAAAGACGGCGGTGACTTCGACCAGTTTACCGGTGCTACCATCACCCCTCGCGCGGTCGTCAATGCCGTTAAACGTGCCGGACTGTATGCGCAGACGCTGCCGGCGCAACTTCCTGAACTGACCGCCTGTGGAGAATAAGACCATGAGCGAAATTAAAGAAGTTATCGTCCAGGGGCTGTGGAAAAACAACTCCTCGCTGGTTCAGCTGCTGGGCCTGTGCCCTCTGCTGGCCGTCACCTCAACAGCGACCAACGCCCTGGGGTTAGGACTTGCCACCACGCTGGTGCTGACGCTGACCAATCTGTTTGTCTCCCTGTTGCGTCGCTGGACGCCGCCGGAAATCCGCATTCCCATTTATGTGATGATTATCGCCTCGGTGGTAAGCGCGGTGCAGATGCTGATCAACGCGTACGCCTATGGTCTGTATCAGTCGCTGGGGATCTTCATTCCGCTGATTGTCACCAACTGTATCGTGGTGGGCCGCGCCGAAGCGTTTGCGGCGAAGAAAGGCCCGGCACTGTCGGCGCTTGATGGTTTTTCTATCGGCATGGGCGCTACCTGCGCGATGTTTGTCCTCGGCTCGCTGCGTGAAATCATTGGTAACGGAACGCTGTTTGACGGCGCAGACGGTTTGTTGGGCAACTGGGCAAAAGTGCTGCGCATGGAAGTCTTCCATACCGATTCACCGTTCCTGCTGGCAATGCTGCCGCCCGGCGCATTTATTGGCCTCGGCATGCTGCTGGCGCTGAAATACCTGATTGACGAACGTTCTAAGCAGCGTCAGGCGAAACGTGACGCAATTGTTACAGCCACATCGACAGATGCCACAGGGAAGGCCTGATGAACAAAGCGAAACGCCTGGAAATTCTCGCCAGGCTGCGGGAAAACAATCCCCACCCGACCACCGAGCTGAATTTCAGTTCGCCGTTTGAGTTGCTGATCGCGGTGCTGCTTTCCGCCCAGGCTACTGACGTCAGCGTCAACAAAGCCACGGCGAAGCTCTATCCGGTGGCGAACACCCCGCAGGCAATGCTGGAGCTCGGCGTTGACGGCGTGAAGTCGTACATCAAAACCATCGGTCTTTTTAACAGCAAGGCCGAAAACGTGATCAAAACCTGCCGGATTCTGCTGGAACAGCATGGCGGTCAGGTGCCAGAAGACATAGCGGCGCTGGAAGCCCTGCCGGGCGTCGGGCGTAAAACCGCTAACGTGGTACTGAACACCGCGTTTGGCTGGCCGACTATCGCCGTGGATACCCATATTTTCCGCGTCTGTAACCGCACGCAGTTTGCGCCAGGTAAGAACGTCGAACAGGTGGAAGAGAAGCTGCTGAAAGTGGTTCCTGCTGACTACAAAGTGGATTGCCACCACTGGCTGATCCTTCACGGCCGCTATACCTGCATCGCCCGTAAGCCCCGCTGCGGCTCCTGTATTATTGAAGATCTGTGTGAATACAAAGAGAAAACCGACCTCTGACAATCCCCTTGCGGGCAGCCTCAGCGGTACCCGCATCGTTTATTCCCCTTAACCCCTCGTTTCCTGCCAGGTTTTCCACAAATTACCGACGCTTTCGCTGCCTGTTAAACGCCCAGTCAGGTTAATCGTTTTTTTCTCAGTAAAAATTTCTATATAAGTGTGAAGTTGATCACCTGCGTAACACGGTGTTAATTTTATGTTGCGCAAAAGCCGCGAAATTGCTGGTTTACCAACTGGTTTTCATTTTGATACCGGACGATTCACCAGCATCATTTAAGAATCCAGGCCATACCACTGCTTTTTCGCCTGAATAGCAGGAGATATCGCCATTACCCCAATCTGTGCCGCTTGCCGCAGTGGAAAAAACCATCAAAGCAGAAACCGTGAAATTTAACGCTAAATAACATTTAGATGACCGGACGATTATACCACTCCGCTTATGTGTAACAGAGTATTACAAACCTCTTGCCTGGCAGGGCAGGATAGTGAACATTACCCCGCGTTTCCCCTCCAAATATAACAATAAGGCGGGTGCGATTTTCAGCATCACGCCCAGAACTTCCCCATTAATATGGGACGTAAAAAAAGAGGTATATGTGTCAACTGCAAACAATAAACCAGCAGAAAGCGTCAGCCTGAATGCTTTCAAACAACCGAAAGCGTTCTATCTCATATTTTCTATCGAATTATGGGAACGTTTTGGTTACTACGGCCTGCAAGGGATCATGGCCGTTTACCTGGTTAAACAACTGGGTATGTCTGAAGCGGATTCAATTACGTTGTTCTCTTCCTTTAGCGCACTGGTTTACGGTCTTGTGGCGATCGGCGGCTGGCTGGGCGATAAAGTTCTGGGTACCAAACGCGTTATTATGCTGGGTGCTATTGTCCTGGCGATTGGTTATGCGCTGGTCGCGTGGTCGGGTCACGACGCCGCGATCGTTTACATGGGGATGGCGACCATCGCCGTCGGTAACGGCCTGTTCAAAGCCAACCCGTCTTCCCTGCTCTCTACCTGCTACGCGAAAGATGACCCGCGTCTGGACGGTGCATTCACCATGTACTACATGTCCGTGAACATCGGTTCCTTCTTCTCTATGCTGGCAACCCCGTGGCTGGCCGCGAAATACGGCTGGAGCGTGGCATTCGCCCTGAGCGTGGTCGGTATGCTGATCACCGTGGTGAACTTCGCGTTCTGCCAGAAGTGGGTGAAACAATACGGTTCCAAACCTGATTTCGAGCCGGTACATATGGGCAAATTGCTGGCGACTATCGTGGGCGTGGTGATTCTCGCCGCTATCGCGACCTGGCTGCTGCATAACCAGGGCGTTGCACGTGCTGTTCTGGGTGTGGTTGCGCTGGGTATCGTCTGCATCTTCGGTAAAGAAGCTTTTTCCATGCAGGGCGCGGCTCGCCGTAAAATGATCGTGGCCTTCATCCTGATGCTGGAAGCGATTATCTTCTTCGTGCTGTACAGCCAGATGCCGACCTCTCTGAACTTCTTCGCGATTCGTAACGTCGAACATTCTATTCTGGGTATCGCGTTTGAGCCGGAACAGTATCAGGCGCTGAACCCGTTCTGGATCATGATTGGCAGCCCGATTCTGGCGGCCATTTACAACAAGATGGGCGACCGTCTGCCGATGCCGCACAAGTTCGCTATCGGGATGATCCTCTGCTCTGGCGCGTTCCTGGTACTGCCGCTGGGCACCAAATTCGCGACCGACGCCGGTATCGTCTCCGTAAACTGGCTGATCCTGAGCTATGCGCTGCAGTCCATCGGTGAACTGATGATCTCCGGTCTGGGTCTGGCGATGGTGGCACAGTTGGTTCCTCAGCGTCTGATGGGCTTCATCATGGGTAGCTGGTTCCTGACTACCGCTGGCGCTGCGATTATCGCAGGTAAAATCGCCAACCTGATGGCCGTACCGGAAAACGTAACCGATCCGCTGATGTCGCTGGACGTGTATGGCCGCGTCTTCCTGCAGATTGGTATTGCGACCGCTGTGATTGCTGTGCTGATGATGCTCACCGCGCCGAAGCTTAACCGCATGACGCAGGATGATGACAAAGCCGCAAAAGCGAGCGAAACCGCGACCGCGTAATGTCATCGGGAAACGAATAAAATTAAGCCGCTAACCCTGTGTTAGCGGCTTTTTTTTTATCCTGAGGGGCACTAACATAATGCAAACCGCTGCCAAAAGGAGTTACCCATGAAATTGTTTTACAAACCCGGTGCGTGTTCCCTCGCATCACACATCGTGTTGCGTGAGAGCGGCCTGGACTTCACGCTGGAGCGCGTGGACCTGGCGCAGAAGCTACTGGAAAACGGCGATAACTATCTGAAGGTAAACCCCAAGGGCCAGGTACCGGCACTGCTGCTCGACGACGAGACGCTGCTGACGGAAGGCGTGGCGATTATGCAATATATTGCCGATCGCGTGCCAGACCGTCAGTTGCTGGCAGCGACGGACACCCTTAAGCGTTACAAAACGCTGGAGTGGCTGAACTACGTGGCGACCGAGCTGCATAAAGGCTTTACCCCACTGTTCCGCCCGGACACCCCGGAAGAGTACAAACCAACCGTCCGCGCGCTGCTGGAGAAGAAAATCGCCTGGGTTGATGAGGGGTTAAACGATCAGGAGTGGATCAACGGTCACCGTTTCACCATCGCGGACGCGTATCTGTTTACCGTGCTGCGCTGGGGTTTTGCGGTGAAATTACAGATTTCAGGCCTGAAGAATATCGAAGCCTACATGGCGCGCATGGCGGCTCGTCCATCGGTGTCGGCGGCGCTGGCGGCGGAAGGGTTGAAATAACGGTGCTGTCTTTTTTGCCGGGTGGCACTGCGCCACCCGGCATGCTTTAAAACTGTGTTGCGCTGAATACATGTTCCGGTTTAGCAATCGCATCCTGCGCCGCAACCACCTGCAATTCATACTCATCCATGTGTTTCGTCGCGATCATGATTTCATAGACCGCCGCTGTCACGTGCTCTAGCGCCTCACGCAGCGTGGCGCCCTGTAGCAGTTTCACCAGCAGCAGACCGCTGGTCACGTCCCCAACGCCTACCGGCTGGCGCGAGCCGAAATCCACCAGCGGANCGGGTCACCAGCAGCATTTCAAAACGATCCTGGCTCATTCCTGCGCGGGCGAGGTGTTTCACCAGCACAATCTCCGGCCCCTGGGCAATCAGTTCGCGGGCGGCGTCAACGGCGCTTTCGACGTTGTGGACCTCATGACCACAGAGGATCTCCAGCTCAATCAGATTCGGCGCAATAATATCGCTCGCCGGCATCGCGTGTCTGACGTGAAACTCCGCCACGCCGGGTGCGACGATACAGCCTTTTTCCGGGTGCCCCATCACCGGATCGCAAAAGTATTTCGCTTTTGGGTTCGCGGCTTTTACCTGGCGGACAATACCGAGGATATGCTCGCCCTGCTCCGCCGAGCCCAGATAGCCGCTCAATACCGCGTCGCAGCGCTGCAGCTGATCGATATCGGCAATGCCCTGAACGATTTCGGTCAGGTGCGACGGCGGCATGACGCAGCCGGTCCATTTGCCGTATTGCGTATGGTTGGAAAACTGAACGGTGTTGAGTGGCCAGACGTTAGCGCCAAGACGGCGCATCGGAAATTCAGCGGCACTGTTGCCCGCATGGCCAAAAACGACGTGGGACTGGATAGCGAGGATGTTCTTCATTGTTGTTATTACCTGAACGACAAAAAATAAGGGCGTGGTTTCCCACGCCCCTGACGGTTACCCGATTACTTCCAGCAGATCAGACAGTAGTTCTTTTTACCGCGACGCAGTAAGGTGTAGCGCCCGAACAGACGGTCGCTGTCGGCAAAGGTGTATTCCGGATCGGCCTGTTTTTCGCCATTGATAGTGACGGCATTAGAGGCGACGGTTTTACGCGCCTGCCCACGCGACGGCTGCAATTCGGAATCCACCAGCGCCTGCAGCAGGTCGGCATCTTTAGTCATTTCGACCATCGGTACGCCATCCTGCGCCAGCTGTTCGAAATCGGCTTCGCTGAGATCGCTCAGCGTGCCGTTAAACAGGCTCCCGGTGATGCGTTTCGCTGCCGCAAGACCTTCTTCACCATGCACCAGACGGGTGACTTCGTCCGCCAGCACATACTGGGCACGCGGCGCTTTGCCGCTGTTTTTGTCTTCTTCTTCGAGGGCATTGATGGTTTCAATGTCCATAAAGGTGAAGAACTTGAGGAAGCGGTAAACGTCCGCATCGGCGGTGTTGATCCAGAACTGGTAGAACTTGTACGGGCTGGTTTTCTTCGGATCCAGCCAGACCGCGCCGCCTTCGGTTTTGCCGAACTTAGTGCCGTCCGCTTTGGTGATCAGCGGAACGGTCAGACCGAACACCTGGTTCTGATGCAGACGACGGGTTAAATCGATACCGGAGGTGATGTTGCCCCACTGGTCGGAACCGCCAATCTGCAGCACGACGTTATGCAGTTTGTTCAGGCAGGCGAAATCATAACCCTGCAACAGGTTGTACGAGAACTCGGTGAAGGAAATCCCGACATCGTCGCGATTCAGACGCTGTTTCACCGCTTCTTTGTTGATCATCTGGTTAACGGAAAAGTGCTTGCCGATATCACGCAGGAAGGTCAGCACGTTCATGTTGCCAAACCAGTCATAGTTGTTGGCAGCGATCGCAGAGTTACTACCGCAATCGAAATCAAGGAACGGCGCCACCTGCTTACGGATTTTATCGACCCACTCCTGAACGGTATCTTCGGTGTTCAGCTTGCGCTCAACCGCTTTGAAGCTCGGGTCGCCAATCAGCCCCGTCGCACCGCCTACCAGCGCGACCGGCTTGTGACCCGCCTGCTGGAAGCGTTTCAGGCATAACAATGGAACAAGATGCCCCAAATGCAAGCTGTCAGCGGTAGGATCGAAGCCGCAATAGAGCGCGATCGGGCCTTGCGCCAGTCGCTCTGCTAACGCTTCCTCGTCCGTCACCTGAGCCACCAGGCCCCGCTCTTGCAATTGTTTAATCAAGTTACTGCTTGCCATCAAATTCTCCATGTATAAACGGACTGCACCTCTGCCGGTACACGACTCTTCGTCAGATACGAAAGTTTCATAGAATAAAGCGCCAGCCCTTCTTGTGCCAGCGCTTAACGCAACATTTTTAGGGTTTATGGCGCCAGGCGATCGATTTTCCAGGCGTTGTCATCACGCTGATATAAAAAACGATCGTGCAGGCGGTGCTCGCCTCCCTGCCAGAACTCCATTTGTTCGATGCTGACGCGGAATCCGCCCCAGAAACTCGGCAGTGGAATGTCGCCCTGCTGAAACTTTTGCTTCAGTTCGAGGAACTTGCTTTCGAGGATGCCGCGCGCAGAAATGCGGCTCGACTGTTTAGAAACCCAGGCGCCAATCTGGCTGTCGCGCGGGCGGCTGTGGAAGTATTTCACCACTTCCAGCGTGGAGAGTTTTTCGGCTTTACCGATGACCATCACCTGGCGTTCCAGCATATGCCAGGGAAACAGCAGGCTGATACGCGGGTTCTGTTCAAGCTGATGCGCCTTGCGGCTGCCCAGGTTGGTGTAAAACACCAGCCCTTTCTCATCATAATGTTTGAGCAGGACGATACGTTGATAAGGCTGACCATGTTCATCCACAGTCGCCACGACCATTGCCGTTGGATCGGCAAGTTTCGCGTCGCAGGCCTGGCGTAACCAGCGTTCAAATAGAGGTAACGGTTCTTCCGGAAGATCGCGGCGGCGGAGGCCGCCACGGGGGNAGTTCGTCATTATCAGACATGGCGTTCTAAATCGTAGACTTTGGGTGGCGTTATTGTGCGCTCCCCGCCTGAAAATCTCAACGCTGCGGATTTTGTAACTGGCAGTTATTCAGGACAATACGGTCACGTTTGTAGACGGTTGCCGAATCCCCTTTCGACCAGAATACGTAGACGCCGTCGGTATACCGCGCGCCGGAAGCGGAAAGCCCCTGCTTCAGCGTACGCGGCTGGTTGTCATAGATAAAGCTGACTTCCTCGCGGGTGTTATTGAGCTTCACGGTGAGCGGTTTTTCGTCGCACTGGTATTCCAGTTTGTCGGTCTGCATACGTTCCACAAACTGGTTATAGTAGCTACAGCCCGCAAGCATGAAGGGAATGATGGCAATCAGTTGTTTTTTCATGGGTAATCCTGATGACTATCCTGGTCCTGGAGGGCAAAGCCCTCCGCGAAGAAGTCCATTTTAACCGCAGCGACATCATCAGGATTTCAGTTAACTCTGATTCTTACGCGGGTTCGCCGGATAAATCGCCCCCAGCACGGAGGCCTCCGCCGCCCCAGTGACCGACGGCAGATTGCCCGGCAATCCGGCGAGCGTGCGCCAGGCAAGCCAGGCGAAGGCCAGCGCTTCCATATCATCGCCGCTGATGCCCGCCTCATCAGTCGTAGTGACCTCGGTGCCCGGTAGCATGCCCGCCAGTCGCGCCATCAGCAGCGGATTACGGCTGGCCCCCCCGCCNNGGCGCCGGTAAGGCAAACCACGAATCGCTCAGCATCTCCTGCAGCAACGGCAGAATGACCTTGCCGCTGCTCGCCCATTCGGCGTCTTTATCATAGGGTTTACCACGCTGACGCCAGATCCAGGCATCCATCAGCATATTGCCCGGCCCGGTGTCGTAACCACGCACCGGCTGACCGGGGATCAGTAAGGAAAGGTTCGCGATGCCGCCAATGTTGAGCACCATACGACGCTCGACCGGGTGGGCCAGCAACGCGTTATGAAATGCCGGCACCAGTGGCGCGCCCTGCCCGCCAAGCGCCATATCGCGACGGCGAAAATCGCCAACCACCGTGACGCCGGTGCGAGCCACAATCTGGTTGTTATCGCCGATTTGCATAGTATGCGCCGCCGGGCCGACGGGCTCATGCCAGACTGTCTGTCCGTGGCAGCCGATGGCGACGATANNGCCGTTCCTGGCTCATCAGCGCCAGCACTGCATCCGCAAACAGACGCCCTAACTGAACGTCGAGCCGTCCCAGTTGCGAAAGCGTCAGTTGCTGTCCCTGGCAAATGCCCAGTACCGCTTCTTTCAGCGGCGTGGGGATCGGATAAGTCAGACTGGCCTGCTGCGCGACCATCGTTTCATCAATAGCGGCAAGCACGACATCCACGCCATCAAGGCTGGTGCCTGACATTACGCCAATAAAGCGACCCGATTTCATATGCCTTCCTTAGTAAGGTATTGAGAGTTCACACTCCACCATAAAGCGTTTCGCATTGCTACGACGCAATAATAGATTTTAACAATCCCTCGCAGAATAACACGACCGCGCCGTGTTCCATTTTTTCGCAGGCACAGTATCCGCGCTCGTTTAACTTTGGTTAAATGTGGTTTCTGTATTATTTTTGGATTCTGCCGACAGAACAGATGCCCTGCTGCGCGCAAATACCATATAATTGCATGATGACGGATGCTCGAATGAGCGTTACATGGTGAACAGGAGATTCATAAATGATGTTACGTATTTTAGCCGTTTCTATGGTGGGTTTATCACTGGCTGGTTGTGTCAGCAGCAGTGGCCTGTCCGGAGACGTGTATACCGCATCCGAGGCAAAACAGGTTCAGAACGTGACCTACGGCACTATCGTCCACGTTCGTCCGGTTCAGATTCAGGGCGGCAATGACACCAACGCCATCGGTGCCATCGGCGGTGCTGTGCTGGGGGGTTTCCTGGGTAATACCATCGGCGGCGGCACAGGTCGTTCGCTGGCGACGGCGGCAGGCGCTGTCGCGGGTGGTGTTGCAGGCCAGGGCGTTCAGGGTGCAATGAACAAAACCCAGGGCGTGGAACTGGAAATTCGCAAGGATGACGGCAACACCATCATGGTGGTGCAGAAACAGGGTGATACCCGCTTCTCTGCCGGTCAGCGCGTCGCAATGGCCAGCAATGGCAGCCAGGTGACCGTTTCTCCGCGTTAATTATTGTGGGCGTGGCGCGCCATGCGCCACGCTTTTCCCCGCGTTACTTCAACTGACACACGCTCACGATCGCTTAATCTTTCAAACATATTATTACCATAAAAATCGCCTTCAGAATTTTCGCACCGACATTATTTGTCCGGGCGCAATATTTTCCGATTAATAAAACGATAAACTCTCTTTAACGCGGAAAGGGAATCCGCACCATTTGGGCTGTATATTGCAGTCTGTTGACGTTGAGAAGTTTATTATGCCTGACTCTATGCGGCGCTTTGCACGCCACTCATTTCTTTTTATTACCATTTGTATTACCACCATTTTTCTTTTTTCCTGGCTTTCAATGTGGGCTATTCATGAGGCACCAGGAATTGGCACCGTCGTGTTTCCGACGATGACTATATTCTTGTTAGTATTTCATGCAATCATCGCAGGCTTCATGCTTATGAAGTATATCTGCGAAAAACATCGGCTGTATCTGATGCCCATTGCCTGCGCCTTCGCAGGCTCCGCGCTGCTGATGCTCGGCACGCTCAGCAGCTATCCGCAGTGGTATCTGTGCGATGCGGGTCGGTTAATTAATTACAATGACGCCATTATTTTTTACTTTTTTCGTAACATCATGATGGCGGTATTATTTGTTATTGCCGTCGTTTTGTATCATTTTCGTAAGCATGACATGCATGTACGAAGCATACATGCATGGATATTAACTGCCATTGGTATATTCATGGCATCAATGATTTTATTATCATGGTTATACTCCAGCAAACATCCATTACTGAACGTCCATTTCATTGATAACCTGACTTATACCTTCACACCGCTGTGGCGTGGGATGACGGGCTGGTTCCTTATTGCTCTGTGGTGTATCACCCTGATAATATTATTAACCGTTTCCCGGTTACGGAATATATTCTGGTACAGCGGCGGCTTTTTTTGTGTCTGTTATATTGTGACATTGTGGGACCGCCGCTCACACGATAAATATCTGGACTCTTATCAGAACTCGATTCGTGACCCGCTGACCCGGCTCTATAACCGCCGCTATTTTTACGACACGCTGACACAGCAACTGTCTCGCACCACCCTTGCCCACCCGCTATCGGTCATCGTCAGCGATCTCGACCGCTTTAAGCGCATCAATGATCAGTACGGTCATTTGCAGGGCGATAAGGTGATCCAGTTTGTTTCCAGGGTGCTGCAAAACGCAGTACGTGAAGAGGATGTCGCGGCGAGAGTCGGCGGCGAAGAGTTTGCCCTGCTGCTGACCAATACCTCCGCGACGGAAGCGTATAACGTGGCAGAACGCATCCGCCAGGCCATTTGCCAGCAGGATCCAAAGCGTAGCGACGGACAACTGCCTGAACCAATCACCATCAGTATGGGGGTGTTTACCGCCACGGAACATGATCTGTCCGCCGAAGCGTGCGTGCAGCGCGCTGATCAGGCAATGTACGCGGCTAAAGAGGCCGGACGTAACCGCGTGATGGTCTGGCAATGAGCCCAAAAAGAAAGGCCTTGCGGATGCAAGGCCTTTTATTCAGGGTACGGCATAATTCAGTCTCTTGCCTGCAGCTCGAGAATATTTTGCTCAATACGTGAAATCAGATTGAGCAGCATGTTCAGTTCATCCGCAGTCACCCCCGAAAGGATTTCACCGCGGGTTTTCCTGATCACCGCTTCCATCTCTTCAATCAGCGGCTCAGCTTTCTCAGTGAGCTTAATGCGCTTAGCACGACGATCGCTTGCACATGTCTGGCGAGAGATGAGTCCTTTCTCCTCCAGTTGGTCAAGCGTTCTCACCAGTGACGGTTGCTCGATGCCAATCGCTTTAGCCAGTTGAATTTGCGACTGCTCAGGGGGAAGCTGATGAATGTTGTGCAGCGTCACCCAATGCGTTTGCGTCAATTCCAGAGGTTTCAGGCGATGGTCAATCAGAGCACGCCAGATGCGCACTAACCGGGCCAGATCAGAACCTAATGGCGATTCCAATTTCATCTCCTTATAATTAGCTTGCTAAGTTATTATACTGATTTTAAGATAGTGTGCAGCATTTAACATACCAAAACAATGTATTGCCTTCTTAACGCAAACCAAAGCAATGATTTATACTCAGAATAGTTATAAATGCGCTTTGCCGATGTGGATCTCACAATTGGCCGATCACTACGCCCAAGCAAAGGATTTTTGCTCGTGATGTCAATTCTCAACGCGTCAGGGTTGCCCCTTCAGGATCTGGTGGTTGGCGCTTCTATCTACTTTCCCCCGCTGTTCAGAGCTGTCCTGTTGGGCTTTCTGATCTGGCTTATCGCCCATCGCCAGTTACGCGACTGGATGTACGCGGGCGACATCTGGCATCCCATGCTGATGGATCTTTCTCTCTTCGCGCTGTCCGTGTGTCTGGCGCTGGTACTTATTGTGTCGTGGTGATGCCTGCAAATGAAAAAACTGAAATATTTCTCGACCTTACTCATCGCCGCCATCGCCCTCGTGATCGTCTGGCTGGTGTGGAATTATTACATGCAGTCGCCCTGGACGCGCGACGGTAAAGTGCGCGCCGAACAGGTCAGCATCACGCCGCAAGTCTCAGGAAGCATTCAGGCAATCAATGTAAAAGATAACCAGCTGGTGAAAGCCGGTGACGTGCTGTTTCGCATTGACGACACGCCGTATCACATTGCGGTGCTGAACGCGCAGGCAGAGCTGGCGAAAGCACAGACCGATCTGGTGAAAGCCTCCCATGAAGCCACCCGCCGCCGCAACCTGCCGCAAAACTACATTTCTGCGGAAGATCTTGATACCGCAAACGTCACAGTGAAAGCCGCCAAAGCGTCCGTCGATGCGGCCCAGGCCTCGCTGGAGCACGCCCGCTGGCAGCTGGCGCAGACGATAGTCAAAGCGCCGGTAGACGGCTGGGTAACCAACCTTTCCACTCGCGTGGGCAGCTATGCCACGGAAGGACAGCCAGTGTTTGCGCTGGTCGACAGCCATTCGTTTTACGTGATTGGCTATTTCGAAGAGACGAAGCTGCGGCACATCCGCGCCGGAGACAGCGCAGAAATCATCCTCTACAGTAACAATCAAACGTTACGCGGTCACGTTTCCAGTATCGGGCGAGCCATCTACGACCAGAGCGTGGAGAGCGACAGCGGCCTGGTGGCTGACATCAAGCCCAATATTCCGTGGGTGCGGCTGGCGCAGCGTGTCCCGGTACGCATTGAATTTGACAAGCTTCCGCCGGATATCACGCTGGTGTCCGGCACCACCTGCACCGTTGCGGTCGGCAGCGCTGAATGACCTTCTTTGCCCTGACATGGCGATCACTGCCGTGGGTTAAGGCCTCGCGTCCGCAGTGGCGATATGCCCTGCGTAACGGCATCGCCATCTGTCTGGCGCTCAGCATCGCCTATTACCTCAATCTCGACGAGCCGTACTGGGCGATGACCTCGGCGGCGGGGGTCAGTTTTCCTNNGGGCCTGCGCGATGTTCACCAACAACGTCGCCTATGCGTTCCAGCTGGCCGGTTATACCTGCGCGATCATCGCTTTTCCGGTCATTAACGTGGTGGATCCGACCGAACTGTGGGATATCGCCCAGGCGCGCGTCTGCGAGGTGATTGTCGGGATCTTGTGCGGCGGCACGATGATGATGATCATGCCCAGCACTTCCGACGGCACCGCGCTGCTGACGGCGCTGAAAAACATGCATTCCCGACTGCTGGAGCACGCCAGCCTGCTCTGGCAACCTGACACCACTGACGCCATCCGTTTCGCTCACGAAAGTATTATTAGCCAGATCCTGACCACCAACCTGCTGCGCATTCAGGCGTTCTGGAGCCACTATCGTTTTCGCCGCCAGAACAGCCTGCTCAACTACCTGCTACACCAGCAGTTGCGACTGATCAGCGTGATTTCCAGCCTGCGCCGGATACTGTTGAACTGGCCCAGCCCACCGGACAACGTGCGCCCGGTAATAGAAGCGTTGCTGCTGGAGCTTGCCAGGCCGGGCAGCGATGTTTACAGCGTGGCCCGCATCATCGCGCCACTGGTGCCCAGCGATCCGCAGGATTATCGCCACCATGCCTTCTGGCACCGGCTGCGCTATTTCTGCCGTCTGTACCTGAAAAACAGCGCCTGGCTGAACCGGCTGGAAAACGCCACCGCCATCACCGAATTTGATGTCCCGCAGGCGCCAGCACTGGCACGACATACCGATCACGCGGAAGCGTTGTGGAACGGTATTCGAACCTTCTGCGCGCTGGTGGCGGTTGGCGCGTGGAGTATCAACACTCAGTGGGATTCCGGCGGTGCGGCCCTGACGCTGGCCTCTATCTGTTGCGTACTCTATTCCGTGTCGCCGTCACCCTTCAACTCGCTGACACTGCTGATGCGTACGCTGATCCTGCTGTCGCTGTTCAGCTTTATGGTTAAATTCGGCCTGATGGTGCAGATCACTCAACTGTGGCAATTCCTGCTGTTTCTTTTTCCACTGATCACCACCATGCAGTTGCTTAAGCTGCAGATGCCAAAACTGGCAGGCTTGTGGGGGCAGCTGATTGTCTTTATGGGCTCATTTATCGCGGTAACGAATCCGCCGGTGTACGATTTCGGCGAGTTCCTCAATGACAACCTGGCGAAGATTCTGGGCGTGGGGCTGGCATGGACGGCCTTTGCCATCCTGCGGCCAGGTTCAGATGCGCGCAAAAGCCGTCGGCATATTCATGCGTTACGGCGTCACTTTGTCGATCAACTCAGTCGTCGCCCTGCCCATTCAGAACATGAATTTGAGTCGCTGGTTTATCATCACATCAGCCAGTTAAGTAACAGCAAAGATGCGCTGGCGCGCCGCTGGCTGCTGCGCTGGGGCGTGGTGTTGCTCAACTGCTCGCATGTGGTCTGGCAGCTACGCGAGTGGGAAGCGCGTTCCGATCCGCTGTCGCAGGTGCGGGATCTCTGCATTACGCTGTTGCGGGATGTGATGAGCGAGCGCGGGGTACAGCATCGTCCACTGGCCTCGTCGCTTCAGGAACTGCAACGGATTTGTGATGTGCTGGCGAAACACCACCAGCCTGCGGCGAGGGAACTGGCATCGCTGATCTGGCGGCTGCACTGCTCACTTTCACAGCTTGAACAGGCACCACCGGACGGGGCCATTGCGGAGTGACCGTCGCCCCTCCGCAACGGGTAACACGATTACGGCACGTCGTAACCTAACGCGGCTTTACGGATGGGCAGACGCATCACCCACGCATATACCACCTGTTCAATACTTCCTGCATTAAGTTCCTGCGCGATGGTCGTCAGTTCATCACGCAACGGCTGGAACGCCATATCGTTGAACAGACGACCGCCGCCGAGGCAGGACCCCGCCCTCNTGAACCGGTGAAATCTCCACCTGGTTGGTCGCCAGCGTAAACGGCAGGCGTGACTGCAGCAGCGTGAGCTGCGCGGGGGTAAAGTTGGAAACGCCGAAATGGCGCACTTTGCCGCTCTGGTGCAACGTCAGGAAGGCTTCCGCGACCTCGTCGGCATCCATCAGCGGATCGGGGCGATGGATTAACAACAGATCGAGCGCATCGATGGCCAGATTTTTCAGCGATTGTTCGGCGCTGCGCACGATGTGGTCGCGATCGGTAATGTAGTGACCAATGGCGTTTTCCGCCCGCGCGGTGGTAGCGATGCCGCATTTACTGACGATTTCCATCCGCTGGCGCAGATGCGGCGCCAGCTTCAGCGCGTCACCAAAGGCCGCTTCGCACTGGTAGCCGCCGTAAATATCGGCATGATCGACGGTGGGGNCTGACCAGCTGGCGCGGAGACATATTCCAGTCCATCAGCCGCCAGTATCCCATCACGAAACGGGAAAATTCCGGCCCTTGCGGTGCCAGGGTAATTCGCTGAACCATAACAGCTTCCTCAATAAAGACCTGCGGAGAGTATACGCAAAATTATCACTAAAACAGTGAAGGCTGCTCAGGATCTTCAGGAGGAACGGCTTTGGTTGCACGTAATTTGCGCAGCAAACGCTGACGGCAGAGGCGGATCACCTCCTGCTTCTGGGCGTCGCTCAGTGTTTGCCAGTGGAACCGCTCTTCACGACTGCGCATGCAGCCGCGGCAATAACCGCGCTCGTCTGACTGACAAATTCCCCGGCACGGACTTGGTACCGGAAAGAACTCCAGCTGTTCAGCCATGTCGGGCCCTCTGTTGGTTGATCATGCTTCTCATTGAAGACGCTTCATTCGCCTTGCGCAACCTTTATTCAAAAATTGCGCGCTCAAATTCGGCTTGCATTAGACCGATCGGTCTACTACATTAGCCACCATGAGCAGACATACTGATTGTGATACGCGCGAACACATCCTTGCCACCGGCGAGCAGCTTTGCATGCACCGCGGTTTTACCGGGATGGGGCTCACCGAGTTGCTAAAAACCGCCGACGTCCCGAAGGGATCGTTTTACCATTACTTCCGCTCAAAAGAAGCTTTTGGCGTGGCGATGCTGGAACGCTACTTTGAGGATTATCACCAGCGTCTGACGGCGCATTTCTCGCAGGGCGAAGGCAACTATCGCGATCGTTTGCTGGCGTACTACCAGCACACCCTGAATCAGTTTACTCAGCAAGGGATCATCAGCGGCTGTCTGACGGTCAAACTGACCGCCGAAGTGTGCGATCTCTCTGAGATAATGCGCGCTGAAATGAACAAAGGTGCCTGCCGGATCACCGCCCTGCTCGCACAGGCGCTGGACGATGGTCGCCGCGAAGGCAGCCTGACGTTTGACGGCGATGCCGCCGAACTGGCGCAGGTGCTCTACTCGCTATGGCTGGGCGCCAATTTACAGGCCAAGATGTCCCGTTGTGCTTCGGCGCTGGAAAGCGCGCTGGCGCACGTCAGAACCCTGATTGCCGCACCTGCTGTTTAACAGGTGCTTTAATTTACAACATCACTAGACGACCGGTCTACTCAGGAGTCATCATGTCACAACAGAAAGTGTTTACCCCGCTGAAAGTGGGCGCGATTACCGTTCCGAACCGCGTCTTTATGGCGCCGCTCACCCGCCTGCGCAGTATCGAGCCGGGCGATATTCCGACACCGTTAATGGGTGAATACTACCGTCAGCGCGCCAGCGCCGGGTTAATCATCTCCGAAGCCACGCAGATTTCCGCCCAGGCGAAAGGCTACGCGGGCGCGCCGGGGCTGCACAGCCCGGAGCAGATCGCGGCGTGGAAAAAAATCACCGACGGCGTGCACGCCGAAAACGGTCATATGGCCGTACAGCTGTGGCACACCGGCCGTATCTCCCACAACAGCATTCAGCCTGGCGGCAAAGCGCCGGTTGCGCCTTCCGCCATTAGTGCCGGTACGCGTACCTCGCTGCGTGATGAAAACGGCAATGCGATCCGCGTTGATACCTCCATGCCGCGTGCGCTGGAGCTGGACGAGATCCCGGGGATTGTGAACGACTTCCGTCAGGCCATCGCCAACGCCCGCGAAGCCGGTTTTGATATGGTCGAGCTGCACTCTGCACACGGTTATCTGCTGCACCAGTTCCTGTCACCGTCCTCTAACCACCGTACAGACCAGTACGGCGGCAGCGTGGAAAACCGTGCCCGCCTGGTGCTGGAAGTGGTGGATGCCGGTATTAAAGAATGGGGTGCCGACCGCATCGGCATTCGCGTGTCCCCGGTAGGCACCTTCCAGAACGTCGATAACGGTCCGAACGAAGAAGCTGACGCGCTGTATCTGATTGAGCAGCTCGGCAAACGCGGTATCGCCTATATGCACATGTCTGAACCAGACTGGGCCGGTGGTCAGCCGTACAGCGAGGAATTCCGTCGTAAAGTGCGTGAACGTTTCCACGGCCCGATTGTGGGCGCGGGCGCATACACCCTGGAAAAAGCCGACGATCTGCTCAACAAAGGGCTGATTGACGCCGTGGCGTTTGGTCGCGACTGGATTGCCAACCCGGATCTGGTCACCCGCCTGCAGCGCAAGGCGGAACTGAACCCGCAGCGCCCGGAAAGTTTCTACGGTGGCGGTGCCGAAGGCTACACTGATTACCCTACGCTGTAATCCCTTCATTGATAGCGGCGGCAATCCGCCGCTATACTAAAACATTGTTCTGAATGTATTGATATCAAATGATAAGGGGATCTTATGCGCTTACTTCACACCATGCTCCGTGTAGGCGACCTGCAGCGTTCCATTGACTTCTACACCAACGTCCTTGGCATGCAGCTGCTGCGTACCAGCGAAAACCCGGAGTATAAATACTCCCTCGCCTTCGTCGGCTACGGCCCGGAAAGCGATGAAGCGGTCATTGAGCTGACCTACAACTGGGGTGTGGACAAATACGACCTGGGCACCGCCTACGGTCATATCGCGCTGAGCGTGGATAACGCGGCGCAGGCCTGCGAACGCATCCGCAACAATGGCGGCAACGTCACCCGCGAAGCGGGCCCGGTCAAAGGCGGCACCACCGTCATCGCGTTTGTCGAAGATCCGGACGGCTACAAAATCGAGCTTATCGAAGAGAAAGATGCCGGCAAAGGTCTTGGTAACTGATCCCGCGTCTCCACGGGTGCTGCGGCACCCGTTCTTTTCTCCCCCGCTACAAAAATCAGGCAAAATTTGCCATAATGCGCGCTACTTTTTTTACGTCTAAGAGATTCTGATGTCCGACAACGCTCAACTTAATGGTCTGTGCGACCGTTTCCGTGGTTTTTACCCCGTGGTTATTGATGTGGAAACGGCCGGTTTTAACGCCAGTACGGATGCGCTGCTTGAAATCGCCGCCGTGACGTTAAAAATGGATGAGCATGGATGGTTGATGCCGGATAACACACTGCATTTCCACGTTGAGCCGTTCGAAGGGGCCAATCTTCAGCCCGAAGCGCTGGCCTTCAACGGTATCGACCCGACCAACCCGCTGCGCGGCGCGGTAAGCGAACACGATGCGCTGCACGCCATTTTCAAAGCAGTGCGCAAAGGCATTAAAGACAGCGGCTGTAACCGGGCGATCATGGTGGCGCACAACGCGACGTTCGACCACAGCTTTATGATGGCCGCCGCCGAACGCGCGTCGCTGAAGCGCAACCCGTTCCACCCGTTTGTCACCTTTGACACTGCGGCGCTGAGCGGGCTGGCGCTTGGTCAGACGGTGCTGTCGAAAGCCTGCGCCGCCGCCGGAATGGAATTTGACAGCGCGCAGGCGCACTCTGCCCTGTACGATACCGAGCAGACCGCCATTCTGTTTTGTGAAATCGTTAACCGCTGGAAGCGCCTGGGCGGCTGGCCGCTGGCCACCAACGCCGAATAACAGACATAAAAAAAGCGAACGCAGCGGTTCGCTTTTTTATTGCCTGAAGGCTTATTCCGCTTTCGGCTCGTCTTCTTTGTACTTCGCCGCGGTTTCTTTGATCAACTGCTGCAGTTCGCCGCGCTGATACATTTCAATGACGATATCGCAGCCGCCAACCAGTTCGCCGTCAACCCACAGCTGCGGGAAGGTCGGCCAGTTTGCGTACTTCGGCAGCTCAGCGCGGATGTCCGGGTTCTGCAGGATATCAACGTAGGCAAAACGTTCGCCACAGGCGGAGAGCGCCTGCACTGCCTGAGCAGAAAAACCGCAGCTCGGCAGTTTTGGAGAACCTTTCATGTACAGCAGGATCGGGTTTTCAGCGATCTGGCGCTGGATTTTTTCAACAGTGGTGCTCATTGTCTTTGCTTCCTTTAACTTCTTTTACGGCCGTAGTCAGACATTGTAACGTCTCTGGCTGCCGACGGAAAATAACATTTTGTTCACTCTTTCTTATTTTATCGTCTGTCGGCTGAAGTTGCCTTACAAATATGCCTTTATCGGCATCTGTGACGAAAAGTTGAGCGTTATGTTTCCAGATGTCACTGCGTTGATGATTTTTTTTGCACTCGCTTACGAAACGTTATTTTAGATGCAAAATGGCTATTAACATTTTGTGATTTTATGCATTAGAATCGAGGCGTTTTGAAAATCATACGCAGGCATGATTGCACAGGCCTGCCATAATCAGAGGATTGCTCAGTGGCGCGGATAAATAAAATCTCGATCACGCTCTGTGCTTTACTGTTTACATCGCTTTCATTTACACCGTTGTCGCACGCTTCTCAGCAGGCGCGCGCTTCTGCGACACAAAAAACACACCTGGCGAAAGCGCCCGAACGCAAGAAAAAAACCACCAGCCAGAAAAGCAAAACCACCGCAAAAAAAACCAGTAAAAAAACCACCGCGTCCACCAGCAAGAAAACTCCCGCTTCCACTACCGCTTCACGTAAAACCAAAGCCGTCGCCGATAAACGCACTGCCGCCACAAAAGTGACGCAGAAATGCACCATCCGCAAAGGTCAGAAAAAGAAATGTGTCAGCGTGGTGTGAACAAGCTGATGGGCCAGATTGGTAAACCGTATCGCTGGGGCGGCACGTCACCGCGTACCGGTTTTGACTGCAGCGGTCTGGTCTATTACGCCTATAAAGATCTGATCAACATTCGCATTCCGCGTACCGCGAACGAAATGTACCACTTGCGCGATGCGCGTCCGGTGAACCGCAGTGAACTGGAAACCGGCGATCTGGTCTTCTTCCGCACCCGTGGTCGCGGCACGGCCGATCACGTCGGCGTGTACGTCGGCAACGGCAAGTTTATCCAGTCTCCGCGTTCAGGCCGTGACATTCAGGTGACCTCGCTGAGCGAAGATTACTGGACCCGCCACTACGTCGGCGCCCGCCGCGTGATGACACCTAAAACGATCCGCTGATCTCTGCCCTGACGCAAATACGTCAGGGTAAGTTCCTCTTTTGTCACCCCTTTCAATTTGCTACCCTACCCTTACCGACTACAGGGTTATTCCTGTCTGTTGGGATAATTAACAATAAAAAGGAGAGTAGCAATGTCGTTCGAATTACCTGCATTACCGTATGCAAAAGACGCCCTGGCGCCCCATATTTCTGCGGAAACGCTGGAGTATCATTACGGAAAACACCATCAGACCTACGTGACCAATCTCAACAACCTGATCAAAGGGACGGCGTTTGAAGGCAAAACGCTGGAAGAAATTGTACGTTCTTCGGAAGGTGGCGTGTTCAACAACGCCGCTCAGGTCTGGAACCACACGTTCTACTGGCACTGCCTGGCGCCGAACGCCGGTGGCGAACCGACCGGTGACGTTGCAGTCGCCATCAACAAGGCCTTTGGCAGCTTCGCCGACTTTAAAGCGAAGTTTACCGACGCGGCGGTGAAAAACTTTGGTTCTGGCTGGACCTGGCTTGTGAAAAACGCCGACGGTAGCCTGGCGATTGTTTCCACGTCTAACGCCGGTACGCCGCTGACGACAGACGCCACGCCGTTACTGACCGTCGATGTGTGGGAACATGCGTATTATATTGACTACCGTAACGCCCGCCCGAACTATCTTGAGCACTTCTGGGCACTGGTAAACTGGGACTTTGTTGCGAAGAATCTGGCAGCATAAACCAGAACGCAGAAGGGTTATCCCTTCTGCGTGATTGTTTTACTTAGTTACTGGCACACACTTCTTCAGACTGGCGGGTTCCGCTAAACAGCACCACGAACAGGGCCAGCGCAGCAATGATGGCACCCATCACCGGCACAAAGCTGTAACCCAGACCACCGGAAATCACCGCACCACCCGCCGCCGCACCCAGGGCATTACCCAGGTTGAACGCACCGATGTTGACAGAAGAAGACAGCCCCGGCGCTTCACTGGCGACACGCATCACGCGCATCTGCAACGGAGGCACTACCGCGAACGTTGCCGCGCCCCAGACCACCATACTGATTGCTGCGCCAATCTGGCTCTGTGCGAGGAACGGAATCGCCAGCATGATTGCCATCAGTAGTAGCAGGAAGCCTTTCAGCGTCGCGCTGACGGAGCGATCGGCAAACTTACCGCCGAGATAGTTACCGATGGAGAAGCCCACACCGATCAGCACCAGCATCGCGGTCACGAACAGCGGCGACGCATTGGTGATGCTGTGCAGCACCGGTGAGATGTAGGTATAAAGGGTGAACATCGCCCCTGCGCCCAGTACCGTGGTCAACAGCGCAGACAATACCTGCGGGCGAACCAGTACTGACAACTCGCGCTTTACGTCAGGACGTTCCCCGGCGCTTCCTTTCGGCAGCGAGAACCACAGACCGAGCATAGCGATCACGCCCAGCCCTGCCGTCGCGAGGAACGACATGCGCCAGCCGATGGTTTCACCGAGCCAGGTGGCTGCAGGCACACCGCCGATGTTGGCAATGGTCAGCCCCATAAACATGGTGGCAACGGCGCTGGCCTGTTTGTGTTTCGGCACAACGCTTGCCGCCACCACCGAACCCAGTCCGAAGAACGCGCCGTGGTTAAGGCTGGTAATAATGCGGGAAAGCATCAGCGTGGTGTAATCCGGTGCGATGGCAGACAGCACGTTGCCAAGGGTAAAAATCGCCATCAGAAAAATCAGTGCGCTACGACGAGCGCGATGTGACAGTAGCAGCGTCATCAACGGCGCCCCGACCATCACGCCAACAGCATAGGCGCTGATCAGCATGCCAGCCGCGGGGATAGAGACGTCCACCCCGTTGGCGATGACGGGCAGCAGGCCCATCGGTGAGAATTCGGTTGTCCCGATGCCAAATGCCCCAACGGCAAGGGCAACTAACGGATAATTAACTTTCATTTAGCAACTCCGGTTGGCCGCGACGTTTCGCGGTACCTTGTAAGATGCAGAAAGTATGACATCAATCACAAAAAACTGAAGTGACAAAAATGACAAAAGATTATTGCGGAAATGATAATAATGCCGGGAGCGGCGCGGGGGAGAAGGCTCTCCCCCGGGGGAATTAGTGCAGAACGGCAATCAGGCCAGTGATAACGATCAGGCCCAGAGTAACAACAGTGGTGGTCAACGAAAGCTTGAGTTCGGTACTCATCAATTTTTCTCCTTGTTATTCCCACACCATTAGTGAGCCTGATCATTTTTGCATATTATTACGCGAAAATCTTCACGCTTTTGTCGGGTTATTGATTTTTCTCTTCCCCTTTTCGCCCGGATAGGACAAAATCCCACGCTAAATTAAAAGCGTACCGGCCACTGACCCCCTCCTGACGTCCTGTGTCGTTTTCCCGGCGTACCGCAATCCGACTTCGATTGCTACAGGGTGTTTTAAGGCAAACGTTTACGTGCCTGTTCTTCAGGAGTACAGAATATGGTCTGGAGTGAGATCTATGGCAACGATTAAAGATGTAGCGAAACGCGCAAACGTTTCCACTACAACCGTATCACACGTTATTAACAAAACCCGTTTCGTTGCGGAAGAGACGCGCAATGCCGTGTGGGCAGCGATCAAAGAGCTGCACTACTCGCCGAGCGCCGTCGCCCGCAGCCTGAAGGTAAACCACACCAAGTCAATTGGTCTGTTGGCCACCAGCAGCGAAGCCGCCTATTTTGCGGAAATTATCGAAGCCGTTGAGAAAAACTGCTTCCAGAAAGGCTATACCCTGATTCTGGGTAACGCCTGGAACAGCCTTGAAAAACAGCAGGCATATCTGTCGATGATGGCGCAAAAGCGCGTCGATGGGCTGCTGGTGATGTGCTCTGAATACCCGGACTCTCTGATCTCCATGCTGGAAGAGTACCGCCACATCCCGATGGTGGTGATGGACTGGGGCGAAGCGCGCGCCGACTTTACCGATGCTGTCATCGATAACGCCTTTGAAGGCGGTTATATGGCGGGACGTTACCTGCTGGATCGCGGTCATCGCGAAATTGGCGTGATCCCTGGGCCACTCGAGCGTAACACCGGTGCCGGTCGTCTTGCTGGCTTTATGAAAGCGATGCAGGAAGCGCAGGTTAACGTGCCGGAAAACTGGATTGTACAGGGCGATTTCGAGCCGGAATCCGGCTACCGTGCGATGCAGCAGATCCTCTCCCAGTCCCCTCGCCCGACGGCGATTTTCTGCGGCGGCGACATCATGGCGATGGGCGCAATTTGCGCTGCCGATGAGATGGGATTGCGCGTGCCGCAGGACATTTCCATTATTGGTTATGACAACGTGCGCAACGCCCGCTTCTTCTCTCCGGCGCTGACGACCATTCACCAGCCGAAAGATTCGCTGGGGGAAACGGCGTTCAATATGCTGCTCGACCGCATCGTCAACAAACGCGAAGAGTCGCAGTCGATTGAAGTACATCCGCGCCTTATCGAACGTCGCTCCGTGGCGGACGGCCCGTTCCGCGACTACCGCCGTTAAGCATTGTCGGGGNCACGCCAGCGCCGGTGACACATCCTGCTGTTGCCACGTCAGGCAGCACGCCGCATCCGGAAACGGATTCTCCAGTTCCAGCTCAACCCACTCGCCGCAGTCGATCCACGGGCGGGCAAAATGGGTGGGCACCATGCCGACGCACAAACCTGCTGAGAGGCAGGGGGGCGGNACGACCACCGACCGGAATCGCCTGCGTGGCACCAATGGCGAGCTCAACGCGCCCGTCAGAGAGCGCATCCCACACGCCGTTAAACACTTCCTCAAAGACAATCAGTTCCACATCGGGGAAATGGCGGTAGAAGTCGACGATCAGCTTTCGGGTACGCTCCGGCCTGACGATAATATCGACGGCAATCGACAGCTGCCCGCGCCAGCCGTTGGCGATCTGCTGACACTGCTGGCGAGTGATCTGCATTTTTTTGATAACAGAGCGCCCTTCTTTGAGAAACCAGACGCCCGCGGGGGTCAGTTCGACATCGCGGTGGCGGCGTTCAAACAGCGGCACCGCCAGCCACTCTTCCAGCTGACGCACCGTATAACTCACCGCTGAAGGCACCCGGTGCAGCTCCTGCGCTGCGGCACTGAAGCTGCCGTTTCTGGCTACCGCATCAACGACTTCGAGGGAATATTCCGACCACATTTTTTGCCTGCAAAAATTTTGAATTCACCCGACAAATATTAGCGTTTCACAAGCGCCTTTGCACTCCCTACACTTGCGCCTGTCGTACACCTGCATTGATAAAGAGAAAGAGATATGCAACCTGGAAAACCTTTTCTTGCCTGGCTGGCCGGTTTGAGCGTGCTCGGCTTTCTGGCAACTGATATGTATCTGCCCGCTTTTGCGGCCATTCAACGCGATCTGAACATTCCGGCGTCCACCGTCAGCGCCAGCCTGAGCCTGTTCCTGGCGGGCTTCGCCGTAGCGCAGCTGTTGTGGGGGCCGCTTTCCGACCGCTACGGTCGCAAAGGGGTTTTGCTCAGCGGACTGACGATTTTTGCCCTTGGCTGTCTGGGTATGCTGTGGGTGCGTGACGGCATGCTGTTGCTGGTGCTGCGCTTTATTCAGGCCGTTGGCGTTTGTGCGGCCACCGTCACCTGGCAGGCGATGGTGACGGATTACTATCCGGCGCATCGCACTAACCGTATTTTCGCCACCATCATGCCGCTGGTGGCGCTCTCTCCGGCGCTGGCCCCGCTGCTCGGAAGCTGGCTGTTGGTCCATCTGGAATGGCAGGCAATTTTTGCCGTCCTGTTTGCGGTTACGCTGGTGTTGATGATCCCGGCACTGCGCCTGAAACCGGCGCAAAAACCACAGCAGCAGACTGGCAAAACGCTGACGTTTTTCACGCTGCTGCGCTCACGCGCCTACTGCGGTAACGTGCTGGTCTACGCCGCCTGCTCCGCCTGTTTCTTTGCCTGGCTGACCGGCTCGCCGTTCCTGCTGCATGAAATGGGTTACGGCCCCGGCGCAATCGGCCTGAGTTACGTGCCGCAGACCATCGCCTTTCTGATGGGCGGCTACGGCTGCCGCGCGGCGCTGCAAAAATGGGAAGGCAAACAGTTGCTACCGTGGGCGATGATCGTTTTTGCACTCAGCACTATCGCCACCTGGGCGGTGGGCCTGTTTGCGGGCGCCACGCTAACGGCGCTGCTGGTTCCGTTCTGCATTATGGCGATGGCCAACGGTATGATTTACCCGATTGTCGTTGCGCAAGCGCTGCGCCCGTTCCCGCAGGCCACCGGTCGCGCTGCCGCGATGCAGAACACGCTGCAACTGGGGCTGTGCTTTCTCGCAAGTCTGGTGGTGTCGACGTTTATCGCCTCTCCGCTACTGGCGACCACCAGCGTGATGCTGGCGACGGTTGTGCTGGCGGCAATCGGCTATGTTATGCAGCTCCAGGCCAGCCCGGCCACGCGTAATACCGCGAAAAATTATGTTACCGAACAGTAATTAGGCTGCTAACATTTTTTTATTGAATCGCCTGATTTAGCGGCCTATACTGAGTCAGGCATCACATAATTACGATTAATATTATGCATTAACGGGCGCAGGACGCCGCCCGTTTCACCATGGAAGGCCTTTCGGCAAGGGTTATCTCCCTTCCTCTTTTTCTACGTCGGATAGCAGGCTCACGGAATGTTCCGTGAGATTTCTCACAAACCCAAAAAAGCGTCTACGCTGTTTTAAGGTTCTGGTCACATGCGCGTGATGGAGAAGCTATGAGTTCATCGTGTATAGAAGAAGTAAGCGTGCCCAATGATGAGTGGTATCGCATAGCCAGTGAGCTATTGAGTCGGGCAGGCATCGAAATTAACGGATCTGCCCCTTCAGATGTGCAGGTCAAAAATCCGCTCTTCTTTAAGCGCGTACTGCAGGAAGGCTCGCTTGGGTTAGGCGAGAGTTATATGGATGGCTGGTGGGATTGCGAGCGTCTGGATATTTTCTTCCAGAAGGTGTTGCGCGCCGGGCTGGAAAACCAACTCCCCCACCATTTCAAAGATACGCTGCGAATCGCCAGCGCCCGTCTGTTTAACCTGCAAAGTAAAAAAAGAGCCTGGATTGTCGGCAAAGAACATTATGATCTCGGCAACGATCTGTTCAGCCGGATGCTCGATCCAATGATGCAATACTCCTGCGCCTACTGGAAAGACGCCACCACGCTGGAAGAAGCGCAACTGGGCAAGCTGGATCTGATCTGCCGTAAACTACAGCTTAAACCGGGAATGCGCGTGCTGGATATCGGCTGCGGCTGGGGTGGTCTGGCTTATTATATGGCGAAAAATTACGGCGTCAGCGTCGTGGGCGTGACCATTTCAGCAGAACAGCAGAAAATGGCGCAACAGCGCTGCGAAGGGCTGGACGTCGATATTCGTCTTCAGGATTATCGCGACCTGAACGATCAATTTGACCGCATCGTTTCCGTCGGTATGTTCGAGCATGTGGGTCCGAAAAATTACAACACCTATTTTGACGTGGCCGACCGCAATTTGAAACCTGACGGTATTTTCCTGCTACACACCATCGGTTCGAAGAAAACGGATCACAACGTTGACCCGTGGATCGACAAATACATCTTCCCGAACGGCTGCCTGCCGTCCGTCCGCCAGATTGCCGATGCCAGCGAACCGCATTTTATTATGGAAGACTGGCACAACTTTGGCGCCGACTACGACACCACGCTAATGGCCTGGTATGAACGTTTCCTTGCCAGCTGGCCAGAAATTGCAGATAACTACTCCGAGCGTTTTAAACGGATGTTCAGTTATTATCTGAATGCCTGCGCCGGTGCGTTTCGGGCCCGTGATATTCACCTCTGGCAGGTGGTTTTCTCACGCGGTGTCGATCACGGACTTCGCGTCGCCCGCTAATAAAAATCCCCGGCGTGCCGGGGATTTTTTTATTCGTCTGCCGCTATCTGTAGCGCGGCCTCTTTTGCCGCCAGCACACGTTCGACGGTATCCACCACCGCCTGCGTCTGCGGGTCGATTTCGATATTCACCTGCGCACCGAGCTTTTTCTTGCCAAGCGTGGTGCGTTGCAGCGTTTCGGGAATTAAATGTACGCAAAAACGCGTCGCGGTGACTTCGCCCACTGTCAGGCTGATGCCATCAACGCCAATAAATCCTTTGTAGAGGATATATTTCATCAACGCCGGATCCTGCGGCTTAAACCAGATCTGCCGGTTATTTTCCGAGGTGAGGATTTTAGTGATGTCGGCGGTGGTCATAATATGGCCAGACATCAAATGCCCGCCAATCTCATCGNNTGTCGGTAACAGTCAGGCAGCAGCCGTTGTGCGCGACTGATGCCCCGGTTTCGAGCCCCTCAAGCATATGCTCAGGCATTTCAACAACGTGGGTGCGAAAATTCGGTTTTTCATCAATAGACACAACTTTCGCCGTGCCCTGCACAATACCAGTAAACATGCCGTCAACTCCTGTATTCCATCGTGGCGCTTAACATTCAGCGCGGTATAACACGAACAATAACAGTTGAAAAAACAGGTTGCCACCTTCGGAGCACTCCCTGCTATATTTTGACTGGCTTAATAGCGATTCCTCGCTACAATAGACTGACAATTTCCCCCGTATTTCTTCTTGCTGCCAGTTACGGCGGCTTTTTTCGTCCCTCAAATAACAACAATATATAGGTGTTCACGTGCAGAAGTATGTTAGTGAAGCGCGTCAGTTATTAGCACTGGCAATACCGGTGATCCTTGCGCAGATCGCCCAGACCGCGATGGGGTTTGTTGACACCGTGATGGCCGGTGGATACAGCGCCACCGATATGGCCGCCGTCGCCATCGGTACCTCAATCTGGTTGCCGGCGATCCTGTTCGGCCACGGGCTACTGCTGGCACTGACGCCGGTGATCGCGCAGCTCAACGGTTCTGGTCGCCGCGATCGCATCGCACACCAGGTGCGTCAGGGTTTCTGGCTGGCGGGTGGCGTTTCTGTTTTGATTATGGTCGTATTGTGGAACGCGGGTCATATCATCCGTACCATGCATAACATCGATCCGGCGCTGGCGGACAAAGCCGTTGGCTATTTGCGCGCCCTGCTGTGGGGTGCCCCGGGCTATTTGTTTTTCCAGGTGGCGCGTAACCAGTGCGAAGGGCTGGCAAAAACCAAACCTGGCATGGTGATGGGCTTTATCGGTCTGCTGGTCAACATTCCGGTCAACTACATCTTTATTTACGGTCATTTCGGCATGCCGGAATTGGGTGGCGTCGGCTGTGGCGTGGCCACTGCGGCGGTTTACTGGGTGATGTTCTTCAGCATGCTGACTTTTGTGAAAAATGCCCGTTCCCTGCGCGATATCCGCCTCGTGGAAGGCAGCGCGAAACCGGACAGCGTCGTACTTAAACGCCTGATTCAACTGGGGCTGCCGATTGCCCTGGCGCTGTTTTTCGAAGTGACGCTGTTTGCCGTGGTCGCGCTGTTGGTCTCGCCGCTGGGGATTGTTGACGTCGCCGGGCACCAGATCGCGCTGAACTTCAGTTCGCTGATGTTCGTGTTGCCGATGTCCCTCGCCGCGGCGGTAACGATTCGCGTCGGTTATCGCCTCGGTCAGGGCTCGACCATTGATGCGCAGGTGTCTGCCTGGACGGGGCTTGTCGTCGGGGTGTGCATGGCGATGCTAACGGCGATTTTCACCGTCTCCCTGCGCGAGCAGATCGCCCTGCTGTACAATGATAATCCCGCGGTTATCCTGCTGGCGTCCCAGTTGATGATGCTGGCGGCGGTGTATCAGATTTCCGATTCCATTCAGGTGATCGGTAGCGGCATTCTGCGTGGCTATAAAGACACCCGCTCGATTTTCTTTATCACTTTTACCGCTTACTGGGTGCTTGGGCTGCCGAGCGGCTATATTCTCGGCCTGACCGACCTGGTGGTGCCGCGCATGGGGCCAGCCGGATTCTGGTGGGGCTTCATCATCGGCCTGACCTCCGCGGCGGTCATGATGATGCTGCGGATGCGTTTCCTGCAGCACCAGCCGTCAAGCGTGATCCTGCACCGCGCCGCACGGTAATGGCGAAGCAGCCGCCGCCAGGCGGTTGCTTTCTCTCCATTTTGCGCAATTGTTCCGCAATCGCGTGATAAGCGAAAGAAATGTGCGACTTTCTTCTTGCAACCGCCCATCCCTGCCGCTAATATTCGTCCCCGTTGTGCGTTCATAGCTCAGTTGGTTAGAGCACCACCTTGACATGGTGGGGGTCGTTGGTTCGAGTCCAATTGAACGCACCATTCTGCGTCCGTAGCTCAGTTGGTTAGAGCACCACCTTGACATGGTGGGGGTCGGTGGTTCGAGTCCACTCGGACGCACCATAGTTTCTCTGTGGTGCCCCCTCTTCTGCTTCACAATCGTTCCTGTTTCAGACACGCAATATATTTCTGCCCCGATCGCATCACCCTGTCATACGCATTTTCCGTCATGTTCTGCCCTTCAAACGCGCCGTACAGCCGTTCAAAATTGACGCCGGTCAGACGCTGCATAATGTTGTCGATCGTCGCGGCAGGCAGCGGCAGCATATTCGGGTAGCTCCACATAAACGACACCGCATCCCTGCCGGGCGTCACCTGTAAAATATCTCCGGCGAGGATCACGCCACCACCTTCCGCCCAGTGCAGCACCGTCCCTCCGGCAAAGTGCCCGCCGAGACGCAACAGGCGGACGGACGGTATCAGCTCCATGCTGTCGCCTTCCCAGAGGCGAATCGCCGTGCTGTCGCGCATAATCCACTCCCGGTCGCTGCTATGAAGCCAGACGGGCGCGTTGAACGTCTCCGCCCAGTCCTGCATGGTGGTGTAGTAATGGGGATGCGAAATGGCGATGGCACGAATGCCGCCCAGCGCCCTGATCAGTAACTCCGTTGCCGGATCGAGATTAGCAATGCAGTCCCACAGCACGTTGCCGTGCGGCGTGCGTAGCAGAAACGCCCGCTGATTAATGGCGAATGACGGCACCGTTTTGATACTCAGCAGGTTCTCTTCATGCTGCTGCCATTTGTTGCTGTGCGACGCGGTCAGCGCCTCCGGCGTTATCCACGCCTGCCCGCTGACGGGCACGTACTGCCGCTCCTCTTCACAAATCTTACAGTGGTCTGTTTTTCCCTCGCTGTCGTCGTAGGACGTACCGCAGGCTTTGCACAACATCATCATCATGACTCCTTCAGAAACCGGATGCTAACTGTAACGCTAGCACAGACGGGTAATACCTCCAGCCGTCGTTTTGCCCTATACTGAGGCAACGCAACTCTGAACTGAAATGGGTGAATGATGGAAATTGATCTCGATAAACTGGTATTTAGCGGGCTGGACGAAGCAGAAGAACGCAACGCTGAACGACTGGAAGATGCCGATAAAAAAGCTCAGGAGATCATCGCCGACGACGACTGTGGCGATGCCTGCAAAATTTGATGACACAACAAACCGGCGGAAATGCCGGTTTGTTGTTTTTACTATCAGTTACGGTGTCACGATATTAAACCAGAACTCGAACTTGTCCATATAACCCAGCATCTCGTCCAGCTTCGCGCCATCGCCCGTCACCTTCACGTCGCCTTTATCCTCCGCTTGCTTCAGCGTCTCTTCCTTAAGGATAATTTTGTTCAGCGTCGCACGATCCAGCGTAATCGTCGCATCGGCGTTTTTCGCTTCGGCGTTGGCGGTATGGTTCAGCACGCCGTTTTCCAGCTCCAGCAGATATTTTCCGCCGTCGTGGCCCAGATCGACGTTAAAGACCGCTTTCGCCTCGGCGGCTTTCTCGCCGTTGATGTGCACCGCAAGGAAGTCAAAGAACATTTCAGGCGACATCGCCCGTACGGTATCGGCGCTGGCGGTGTTTGGCGTCGGCAGCTTCTGCACGCCGTTACGCAATTCCTGCGCGCCGGTCAGATAAAAGTTACGCCACGGCCCGGATTCCGCCTGATACCCCAGTTGCTCCAGCGCATCGGCTTCCAGATCCCGCGCCTCTTTGTTGTCCGGGTTCGCGAACACCACTTTGCTCACCACCTGAGCCACCCAGCGGTAGTTCCCCTGCGTGTAGTCCTCTTTTGCCTTCTTCAGGATGGCCTCTGCGCCGCCCATGTAGTCGACATATTTCTTCGCGGCCTCGACCGGCGGCAGTTCGTCAAGCGTCGCCGGGTTGCCATCAAACCAGCCGAGATAGAGCACATATGTGGCTTTCACATCGTGGCTCACCGAGCCGTAATAGCCGCGGTTGGCCCAGGTCTTCGCCAGTGACGGCGGCAGGGTAAAGCGATTTCATCACGCGTCTGCCCCTGGTTGGCCATGCGCAGCGTCTGGTCGTTGATGTAACGGTAGAGATCCCGCTGGCTCTTCATCAGTCTGACCACGTTTTCATTGCCCCAGGTTGGCCAGTGGTGCTGCGCCATAATAATCTCGGCTTTGTCACCCCAGCGCTGCACGGCGTCGTTGATGTATTTCGACCAGGCCAGCGGATCGCGGATCTTCGCCCCGCGCAGCGAATAGGTGTTATGCAGCGTGTGCGTCACATCCTCGGACGCTTCGATCATCTTCTTCTCTTCAACGTACCAGAGCATTTCCGACGGCGCTTCAGAGCCTGGTGCCATCAGGAAATCGTAGGTCAGACCGTCGATCGTCTCTTTCTGCCCGGTTCGGGTGATGTAGTTGGTCGGTGCAATCAGGGTCACGGTGCCTGCGGAGGTTGTCGTGCCCAGCCCGGCGCCCACCTGCCCTTTAACGTCCGGTTTCAGCAGGTTGCCGTACATATAGCTGGCGCGACGGCTCATCACGTTGCCCGCCATAATGTTCTCGGACACCGCCTCTTCCATAAACCCGGCGGGGGCGTAGATTTTCACCTTCCCGGCTTTCACATCCGCTTCATCCACCACGCCGCGCACGCCGCCGTAGTGGTCCACATGGCTGTGGGTGTAGATCACCGCGACCACTGGTTTTTTACCGCGATGTTTGAAATAGAGATCCATACCAACTTTCGCGGTCTCCGCTGAGACCAGCGGATCAACCACCGTCACGCCCGAGCTTCCCTCAATAATGGTCATATTGGAAAGATCGAGATTGCGGATCTGGTAAACGCCGTCAGTAATTTCAAATAATCCGCTGATGTTGATCAACTGCGCCTGACGCCACAGGCTGGGGTTAACCGAGTCCGGCGCTTTGTCGCCCTCTTTAATGAAGGCGTATTTTTGCGGGTCCCACACCAGTTTGCCCTGCGCATCGTTAATCACGTCTGGCGGCAATGCGGCGATAAAGCCTTTGTGGGCGTTAGTGAAATCGGTGTTATCGCTGAAAGGCAACTGATTGAGTAACGCATCATTTGCCGTTTTGGTTGCAGAGGTCGCGTCTTTCGGTTCCGTTTGCGCGAGTAAAGGAAAGGAAATACTGGTGAATAACCCAGCGAACAGAAAAGCGCTGACGATGTTATTTAATTTCATTCTTACCTCATCGGGTTAGCATTATTGCGCTATCCAAGTATTGATTCCGAATGAATATCCCGCCAATTTTACTAAAGGATATATTATATAGCACAGGAGCCCGGGCTGGGGCGCCTGTGCACGAAATTACAGTTTGACGTTGTCGATCGCTTGCTGTGCGCAGGCTTCGTCCAGATTGCCACCCGGTGCGCCGCCGATACCAATGGCGCCAATCACCTCATCGCCCGATTTTAGCGGCAGACCGCCCGCCAGCAACAGGAAGCCCGGGACGTCACGCATGTTCTGCGCACCCGCGTTATTTTGTGCCGCTTCCATCACTTTTCCGGAAGCATTTTTAGTGCTGAGCGCGGTGAACGCTTTCATTTCGCTGGCTTTAACCGTATGCGGACCGGCGTTATCGGTGCGCTGCACCGCTTTTATCACCCCGCCACGATCGACCACGGTCACGCTGACCTGGTAGTTTTTCGCCACGCAGGCCTGAACCGCCGCGCTGGCGAGCTGATTCGCCTGCGCCAAAGAGAGGTTTTTCTGCGTCAGTGTGGCCGCCTGCGCCATACCCGTTGCGGCCAGCAGCGCCGTTAACACCAGTAACTTTTTCATCGCACGTCCTCGTTTCGTTGTTGACCTCCAGATGCTAACCGGAGGCGTAACAAAACGTTATTCGGTGCATTACGCAGCCACCCTGGTAGTTATACGTACTGCAGTTTGTCGTGCTCGCGAATGGCCTGAACCAGGCTGGTCACGCCGAGCTTGCTGAAAATCGCCGCCCGGTGCGCTTCCACTGTGCGCGGCGACAGGTTCAGCCGCTGCGCCACCTCTTTGTTGCTGAGTCCGGCCATTAGCTCGTTCAGGACCTCGGTTTCCCGCGCCGACAGGGTGCTGAACAGCGTTTTGACGCGGATAAATTCCTGCCAGACCGCCGCCCGTTTTTCGCTTTCTGCAAAGGCAATCTGCACGGTTTCAATCAACCGATCGGCATCCAGCGGCTTGGTGAAAAACTCAAACACGCCGTGATGAAACGCGCGCCGACAGGCGTCAATGGTGCCATGCCCGGTCATCATCACCACCGGCAGTAGCGGCCACGGCCAGGCGCCCTCCTCAAGCCAGCGTAAGCCCCCTTTCCCCGGCATTCGCATGTCGAGCAACAGACAGCCGGTGAGNTCAATACCAGGAAATGACGTCACCGGCCAGTTGAGGGTTGAAAAGAGAAAGGTTAACGACTCGCGAATGGATTCATCGTCATCGATCAGGTAAATGCGGTTAGCCATGGCGTGCCGTTCTCCCGTTTACAAAGGTCAGACAGATCTCCGCCCCACCTGCAGGAGCGTTATGTAAAGTGATACTGCCATTCATGCGCAGTATCAGTGATTCAATCAGCGTCATGCCGAGGCCAATGCCCCCGTCGCGGCCGCTGTAGAACGGCATCAGGGCGTGCTGTAGCGCATCCGGTGTGAAACCTGGCCCACCGTCGGTGATCACCACCTCCACCGTCTCTCCGACGGCGTGGCTGTGAATATGCACCCAGCCGTTCTGTCGTTCCTGCTGCGCCTGAATGGCGTTGCTGAGCAAATTATGCAACACCTGCTCCAGCCACAGTTTGTCAGCCAGCACCGTGCGGGCNATGCTCTGCCGCGCGCTCATGTTCAAGCAGGTTCCCGACCTGCTGCCAGCTTTGCGCCAGGTCGGTGGCTTTCAGCGCCACCGGCTCCTGCACCACGTGGGCGCGAAAACGGGTCAGCAAATCGCCAATGCGTTGCGTCTGCACCCGCGCCGAACTGAGCGCCTGCAGTGCCGCATCGGCGTTGTGGTTTTTTAGCTGCCGCTCCGCCCCCTGGATCCACGTCTGCACGGCGGTCAGCGGCTGGGTGGTCTCATTGTCTCATGGACAATCCCGGCGGTGATCTCGCCGAGGGTGTTCAGCCGGGCATGTTGATAATAGTCGGCGCGCTGTACCGCATAGCGCTGTTGCCGCCGCTGCCACACAAATGCCCCGCCAGCCGCCACCAGTAACGCCCAGCAAACCGACAGCGCGACAAAGGGCAGCACAGGCACCTGCAGCCACGCCGGGTGCGCATCGGCCTCAAGCGTAAACGGCTGAAAGTGCTGCGGGANGGGTAAAGCGTGGTACAGGGCGAAAATACGGCTCAAGATCGATCATCACCCGGATCTGCCGGTACGGGTTGTACAGCCAGTAGCGAAACGGGCTCTCCGGCTCGACACGATCGGCGTCTAACGGGCGCTGCTGCGTCGTTTCCAGGGCGCGGATCTGCGGAAATTTCTTCTGTAATTCGCTAAGGGATTCGCCGCCATTCAGCAGCGGGATCACCGACTCGTTTTGCGTCAGTGCTGCGCTAATGCTGGAAAACAGCGTGCTGAAATCCCTGTCGAGCCGCCNNACCAGCCAGACGACTGCGCACCGCCAGATAAGCGGTCTGTTATTGATAAGATGGTTAATTGCGCTTCACCTGATTCATCGCCTCCCTGTATGTGTTTCACACCTTACAGTAATCATCCGCAATATCAGCCCCTTTATGAAATTTTGGGATCTTCCCCATGATTGCGGACGTCAAGCAAAGCGCGGAACGTTCAGCGATAGGAGACCACCAGCAGCTGTAATTCCGGGTGTTGATTCACCGGCAGCGTCTGCACCGTGGCGATATCCTCCGGTAATTGCGTCACATCCCCCTGACTGAGCGCCACGGCCCGGACATGTTTTACGCCGGAACGCAGACAGGAAAACGTCGCCTGCACGGCCCCGTCGCGCGCCACGCTGCATGCCCCTTCAACGATTTTTCCACGGAAATGTATAACGCCGGACTGGCCGTTGCCAGCCGCATAAACGGCAGAAGAGAGAGAGATTGCGGCCAGCGCCGCAGCAAACCAATGTGCTTTTTTCATCCTGTGACCCCACATCCTGTGAGAAACGTCTGCGGCTCCCGTTCACCACGGTGACAGCCCTTGTCTGTGTCAGGGAAATCCGCCCCTGTCGCGCCTTTCCATGTAAGACAATGCTTACGACGCACTAAAACTTTACGCAAAAAGAGGGAAGACAGGAAGGATCAACCGCCGTTTTTGTGCGGTGGCAACGGGGTTGCTCAGCTTTTGCGCCCCAACGGATGCTATTTTCACCACCCGTTGAGGCCATGCGGTTAAAGCACTTTACTGAGGAAGCTGGCGGTACGCGGATTCGACGGCGACGTAAAGATGTGCTCAGGCGTGCCCTGCTCCTGAATCACGCCGTTATCGATGAAAATCACCCGGTCGGCCACTTCACGGGCAAATCCCATTTCGTGAGTCACAATCACCATCGTCATGCCGTCGTTGGCGAGGTTTTTCATCACTTCCAGCACGTCGCCAACCAGTTCAGGATCCAGCGCCGAGGTCGGTTCATCAAACAGCATAATGGACGGCTCCATCGCCAGCGCGCGGGCAATCGCCACCCGCTGCTGCTGCCCGCCGGAGAGGCTGGACGGCCAGGCGTCGCGTTTATCACTCAGCCCGACTTTCTGCAGCAGCGCTTCGGCGCGCTGTATGGCCGCCTCGCGCGTCATGCCCTGCAGCATCATCGGCGCCATAGTCAGGTTTTCCAGTACCGTCATGTGCGGGAACAGGTTGAAACGCTGAAAAACCATGCCGACACTTTCACGCATTTTGTTGAGATCGGTTTTACGGTCGTGCACGGCAAAACCGTTCACTATCACTTCGCCTTCAGTGACCGATTCCAGCGCATTCATGCAGCGCAGGAAAGTACTTTTGCCGGAGCCCGACGGACCGATAATGCAGACCACTTCCTGCGGTTTGATGTCGCAGTCGATCCCGCGCAGAACGTGGGCGTCGCCAAAGTGTTTATGCAGATTCTTTATATTAATCACTTTTGCCAAACCTCACTTCCAGACGGTTAACCAGCTGCGCCAGCAGGAACGTAATCACCCAGTAAACCAGCGAAATGGTCAGGTAGGGTTCCCAGTAGGTGGCGTACGCGCCAGAAACGGTACGCGCCGCGTAGGCCAGATCGGCAAGGCCAATCGCCGACGCGAGCGATGAATCTTTCACGATAGCAATCGCGTTGTTGCCGAGTGGCGGCAGAATGCGGCGAAACGCCTGCGGCAGGATCACTTTGCGCATGGTTTTCCACCACGGCATGCCCAGTGCCCGCGATGCTTCCATCTGCCCTTTGTCGATCGACTGGATACCTGCGCGGAAAATTTCAGAAACATACGCGCCGGCGTTAAGGGTGATCGCCACAATACATGACAGGAAGGCGCCATAGCTGGAACGCAGCTCGCGCGCCAGATCGGCGCTCATGATGCCGCTGGTGACCAGCAGACCATCACGCGGGTTGATAAACAGTGGCACCAGCGCAAAGTGAACCACCATGATCTGCACGAACAGCGGCGTGCCGCGAAAGGCGCTGACATAAAAGCGCACCGGGAACTGCACCAGATAGCGCAGCACATACTTCCACGGACCGTGCTCGGCTTTCGCCATTCGCCCGAGACCGAGGGTCAGCCCCCACAGCGTCCCGAGGATCACGCAGATGATGGTACATTTGATGGTCATCCAGGCGCCTTCCATAAACAGCGGTGCATATTCCTGGATGATTTCCCAACGGAATCCCGTCATAAAATTTCCCTGTAAAAAGCGGCTGGNTATCGTCAAACCAGGTTTTATAGATTTTCGCGTAGGTGCCATCAGCGACAATCTTCTTCAGACCGTCGTTGATTTTCGCCTGCAGCGCGGTGTTCCCTTTCGCTACCGCGATACCAAAATACTGACGCTCAAATTTGGCGTCCGGTACCAGTTTGAACTGTTTTTCCGGATGCTGTTTGATGTAGTACTTGACCACGCCCACGTCGCCCACTGCCGCGCTGACGCCATCTTCAAACAGTTCCTGCAGCATTAACGGGGTGTTGTCGAAACGCTTGATTGCGGTGCTGTTTTTACCCAGCACGTCGGAGACCACGATGTCGCCAGTGCTGGAGTTCACCACGCCGACTTTTTCGGTTTTCAGTGAATCCAGGGAGGTGACTTTAGAATCTGCCGGTACCACGATGGACTGTTCAGCCGGGAAATACGGCGCGGAGAAATCCACCATCTGCTTGCGTTTGTCAGTAATGGTGATACCCGAAATGATGATGTCACGATCGCCAGATCCTAACGTTGCGAAAATGCCTTCCCACGGTGTGTTAATCAGTTTAACGTTAAAATTTTCAGCTTTGGCGATGGCTTTAATGATATCGATATCAAAGCCTTCCAGCTGTTTCTGGTTATTTTCAAACTCGAAAGGACGATAGGTGCCACCCGCCCCGACGACATAGGTTTCCTGTGCGGCATAAGCACTCCCGGCGAGAGTGATCATCAGGCAGCACGCTTTCATCCACTTACTTATCATACCCCACTCCTTTTTATGCATGTTGTTTGCATAAAAATACATATATCCGCGCATTCATGCAATAAATATTGCTGTAAAACGCGCGCTGCCCGCGGCTTTCCACGCCGTTTCGCGTCGGATTTTGTTGCATAACGGTGGCAGAAATAGCCTTATTCATTTCTTCGTGGGGTAGCCAGAGCCTTAATCTCCGCTTACAGCACGATCTGCCGCTATTCTGTTGCAGTTGCACAAACGAAACGTTTTTTATTTGTTATGAGGCAGGAAAAGGTTTTGAAACGGCGTTTTCATTTTTCTTTTGCTTCGTAACATCGTATAATGCCCGCCGTTTCTTGATTGAAAGGTTTCAGCAACTTGGACTGCCTATTTCAACAACTACAAAAACACCTCCAGCATTGGGCTGAAACACAAGCACACTTTCCTCAGCACGCTTTTTTGATGTCACCTATCCTTACTGCGTGGCATTACAACTTTCGTAATACAGGTTTGTCTCCCTGGCAACACGCCCGGAGAGCGAGATTTCCCCATTCTTCTCAACTTAAAGACTAAGACTGTCATGAAAAAGACCAAAATTGTTTGCACCATCGGTCCGAAAACCGAATCCGAAGAGATGTTGACCAAAATGCTGGACGCAGGCATGAACGTTATGCGTCTGAACTTCTCTCACGGTGACTATGCTGAACACGGTCAGCGCATCCAGAACCTGCGCAACGTGATGAGCAAAACCGGTAAAAAAGCGGCGATTCTGCTGGACACCAAAGGTCCGGAAATCCGCACCATTAAACTGGAAGGCGGTAATGACGTTTCTCTGAAAGCCGGCCAGACCTTCACTTTCACCACCGACCGTTCTGTGGTGGGTAACAGCGACATCGTGGCCGTGACCTACGAAGGTCTCACCAGCGATCTGAAAGTCGGCAACACCGTACTGGTTGACGATGGCCTGATCGGCATGGAAGTGACCGCTATCGACGGCAACAAAGTCGTCTGTAAAGTACTGAACAACGGCGATCTCGGCGAGAACAAAGGCGTTAACCTGCCGGGCGTCTCTATTGCCCTGCCGGCGCTGGCTGAAAAAGATAAGCAGGATCTGATTTTTGGTTGCGAGCAAGGCGTTGACTTTGTTGCAGCTTCTTTTATCCGTAAGCGTTCTGACGTAGTCGAAATTCGTGAGCACCTGAAAGCCCACGGCGGCGAGAACATTCAGATCATCTCCAAAATTGAAAACCAGGAAGGCCTGAACAACTTCGACGAAATCCTCGAAGCGTCTGACGGCATCATGGTGGCGCGTGGCGACCTGGGCGTTGAAATCCCGGTTGAAGAAGTGATTTTCGCGCAGAAGATGATGATCGAAAAATGTATCCGCGCACGTAAAGTGGTGATCACCGCCACCCAGATGCTGGATTCAATGATCAAAAACCCGCGTCCGACCCGCGCAGAAGCTGGTGACGTGGCGAACGCCATCCTCGACGGCACCGATGCCGTGATGCTGTCTGGTGAATCCGCGAAAGGCAAATACCCGCTGGAAGCCGTGTCTATCATGGCGACCATCTGCGAACGTACCGACCGTGTGATGACCAGCCGCCTCGACTTCAACAACGACAGCCGTAAACTGCGCATCACTGAAGCGGTGTGCCGTGGTGCCGTTGAAACGGCTGAGAAACTGGAAGCACCGCTGATCGTGGTGGCCACCCAGGGCGGTAAATCCGCGCGTGCAGTACGTAAATACTTCCCGGATGCGACCATCCTCGCGCTGACCACCAATGAAGTGACGGCCCGCCAGCTGGTGCTGAGCAAAGGCGTTACCGCACAGCTGGTGAAAGAAATCTCCTCTACGGATGATTTCTACCGTCTGGGCAAAGAAGTGGCGCTGCAGAGCGGTCTGGCACAGAAAGGCGACGTTGTCGTAATGGTTTCCGGTGCACTGGTACCGAGCGGAACGACGAATACCGCCTCTGTGCACGTACTGTAATAATTCACAGACGTATTAATTTGTTTAATAAGCGCTCCCCGGAGCGCTTTTTTTATTCCCTTCGATAGCCAGATTCAATAAAAAATCAAATCGGATTTTACTATTTAAGATAAGATTATCTAAGACGAATCCGATGGAACGCGCCTGTTTTGACACGGTTTTTTCAGCGCTTATCGCAAAGTCGATGCTTCTTTGAGCGAACGATCAAAAATAAGTGCATTCCCATAAAAAAAATATTCTCAACATAAAAAAGTTTGTGTAATACTTGTAACGCTACATGGAGATTAACTCAATCTAGAGGGTATTAATAATGAATCGTACTAAACTGGTACTGGGCGCGGTAATCCTGGGTTCTACTCTGCTGGCTGGTTGCTCCAGCAATGCTAAAATCGATCAGCTGTCTTCTGACGTTCAGACTCTGAACGCTAAAGTTGACCAGCTGAGCAACGACGTGAACGCAATCCGTTCCGACGTTCAGGCTGCTAAAGATGACGCAGCGCGCGCTAACCAGCGTCTGGACAACCAGGCTACTAAATACCGTAAGTAATAGTGCCTGTGTAATAGAATGGCGCACATTGTGCGCCATTTTTTTTGCTCTTCATTTCCCTTTCTGTTTATTGCGTCACGCTCGACGCCTCCCCGTTTACCGGCGAAGCATTCTGTGCTGATTCCACCGCTGGCGCATCAGCCGTCACTGTCGTCCGCTCTGCAGACACCGGGACCGGATAACCGGCGCGCCGATGCAGCGCTTTTTTCACCCGTTCATCATTCACCGCTTTATTTTCGCGAAATGGCGTGAAGTCCGCAGGCAGCACGTACGGCATCGTCTGCACGTTTTGCTCCTCTTCCTGCGACAGCGGGCGGTGTACCTCCACATAACGCTCACCGTTCGGCTCTACCGAGAATTTCACCGGCTCATTGATGATTTTCACTGGCGTGCCGCTTTTCACCCGCGCAAACAGCGCCTGAATATCCGGCGCATTCATACGGATGCAACCCGAGCTGACGCGCAGACCGACGCTGTCAGGGGCGTTGGTACCGTGAATGAGATATTCACCGTGTCCATACGCTAAACGCAGTGCAAAGCGTCCCAGGGGGTTATTTGGCCCGGCTGGCACCACCGGCGGTAGCGTGATGCCGCGCTCAAGGGAGCGTTTGCGGATGCCCACGGTTGGTGTCCAGGTCGGATTAGGGATTTTCTGCCCGACACGGGTCTCCATGACCGGCGTTTCCAGCCCCTGCAAACCAATGCCGATAGGATAAACCTGAACGATGTTTTCACCCGGTGGGAAGTAATAGAGTCGCAGCTCGGCGAGGTTAACCACGATGCCCTCACGAGGGACATCCGGCAACAGCAGTTGCGTCGGGATGGTAATTAGCGTGCCAGCTTTTGGCACCGGCGCAATAGTGTTATTTGCTTCCAGAATCAGCATCGCGGCGGTATCAAAACGCCTGGCGATAGCCTGTAAATTACGGTCGCCCTCCTGCACCGTATACGTCTGGTTTTGCCCAATAAGACGACTGCCCTGCGGCGGTAACGGATAATCCAACGCACGGGCAGTCTGGATAGCGCCCAGAACGCCAGTCAGAACAAGTGTGATTAAAAACGCGCGCTTCATACTTTTTTTCCTGTAGTCACGAGTAGTGGGCCGCAATAAGAAAAGCCCCATGAGGATAAAAAACGGCCTCATAAAACAGGATAATAGGTATGATTTAGTTTAGCTGCAATTACCTGCTTTCGTGCGAATCGCGCGGATCATGGCTTCAAGCCCTTGCGAGCGTGAGGGCGTGAGATGTTGGGTCAGTGACATTTTTTCAAACCACGGACGGACGTCAAACGCGACGATGTCCTGCGCGGTCATCTGCTGGTAGAGAATAAACACAATCGCGATGAGCCCTTTGACGATCGCCGCATCGCTGTCGCCCTGCAGTTCAATCACGCCGCTGGAATTACGCGTCATCACGATCCACACCTGGCTCTGGCAGCCCTGGATAATGTTCTGCGGAGTATGATCCGCCGCGCTGAGTTCCGGTAAACGCTGCCCCAGTTCGATGATATAGAGATACTTTTCTTCCCAGTTGGCACAGCGCGAAAAATTGCGCAGAAGCTTATCTCTGTCCGGTAATGCTGCCATTATTCCTCCCTGTCAGCCCAGTAAACGATGAATACGCTGGAGACCCGCCACCAGTCGATCCACCTCTTCATGCGTGTTGTACATTGCCAGCGACGCCCGGCACATGGCGGGAACCTGATAGAAGCTCATCAGCGGCATGGCGCAGTGATGCCCCGTCCGCACGGCAATGCCATAGTTATCGAGGAAACTGCCGACGTCGTAGGCGTGATGTTTGCCGAGATTAAAGGCAATCACCCCACGGCGATCGTCGGGGCCGTAAAGGGTGAGATCCGGCACGTCAGCCAGTGCCGTTAACGCGTAGTGCATCAGCGTTTGTTCGTAGTCGTCAATCTGATCCAGCCCCAGCGCGCTGATGTAATCTAGCGCGGCACCAAAGCCAATAATGCCGCCGGTATTCGGCGTGCCCGCTTCGAAACGCCACGGCGCTTTCGCCCAGGTGGTACCTTCCGTCAGACTGACGGTGGCGATCATCGAACCGCCCCCTTCCCACGGCGGCATGGCCTGTAAAATGTCCTCTTTCGCATAAAGTATGCCGATACCGGTCGGGCCATACAGCTTGTGGCCGGAGAAGACGTAGAAATCGCAGTCCAGCGCCTGGACATCCACCGCATGATGCATCACCGCCTGCGCGCCATCCACCAGCACTTTCGCACCGTACTGATGCGCCAGCGCCGCCATCGTCTGCACCGGGTTTTCCGTGCCCAGCACATTGGAGACCTGAGTGATAGCCAACAGCCGGGTACGATCGTTGAGCAGTGACGGCAACACATCCAGTTTCAGCGTGCCGTCCTCATTCAGCGGGATCACCCGCAGTTGTGCGCCGGTACGCGTGCAGAGCATTTGCCACGGGACAATATTCGCGTGGTGCTCCATCTGGCTGATGACGATGTTGTCACCCGCCTTCACATTGCGATTACCCCAGCTGTTTGCAACCAGGTTGATCCCTTCCGTGGTGCCGCGAACAAACACCAGCTCTTCGGCAGAGCGTGCATGAATGAAGTTCGCCGCCTGCTGGCGAACCTGCTCCATACGCGTCGTCGCTTCAGCGCTCAGGGTGTGGATCCCGCGATGCACCGCCGCATAGCCGTGGCGATAAAACTCCGCCTCGGCGGCAATCACCTGTTCCGGTTTCTGTGCGCTCGCGGCGCTGTCGAGATATACCAGCGGTTGTCCGTTTACTTCACGGGACAACACCGGGAAATCAGCCCGAACCCGTTCAACGGAAAATGTCATGCCTCACCTCCCGGTAAGCGCTGACCGATACGGGCCAGCACCTGCTGTTTCAATGCCTCATCGCGCAACGATTCAGTCAGTTCCGCTGCAAAGGCGTAGATGATCATCTTCTGCGCCGCCTGCTGGTTAATCCCTCGCGAGCGCAGGTAAAACAGCTGCTCGTCATCAATACGCCCCACGGTGGCGCCGTGGCTGCATTTCACATCGTCCGCGTAAATTTCCAGCTGCGGTTTGGTGTCCACTTCCGCCAGCCGTCCGAGCAGCAGGTTATTGTTGGTCATCTGCCCGTCGGTTTTAATCGCATGCTGCGCGACGTTAATCAGGCCGTTAAATACCGCGCGACCTTTATCGCTGACGATGGTTTTATGCAGTTGGCGGCTGTTGCAGTAGCCTTTGTTATGCTCAAGCCACGTCCGGGTGTCGCAGACTTCCGACTTCACCGGCATCGCCAGGCTGTTCATCCGCAGCGTGGTGTTTTCACCGTTGAGCTGGGTGCTGGTGTTATGCCGCAGTACCGCGCTGCCGAGCAGGAAACTGTTGCTCCAGGCTGCAGCGTCCTGGCCGAGGGCAATGTCGTTATGCGCAAAGTGGTAACTGAGCGGATTTTCAAACGCCAGCTTGAGGTGATGTAACTGCGCGTTGGCGGCGACCTGCATCGTCAGGGGCGCCCCTGGGTCAGGTGCATTAACAGCAACGGTTTTGCCGGACGCTGATTCCGCGCCACGCTGATATGCGTCACCGTCGCGGCCAGGCTTTCGGTCAAATGGAGAAAGACTTCAGGTTGTACCGGTGCCGGTAGCGTCTGGCGTTCATCATTGACGGTGACGGTAAAACCGCTGTCGCTGAGATCGTCGCTCAGTTGCGCCGCAAAACGCCCGTCAACAAACACCAGCCGGAAGGCATCAATGCGCAACGCCAGCGCATCACGCGTCGCCGCATCCACCTGCGCCGTGTTCGCCACAAACTGGCTGTTCAACAGGACATCCAGTGGCGTGTATTTCCAGTTTTCATGTTTGCGGGTCGGCAGACCCAGCCGTAACATCTGCTGCAGATGCTGTTGCGCCTGCGGGGAACGCGCCTCGCCTTCAGCCTCAAAAAGATGGTGCCACTGTTGCAGCGCGTTACTGTTGTTCTGTAAGCCAGCCATAGCCCTGCTCCTCCAGTTGTTTGACCAGAGTGAAGTCGCCGGATTTGACGATGCGGCCCTGATACAACACGTGGACGTAATCCGGTTTGATGTAATCCAGGATGCGCTGGTAGTGCGTCACAATGACGAACGAGCGCTTACCATCGCGCAACGCGTTCACGCCGTCAGCAACGATTTTCAGCGCATCGATATCCAGCCCGGAGTCAGATTCATCAAGAATGCACAGTTCAGGCTCAAGCACCGCCATCTGCAGAATATCGTTGCGCTTTTTCTCACCGCCGGAAAACCCGACGTTGACCGAGCGGGTCAGCAAATCTTCCGGCATCTTCAGCAGTTTGATTTTCTCTTCCATCAGATCCTGAAAATCAAAACGGTCCAGCTCTTCCTGACCGCGATAGCTGCGTACGGCGTTGAGCGCGGTTTGCAGGAAAAACTGATTGCTGACGCCGGGGATTTCCACCGGGTACTGGAAGGCCATGAAAATGCCCTCGCCCGCGCGATCTTCCGGCGACAACTCCAGCAGATCCTTACCTTTAAACTGTACGGTGCCGCCAGTCACTTCATAATCTTCACGTCCGGCGAGCGTGGCGGAGAGCGTACTTTTACCGGAGCCGTTCGGCCCCATGATGGCGTGCACTTCCCCCGGGCGCACTTCCAGGCTCAGCCCGCGCAGGATCTCTTTTTCTTCAACCGCAACCTGTAAATCTTTGATGCTTAACATGTCTGTTCCTTTGTGCTTAGCCGACGCTGTGTTCAAGGCTAATCGCCAGTAATTTCTGCGCTTCGACGGCAAATTCCAGCGGCAGCTCGGAGAAGACGTCTTTACAGAAGCCATTCACGATCATGGAGATGGCATCGTCTTCCGAGATCCCGCGCTGCAGGCAGTAAAACAGCTGATCTTCACCGATGCGTGACGTCGTCGCTTCGTGCTCCAGCTGGGCGCTGTTGTTACGGCACTCCACGTACGGGATGGTATGCGCGCCGCTGTCCGGCCCGATCAGCATTGAGTCACACTGGGTGTAGTTACGCGCATTGGTGGCGGTCGGCATGATTTTGACCAGCCCGCGATAGCTGTTCTGACTGTGTCCGGCGGAGATACCCTTCGAAATAATGGTCGATTTGGTGTTCTTGCCGATATGGATCATTTTGGTGCCGGTGTCGGCCTGCTGATGCCCGCTGGTCAGCACCACGGAGAAGAACTCGCCGATGGAGTTGTCGCCGCGCAGAATGCAGCTCGGGTATTTCCAGGTGATCGCCGAGCCGGTTTCCGACTGCGTCCATGACATTTTGCTGTTTTCGCCTTCACACAGCGCACGCTTGGTGACGAAGTTGAGGATCCCGCCGGTGTTGTTGTCGCCCGGGAACCAGTTCTGCACCGTCGAGTATTTCACTTCGGCATCTTTGTGGATGATCACTTCCACCACCGCGGCGTGCAGCTGGTAGCTGTCACGTACCGGCGCCGAACAGCCTTCGATGTAACTGACGTAGCTGCCTTCATCGGCAATCAAAATCGTGCGTTCAAACTGCCCGGTTTTTTCCGCGTTAATGCGGAAATAGGTGGAGAGCTCCATCGGGCAACGCACGCCTTTTGGCACATAAATAAATGTGCCATCGGAGGCCACCGCGGCGTTCAGCGCGGCGAAGAAGTTGTCGTTCCCGGGCACCACGGTACCGAGGTATTTTTTCACCAGCTCCGGGTGATCGTGAATCGCTTCGCCGAAGGAGCAGAAAATAATGCCCTGCTCCGACAGTTTTTCGCGATAGGTGGTGGCTACCGAGACAGAGTCGAAAATGGCGTCGACGGCCACCTCTTTGCCTTCACGAACCGGCACGCCGAGCTGGTTGAACGCTTCTTCCACTTCCTGTGTCAGGAACGCGCTGGAGCCGGTCTGCTGGACCGCACCCGGCTGTGACGCGCAGGTGTCATCGCAGTTCCCGCAGGACGGCGCCGAGTAATAGCTGTAATCCTGATAATTGAGCGGATTGTAATGGGCTTTCAGCCAGTGCGGCTCTTCCATGTCCTGCCAGGCGCGAAACGCGTTCAGGCGAAACTCGAGCATCCATTCCGGCTCATTACGACGGGCGGAGATGGCGCGCACCACCTCTTCATTGATGCCTTTCGCCAGCTCATCGGTCTGGAGAAGAGTAAAGAAGCCCTCTTTATAATTGAGCTGCCCCCCCGTCCAAGTTTTGACATCGTCAGTTGCTTCAGTATTACGAGACATAATTACTCCGCCTGGACCCCAAAGCTTTCACCGCAGCCACATTCATGCTGCGCTTTTGGGTTATGAAACTTGAAGATTTGATTTAACCCGTCGCGAACGTAATCAACGACGGTGCCATCAATAAACGGCATCGCCTTTCGCGAGACGTAGAGTTTTGCGCCATCCGTTTCAAACAGCAGATCCTCTGTTTCCGGCTGCGTGACGGTGTCGAGGACGTAGCCAAAACCCGCACAACCGGTCTGTTTGACGCCCAGCCGCAACCCTTGCATATCGGGCTGCTTGCTTATCAGCTCGCGGATATGCGCCGCCGCCGTTNCACATCCATAGATCCCCCTCATGGTTTAAAGCACCTGCGTATCATCCTATGGTAGTGATAACGATTCTCACTTCAACCCATGGTCCACAGGGACTTTCTTGCATTTATTAAGCATAGACCCCGTTGAATGACTTATCAGGTCAGGACGTTATTGTTCAATCCATTGAAAATTAATAGATTTGGCAGGATTTATCGGGGTGACCGGTCAGCAGGAAAAGATGTATAGGTAATACCTATTTATAGGATAGATGGCCTAAATGGCACAAAAATACAAAGTTGTTTTTAAAACAAGAAGTTAAAAAACGCGTCAGTCAGGGGAAAGCAGGAATTTTTCTGGAAGATTCAATGTCCCGATTGGGCACCCGGGAAGCCCGATAAGCGAGTTTACTGGCACTTTCAAAAAATCTAACAGAACTCTCATTCTCATTGTAATGTTACAGATTTTGTTGCCGATAACTGCTAAATCAATCCAACAAAGGGAAACCGTGATGACTGAGAATGAATTTCAGTTTAATGAAGAGGACTACATTAAGAAGGCTGTAATCACCTTACCATCTATTCCTGATGATGTATTGCAGTCTTTGTCCTTACAAGACACGCAGACGGGGTTGTTCTATCGAATTGACAAAGCAAATCAAGGCGCCAGAACACAACGACTCATCCATATATGGCGAAAAAACAGAGGCATTGGCGTTTCGTGGAATGTGGAAGATTCAAGACAAGGCAAAGTGAATTTCAATGACAACTTTAAGCACCTCAACGCAGCGAAAGATCTGGCGGCCAGGATGCTCAAAACGGACCCGGCGCTGAATTTCGACCTGTTAACCCGCCCTCTTTATACGCGCTCACCCCACCGTCGAATGCTTAATTTGCTCCTCCTCGAGGTTATCATTGAAATACTCCTGTCTCCGGACGATGCCCCGCGCATGACCGTCGACTTTTCGAATCTCTGACAAAAAAAGCCCCTGCGTTCGTGCAAGGGCTTTTTTAATACTGTGTCGGTGAAAGCAACGACGATTTAGTGGATCAGTGCCTGAACCCGGGCGATGGCGTTGTCATACACCGTATTGGCTTTTTCGTTACGTGCGGCCTGGTAATAGGTCAGTGCCTGCTGATAATCCCCTGCGGTTTCGTAAATTTTGCCGATGTTATAATTTGCCCCTGCCCGAACCGTTGGCGCGCCCGCACCGCTCGCCAGTGCCAGCGCTTTACGGTTGGCCCACAGCGCCTCCGCCGTGCGGCCGGCTTTCTGATACACCAATCCAAGGTTGCCGTAGGCCTTGCCGTTATCTGCCCATGCGTTAACCGCCGCAGTGAAATGATCGATCGCCTGATCGTAATCACGACGCTGATAGGCCGCTTCACCCTGCAAGTTCAGACTGCGTGACACGCTGATATCCTGTTGCGTCCAGGCGGCGTTGTGCGAGGCGGTCCATGCATCGGCCAGCGCAGGCGACAAGTGTGGCCCGATGTTTTCTGACGCCATATTCACGCCTTCGATCTGGTTGATATCGACAAACTCGCCTGACGGGGTAATTTTAAATACCGTCCACAGATTCCCGCGCTTTTCCTGCGGAACATAATATGTCCTCACCAGCGATTCACCGACGTATACAAAGACTTTCGCCTGGCTTTCTGACAGTCGTGTGCTGTTCGGCATTTCGCGGTCGGAGAAATCATGAATAGCGTAGACGTAAGACTGACCATTTTGCCGCGCGGTCAGGGTGATGGTCTCCGGGCCGTAGCTGTCGATATCGTCAACGTCCAGATTGCCGTTGTCGCCTTCTTTATGATCGTAATAGAGATGATTGCCCTGATAGACAATATGCGAATCCAGATCGTCAGGCGTTGCACTCCAGGTTAAGACCACGCGCATACTGTCCAGCCCCGTCAGCACCGGGCTTAATGCATACGACATGCCGTTACAGGGGCATTTGACCACCAGGTTAGAATAGCCACTTTTTTTAACGATCAGCAGCGTGTCGCTGGTGTCGGGGAACGTGTTTTCCAGAATCGTCTGCCCCTGGGCGTTGGTGCTGGCTTTGACCGCACTCTCACCGTTTCTCTGCAGTGTGACCTGCGCGTCCGGGATCTTCGCATCTTTCACCACGGCGCTAAGGATTTCTACCTGGGTTGTAGTGGCGACGCCATATCCCGACGACAGCAGAAGCGATAAAAACAGCCATGACTTCATGTTATTTTGCATGTAATTCCCTTAATTCCCTGTGCATTTTTAATCTCCGTCGATGAGCAATCACCCTCTCAGAAATGGTATTTGATGCCCACATTGCCAGAGGTGTCATGGTAACCCTTCGCCCCGACGCGTTGTGCGACGTTTGCCCAGACGGTAAAGGCTTCCGCGGGTTGCCCTTCCAGGCCGAGTTTCATCTCACCCACGTTACGACTTCCCGCCTGTTCTACCCTGACGTTGTCCAGCGTGACGTCGACATTGTTAGCGTTGTGCAACCAGTTCACTTCGCCGTAAACGGTGAATTGTGACGCGGTTTTCTGCGCATCCGGCACGTCATACGACAGGTTTACGCCGAGGCGCGTCTGTACGCTGCCGCTACCGTCAACACGGGTGCCGTTCACTTCCTGGTGGCGGGCCCCCCACTCCAGATAGCCTGTGCCTGTGGCGTGATGAAAACGCGCGGGGACAACGGGTGACGGTATCCGCTCTCCAGTGAACCACTGAGGCCGCGGATATCGTAGCTTTCACCCACCAGCCCTTCGCCGTTCACTGACGCGCGGAGCCAACTGTATTGCAGCCAGCTGTCGACATACAGTCCGTTCACGGACTTTGCGTTCTGATACCAGGTCGCGTAAGCCCCGGCGCTGTATCCATGTACGCTATTCTTCGCATCGTAATGCGTTTTAGCGGAATGCGTATTTCCGCTGCTGTAGCCATAGCCTGCCATGATGCCCACACCAAGCCGATCCTGCTCGCCGAATTGCCCGTTCCACACTTCACCGCCGCCCTGAATCACATAGCTGTTGCCGCGCATCTGCAACTGACCGCTGTCGTCATTCGCATGACTGCGAAACGCCAGTTGCCGCAACCACAGGCTCGAATCTTCCGCCCGCCCTTCGCGATCTTTCAGGCTGTGGCTGAACAGGCGGTTTGNNGGGTACCGGTTCGGGTGCTGGCGGCACGGGCACGTCAGACGGCGGTTGGTCGTCAGGCTGCTCCGGTTCCTGTGGCGGCTGCGGCTCTTGCGGTACAGGCTCTTCAGGTTCTTCGGGTATTGGCTCTTCGGGTGTCGGAGGCTCTGGCACCAGCGCAGAACGCAGATACCAGTCACCGTTGTCCTGATGGAGGAAATATTCATAGGCGCCTGCCAGAGCACGGTTTTTGAGGGTAAACAGGCCATCCGACTGCCCATCGACGCTTATCACTTCGATGCCGTTTACCGTGGTGGTGCTGCTGCCGTGGAAGTTATTGACATACAGCTTCGTGCTCCCTGCTGTGTCACCGGTGACGATCAGTTTGTCGGTCGCGGAACTGTCATCGCCCAGCGTGGTATTCATGATCAGCGTACCGCCACCAAGGTAGTTACCGACGGTGATGGTTTTGAAACCACCGTCATCTCCCGGTGCGGCAAACGCCACGGTGCCGCCGTTGTTGAGGGTTGAAATATCGGAATCGCCCGTCACATTCCACTGGCTGGTCTCATCCAGTGCCATGCTGTAGCCACGCACAATACGGCCCGTCATTGTTGATGAAGTGTGCAATGCAAGGTTCAGCGCCGCCGCATTGGCCGACTGCGAAACCGCATCGCCGACAATCTGCGAGTTGTCCCCGGTGTTCACGTTCACAACGCCGGACTGAAACGCACCGCTATCTTCTACACTGATCGCAATCCCCGCTGTGCCACCGCGACGTCCGATCAGCGTTGAACGGGTTAAGTCGAGGTTAAGATCGGCATTGATGCTCTGCACCGCGTAGCCGTCCTGAGTTTCAATGCGGCTGTCGCTCACGGGTAACGCGCTGCTGGAATTTAACCGCAGAAAGCCCACCTGCAACCCGTGGCTATTATTGCCCGTCATATTTATGCTGCTGTTCCGGAACCAGATATCCGGACTGCCGCCGAGAAACATACCGTATGAATTATTGCCACTGACTTGTGCCGTCAGGTTGTCGATGTGCGCGATAGTCTCAAGGCTTGTTTTGCCCACGCTGATGGCCGTGGAGGTATCGCCGCTAAGGTTGAGTCGAATATCATTCAGATACGTTCTGGCATGATTGTTACCCACACCAGTGCTGTCTCTGCCGCTCATGGTGATATCAAGGTTTGTGGCAGTAAGGATTGTCGGTTGGTTTGAATTGGTCCCACCCACCGAAGCTTTAATCCCTGTAGACATATATCCGTGGGTAATAATATCGATATTATCGAGGGTCAGTGCCGTTTTCCCTACCGCATACGCACCCATTCCTGAATAGCCGAACGTCTCGATCGTGGAGTTCGTCATTATGGAGGCCATATTATTGGTGTTGTCCACATACAACCCGTATCCGCCCAACCCACGCGTAATAATATTGAGGCGGTCCATCGTCGCGGAAGCATTCCCTGAAACGATATTTATCGCATTCGATTGATAGCCCTTCGTTTCAATAATAAGGTTTTTTAATACTGCCGTGGTGGTGGGTGTGGTCAGGGTATAACCACCTCGTACCGTAATAGCCTCAGGGTTTGGCGGTGTCCGGGATCCATCATAATAGCCATTGTCCAGCACCGTAATCCGGCTGTTCTGAATGTTCAGCGCGCCGCCTTCTGTTGCCATAATGCCCGTATCATGCAGACCATAACTGTCTCCCCGCAGGGTGATATCAGAGCCATTGATGATATCAAGGCGAGATCCCGCCCCGGTCACCGACACCCCTCGTCCAGTCGAAGCAACACTATTGTTAATCACCGCAGATGCACCGTTGCTAATTTCACCGAGATTGGCATAACCGCGCAGCGTTGAGTTGGCAATATTAACGACGGAACCCATATCTGCCGCGTTAAACAGCCGATCGGTACCACTTGCTGGCGACGTGGCTGAGGTATAATTGACGGTAGAATTGGTCAGCCAGATTTGTCCGCCGTTATACGCTTTTAATACAGCCTGAACTCTGGGGATATTGATTCTCTCAGTGTAAATATCAACACGGTCACCACTAATTTTACCGCCGGTATAATACGCCTCCAGAACTAAATTGGAGGTGGTATTCGTATATTGCTGTCCTGGCGTTAAGGTTATTTGCTGGTTACTTCCAGCCATGACTGTTCCATTGTTGACCGCCTGAGCGTGCATCGGTGCCAGCGCCAGTGCGATCGCCGTTGCAAGAAACGTTATTTTTAGATCATTATTTGAATCAGACCTGTACATCAGCAACTTCCCTCTGCTTTTTATTGAACACCAATAAGCCCATCACCGCGTTAATTACGTAACGTGATTAAAGATGGTATCGGCGTTGTTTTATTGTGTGCAAAAGAATTTATCTGAAAATACCTGTGTTAATAACGAAATGTGAAGTCAGTACAATTGGAATAAGAATAGCTTGCAGATAACCAGGATCATATTGCAGGAATAAGAATTTTTTTAAGAAATAAGCCCGCAGTGCGGGCTTATCATTTGTTACTTTGTTTCAGCGATTTGGTTAACTTTTGATTTTTCTGTAAACGAACAGTACGACTAACGCACCAATCACAGCGACAACAAAGCTGCCGAAGTTAAAGCCGTCCACTTTACCGAAACCGAAGAGTGTGCTAATCCAGCCGCCGACGACCGCACCGATGATGCCGAGAATAACCGTGACGAAGAATCCGCCGCCATCTTTACCCGGCATGATCCACTTCGCCAGAATCCCTGCAATTAGCCCGAAAATGATCCATGAAATAATACCCATGTGCTTTATATCCTCATCAGTTAGTACGTGACTTCATTTACCGTGATAAAGCGTAGCACACCACACAAAAATATCTAACGTGCTTTCCGTATTGAATTATCAGTCATTTTTTCGTCACACAGGCCCGGTATCGTCGTTGCCCGGCGCACAAATTGATCATAACGAGATTTTGTGCTTTTTTTGCTGGCGCCTCGCATTCGCAGGCGTATTATCGTCTCTCCCTTCCCCGTTCGGGGCGTAACAACCTTCTTGAGTTCAAGAGGCAAACACACATGACCTGGCAACACTTCAAACAGGCCTGGCTGATTAAATTCTGGGCGCCAGCCCCTGCGGTCATCGCTGCAGGTATTCTCTCCACCTATTATTTCGGCATTACCGGCACCTTCTGGGCCGTGACCGGCGAGTTCACGCGCTGGGGCGGGCAGCTGTTGCAGCTGGCCGGCGTTCATGCGGAAACCTGGGGTTACTATAAGCTTATTCACCTTGAAGGCACGCCGTTAACCCGCATCGACGGCATGATGATTATCGGCATGTTCGGCGGCTGTTTCGCCGCGGCGCTGTGGGCCAATAACGTCAAATTACGTCTCCCGCGCAGCCGCATCCGCATCGCGCAGGCGATCGTCGGCGGGATCATCGCCGGGTTTGGCGCGCGGATGGCGATGGGCTGTAACCTCGCCGCCTTTTTTACCGGTATTCCGCAGTTCTCCCTGCACGCCTGGTTTTTTGCCATTGCCACCGCGATCGGCTCCTGGTTTGGCGCACGGTTTACGCTGCTGCCCATGTTCCGCATTCCGGTGAAAATGCAAAAAGTGTCCGCTGCCTCACCACTGACGCAAAAACCGGATCAGGCGCGCCGCCGTTTCCGTCTCGGTATGCTGGTGTTTATCGGCATGGTTGGCTGGGCGTTGCTCACCGCCATGAATCAGCCGAAACTCGGGCTGGCGATGCTGTTCGGCGTTGGGTTCGGGCTGTTGATTGAGCGCGCGCAAATCTGTTTCACCTCCGCCTTCCGCGATCTGTGGATCACCGGGCGAACCCATATGGCGAAAGCGATTGTGTTCGGCATGGCGGTCAGCGCAATCGGCATTTTCAGTTACGTGCAACTTGGTGTAGAACCGAAAATTATGTGGGCTGGCCCGAACGCCGTTCTGGGTGGTCTGCTGTTTGGTTTTGGCATCGTGCTGGCCGGCGGCTGTGAAACCGGCTGGATGTACCGCGCTGTCGAAGGTCAGGTGCATTACTGGTGGGTCGGGCTGGGTAACGTTATTGGTTCTACGCTGCTGGCGTACTACTGGGATGATCTCTCCCCTGCACTCGCCACCAGTTGGGATAAAGTCAACCTGCTCAACACCTTCGGCCCGCTCGGTGGCCTGCTTGTCACCTATGCGCTACTGTTTATCGCATTGATGCTGATGATTGGTTGGGAAAAACACTTTTTCCGTCGCGCTCGCGCCGTGTCGGTCGCCGCTAAGGAGGCAGCATGAAGAATATCGTTCCTGATTATCGTCTGGATATGGTGGGCGAACCCTGTCCTTATCCGGCAGTTGCCACGCTGGAAGCGATGCCGCAACTGCAGAAGGGGGAAATTCTGGAAGTGGTCAGCGACTGCCCGCAGTCCATTAACAACATCCCTCTGGACGCGAAAAATCATGGTTACACCGTGCTGGAGATTCAGCAGGACGGGCCAACCATCCGTTATTTGATTCAGAAATAGCGGCGTCTCAGATTTGACTTAACGGCTTGCCGCTTCGCTAAAACAGGCGTAAATAATACATGTCCATTAAGGATGAATAAGGAGATTAAGATGGGCTATTACGTCATTAAAAAATCGGAAAAAGATATTGCACAGCCGTACTATTTCCAGTTGAAAGCGGATAACCACGAAATTATTGCTGTTAGCGAGATGTATTCGTCGAAAGACGCGGCGAAGAAAGGTATTGCATCAGTACAGAAAAACGGTCCGACCACCACCATCAAGGACGAGACCGTGTAACGGGAGTCCCTCTTCCTGTTTCAGGAAGAGGGACTGCTTTCAGACCACCGCCGTCGTCAGCCGCGACGAACAGCACAATCTTCCCTGTTCATCAAAAATTTCAATCTGCCAGACCTGATGACGACTGCCCGCATGGAGCGCAGTACAGACGCCGCGAACGCGCCCGCTGCGAACGGAACGGATATGGTTGGCGTTGACCTCCAGCCCTACCACTTTTTGATCGCCCTCGGTACATAAATATCCGGCCACTGACCCCAGCGTTTCCGCCAGCACCACTGACGCGCCGCCGTGCAACAGGCCAAACGGCTGGTGGGTACGGTTGTCCACCGGCATCGTCGCTTCAATAGTGTCATCAGTAAAGCGGTCAAACTGAATATCCAGTAGCCCTACCATGTTGTTTTTGCCCATAGCATTGAGCGCGTCGAGGGTTGCGGTGCGTTTCCAGATCATCCGAGTATCTCCAGTAATGCCTGTAGCGGATGGCGAACGCCATTACCTTCAATACGTTTCACCTGGCTGCGGCACGAATAGCCGGTCGCCAGGCAGCGGTTTTTCGGTAGCGTCTGCATTGAAGGCTGCCATGAGAGCGCATAAATCCCCAGCGAGTTTGCATGGTTTTTGACTTCATGACCATAGGTTCCCGCCATGCCACAACAGCCGACGTTGATATTTTCAAGTTTTGCGCCCAGGCGCGCAAACAGTGCGGCCCATTGCTGCGGCGCGGCAGGCAGTGCCGTCACTTCGGTGCAGTGACCAAAGAGATACCACGGCTCGCCGCTTACATCCCGGGCCTCGAGGCTTTCCAGCGCCAGCGGCAGCCATTCGTGCCATTCGTGCACCAGCATGACGTGGAAATCACCACGCTCAGCACCCAACACTTGTTTGTACTCATCGCGATAGCAGAGCACCAGCGCCGGATCGACCCCCACCATCGGCATGCCGAGCTGCGCAATGCGGCTGAGAAAATCCGACGTTTTTTTCGCGGTTTTCGCAAAGCGATTGAGGAACCCTTTGATGTGCTGCGCTTTCCCGTTTGGCGAGAATGGCAACAGGACGGGCTGATAACCCACCCTTTCCACCAGCCGGACAAAATCCGCCACCACCTGCGCATCGTAATAGCTGGTAAACGGATCCTGAACCACCAGCACCGTTTTCGCTTTTTGTTCTGTGCTGAGAGACTCGAGCTGCTCCAGCGTCATGTTCGCCGAGCGGTGCCCGACCATCCGCTGTTGCAGCGACGGCGCTGAGAGCAGCGGCAGATCGATCATGCCGATATGTTTCTCCGACAGACGGCGCACCCAGGGCTGATTGATAAAAAAGTTAAACGTTTTAGGCGCGCGCGCCATCAGCGGCGCGTAGCTTTCCACCGTGGCGACCAGGTGATCGCGCACCGGACGCAAATAGCGGGAATGATAAAGCTGCAGGAAGCGTGAACGGAACTCCGGTACGTCAATTTTGATCGGGCATTGCGTGGTGCAGGCTTTACAGGCCAGACAACCTGACATCGCCTCTTTCACCTCATGAGAGAAATCATATTCGCCTTTCCGCGCGTGCCAGCTGTTGCGCGTGCGCTCAATCAGCGAGCGCAGGCTGACGCGTTTTTCCGGTAGCTCTTTTTCCAGCTTCAGCGGATCAACGCCTCTGTCCGCCAGCAGGCGCAGCCATTCGCGCNTTTTCATCGACGGACACATCGGGCTTCTCACGTCGAAGTTAAAGCACAGCCCGTTGCCGTTACACTCCATCGCGCCACGCCATGCACTGCGTACCACAACGGGGATCTGCCGGTCGTAGGTACCGCGCTTCACCGCATCGACCTTCATCATCGGCGCATCGATGCCTTCCGGCGGGCAAATCTTTCCAGGGTTGAGCCGGTTTGCCGGGTCGAACGCGGCTTTGACTTTGCGCAGCTCGCCATACAGTTCGTCACCAAAGAAGGCCGGGCTGTATTCCGCACGGAACCCTTTGCCGTGCTCGCCCCATAACAGGCCGCCATATTTTGCCGTCAGCGCTACCACCTCGTCGGAGATCTGTTTCATCAGCATCTCCTGCTGTGGATCACACATGTCCAGCGCTGGTCGCACATGCAGTACACCGGCATCCACGTGGCCAAACATGCCGTAGCTCAGCCCGTGGCTGTCCAGCAGCGCGCGAAACTCGGTGATATAATCGGCGAGATGCTCGGGCGGTACGCAGGTATCTTCAGCAAAAGGAATCGGTTTTGCCGCGCCTTTCGCATTTCCTAACAGCCCCACTGCTTTTTTACGCATGGCATAGATACGTTCAATGCCCGCCAGTTCCTCGCAGACCTGCCAGCCAATCACGCCGCCCGCGTTTTGCGCCATCAGCTCATCAAGACGCTGGCAGAGCGCCTGCACCTGACCGTCGATCAACACCTGATCGTCTCCGGCGAACTCAACGATATTGAGGCCCAGCATGTCTTTATTTGCGACGTCGGTAATTAATTCACTGACGGAATGCCAGACGATATCTTCCCGCGCCAGGTTCAGCACTTTTGAATCAACCGTTTCCACCGACAGCGCCTTCGCTTCCACCATAAACGGCGCGTTGCGCAGCGCAGAATCAAACGAGTCGTACTTGACGTTGACCAGCCGCCGCACCTTTGGCAGACGAGTAATATCCAGGCGCGCTTCGGTGATAAACGCCAGCGTGCCCTCAGAGCCGGTCAGTACGCGGGTCAAGTCAAACTCGGTCATGTCGTCATTAAAGACATGGCGCAGATCGTAGCCGGTCAGAAAACGGTTCAGTTTGGGGAATTTATCAATAATTAGCTGGCGATTGTCGCGACAGCGCTGATAAACAGTACGGTAAATGCGGCCAATCACCGACTGCTCTTTAGCCAGCGTCTCCGCCAGTTGCACCGGCATCGGTTGGGTATCGAGAATATCGCCGCCCATGAGCACGGCCCGCACGCCGAGCACGTGATCGGAGGTTTTGCCATACACCAGCGAGCCCTGACCCGATGCATCGGTGTTGATCATCCCGCCCAGCGTGGCACGGTTACTGGTGGAAAGTTCCGGGGCGAAAAAATAGCCGTAAGGCTTGAGGAACTGATTCAGTTGATCTTTGATGACACCGGCTTCCACCCGCACCCACCCCTCTTCGGGGTTAATTTCGATGATACGGTTCATGTAGCGGGACAGATCGATAATAATGCCCTGATTGAGGGCCTGACCGTTCGTGCCCGTACCGCCGCCGCGTGGGGTGAAAATCAGCGAGGAAAAGCGTTCTTCTGCGGCCAGACGCGCCAGCAAGGCGACATCGGCGGTAGAGCGGGGAAAAACCACGGCATCCGGCAAGAGTTGATAGATGCTGTTGTCGGTGGACATCGTCAGTCTGTCGGCATAGCCGGTGGCGGTGTCGCCGGTGAAGCCTTGCTGTTCCAGTACCTGCAAAAAAGTCAGCACCAGTTGAACGACACCTGGCGCCTGGGAAATCTGTGGGATCATTACGCTTGACCCTGCCTGATAATGTTGTGTTGTGGGTAATTAATCGATTGCGTTGCGCGTTTATCGTTGTATCACATTTTTTTCTTATGCGCCCATCAGAATTATGTGCTCAAATTTATTGATATTATTATCAGTCAGACACGATTGTTTAAGGTGAAAAAACATCTATGGTAAGTCTTCGTCAGCCAAGGGACATTCCGCAAATACTGCTGTCAGTGGTATTCCTCGCCCTCATCATTACCGCCTGTTTATGGATAATCCAGCCGTTTATTCTCGGCTTTGCCTGGGCGGGGACCATTGTTATCGCCACCTGGCCAGTTCTGCTTCGCCTGCAACGTCTCCTGTTTGGACGCCGTTCGCTGGCCGTACTGGTGATGACCCTGCTGCTATTTTTGCTGTTCGTCATTCCGGTTGCCCTGCTGGTCAACAGCCTGGTGGACGGCAGCGGCCCGCTGATCCATGACATCACCACTGGTAGTTTAACACTGCCGGATTTCGCCTGGCTGAACAGTATCCCTTTCATCGGTGCCAAATTGTACGGTGCCTGGCACAGCCTGCTCGACATGGGCGGCACGGCAATTATGGCAAAGGTACGTCCTTATATTGGCGCGACCACCACCTGGTTTGTCGGCCAGGCAGCACATATCGGGCGATTCCTTCTGCACTGCGGCCTGATGCTCCTCTTCAGCGCGCTGCTCTACTGGCGCGGTGAGAAGGTGGCCTACGGCATTCGCTATTTTGCCACCCGTCTGGCCGGACGCCGGGGCGATGCTGCGGTTCTGCTGGCAGGGCAAGCCATCCGCGCCGTCGCGTTGGGCGTGGTCGTGACCGCACTGGTACAGGCGGTACTTGGCGGATTCGGTCTGGCAATTTCAGGTGTTCCTTACGCTACCCTGCTTACAGTCGTGATGGTGTTTACCTGTCTGGTGCAGCTTGGGCCGTTGCCCGTATTGATCCCGTCAATTATCTGGCTGTACTGGACCGGTGATACGACCTGGGGCACCGTACTGCTGGTCTGGAGCTGCGTGGTCGGCACAATGGATAACGTTATTCGCCCGGTGCTGATCCGCATGGGTGCCGACCTGCCAATGATTTTAATCCTTTCCGGGGTGATCGGCGGTCTGGTCGCTTTCGGCATGATCGGCTTTTTTTTCTGNCGCCGCCCGATAACCCGGATCAGGTGCTCGCGGTACTGGAAGAGAGTGATGACGAGAGCGAGCAGGCAGCAAAATAATCAACAATCAAGGCGGGGTGACCCGCCTTATCAATAAGGTTTACTAATCATTCGTTATTCTTCCTTTCCCGCTCCGACTCGCCATAAGTTTTCCCGCCTGTATTTAGCTCGCAAATTATTCACCTTTTGTTAACTATTGAGACGAATCTGATCGACGCAAAAATCCCCTGTGCCTACTATTAGGGCACGGTTATAAATCAACATATTGATTTATAAATCATGGAAATCCCCTGAGTGAAACAACGAATTGCTGTGTGTAGTCTTTGCCCATCTCCCACGATGGGCTTTTTTTTTAACTACGCCGTTCTGCCGAAATCAAACTCCCCTTTTTGTGATTCCGCTCACAGTCTTTGCTCACTTCACATGCCAGCATTCGCCACTTGTTTGTAACTTATTGTTTTTATTCATGTAATCAATGATTTATCCTCACACACTGATGCCATGAATATTTCAGGGATGCCGGTATGTCACGCCAGGGATTACGCTTCACGCTGGATATCGACGGGCAGAGGCCGGACACCTTCGCCGTGGTCCGTTTCCGCCTTTCACAGGGATTATCCACCCCGTTTGTACTGGAAGCGGAGGTCGCCAGCGGCGTCTTCCGGCAAGCGAGGAAATCTTCTGCGTCCGGTACGGCCGGGTGTGGGTGGGTCAGGAAGTGATTGTCGACTTCCTCCACGACGACCCGGACCAGTCGCTCATCGCGGGCGGTATGAGCACCGATGACATCACTGACACTAGAAAACCTCGAAAAATAGCGATTGAAATGCGAGACAAAAAGGATCTAAAACTTTTTCTTAATGCATATAACATAGAAATGTATTTTGAGAAATCTCCATCATGACGACTGTTTCTTTACCGGCAGTGCTTAAAATGCTTTTCTCAAAGCATGCTCGCCCGTTTATGATGATATGTTTTGTATATCTCATGTCACTGCATTACACCCAGGCAGAGCAAAATCTTATTATATTAAAATATGCTTATGGCAAGTTACAAAATCGTAGTTTCATAATGCAGAACCCCAAGTCTTATCAATTACAACAAAGAAATGATTACCGCATCAACAACATTGAACATACTTATACTTTACTGAGGATAAACGAGGCCGAAAGCATTAAAAATCAACATGTAAACAGCATAGACTTACATTTATCTGTTGAGCAATCTTCACGAGATGTCCTGGCAAAAGTAAATATCACCAATAATAGTCAAAAAGACTATTACATCCCATTGAAAATGGTGCCAACTGATGAGAAGCCAGCAGAGATGTGCAGTGATATGTTCCAGATAACTACAGGGAATATAATACTAGATTACCATGGCTACAAATGCCGGTTTGATGCGGATGGGAGTAAAGACTCATGGCGATTAATCCCGTCGAAAAGTAGTTATTCATATACACTACCGCTCAATCATTTTTATTTTTTTATGCCGGGAAAACGTCATTATCACATCAGCACACTGGAGTATACGATTGTTGATAGTGATTGGTTTATAGAATTAGAAAGGAATACGTTACTCCTTTCTGTTTTTAACGCTTCAGATTCTTATTCCTGTAAAGAAAATACATACTCTCTTGTCAATCCTGAAAGCAATTGTGCCGATGCAAGTAAAGGAGATTCACTGGAAGTGTTTCTGGAGAAATTCTCTTATTTTGGCCTGAAACCAGGCTTCGACATCAGAAGCCATCCTGTCAGTATTGAGATTGACGGAGACAATCTGCATTAGAAAAAGCGCCAGGCCCTATCCCAATAAAAAATCCCCGGCCTCGCGACCAGGGATTATCCATTTCAGGCAGAAAATTACTTATTCAGTTCAGCCAGACTCAGCCAGGTCTGGACGACGGTGTCCGGGTTAAGCGACAGGCTGTCGATCCCCTCTTCCATCAGCCAGGCGGCGAAATCTTCGTGGTCGGACGGGCCCTGACCACAGATGCCGACATATTTGCCTTTCTCTTTCGCCGTGCGAATCGCCATCGACAGCAGCGCTTTTACCGCGTCGTTGCGTTCGTCGAACAATTCAGAGACCACACCGGAGTCACGATCCAGACCCAGTGTCAGCTGCGTCATGTCGTTAGAACCGATGGAGAAGCCGTCGAAGTGCTCAAGGAACTGTTCCGCTAACAGGGCGTTGGACGGGATCTCGCACATCATGATCACTTTCAGGCCATTCTCGCCACGTTTAAGCCCCTGACGAGCTAACTCGTCGACCACCGCTTTTGCCTGCGCCACGGTGCGCACAAACGGGATCATGATTTCCACGTTGGTTAAGCCCATCTCATTGCGAACGCGTTTCACCGCGTCACACTCGAGCGCAAAGCAGTCGCGGAAGCTATCGGAGACATAGCGTCCAGCGCCGCGGAAGCCCAGCATCGGGTTTTCTTCATCTGGTTCATAACGCTCGCCACCCACCAGGTTGGCGTATTCGTTAGATTTAAAGTCGGAGAGGCGAACGATGACGCGCTTCGGATAGAATGCCGCGCCCAGCGTGGCGATCCCTTCCGTCAGGCGACCGACATAAAACTCTTTCGGCGAGTCGTACCCCTTCATCATTTCGCGGATTTCGTTCTGCAGCGCTGGCTCCTGGTCATCAAATTCCAGCAACGCACGCGGATGAACGCCAATCATACGGTTGATGATAAATTCCAGACGCGCCAGCCCCACGCCTTCGTTCGGCAGACAAGCGAAGTCAAAAGCACGATCCGGGTTGCCGACGTTCATCATGATCTTCAGCGGCAGATCCGGCATGGTATCGACGCTGGAGCTTTTCACGCTGAAATCGAGCATTTCGGCATAGACATAACCGGTGTCGCCTTCCGCACAGGAAACGGTAACTTTTTCGCCGTCTTTCATGCGCTCGGTGGCGTCGCCACAGCCGACCACCGCCGGGATCCCCAGCTCACGGGCGATGATTGCCGCGTGACAGGTACGACCGCCACGGTTGGTGACAATCGCCGCGGCTTTTTTCATGATCGGTTCCCAGTCCGGATCGGTCATGTCAGTCACCAGTACATCACCCGGCTGGATGCGGTTCATTTCGCTGATATCGTGAATGACTTTCACTTCACCAGCGCCAATACGGTGCCCGATGGCACGCCCTTCCGCGATAATTTTACCCTGCGCGTGAAGCGTGTAACGCTCCATTACCTGACCGCGGGAACGCACGGTCTCAGGACGCGCCTGAACGATGAACAGTTTGCCGGTGTGACCATCTTTAGCCCACTCGATATCCATCGGGCGGCCATAGTGTTTTTCAATTTGCACCGCTTGTTTCGCCAGTGCCTGCACTTCCTCGTTGGTCAGAGAAAAGACATCGCGTTGCTCCTGCGGCACATCTTCGATACGAACCTGCTTGCCGTGTTCCTGCGTCGGCGCATAAACCATGCGGATCTTTTTGGAGCCCATGGTACGGCGCACGATAGCCGGGCGATTCGCTGCCAGCGTCGGTTTATGGACGTAAAACTCATCCGGATTCACCGCGCCCTGCACCACCATTTCGCCCAGCCCCCAGGCTGAAGTGATAAACACGACCTGATCAAAACCGGATTCGGTATCGATGGAGAACATCACGCCGGACGAGGCGAGATCGGAACGAACCATGCGCTGAACGCCCGCAGAAAGCGCGACGCCACGATGATCGTAGCCCTGATGCACACGATAGGATATGGCGCGGTCGTTAAACAGCGAGGCGAATACATGCTTCACCGCCACCAGCACGGCGTCAAAGCCCTGTACGTTGAGGAAAGTTTCCTGTTGACCGGCGAAAGACGCATCCGGCATATCTTCTGCCGTCGCGGAAGAACGCACGGCAAAGGAGGCGTCCGCATCATCGGCAGAGAGTTGCTCGTAAGCTTCGCGAATAGCAGTTTCCAGTTCGCTCTGGAAAGGTGTGTCGATGATCCACTGGCGGATCTGCGCTCCGGCTTTCGCCAGCGCGGTTACGTCATCAATATCGGTTTCATCCAGCAACTGATAAATGCGCTGGTTGACTCCGCTCTGGTCGAGAAACTGATTAAAAGCATCTGCTGTGGTCGCAAATCCGTTGGGAACTGAAACGCCCAGACCGGACAGATTTGTAATCATTTCACCCAGGGAGGCATTTTTGCCCCCAACTCTGTCTACATCATTCATGCCGAGTTGGTTGTACCAAAGCACCAGCGGTGACGAGCCATTGTTGGACATCGAAACAATCCTTTTGTGATTTAAGAACGGGTGCCAGTCAGATACTGGCGACGCGAATTATCCTCGCATAATTACGACGCTGATAAAAACGGTGAATCGTTCAAGCAATTTAATTTTTCAAATTTTCAGACAACTCCGCCAAACGAGATAACTCACTGATTTGTCAGTAATCCCACACAAACCAATGGTATATGCGAAATGACTTAAAAAATGAACCAGGCTTTTCATTAAAAATAAAAATAGCGTTTCATTTTTAAATGAGACAAATGAAGCTGCGTTATGATTAAATTTAATTTACCCTTTCAGATAATTAAGCAGAGTAAACCGGATGGTCAAAAATGGAAAATGCTGTAGATCGCCACGTATTTTATATTTCAGACGGAACGGCCATTACGGCGGAAGTCCTTGGGCATGCGGTAATGTCCCAGTTTCCCGTTTCCATCAATAGTATCACCCTGCCGTTTGTTGAGAGCGAGAGCCGCGCCAAAGCCGTCAAAGAGCAGATTGACGCTATTTATCAGCAAACCGGTGTCCGACCGCTGGTCTTTTATTCCATCGTTATTCCAGAAATTCGCCGCATTATTCTGCAAAGCGAAGGATTCTGTCAGGACATCGTTCAGGCGCTGGTCGCGCCTTTACAGGAAGAGATGAAACTGGATCCCACGCCCGTTGCCCATCGCACGCACGGGCTGACACCGGGCAACCTCACCAAATACGACGCGAGAATTGCGGCCATTGACTACACACTCGCGCATGATGATGGCATTTCGCTGCGCAATCTCGATCAGGCGCAGGTGATCCTGTTGGGGGTATCCCGCTGTGGAAAAACCCCGACCAGCCTCTACCTGGCGATGCAGTTTGGTATCCGCGCGGCAAACTACCCGTTTATCGCCGACGATATGNNAGTGCCGCATGGAAGTCTCTGAAGTTGAAGCGCTGTACCGCAAAAATCAGATCCCTTACCTCAACAGTACTAACTACTCCGTCGAAGAGATTGCGACAAAGATAATGGATCTGATGGGACTCAGCCGCAGAATGTACTAATAAACTAGTACAATACTGCATCATTGTGTAAGATAAGTACCGCGATAGCGTGCACATCGCGTCCAGGCTTGAATTCAGTCAGGATTGGTTTATCGTGATGTGCATCACTTCCGGTATTTCTGCCGATGAAGCAAACAATTTCTGAGACACCCGATGAATAAAACTGATGAATTGCGTACCGCGCGGATGGACAGTCTGGTCACACCCGCGCAACTGGCGCAGCAATATCCCGTTTCGCCTGCCGTGGCGGATCATGTGATCCAGTCACGCCGTCGTATTGAGAAAATCCTTAATGGTGAAGACCGCCGTCTGCTGGTGGTGATTGGCCCCTGCTCCATTCACGATCTGGATGCTGCCATGGATTATGCGCGCCGCCTCGCAGCGCTGCGCAGCAAACATCAGGCGCACCTTGAAATCGTCATGCGCACCTATTTTGAAAAACCGCGTACTGTGGTCGGCTGGAAAGGGATGATTTCCGATCCGGATCTGAACGGCAGCTATCGCGTAAACCACGGTATTGAGTTAGCCCGTAAGCTCCTGCTGCAGGTGAATGAACTGGGCGTGCCGACGGCGACGGAATTTCTCGATATGGTGACCGGGCAGTTTATCGCCGATCTTATCAGTTGGGGCGCGATTGGCGCACGAACCACGGAAAGTCAAATCCACCGGGAAATGGCCTCCGCGCTCTCCTGCCCGGTGGGCTTTAAAAACGGGACTGACGGCAATACCCGCATTGCGGTAGATGCGATTCGCGCCTCCCGCGCCAGCCACATGTTCCTGTCGCCAGACAAGAACGGGCAAATGACTATCTATCAGACCAGCGGCAACCCGTACGGTCATATCATCATGCGTGGCGGCAAAAAGCCGAACTACCACGCCGAAGACATTGCCGCAGCCTGCGATACGCTGCATGAGTTTGATCTGCCCGAGCATCTCGTGGTCGATTTCAGCCACGGAAACTGCCAGAAGCAGCACCGACGCCAGTTGGATGTCTGTGATGACATCTGCGCGCAAATACGTAATGGCTCAACAGCCATTGCTGGCGTCATGGCTGAAAGCTTCCTGCGCGAAGGCACCCAGAAAATTGTTGCCGGACAGCCGCTGGCGTATGGTCAGTCCATCACCGATCCCTGCCTGAACTGGGAAGATAGCGAAGTATTGCTGGATAAACTGGCCGCGGCTGTCGCCACCCGCTTCTGATTGATACCCCCGCCGCCGCCGCGGTGGGGTTCCTCACCGTTTTTCATAAATAACACTTGCTGCGAGTAGATGCATTATCGATAATGATTATCATTGTGACATTGAGATTTATTTTTAAACAACGCGATGCCTATGGACAGTTCCACCGAACAGGACAAACCGAAAGAAAACAGCCCCTATCCCATTTCGACCGATCGTCGTATCAGCAGCCAGGCACTGTTAGGTCAGGAAGGCCGCGTGCTGATTGAACATAACGGCCATGAATACCTGCTTCGCCAGACTCACGCCGGGAAACTGATCCTGACGAAATAACGGATCAACTCGAGCAGCTCATTTCCAGCCGTTTCCCCCAGTCTGGCGGACGGCTGACATAATCATCCTCTCTGTCGACAAACGGGTTACGCAGCGCCTCGTGGAGGCGCGCCAGTTCCTGCATATCGCCGCGTTCTGCCTGCTCTATGGCCCGCTGCGCCAGCCAGTTACGCAACACCATCGCCGGATTGACAACCTGCATTCGCCGCTGACGTTCGTCGTCTTCAATCTGTTCCTGCTGCAACCGCTGACGGTAATCCTGAAACCAGTGGTCAAACGCGCCGCGATCGATAAACTCATCACGCAACGGTGACGTCGCGCTGTGCTGTTCCGTCTGACTGAGCATACGGAAGGTACGGGTAAAATCGCTGCCTTCCCGCGCCATCAGCGCAAACAGCGCATTCAACAAGTCGTTATCGCCCTGCTGTTCGGTATAAAAGCCGAGTTTGCTGCGCATCAGTAGCCCGTACTCGCGGAACAGAGCGAGCTGATAGGTATCCAGCGCGTCGTTGAGGGCGTCTGCATCGATAAACGGCGACAGCGACTGCGCCAGCCGTTGCAGATTCCATAGCCCGACCGCAGGCTGGTTATCAAAGCTGTAGCGTCCCTGATGGTCAGAGTGGTTACAGATAAAACCAGGCTGATAGTCATCGAGGAAACCATAAGGGCCGTAGTCCAGCGTCAGGCCGAGGATCGACATATTGTCGGTATTCATCACACCATGCGCGAAACCGACCGATTGCCAGCGGGCAATGAGACGTGCCGTTCGCGTGACAACGTCACGAAACCAGAGGATATATTTATCACTGTCGTTTTCCAGTTGCGGCCAGTGATGGCGGATCACATAGTCCGTCAGCTGGCGGACCTTTTCCGGCTCGCGGCGATAATAGAAATGTTCAAAATGGCCGAACCGCACATGACTTTCTGCGATACGCATCAGCATCGCGCCCTGCTCCATGGTCTCGCGACGAACAGGCGTGTCGCTGGTCACGATAGCCAGCGCGCGCGTGGTGGGTATGCCGAGTCCGTGCATCGCTTCGGACGCCAGGCTCTCACGAATCGTTGAACGCAGCACCGCGCGGCCATCGCCCATTCGCGAATACGGCGTCAGCCCTGCGCCTTTCAGATGCCAGTCCACGCATCGACCGTCAGGCAGTTGCTGCTCGCCGAGCAGAATGCCGCGCCCGTCGCCGAGTTGCCCCGCCCAGACGCCAAACTGGTGGCCGCTGTAAACCTGCGCCAGCGGTGACATGCCGGGCAGCAGCGTTTCGCCACTCCAGACACCTGCGCCCTGCTCTGGCTGGAACAGCGAGGCGTCAACACCCAGCGCTTCCGCCAGCGGCGCGTTATGCCAGATCAGCCGGGCATTCTTTAACGGTGTGGGTTGCAGTGCGGTATAAAATCCCGGCAGCTCATCGCGCCAGTGAGATGTAAAAGACAGGGTCATGGTTCCTCCTGTCTGTAGTGTAGTGCCTAATCTGACAGACAAACACGGGCGGTTTGCAGGGTTATCCCTGCACCAGTGTCGTGATCCGCTCCGCAGTGACGGCAGGCCACAACGCGCCCTGCATGGCGCTGAACCCAAAAGGCTCGACGCGTCGCCGCGTCTCTTCACTGTCGATACCGGCAATCATCAGGGTGGCGCAATACGGTAACACCTGAGACACAATGGCGCGCATAAAGGGCTCAAATGAGGGAGAAAGGACGCGGCGCTGGACAAACGCTTTATCAATCGCAATACGTGAAAAAACGCCGGCAAAAATGGCTTTTGTCGATGTATCCCCTGCGCCAAAATTCGCGAGTACCAGATTAAATCGTTTTGCCAGGATCATTAATGCGTGATGATCATTCAGCGTATTTAAGCCGGGGTAATTTTCATTAATGGTAAATTCGAGAAACGGGAATCGTTTAACGCTTTCGATTAACGCGGTTTGCGTTAACAACGCCTGAACTATCACGGGCGTTATATTTATCCAGGCAAGTAAATGATGTTGAATAAAAAAGAGCTGGCACGTTTCCAGCAATGCGAGTTTTTCATTAAATAATGATAACTCTTCCTCAGGCGTCATGTACTTTACGACAAATTCTGTAGGCGTACGGACGCCCGACCCCACGCCAACAAAGTTAGCAATGATTTCCAGACCGATGAGTTTGTCGGTATTGTTTCGGGCCGGGAGAAATAAACATTCCGGACGATATGCGTTATCCAGCGAGACAATCATGGCATCTGCCCCTCAACAAGGACGATTCCCGGCAACCTGATGTAACGACGAAAACAACGCGAGCTATTTGATTTTATTAAAAATAGTTTCATCCGTTCCTTATTTTAATAACGGGATCCCTGCAAAAAACACCCGCTATATTGTAATCCATACCCGCATGTTTAGACAATCAACCGTTTTACCTAATGCAAATCATTGTTGAAAGTAATAATGATGTTAAAGGATGTTTTAAATGTTTTGCCGGCAACAAAAAAGGGATCGCAATCCCTTTTTCTGACATCATCAAATTCGTCTGGCCTGCCAGAAGTTTTTCCGCCAGTAGACATTATCCAGTGAGGAACGCGTGACGCCCTGGCTGGTCGACGCATGGATAAAGGTGTTGTCGGTATCATAAATGCCGACGTGCAGCCCATTGGCGCCAGAGCCCGTCTTGAAAAATACCAGGTCGCCCGGTAGCAGCTGATCTTTGTCGATTTCCGTGCCGAGGTTTGCCTGCTGACGAGTTTCCCGTGGCAGCTGCATTTCAAATTTATCGCGGAACGTCATCACCACAAACCCGGAGCAATCGACGCCCCCACGGTTCATACCGCCATAACGGTAAGGCGTTCCCCGCCAGTTCTGTAGCTGATCGTTCAGACCGGCGATAACGGCAATCGAATCCGACAGCCGTGGATTAGGCGGTGGCGCACGATGGCTGCTGCATCCTGCAAGAATGAATGCCACGAGCAAAATAAACCAGAAACGCATGTCCGCGGTTCCTCTGCTTTTTATTTTAATAATAATTTAGCGTGCTTAATGTTTAACTGGCAAGTGACCTTTCATGCGGCAGTGATGAAACCAGGATTTGATGTCCGGAAATATCCAGTCGCTGAAAATGTATTTGCCAGGCCTGGAAAAGGTGTTCTGGCGTTAATACCGCGTCTTTTTCCCCGCTGGCGATCAATTTGCCATCGCGCATTAACCATACGCGATGCGCATTGCGCAGCGAATAATTGAGATCGTGACTGCTCATCACCACCGTGATCCCGGCCTCACAGAGTTGATTCAGCATGCCGTCCAGTGCTGCCTGCTGTGCCACATCAAGGCTGTTCATTGGCTCATCGAGCAATAAAAGTTGCCCCTGCGAGTTGCCTTCCGGGTGGATTTGCAGCATCACAGCCGCCAGGCGTACGCGCTGCCACTCGCCGCCTGACAGTTGGTTCGTCTGGCGTCCCAGCTTCGACATCAACCCCAGCGCATTAGCCATTTTGTTCAGCAAAACACTTTGCGATTTATCATGCTGATGGAGCATCAGATACTGCCAGACCGGAATCGCAAACGGCGGCGTCTGCTGTTGCGTGAGATACGCGCGATGGTGCGCCAGTTCGGTTTCGGACCAGCTTTCCAGCGCCCTGCCGTTCAGCGCAATATGACCTTTGCCTGTGCTCAGTCCGGCCATTCGTGTCAGCAACGTACTTTTTCCTGCGCCGTTTGGCCCGACGAGATGCAGAATTTCCCCACTCTGCACGTCGGCAGAAAACGGCCCAAGACGAGCCGTTTCCTCGACCTGATGCAGTTGCATCAGAACGGTCATCAGCTTGCCAGCGCCTGTTTAATGGCGCGGGTGATCACAGGATCGTCCGGCGTCATATCCGGTGAGAAACGCTGGATCACCTGTCCATCGCGGCCGATCAGGAATTTCTCAAAATTCCACAGAATATCGTCCGGATAAAGCGGCGCACGCCCTTTGCTGACCATGCGTTCGTAAAAACCGCTCCCTTCCGGCGCGACCGCCGTTGGTGCCGCTTTAACCAGCTTCTGATACAGCGGATGGCGGTTTTCGCCGTTGACGTCGCCTTTGCTCAGCATCGGGAACGTCACGCCGTAAGTCGTCGAACAGAAGGTTTTAATCTCCTCTTCGCTACCCGGCTCCTGACCAAGAAACTGATTGCACGGGAACCCCAGCACGCTGAAGCCCTCGCCCTGCCATTGCTCCTGGATAGCTTCCAGCTGCTCATACTGCGGCGTTAAGCCACATTTTGACGCGACGTTGACGATCAGCAGCACCTTGCCGCGCCAGTTTGCCAGCGTGGTTTTTTCGCCGTCGATGGTAGTGACTTCGGTGTTCAGAATATCGTTTTGCATAGCATCCTCATTGTCTGTGGTTCTTAACGACCCGTTTTTAAGAGTAACCAGATAAAGACCGGTGCGCCCAGCGTGGCGGTCACCACGCCGATGGGCAGCTCGGCGGCTGAGAGCGCCAGACGCGCAACCACATCCGCCAGCAGTAAGGCGCTGCCTCCCGCCAGAACACAGGCAGGCAGGAGCACCCGGTGGTCAGTCAGGCCGCACAGCCGCAGGATGTGCGGGATCACCAGACCGATAAAACCAATGGCGCCCGCCAGCGCGACACTGACGCCCACCAGCCAGCCAGTAGCGATAACCAGCAGTTTACGCCACAGCCACAGTGGCAGCCCCAGTTGACGTGCGGAAACTTCGCCCAGTGCCAGTAAATTCAATGGCCGTGATTGCGCGCTGACCCATACCATGACCGGGATCAGCGCAATCATCAACCAGAGTTGCTGCCAGTCTACACCACCGAAACCGCCCATCATCCAGTACATCAACTGGCGCAGGTCAAAGGCGGTCGAGAAATAGACCGCCCAGGTCATGATGGCGCTGCAGATAATCCCGAGAGCAACCCCGGCCAGCAGCAGGCGACTGGTTGAGAGATGGCGCCGGGCGAAGCGCAGCAGAATAAAGGTAATGAGCAGCGCGCCAGCGATGGCGCACAGCCCCAGCGCCCAGCCAGGTAACAGGCCGTGCCCGAGGAGCACAGCGACAATCAGGCCGACGCCAGCCCCATTGGATACACCCAATAAGCCAGGTTCGGCAAGCGGGGTTTCAAATAAGTTTGCCGGGGCAATCCACTGATCGCCAGCACACAGGCTGAGCATCGTCGCGGCGATCAGGATCAACAGCAGCGTAAGCAGCCAGCGTCGGTTTCGTTGTTGTTGAAGTCGAACCCAGGAGAGCATAATTTCCATTCATTCAGCAGCGATGTGGTTGATTTTACGGTGCCCGTCAACCACAGAAAAGAAAAAGGCCGCGAAGCGGCCTTTTTAGTTAGTTCAGATCACTCTGCCTTGGGCGAAGCGTTTTCGACACGGCTCTTTAACTTCTGTCCGGGTCTGAAGGTCACCACACGCCGGGCTGTAATGGGAATATCTTCGCCCGTCTTCGGGTTGCGCCCCGGGCGTTGATTTTTATCACGCAAGTCAAAGTTACCAAAACCGGAGAGTTTCACCTGCTCACCGTTTTCCAGAGCACGACGAATCTCTTCGAAAAACAGCTCTACCAGTTCTTTGGCATCCCGCTTGCTAAGCCCAAGCTTATCAAACAGATATTCTGACATTTCAGCTTTTGTAAGCGCCATAGGTTCAATCCCTCAATGATGCCTGGAATCGCTCTTTTAATGCCTCTACACATCTGGCAACGGTAGTGGCAATCTCCTCTTCTTCGAGTGTACGGCTGGTATCCTGAAGGATCAGGCTAATCGCAAGGCTCTTATAACCCTCCGCTACACCCTTACCACGGTACACGTCAAATAAGTTTACGCCAACTACCTGATTTGCGCCAACTTTCTTACACTCGGTGAGAATATCCGCCGCCGGAACGTTTTCAGCGACCACAACAGCGATGTCGCGACGGTTCGCCGGGAAGCGAGAAATCTCCTGAGCCTGAGGCACCACGCGGTCTGCGAGCTTGTTCCACTCCAGTTCGAACACCAGAGTGCGACCGTTCAGATCCAGTTTACGTTCGAGTTCAGGATGAACAACCCCAATGAAACCAATACGTTCGCCTTTCAGATAAATCGCCGCAGACTGTCCCGGATGCAATGCCGGATTCGCTTCGGTTTTGAACTGAACGTCAGCCAGTTTACCGGTCAGATCCAGCACGGATTCGAGATCGCCTTTTACATCATAGAAATCAACGGTCTCTTTTGCCAGGTTCCAGTGCTCTTCATAGCGGTTACCGCAAATCACGCCCGCCAGCATTACATCCTGACGAATGCCGAGATTAGCCTGGGTATCCGGAACGAAGCGCAGGCCGGTTTCGAAGATACGTACGCGGCTCTGCTGGCGGTTCTGGTTATACACCACGGTGCCCAGCAGGCCCGTCCACAGCGACAGACGCATTGCGGACATTTCGCTGGAAATCGGGCTCGGCAGAATCAACGCCTCTTCACCCGGGTGGATCAGTTGCTGAATTTTCGGATCGACGAAGCTATAGGTGATGACTTCCTGATAGCCCTTATCGTTCAGCAGCGTTTTCACGCGCTTGAGCGACAAGTTCGCTTCTTTGTGGGTTCCCATAATTAAACCGGCCTGAACCGGTTCATCCGGGATGTTGTTGTAGCCGTAAACACGCGCCACTTCTTCCACCAGATCTTCTTCGATTTCCATGTCGAAGCGCCAGCTCGGTGCCACCGCCTGCCATTCGTCCTGGCCTTCGGTCACATCACAACCCAGACGACGCAGTATATCGGTCACCTGCGCATCGGCAATGTGGTGGCCGATCAGGCGATCCAGCTTGCTGCGGCGCAGCAGGATGGTTGCCGGTTTCGGCAGCGTGGATTCATCCGTGACGTCAATCACCGGACCCGCTTCGCCACCACAGATGTCAATCAGCAGACGCGTCGCACGCTCCATCGCTTTGAACTGCAGCGCCGGATCGACGCCGCGCTCATAGCGGTGAGAGGCGTCCGTATGCAGGCCATGACGGCGTGCACGACCGGTAATCGATAACGGGCTGAAGAACGCGCATTCCAGCAGCACATTCTGCGTTTCGTCATTCACGCCGGAATGCTCGCCACCGAAGATCCCGCCCATCGCCAGCGCTTTACCGTGATCGGCAATGACCAGCGTGCCGGTGTCGAGTTTCGCTTCGGTGCCATCGAGCAGCACCAGCGTTTCACCCGGTTTCGCCATACGCACCACGATACCGCCGTCAATGCGGTCACGGTCAAAAGCGTGCATCGGCTGACCCAGTTCAAGCAGCACATAGTTCGTCACGTCCACCACCGCATCAATGGAGCGAATGCCACAACGACGCAGCTTCTCTTTCATCCACAGCGGCGTAGGCGCCTTGACATTGATACCTTTGACCACGCGACCCAGATAGCGCGGGCAGGCGTCGGTCGCTTCAACACGAATAGGCAGCGTATCGCTGATGGTGGCGGCCACCGGTGCCATATCAGGCTCAACCAGCGGCTGCTGATTCAGCACCGCCACGTCACGGGCTACGCCGATAATGCCCAGGCAGTCTGCACGGTTTGGCGTCACGCTGATTTCGATGGTGTTATCGTTGAGCTTCAGGTAATCGCGAATATCGGTGCCGATCGGCGCATCCGCTGGCAATTCGATAATGCCGCTGTGATCGTCAGAGATCCCCAGTTCGGAGAAGGAGCACAGCATCCCTTCCGACGGCTCACCACGCAGCTTTGCGGCTTTGATTTTGAAATCGCCCGGCAGGACGGCGCCGATGGTCGCCACCGCCACTTTCAGCCCCTGACGACAGTTTGGCGCGCCGCAGACGATATCCAGCAGGCGTTCGCCGCCGACATTTACTTTTGTGACGCGCAGTTTGTCAGCGTTCGGGTGCTGACCGCACTCCACCACTTCGCCGACCACAACGCCGTTAAACGCCCCCGCAACCGGCTCAACGCCATCCACTTCCAGACCTGCCATGGTGATCTGATCAGAAAGCGCGTCGCTGTCGATGGCCGGATTGACCCATTCGCGTAACCACAGTTCACTGAATTTCATTGTTATATCCTGCCCTTATTTAAACTGTTTGAGGAAACGCAGATCGTTTTCGAAGAATGCACGTAAGTCGGTGACACCGTAACGCAGCATAGTTAAGCGCTCCATGCCCATACCAAAGGCGAAACCTGAGTAGATTTCCGGATCGATACCGACGTTACGCAGTACGTTCGGATGCACCATCCCACAACCCAGCACTTCCAGCCATTTGCCGTTTTTGCCCATCACGTCAACTTCTGCGGACGGTTCAGTGAACGGGAAATAGGATGGACGGAAACGAATCTGCAGATCTTCTTCAAAGAAGTTGCGCAGGAAATCGTGCAGCGTGCCTTTCAGATTGGTGAAGCTGATGTTCTTGTCAACGATCAGCCCTTCCATCTGGTGGAACATCGGGGTGTGAGTCTGATCGTAGTCGTTACGGTAGACGCGGCCCGGTGCGATGATGCGAATTGGCGGCTGCTGGTGTTCCATGGTGCGAATCTGTACGCCAGAAGTCTGAGTTCGCAGCAGACGCTTAGCGTCAAACCAGAAGGTGTCGTGATCGGCACGCGCCGGGTGATGACCCGGAATGTTCAGCGCATCGAAGTTGTGGTAATCGTCTTCAATTTCCGGGCCGGTCGCCACGGTAAAACCAAGCTCACCGAAGAAACTTTCAATGCGGTCAATGGTACGGGTAACCGGGTGCAGCCCACCGTTTTCGATACGGCGGCCAGGCAGTGAAACGTCGATCGTTTCTGCCGCCAGGCGGGCATTCAGCGCTGCGCCTTCCAGATCCGCTTTACGCGCATTCAGCGCCTGCTGAACCTGCTCTTTCGCTTCGTTGATGACCGCACCTGCCGCCGGACGTTCCTCAGGCGGCAGTTCGCGCAGGGTTGTCATCTGGAGGGTCAGATGCCCTTTCTTGCCCAGATATTCGACGCGTACGTTATCTAACGCGGCAACATCTGAAGCCTGATTAATGGCTGCCTTCGCACTGGCAACCAGCTCTGCGAGATGTGACATGGGTTTCCTCGTTGTGTCGGTGCAGACACCGTCTGTGTGTAATTATTTCGCTCTATCCAAAAGCAAAAAAGCCTCCATAATGGAGGCTTTTTGGCGCTGTTTTTCGTTTCTTCTTTCACGCGCTAGCCCCCTGAGTTCAGGTGCTAAAGTAAAAAAAGAAGCGGAAAATAGCAGCATTCATGCTTGCGTTACCTTAGTGGTAATGGCGTAAAACCTTATTGAAAAGTCTTACCGATCAAATGTCAATGGCTGACACGTTGAAATGAAAAGAGGGAGACAAGCCCCCTCTTTCAACTGGCTTATGCCAGAGCTGATTTCGCTTTTTCAACCAGGGCAGTAAATGCCACTTTGTCGAATACTGCGATGTCAGCCAGGATCTTACGGTCAATTTCAACAGAGGCTTTTTTCAGGCCATTGATGAATTTGCTGTAAGAAATACCGTTCTGACGTGCTGCTGCGTTGATACGCGCAATCCACAGTTGACGGAACTGACGCTTTTTCTGACGACGGTCACGATAAGCGTACTGACCAGCTTTGATAACAGCCTGGAAGGCAACGCGGTAAACGCGTGAACGCGCACCGTAGTAGCCTTTAGCTTGTTTCAAAATTTTCTTGTGACGTGCGCGTGCAATTACACCACGTTTTACGCGAGCCATAGTGCTCTCCTGTATATTCTAAATAAAAAAGTTAATAAACGTTAACGGCTTATGCGTACGGCAGGCACGCGATTACCAGACCCAGATCGCCTTTGGAAACCATGGCTTTCGGGCGCAGGTGACGTTTACGCTTGGTTGCTTTTTTGGTCAGAATATGACGCAGGTTAGCGTGCTTGTGCTTAAAACCACCTTTACCGGTTTTTTTGAAGCGCTTAGCAGCACCGCGTACGGTCTTAATTTTTGGCATTTTAATAACTTCCACTTCGCATTGTTAATAAACGAAACCCAGGCGAACAAAAAGCTGCGAGACTCAAGAGCCTCACAGCGATTGTTACTTGAAGGCCTACTGTTTCTTCTTAGGAGCGAGCACCATGATCATCTGGCGGCCTTCGATCTTCGTTGGGAAGGATTCGACCACTGCCAGTTCTGTCAGATCGTCTTTCACGCGATTAAGCACTTCCATACCGATCTGCTGGTGCGCCATCTCACGACCGCGGAAACGCAGTGTGATCTTGGCTTTATCACCCTCTTCAAGAAAGCGAATCAGGCTGCGGAGTTTTACCTGATAGTCGCCTTCATCTGTACCAGGACGGAATTTAATTTCCTTAACCTGGATAACTTTTTGCTTTTTCTTCTGTTCCTTAGAAGATTTACTCTTTTCATAAAGGAACTTGCCGTAGTCCATGATACGACAAACTGGCGGTTCGGCGTTAGGGCTGATTTCAACTAAATCTACTCCAGCCTCTTCAGCTTTTTCGATCGCTTCTCTCAGACTCACAATCCCCAGCGGCTCACCTTCCAGACCTGTTAAGCGAACTTCCTGGGCGCGAATCTCGCCATTAATACGATTCGGACGTGCCGTTTGAACTCGTTTTCCGCCTTTAATACCTTATTCCTCCAGTTGTTGAAGACTGCGGCTGCGAATCTCTTGTTGCAGCTTCTCAATCACTTCCTCTACGCCCATGACGCCAAGGTCTTTACCGCGGCGGGTGCGAACGGCCACTTTGCCAGCTTCCACCTCTTTATCACCACAGACCAGCATATACGGGACACGACGTAAAGTGTGCTCGCGGATTTTAAAGCCAATCTTCTCATTTCTCAAGTCTGCTTTTACCCGAATGCCCGCATTTTGCAGTTTACGGGTCAATTCGTTGACGTAATCCGACTGAGAATCGGTAATGTTCATGACCACTACCTGCACCGGCGCAAGCCAGGTCGGGAAGAAGCCAGCGAACTCTTCGGTCAGAATGCCGATGAAGCGTTCTATTGACCCAAGGATCGCACGGTGAATCATGACCGGAACCTGACGCTCGTTGTTTTCGCCCACATAGGAGGCGCTCAGACGAGACGGCAGAGAGAAGTCCAGCTGTACCGTACCGCACTGCCATGCACGATCGAGGCAGTCATACAGGGTAAATTCAATTTTCGGACCATAGAACGCGCCCTCACCCAGTTGATACTCAAACGGGATGTTGTTTTCTTCGAGCGCAACGGCCAGGTCCGCCTCAGCACGATCCCACATTTCATCGCTGCCGATACGTTTTTCGGGGCGCGTGGAAAGCTTGACGACGATTTTCTCGAAGCCAAAGGTGCTGTACATATCGTAGACCATACGAATACAGGCGTTCACTTCATCGCGGATCTGATCTTCAGTACAGAAGATGTGAGCATCATCCTGGGTGAAGCCACGCACACGCATCAGGCCATGCAGCGCGCCTGACGGTTCGTTACGGTGGCAGCTACCGAATTCCGCCATACGCAGCGGCAGATCGCGGTAGGATTTCAGACCCTGGTTAAAGATCTGAACGTGCCCCGGGCAGTTCATTGGCTTGATGCAGTATTCACGGTTCTCAGACGAGGTGGTGAACATCGCATCTTTGTAGTTGTCCCAGTGGCCGGTTTTTTCCCACAGGACGCGGTCCATCATGAACGGGCCTTTCACTTCCTGATACTGATACTCTTTCAGTTTGGAACGAACAAAGGTTTCCAGTTCACGGAAGATAGTCCAGCCGTCGTTGTGCCAGAAAACCATGCCCGGCGCTTCTTCCTGCATATGGTACAGGTCAAGCTGCTTACCGATTTTACGGTGGTCACGCTTCGCGGCTTCTTCCAGACGTTGCAGATACGCATTCAGCGCTTTCTTATCTGCCCACGCGGTGCCGTAAATACGCTGCAGCATTTTGTTGTCGCTGTCGCCACGCCAGTAGGCGCCTGCGGTTTTCATTAGTTTAAAATGATGGCAGAAACGCATGTTTGGCACGTGCGGACCGCGGCACATGTCGACATATTCTTCATGATGATACAAACCTGGCTTGTCATCATGGGCAATGTTTTCGTCAAGAATAGAGACTTTATACGGCTCGTTGCGCTTCACGAAGGTTTCGCGCGCTTCGTGCCAGCTGACTTTCTTCTTGATGACGTCGTAGTTCTTCTCGGCGAGCTCATGCATACGTTTTTCGAGCGCGTCGATATCTTCCTGGGTCAGGGTTCGGTCAATATCCACATCGTAATAAAAACCGTTGTCCACTACCGGACCAATCGCCATTTTGGTATTCGGCCACAGTTGTTTAATGGCATGACCAAGCAGGTGCGCACAGGAGTGACGGATGATTTCCAGACCGTCTTCGTCTTTGGCGGTGATGATTGCCAGTTGAGCATCGGTATCGATTAAATCGGAAGCATCAACCAGTTCGCCATTAACGCGGCCCGCGATGCAGGCTTTCGCCAGTCCCGGTCCGATATCAAGCGCAACATCCATTGGGCTTACTGCGTGGTCGTAATGGCGTTGGCTGCCATCAGGAAGAGTAATTACAGGCATGATATGTCCTTATTTGCAGTGGTGCCCCACACGAAAGAGCACATACAAAATAATATGATTAACATTATCAAAAGGGGGTGGATTGATTCCCGCTTCACTCTGCGAAATATGAGAAATGACGTTTACCGCGTCACGCCTCCTACATCCGTCTTTTGATAAACCAGCCCCTAGTCTACACATGATTTCAATGGGATAAAACCCTGATTCAGGTTCATCTTGCATTGAGATGGCTTGCGGAGGGATGAAGAGTAATCAGGCCGGAGTCCGGCCTGATGAATTACATTCTGTATCCGAGAGATACCGTGGTACGGCGATCGGTATGGCTTGGGGCCGTTGACGGCGGTTCAGAATTCCAGCTCAGGTTATACGCGACCTTCAGACCGAAGTGATCGTTAATCGCCACGTTGAGCGCAGTTTCGGAATTTATCGTCGTGTCATCCGCACCAAATACGGAAACACCCTGAGTAAATTTGGTGGTATCCGTCATCTGCCAGGCGTACGTACCGGACGCATAACCCAACGGCTGAGTTTCACTGTCGCCGTCAGTATATTCGTCGTAACGCACACCCGGACCAAATTCAAAACGCAGGCTGTGCACCGGGCCATTCATAAACTGACGACCATAACCTGCGGTCAGGACGTCACGTTCGTGATAGCCGTTGTAACGGTCAGTCAACCAGCTCGCCTGACCAAACAGGTAGTCTGTATCGGTCATGTTGTAGCGCGAACGGCCACCTACCGCATATTTCTCAGAAGAACGTTCGTCGTTAGACGAGGTGTTGCTCGCATTCCCCCATAATGACCACGCGGTCGATTCGCCGTACCAGGTCATTGTGGAATCTGCAGTCAGGGAAGAACTTTTGGTATTGCCAGACTGGGCAAGATAGCCGCCGTTGACGTTACCTTCAAAAGGTTTCTTTGCAGTAGAAGGGTCATCCATGACAGTAAAAACGGTATCATCTGCTGTCGCGTGCATCGACGCAAACAAGCCCCCCGCCAGCAAGGCTGCCACGGGTACTGTCTTTAAAAGCTTCATTTATTTAGAGTCCGTACAACAAAAAAAGAGACCTATACGGTCCCGGAAACTTTCATGAGGATCAACGCGGGAAGTTCCAGAGAAAGGTAAGAAATTATAAAAAGGCTCGAATAACATAGCAATGACTTCTTATTTCATTTTTTGAATAAGAACGATCTCAAAACTCGTTTTATTTCATAAAGATAAAAACCCCACTTTAAGTTTAAATACTTGTAAATCAGGCTGTTGTTTCTTCCTTTCTCAGATATTCGGTGCCAGGCTTAAACTAATTTCAGTTATGGGACATAGATGGAGGTAATAATAATGGCGAATATTTATACACTCACCCTGGCCCCTTCCCTCGACAGCGCGACACTGACCCCGCAAATTTATCCCGAAGGTAAATTACGCTGTAGCGCCCCCGTATTTGAACCTGGCGGCGGTGGAATTAACGTTGCTCGCGCCATTACGTTTCTGGGCGGTAAAGCCACTGCCATTTTCCCGGCGGGTGGCGCGACCGGCGAGCATCTGGTTTCTCTGTTAGCCGATGAAAACGTGCCGGTCGAGGCTGTCGACGCGCACGACTGGACGCGGCAGAACCTGCATGTTCACATAGAATCCAGCGGCGAACAGTACCGTTTCGTGATGCCTGGCGCCTCATTAAATGAAGATGAATTTCGCCAGCTCGAAGAGAAAGTGCTGCAAATCGAGAAAGGCGCCATCCTGGTGATCAGCGGCAGTTTACCGCCCGGCGTCAAAACCGAACGGCTGATGCAGCTCATCAAGGCGGCACAGCACAACGGCATCCGCTGCGTGGTGGACAGCTCCGGTGAGGCCCTTGTCGCCGCGCTGGAAATCGGTCATATCGAACTGGTGAAGCCGAATCAGAAAGAGCTGAGCGCGCTGGTGCAGCGAGCGCTGACACAACCCGACGACGTTCGCCAGGCCGCGCAGGAGTTGGTCAAATCCGGAAAAGCGCTGCGGGTGATCGTCTCGCTGGGGCCGCAGGGGGCGCTCGGCGTTGACGCCAGCGGCTGCGTACAGGTCGTTCCACCGCCGATGAAAAGTCAGAGTACTGTGGGCGCCGGTGACAGCATGGTAGGCGCGATGACGCTTAAGCTTGCGGAAAACGCCAGCCTGGAAGATATGGTGCGCTTTGGCGTCGCCGCAGGGAGCGCGGCCACGATTAACCAGGGTACGCGCCTGTGCTCGAAGGAGAATACCCGTAAGATTTACGATTATCTCTGCCAGCAATGATGCCAGCCCCGCACTTTAGGCTATGCTAAATAAATCTATGAATTACAAAGAGGTGACCCGTGAGTGGAGAAATTACCCGTTACGTGGTGACGTTCCGGTTCAAAGAGGACGCGCTGACCCAGATCAACGAGCTGAATAATCACCTGTCCCGGGGCGGTTTTCTGCTCACGCTGGCCGATGATGACGGCAAAGTTCACGATCTGGGCACCAACACCTTTGGCTTGATCAGCCCGCTCAGCGAAGAAGAGGTGCGTGAGCTCGCCGCCGGGCTTGCCGAAGCCGCACTCAATGTGAAACCCGACATTGAAATCACCACGTTCGAAACCTGGCAGGCAGGCACAAAACAATAACATTTGCCGCTTAAAAGTGCTCAGTTGTGCGTTAGTTCGAGTTTTTTCACCGCATTTATGCGCTAACCTTCTGAAATGGCAGAAAACATGGGAGAAGCATCATGTGGCAAGCTATCAGTGGCCTGTTAAGCGAGCAATTTGGAAGCGGCGACATTGAGTTACGTAATGAATTACCCGGCGGAGAAATCCACGCTGCATGGCATCTGCGCTATCGCGGCAAAGACTTTTTCGTAAAGTGTGATGAGCGGGAGCTTCTGCCCATTTTCACCGCTGAGGCCGATCAGCTGGAACTGCTGTCACGCAGTAAAACGGTGCATGTTCCGGAAGTGTATGCTGTCGGCAGCGATCGTGACTACAGCTTTCTGGTGATGGAATTTCTTCCTCCCCGCCCGCTCGACGCACACAGCGCGTTCCTGCTGGGCCAACAGCTTGCCCATCTCCATGAATGGAGCGACCAGCCGCAGTTCGGTCTCGACTTCGACAACGATCTCTCCACCACACCACAACCCAACGCCTGGCAGCGCCGCTGGTCAACGTTTTTTGCGGAGCAGCGCATTGGCTGGCAGTTGGAGCTGGCGGCGGAAAAAGGCATGGCGTTTGGCAATATCGATGCCATTGTCGGGCATATTCAACAGCGCCTGAGCAACCATCAGCCACAGCCTTCGCTTTTGCATGGTGACTTGTGGTCCGGGAACTGCGCGCTGGGGCCTGATGGTCCGTATATCTTCGACCCGGCCTGCTACTGGGGTGACAGGGAGTGTGACCTGGCGATGCTGCCGTTGCATCCCGATCAACCGCCGCAGATTTACGACGGTTATCAGTCCGTCTCGCCGTTACCAAACGGTTTCCTTGAGCGTCAGCCGGTTTATCAGTTGTATACCTTACTGAACCGGGCGATTCTGTTTGGCGGGGCGCATCTGGTGACGGCGCAGAAAGCGCTGGAGCGGGTGCTGGCTGCCTGAGCCACCGGCTCAGGCGTTCGGTTAGTTCATTGAAACGCCTTTCAGGCGGAATTCGATATTCATGATAAGTCCGTTGCCCGGCTTGCCACTCTCATAGCGCCATTTCCGCATGGCGCTTTTTACTTCACGTTCAAACATGTTGCTCGGCTGCGCGGAGAGGATTTCGACGTTATCCACGCGACCATCCGCCGTGACGTCAAACCGGACGCGCACTTTTCCTTCGATACGCAGTGCCTGCGCGCGCGCCGGATAGCCCGGCTGGTTACGGCTCAGCGCACGCGGGCCGCTCGGCGCACTCACCGTTGGTTTGCTGGTAGTTGCCGGGGCAGTGCTGGTCACCGGGCGTGAAGGCGCGTTGCTTTCAAACGGCGATGCCGGACGCGGCTCCGCCGGTTTCACTTCCCGCTTCGGCTGCTCNTATCAAGGGTCATTGAAGTCATAATCGTGTCAGTTGAAAAATGAAGTCCCGATTTTAAATGCAAATAGCAATCATATTCAATAAGCCATCTTATTTTGCATCAACTTTTGTCCACCGTTGTCCAAAAATACGCCAGGCCGAAGCGACTGTCTCACAGGGCGTTCATCTTTACATTGCAGTCATCGACACTTTCACTTACCGTAAATCCCATATTTAACCTGGAAGGAGTTCTGCCCGTGCTTTACGTGATTTACGCCGAAGATGTCGCTGACTCACTCGAAAAACGCTTATCGGTCCGCCCTGCCCACCTCGCCCGTCTGCAGCTTCTGCAGGATGACGGTCGACTGCTGACCGCAGGTCCGCTCCCGGCCGTGGACAGCAACGATCCTGGTGCCGCAGGCTTTACCGGCTCCATTATTATTGCTGAATTTGAATCGCTGGAAACAGCACAGGCCTGGGCGAACGACGATCCGTACGTCGCTGCCGGGGTTTACGGCAACGTGGCGGTTAAACCCTATAAGAAAACGTTTTAACCCTGCGCCAGAAAAACAATGGGCACCGCAAGCGGTGCCCTTTTTGTGCTCAGATGTCGTAGAGGGCAAAAACCAGTGCTTGTCGTTGCCGTTTAACCAGACATTTTCTGATCGAGTGGATGCGCATATTGCGACGCGACTGTGCTTCCAGCCAGCGGGCTTTTCGACGGCTTGCCTGTCTCAGCATGCGCCAGCGCCCCACTTCCGTTCTGCTATGCTTCATTTCTACAGCTCTCAGAATGAAAGAGCCTTTATTATATCCGCTCCCCCCCGGCTGACCAGCGGTTTTGCAGCGCATTTTATTTGCCAGATCAGTCCTGATGCGTAAACTCATAACATCTGGCATACAAAAGGATTTTTATCAATATGACAACCTTCTACACCGTGGTGAGTTGGCTGGTGGTTCTGGGATACTGGTTGCTCATTGCCGGTGTGACATTACGTATTCTGATGAAGCGACGCGCGGTGCCTTCCGCCATGGCCTGGCTGCTGATTATTTATATTCTGCCGCTCGTCGGGATCATTGCGTATTTGTCAGTCGGAGAACTGCATTTAGGGAAACGCCGGGCGGAACGCGCCCGGGCCATGTGGCCCTCGACCGCCAAATGGCTGCACGATCTCAAAGCGTTCAACCACATCTTTGCCGAAGAAAACAGCCCGGTGGCCTCGTCGCTGTTTAAGCTGTGCGAACGACGCCAGGGCATCGCGGGGGTGAAAGGTAACCAGCTGCAGCTGATGACCGAAACCGATGACGTCATGCAGGCGCTGATCCGCGATATTCAGCTCGCTCGTCATAATATCGAAATCGTCTTTTATATCTGGCAGCCAGGCGGCATGGCCGATCAGGTGGCCGAGTCGCTGATGGCGGCGGCGCGTCGTGGCGTGCATTGCCGCCTGATGCTGGATTCCGCAGGCAGCGTGGCGTTTTTCCGCAGCCCGTGGGCAACGATGATGCGAAACGCCGGTATTGAGGTCGTCGAAGCGCTCAAAGTCAATCTGATGCGTGTCTTCTTGCGCCGTATGGATCTGCGTCAGCACCGCAAAATGGTGTTGATCGACAACTATATTGCCTACACCGGCAGCATGAATATGGTCGATCCCCGCTTCTTTAAACAGGATGCGGGCGTGGGTCAGTGGATCGATCTGATGGCGCGCATGGAAGGCCCGGTCGCCACCGCGATGGGCATTGTGTATTCCTGCGACTGGGAAATTGAAACCGGTAAGCGCATTCTCCCGCCGCCGCCCGACGCCAATATTATGCCGTTCGAAGCCGCCAGCGGGCACACCATTCACACCATCGCCTCGGGGCCAGGCTTCCCGGAAGATCTGATCCACCAGGCATTGCTGACGGCTGCGTATTCAGCTCGTGAATATCTGGTGATGACCACCCCCTATTTCGTGCCCAGCGATGACTTGTTGCACGCCATCTGTACCGCCGCCCAGCGCGGGGTGGATGTCAGCATCATTCTGCCGCTGAAAAACGATTCAGTGCTGGTGGGCTGGGCGAGCCGGGCTTTCTTCACCGAATTGCTGGCCGCCGGGGTTAAAATCTATCAGTTCGAAGGGGGGTTGCTGCATACCAAGAGCGTGCTGGTCGATGGCGAACTCAGTCTTTTCGGCACCGTGAATCTCGACATGCGCAGCCTCTGGCTCAACTTTGAAATCACACTGGTCATTGACGACGTCGGTTTTGGTGGTGATCTCGCCGCCGTACAGGACGATTACATTTCGCGTTCCCGCCTGCTTGATGCCCGCGAATGGGTAAAAAGACCGCTCTGGCAGCGAATGGCTGAGCGACTGTTTTACTTCTTCAGCCCGTTGCTGTAAAACGTGCCCATTAGATGTTTTAACAGGTAGTCATCATGGATATGGATTTGAACAATCGCCTGACCGAAGACGAAACGCTCGAGCAGGCCTACGATATTTTTCTCGAACTGGCGGTCGATAACCTCGATCCAGCGGATATCATTCTGTTTAATTTACAGTTTGAAGAACGTGGCGGCGCGGAGCTGTTCGATCCGTCAGAAGACTGGCAGGAGCATGTCGATTTCGACCTTGATCCGGATTTCTTCGCTGAAGTGGTGATTGGCCTTGCGGATACCGACGGCGGTGAGCTCAATGATATTTTCGCACGCGTGCTGCTCTGCCGGGAAAAGAATCATAAGTTCTGCCACATCCTGTGGCGTGAATAATAAAGAGGCCGACATAATGTCGGCCTTTTTTATTACAACGGATCGACCTTCAGACAGGAGACCGCGTGGCGGAAACTCCCTTCCAGCACCGGTCGCGTTTTGGCGCACTCCGGTCCGGCAATAGGGCAGCGCGTGCGGAACACGCATCCGGAAGGCGGATTAATCGGCGACGGTAACTCCCCCTCCAGCAACTGGATCTCTTTGGCTTTTTCCAGATCGGGATCGGGGATCGGCACCGCCGACATCAGCGCACGGGTGTAGGGATGCAGCGGATTGTGATACACCTCGTCGTAAGTACCAAGCTCTACGGCATGACCCAGATACATCACCAGCACGCGATCGGAGATATGTTTTACCACCGCCAGATCGTGCGCGATGAAAATCAGTGACAGCCCCATTTCACGCTGCAACTGTTGCAGCAGGTTAACCACCTGCGCCTGAATGGACACATCCAGTGCCGAAACCGGCTCATCACAAATAATCAGTTTCGGCTCCAGAATCAGCGCCCGGGCAATACCGATACGCTGACACTGTCCGCCGGAGAATTCATGCGGATAGCGGTTAATCAGGTTGGGCAGCAGACCCACTTTCATCATCATCGCTTTGACGCGGTCACGCACTTCCTGACGCGGCATTTTCGGATGATAGGTGCGCAGCGGCTCGGCGATAATTTCACCGATGGTCATGCGCGGGTTCAGCGAGGCCAGCGGATCCTGGAAAATCATCTGGATGTCGCTGCGAACGGCACGCCATTCGTCCGGCTTCATGCCCAGTAGATCTTTTCCGAGCCACGCTACCTTACCATCCGTCGCCTGCACCAGCCCGATAATCGCGCGTGCGAAAGTGGATTTACCGCAGCCCGACTCACCCACCACGCCCAGCGTTTCCCCTTCGTACAGACGCAGGGTCACGCCATCCACGGCTTTCAGGGTTTTTGACGGTTGCCAGAACCACTGCTTGCCATCTTTGATATCGAAATGCACTTTCAGATCGGCGATTTCGAGCAGCACTTTACGGTTTTCAGTTACGGCGTTCATAGCAAATCCCCCACCGGTTTATAGCAGGCGCGTAAACGCCCTGGCGCGAACTCCTCCAGCGGCGGAGCACTGTGGCAGATATCCATCGCGTGCGGGCAGCGCGGCTGGAACGGGCAGCCTTTCGGCAGGCGCAGCAGGTTTGGCGGGTTGCCCGGGATCGTCAGCAGCGCCTCGCCTTCCGCATCCAGACGCGGGACCGCATTCAGCAGGCCAATAGAATACGGATGCGCCGGATGATAAAACACGTCGCGCGCCTGGCCATATTCCATGGTTCGCCCGGCATACATCACCAGCACTTTATCGCAGATACCGGCAACAACGCCGAGATCGTGGGTAATCATAATGATGGCAGTATTGAACTCGCGCTTGAGCTCATTCAGCAGGGTCATGATTTGCGCCTGCACGGTCACGTCGAGCGCGGTTGTCGGTTCATCGGCGATCAGCAGTTTCGGCCGACACATCAGCGCCATCGCAATCATCACGCGCTGGCGCATCCCGCCGGAGAACTCGTGCGGGAACATACGCATGCGCTTGCGCGCTTCCGGCATTTTTACCGCATCGAGCATTTTCACCGATTCTTCAAACGCTTCCGCTTTGCCCATGCTTTTGTGCAGCATCAGCACTTCCATCAGCTGTTCGCCGACGCGCATGTAAGGGTTCAGCGAGGTCATCGGATCCTGGAAAATCATTGAGATCTGTTCGGCGCGCAGTTTGTTCAGTTCGCGTTCCGGCAGGTTCAGAATTTGCCGTCCGTTAAACGTTGCCGAACCGCCGATGACGCCGTTCTGCGCCAGCAGCCCCATCAGCGCAAACGCCGTTTGCGATTTGCCGGAACCGGACTCGCCAACGATGCCCAGCGTCTCGCCCGCTTTCAGGCTGAAGTTAAGATCGTTGACCGCGGTGACGTCGCCGTCCGGCGTTTTAAACGTCACGCGTAAATCTTTCACATCCAGCAGCAGCGATGCCTGTTGCTGCTGCGGGGTGTTTACCATGTCAATCGTACTCATGGCGGGGCTCCTTAGCGGTCTTTCGGATCGAGGGCATCACGCAGGCCATCGCCGATAAAGTTAAAACAGAACAGGGTAACCACCAGGAAACCTGCCGGGAACAGCAGCAGCCATGGAGAAACTTCCATGGAGTTGGCGCCGTCACTCAGTAACGCCCCCCAACTGCTGAGCGGCTCCTGCGTGCCCAGACCAAGGAAGCTCAGGAACGATTCAAATAAAATCATGCTCGGCACCAGCAGCGACGCGTAAACCACTACCACGCCCAGCACGTTTGGCACGATATGACGGACGACAATACTGCCGGTCGAGACACCGCCCACCTGCGCCGCTTCGATAAACTCTTTACGTTTGAGGCTCAGCGTCTGGCCGCGAACGATACGCGCCATATCGAGCCAGGACACCATCCCGATAGCAACGAAGATCAGCAGGATGTTTTGCCCGAAAAAGGTCACCAGCAGAATAACGAAGAACATGAACGGAAACGAGTTGAGGATTTCCAGCACGCGCATCATCACCGAGTCGATTTTGCCGCCGAGATACCCCGACAGCGAACCGTACAGCGTGCCGACAATTACCGCCACCAGCGCCGCAGCGATCCCCACCATCAGCGAAATGCGCCCGCCGATAGCCACGCGCACCAGCAGATCGCGCCCCGAGGAGTCGGTGCCGAAATAGTGCCCGGATTCAGTATCCGGCGCGCTGGACATCATCCCCCAGTCAGTGTCGAAATAGGTGAACTGCGACAGTATTGGCGCCAGGGTCACAAACAAGGCAATCAGGATCAGCACCACCAGACTGGCGACGGCGGCGCGGTTATGCACAAAGCGTCGACGGGCGTCCTGCCACAGGCTGCGTCCTTCAACGTCCAGTTTTTCACTGAAGTGTTCCAGCGCCTCGCTGTTTTTCTTACTTAACATCATGGCGTACTCCAGTGTCAGTAACGGATTTTCGGATCGATGACGGCATAAAGCACATCAACTATCGCGTTGAACAGGATTGTCAGCGCGCCGACCAGAATCGTGAGGCTCAGCACCAGCGAGTAGTCACGGTTAAGCGCACCGTTAACAAACAGCTGGCCGATGCCCGGCAAACCATAAATCGTTTCAATAACCATCGAACCGGTGATAATACCGACGAAGGCTGGCCCCATATACGAGAGCACCGGCAGCAGCGCCGGCTTCAGCGCATGGCGGAAGATAATACGGCGCATCGGCAACCCTTTGGCGCGCGCGGTACGAATAAAGTTTGAGTGCAGCACTTCAATCATCGAGCCACGGGTAATACGCGCGATACTGGCGATATAGGCAAGTGACAGCGCCACCATCGGCAGGGTCATAAATTTCAGCGCCAGCCGCCGCCGGGTAGCCAGTGCAGCGTGATGGCGAAAACCATCACCAGCAGTGGCGCGACCACGAAGCTCGGGATAACCACCCCGGTCATCGCAAACCCCATGACGGTATAATCCCACGCGGTATTTTGCCTGAGTGCGGCAATCACCCCCGCGGTCACGCCCACGATCACGGCGAGCAAGAAAGCCGCCATCCCCAGCTTCGCGGAAACCGGGAAACTGGCCGCCACCAGATCGTTGACCGAGTAATCCTTGTATTTAAAGGACGGTCCGAAATCACCGTGCGCCAGCTGTTTCAGATAACTGAAATACTGCGTGGAGATCGGATCGTTAAGATGGTATTTCGCCTCAATGTTGGCCATCACTTCTGGCGGTAACGTACGCTCACCGGTGAAAGGACTTCCCGGCGCGAGGCGCATCATGAAGAAAGAAATCGTAATAAGAACAAAAAGTGTCGGAATCGCTTCCAGACAACGACGAAGTATAAATTTTAACATTGCCCGTACCTTCTGGCGTGTGCCTTTGCACTGCTCTCAAATAAGACACAGTGGAGCGAGGAAAAATCCCTCGCTCCACGCATTGCCATTAATGCTTGATAATATACAAGTTCTTAACGTGGATATTATCCATCGGATCTTTACCGGTATAACCACCGACCCACGGTTTCACGAGGCGGGCGTTAACATAGTAATAGACCGGGGCAATCGCAGAATCTTTATCCAGCTGGATTTCCGCTTTGTTGTAGAGATCGACACGCTGCGCTTCATCCGTCACTTTCAGGGTGTCGTCCATGATCTTATCAAAGGCTGCACTCTTATAGTGTGAGGTGTTGTTGGAGCTGTTCGACAGCATGATATTGAGGAAGGATGTCGGTTCGTTGTAATCCGCACACCAGGCCGCACGCGCGACATCAAAGTTGCCCTGATGACGGGTGTCGAGGAAGGTTTTCCACTCCTGGTTTTCCAGCTTCACATCCACGCCCAGGTTTTTCTTCCAGATGGACGCCACGGCAATAGCCAGTTTTTTGTGCAGATCAGAGGTGTTGTAAAGCAGTTTGAAGGTCAGCGGCTTGTCAGCAGAGTAGCCTGCTTCGGCCAGCAGTTTTTTCGCTTCTGCGTTGCGTTTTTCCTGGGACCACTTGAACCATTCCGGCTCGGTCAGTTTCGCACCATCGGTATACGGCGGCGTAAAGCCATAGGCTGGCAGGTCGCCCTGATTTTTGACTTTATTAACGATGATGTCGCGATCCAGGCCCAGTTTCAGTGCGGTACGGACACGCACATCGGTGAATGGGGCTTTCTGGTTGTTAATTTCGTAATAATAAGTGCAGAGATACGGGTCAACATGCACTTCATTCGGAATTTCTTTTTTCAGTTTCTGGAATAACTCAATCGGCATGTTGTTATAGGTCATGTCGATTTCACCGCTGCGGTAGCGATTAACGTCAGTCACTTCAGAAGAAATTGGCAGGTAGGTGACCTGGTTAATGACGGTTTTGGCGTTATCCCAGTAATTCGGGTTACGCTCAAGAACGATACGTTCGTTGACCACCCACTCTTTCAGTTTATAGGCGCCGTTGGAAACAATATTCGCCGGCTGAGTCCATTTCTCACCATATTTTTCAATCGCGGCTTTAGGAACCGGCGTCATAGAGGAGTGAACAAGCAGTTTATAAAAATAAGGAACGGGTTCGGTTAAGGTCACTTCCAGCGTATGGTCATCAATGGCTTTTACGCCGAGATCGGTGGCGGGTTTTTTACCGGCAATAATGTCATCGATATTGGCGATATGACCATACTGCAAATAACTTTCATACGGAGAAGCGGTTTTCGGATCGGCCAGGCGTTGCCAGCTGTAAACAAAATCCTGTGCCGTGACCGGCGAACCATCTGACCATTTTGCGTCTTTACGCAGATGGAATGTCCAGACTTTAAAATCTTTGTTATCCCACGATTCTGCCACACCAGGGACTGGCTGGCCGTCAACGCCGGTTTCAACTAACCCTTCGAACAGGTCGCGGTTAATGTTCGATTCCGGTACCCCTTCAATTTTATGCGCATCAAGCGACTGCACTTCTGTACCGTTATTACGCACCAGCGTTTGCTTTTCCGCCAACTGAACACCCGCCGGGACATCAGCGGCCATTGCCGCCTGCGGCAATGAGACTTTTTTTTGTAATGATGGACATTGTGTTGTGACTCCTCTCTTTATAATTGCTGATTTACCAGCTTGTATGTTCCCGTTCGGGTTCCTGTACAGCGCAGGAGCTTTAGCAACTGTCAGGTCGTTTCTACTGCTTGCTATCACCGACTTATTCATTACGGTGGCTCGGATGGCTACCTTACGTCGATTCGTTTTCCGTCCCCCCTGTCGGGACGCGTCATGTCTTTCTATTCGTAACGAGCGGTTATATGAAAACCGTTCTCATCTACGTACAAATTAATTCGTATATCAGGCCGGAAAGTAGCAAATGGCTTACTTAGCCGCCAATACAATTTGCAAATTTGTTAAGCAATTCTCTTTTACTGAATAAGTTGCCCTGTCGCAACACACTGGGGCTTTTTAATAAGACCCTCTAATATCTTTATTATCAGTACGTTAGATAATTGTCCGTGAAAACACTTTCAGGTGAAACACCGCTTGCGTATTTTTTGTACAAAAACTTAACAGTTGATTATTATTTAGCACATTCAACTGCCCGTTAACTGAAATTACTAATATCATTTCAATTATCGGACAGCAAGCCCAAGAGTATCATGTGAAAGAAATAACATTGCGATGGGGGATTTTGAGAGTGTTTCAACACAAATCACAGCGATAACCTGCTGATATTTAAGGACATACATAAAAATCAGAAAAGATTATGCTAAATGCGTTTTTCAAATAAATTGATATGATTTGCGAATATTGAAGCGCAAACGGAGCGAAATGCCCCGTCTCACGGCGGGCGGGGTTTAGCTCAGAAGCCCAGGGAAAATGGCTTTCAGCCCGGTGACGATAAATTCAATGCCCAGCGCCATCAACAGCAGACCCATGATACGGGTGACGACGTTAATACCGGTTTGCCCCAGCAGACGCACCAGCCAGGGCGCGATGCGAAACACCCCCCAACAACAGAAGGCAAAAAGCGCGATGGCAATCGAAAAGCCGATCAGGTGCGCCAGGCTATGGTAACGGGTTCCCCAGACGATGGTGGAACTGATAGCGCCCGGCCCTGCCATGAGCGGCAACGCCAGCGGCACAACGCCGACATTCTCGCGGATCGCCGTTTCTGATTTTTCCTGTTTATTCTGTTTATCTTCACCCAGTTTGCCGCTAATCATCGACATCGCAATGGTGACAACCAGAATGCCGCCCGCGATGCGGAAAGAATCAATAGAAATGCCGAATAGCTGAAGGATGCCATCCCCTAAAAAAAGTGACGTCCAGAGAATAATGGCGACCGACAGCGTGGCAGTAAGATTGGTTTTGTTTCTGGCAGGCGCTGTCTGGTAGCTGGTCATGCTGATAAAGACGGGAATAATCCCGACCGGGTTAACCAGCGCAAATAACCCAATAAAAAATTTGGTGTACGTGGGAAAATCAAACAAGGTTTGAATCACGCTAAGCTCCGCAGGCTCATCAAAAAATCGTTGACGTAATATAAAGCAAGGCTGTGACCGGTTAGCGATCACAATCGCGATGCTGAGCCTCTCGCGCTAAAGCGGGACACAGCCTGATATCCGCGCTGAAGATACGCTTTTTATGAGTATAGTTCACCTCAATTCTTCTTAAAAACATCATCATTACAGGGTGTTATATATTCATATGGATTATGTTAATGTCCTCAAGCCTTTAAAAACGATTCCGTCACAATTGTTACAAACGCCGTGAAATGGCGTGCTGAAAGGTGTCAGCTTGGCGTAAACTTGATCCAGATCACGCAATTTGTACTCAGAAGTGAGTAATCTTGCTTACGCCACCAGGGAGTACAGCGTCATTCGTCAGTGGTGCCTGAGGTGAGGCTCTTTTAGTAAATCTGTGAATCGGGATCGTAAGTTATCAGTAGTTCAGTTAGTCCTTACGCAAGCAGCAAACCCGCTGTCTATACTGATTTAGCGTGCAGCTGATTTACTAAAAAAGTTTAACATTATCAGGAGAGCATTATGGCTGTTACTAATGTCGCTGAACTTAACGCGCTCGTTGAGCGTGTCAAAAAAGCCCAGCGTGAATATGCCAGTTTCACTCAAGAACAAGTAGACAAAATCTTCCGCGCTGCCGCTCTGGCCGCTGCAGATGCTCGAATCCCACTCGCCAAGATGGCCGTTGCCGAATCCGGCATGGGTATCATCGAAGATAAAGTGATTAAAAACCACTTCGCTTCTGAATATATCTACAACGCATATAAAGATGAAAAGACCTGCGGCGTGCTGTCTGAAGACGACACCTTCGGGACTATCACCATTGCTGAGCCTATCGGCATCATCTGCGGTATCGTTCCGACCACTAACCCAACGTCTACGGCTATCTTCAAATCGCTGATCAGCCTGAAGACCCGTAACGCCATCATCTTCTCTCCACACCCACGTGCGAAAGATGCCACTAACAAAGCGGCTGACATCGTTCTGCAGGCAGCTATTGCTGCAGGTGCGCCGAAAGACCTGATTGGCTGGATCGACCAACCGTCTGTTGAGCTCTCTAACGCGCTGATGCATCACCCGGATATCAACCTGATCCTCGCAACCGGTGGTCCGGGCATGGTGAAGGCCGCCTACAGCTCCGGTAAGCCGGCTATCGGTGTCGGCGCGGGTAACACGCCTGTGGTTATCGACGAAACCGCCGATATCAAACGTGCTGTGGCGTCCGTACTGATGTCTAAAACCTTTGACAACGGCGTTATCTGTGCGTCCGAGCAATCCGTTGTGGTAGTTGACTCTGTTTATGATGCTGTTCGCGAACGTTTCGCCAGCCACGGCGGCTATCTGCTGCAGGGCAAAGAGCTGAAAGCCGTTCAGGACATCATCCTGAAAAATGGCGCGCTGAACGCGGCTATCGTTGGTCAGCCAGCGTATAAAATCGCTGAACTGGCAGGCTTCACCGTACCGGCTACCACCAAGATCCTGATTGGTGAAGTGAAAGTTGTCGACGAAAGCGAACCGTTCGCCCACGAAAAACTGTCTCCGACGCTGGCGATGTATCGTGCGAAAGACTTCGAAGACGCGGTTGATAAAGCGGAGAAACTGGTTGCGATGGGCGGTATCGGTCATACCTCCTGCCTGTACACCGACCAGGACAACCAGCCAGAACGCGTGAACTACTTCGGTCAGATGATGAAAACCGCGCGTATCCTGATCAACACCCCGGCGTCTCAGGGTGGTATCGGCGACCTGTACAACTTCAAACTCGCACCTTCCCTGACTCTGGGTTGTGGTTCCTGGGGTGGTAACTCCATCTCTGAAAACGTTGGTCCGAAGCACCTGATCAACAAGAAAACCGTTGCTAAGCGAGCTGAAAACATGTTGTGGCACAAACTTCCGAAATCTATCTACTTCCGTCGTGGCTCACTGCCAATCGCACTGGATGAAGTGATTACTGATGGTCACAAACGCGCGCTGATCGTGACTGACCGCTTCCTGTTCAACAACGGTTACGCAGACCAGATCACGTCTGTTCTGAAAGCCGCTGGCGTTGAAACGGAAGTGTTCTTCGAAGTTGAAGCGGACCCGACGCTGACTATCGTTCGTAAAGGTGCCGAACTGGCGAACTCCTTCAAACCAGACGTGATCATCGCGCTGGGTGGTGGTTCCCCGATGGACGCCGCGAAAATCATGTGGGTGATGTATGAACATCCGGAAACTCACTTCGAAGAACTGGCGCTGCGCTTTATGGATATCCGTAAACGTATCTACAAGTTCCCGAAAATGGGCGTGAAAGCGAAAATGATCGCTGTCACCACCACCTCCGGTACTGGTTCTGAAGTGACGCCGTTTGCAGTCGTTACCGACGACTCCACCGGTCAGAAATATCCGCTGGCTGACTATGCGCTGACGCCGGATATGGCGATCGTTGACGCCAACCTCGTGATGGACATGCCGAAATCACTGTGTGCGTTCGGTGGTCTGGATGCGGTAACTCACGCGCTGGAAGCTTACGTTTCCGTACTGGCGTCTGAGTTCTCCGATGGTCAGGCTCTGCAGGCTCTGAAACTGCTGAAAGAAAACCTGCCAGCGTCTTATAACGAAGGTTCTAAAAACCCGGTTGCCCGTGAACGTGTTCACAGTGCAGCGACTATCGCCGGTATCGCGTTTGCGAACGCCTTCCTCGGTGTATGTCACTCCATGGCACACAAACTGGGCTCGCAGTTCCATATTCCGCACGGTCTGGCCAACGCCCTGCTGATCAGCAACGTTATCCGTTACAACGCGAACGATAACCCGACCAAGCAGACGGCCTTCAGCCAGTATGACCGCCCGCAAGCTCGCCGTCGTTACGCTGAAATCGCTGACCATCTGGGTCTGAGCGCACCAGGCGACCGCACTGCTGCGAAAATCGAGAAACTGCTGGCATGGCTGGAAAGCCTGAAAGCTGAACTGGGTATTCCGAAGTCCATCCGTGAAGCGGGCGTTCAGGAAGCTGACTTCCTGGCACACGTTGACAAGCTGTCTGAAGATGCATTCGATGACCAGTGTACTGGCGCTAACCCGCGCTACCCGCTGATCTCCGAGCTGAAACAGATCCTGCTGGATACCTACTACGGACGCGCTTTCACTGAAAGTGAAGCGGCAGCTGAGAAGAAAGAAGTCGCTCCGGTTAAAGCGGATAAGAAAGCGAAAAAAACCGCTTAATTAAACGCCATCGTTGAGTAATAAAAAGGCCCTGTCACACGACGGGGCCTTTTTTATACGTCAAACTGATAAACGGTAATAACCGCTGAGCGTCTCAGTCACACTCTTTGATGCCCGAACGGGATAACCGGTGCTGTTCCTGAATTCGGGTCAGCGAGCCTTCCGCCAGCGCTTCTTTATAATGTTTACGGCAGACAGAGACATAACGCTCGTTTCCGCCAATCACCACCTGCTCGCCTTCATTAAAAGGACGCCCGGCCTGATCGAGGCGTAATACCATGCTCGCCTTGCGGCCGCAAAAACAGATAGTTTTCAGTTCAACCAGCTTATCTGACCAGGAAAGCAGATACTGGCTGCCGGTGAACAGCTCGCCACGAAAGTCCGTACGCAGGCCGTAACACAATACGGGGATATCCAGGGTATCGACTACCTCAGAGAGCTCATAGACCTGCTGACGCGTCAGAAACTGGCTTTCATCAACTAATACGCAGTTGATCGGCTCACGCGCATGCTCTTCGCTAATCTCCGCAAACAGCACGGATTGCTGATTAAAGAGCCTGGCCGGAGACGACAGCCCTATTCTCGAACTGACTTTGCCCGCGCCAAAGCGATCGTCAATTTCCGCGGTATATACCAGCGTTCGCATCCCGCGCTCCTGGTAATTGTAGGAAGACTGTAGCAAAGCTGTCGATTTACCGGCATTCATTGCCGAATAGTAAAAATAAAGTTGTGCCATTGGCGCGGTAACCCCGATCAAAGTGTTATATCACGGTGCGAATTGTATCATATTCCACTCAGGTCACAGCGCTAATGCTTCAAACGGTTTCTTTACCAGGGTAAGTCACTGGTTTTAACAAACATTCAGTAACAGTAATCCCTAATAACACTCTGCGGACAAGGGATTTAACCCGTCCTTATAGTGCTTCCGTTTCCATTACAATGCAGAAAAGCATTTAACGCTGGTTTCGGGTTGTGATGATTCGGATTCTAATAAGCAGAAGCGGGTTATCGATAAGTCATTTCCCTAATACTTAAGGCTGATATTTATCCACAGCCCGGCTAATTCCGCATGGTTTCTGTGCGGAAACATCAGACTTTGTCTGAGTTCCCCCTCTCCTTCCTCTGTTAGCAATAACGGTGAATGATGTGAGCCAGCACGAAAATTTAACTTCCGTTAATTAATAATGGCGACAAATATCAGGTAATTTTGAATTCCTTACATTGCCCCCTATTGCACATCTGAATTTATCGCTCTATTATTAGCTCAACAAACCACCCCACAATATAAGTTTGAGATTACTACAATGAGCGAAGCACTTAAAATTCTGAACAACATCCGTACTCTTCGTGCGCAAGCAAGAGAATGCACCCTTGAAACGCTGGAAGAGATGCTGGAAAAATTAGAAGTTGTCGTTAATGAGCGCCGTGAAGAAGAAAGCGCTGCTGCGGCAGAAATCGAAGAGCGCACTCGTAAGTTGCAACAATATCGTGAAATGCTGATTGCTGACGGTATTGATCCAAACGAACTGCTGAACAGCATGGCAGCAGCTAAATCTGGAACTAAAGCAAAACGCGCAGCTCGTCCGGCTAAATATAGCTACGTTGACGAAAACGGCGAAACCAAAACATGGACTGGCCAGGGTCGTACCCCGGCGGTTATCAAAAAAGCAATGGATGAGCAGGGTAAATCTCTGGACGATTTCCTGATCAAAGACTGATTTTCTCATTCTTAATAAATCCCGCTACGGCGGGATTTTTTTTGTGTGAACGTTTTACCGGCTTGTAAAAAATCATCGTCTGGGTGACGGACAGGCAATAAAAAAACCGGAGATAACCGCGCAGTCTATGCCGTTTATCCCCGGTTTTAGCGGGTGAAGCTATCGCTTAGTTAGCTAATAGCCTTGCCCAGCCATTGTTTAAACTCGTCGCCAAGGTCGTGGTGGCGAATGCCATATTCCACGAAAGCCTGCATATATCCGAGTTTATTACCGCAGTCATGGCTTTTACCTTTCATATGATAGGCTTCAACGGTTTCTTTCTCGATAAGCATATCAATGGCGTCGGTCAGCTGAATTTCGTCGCCTGCTCCCGGAGGGGTTTTTGCCAGCAGCGGCCAAATCTCTGCGCTCAGCACGTAACGGCCCACGACAGCAAGGTTAGACGGCGCAACATCGGCTTTCGGCTTCTCAACCACGCCCACCATCGGCACGCTCTCACCCGGCGCCAGAGGCTGACCTTTGCAGTCCACCACGCCGTATGCAGTCACGTCATCCACCGGCTCAACCATGATCTGGCTGGCGCCCGTTTCGTTAAAACGGGCAATCATCTCGGCGAGGTTGTCGCGGGAGAGATCGGATTCGTATTCGTCAAGGATCACGTCCGGCAGAATAACGGCAACTGGCTCATCACCAACAACCGGATGCGCACACAGCACGGCGTGACCGAGGCCTTTCGCCAGGCCCTGGCGAACCTGCATAATAGTGACGTGTGGCGGGCAAATAGACTGAACCTCTTCAAGCAGCTGGCGTTTAACACGTTTTTCCAGCATCGCTTCAAGTTCAAAACTGGTATCAAAATGGTTTTCGATAGAGTTTTTGGACGAGTGCGTAACCAGTACAATTTCAGTAATACCAGCTGCAATGCATTCATTCACAACGTACTGAATTAATGGTTTATCCACCAGTGGCAGCATTTCCTTCGGAATAGCCTTGGTCGCTGGTAGCATCCTGGTACCTAACCCCGCAACCGGGATGACGGCTTTTCTGACTTTTGAATTTACGGCAGCCATTGAAATCTCCTGAACTGTTCAAACTTTGAACGTGCTCGTTATTAATAACGCGTTGAGTATATCAGTACCGTCATGCAAGCCGGGTCTGAAAAGGACGCGCTAACCTTGAATTAGGATTTATACGCATAACTGTGCGGATAGTATCACCACGCCAGATAACCGGGTAAAGCTATCTGTCGTTTGCGCGCTGATTGCTCATTCCGCAGACAACATTAAGCGTAATCGACCACCGGCACCCCAAATTTGACATTGCCACGAAACACAGCGCTGACTAATTTGGTTAAGGTAAGCATTACCTAATGTGCCAAGCGGAACACCATTGCTGATCTGTATTTGATGCTCGCCGGTATTCAATGTTCCATTCAGTCCGGCTGACACGAGGATCAAATTTTTTAGTCCACTATGATAATAGCCTACCAGCAAGGGAAACTGGCCGGGTAAATTGGCCTGACGGAGCAACTGGTTGACCTGTTTTAGTAAACTGCCCATTTCTGGTAACCGCTGTCGTTGATGTGACAGTTGCTCCTGCAACAATCCATTAAAAAGCGCGCGTAATAATAAAGCGGCAAGAACGCCATTATCACCCGCTCGCGTAACGTCAAGACAATAAAAGGCGAGATCGTGATCGGATAAAGGTGCAATATCCAGTACCAGTCCAGGTTTATCCGCCGAAACGAGCTGGCGGTAATTTATACGGCAATGGGATATTTCCTGCTGAACCGGTGGCTGCAATTCCTGTAGTAATTTCGCTGCTGCATGTGGATTACTGGTTAACGCGTCCCAGTCATCAAAAAGCCGTTCCTCTTCTTCTACCCTGGAATTGAACATATTCGGGTAAAGACAGGCGAAAACGGTCTCCTTTAAGCGGTCAAAATCTTTAACCGGCTTGAGCAGGACGTCCTGAACGCCCAGTCGCAAGGCACGGGCAATGTCCGCCATGTTTTCCGTTGCGGAAATGACCAGAATGGGCATCTGGTCGCCTTCGTTGCGCAGATGTTCAACCAGCGCCAGACCATTCATACGCGGCATGGCGATATCACAGATCATCAGGTCAGGCTTATGGTTTACCATCTTCTCCAGCGCATCCACGCCATCCTCTGCCAGAACGGTTGATGCGCCCAGAGACGAAAGCCATGAATTTAATAGAGTCCGGAAAACGGGTTCGTCTTCGACAATCAGAATCTGTTTTCCCGCCAATGGCTGCGTCATGGTATCTCCCCTGGCTGACGATACGTAAATAGTGGCATGCTATCCGCAGTATCGCCTGTCAGATTTTGCTGAAGTAGTCAAAAAAATTGCTGTTACATGTCCGTGCGCACAAGCGGCAGCAGTTCATCCATCTTTTTCTCAACAGCGAGCTGTCCGGCGGCAATAGCCGACGCAGCCCGATGAAAATCGAGTGTGGAGATTTGCGGACAATAAGGTTGCAACAGGATATCTGGCGGATCGCCCGCCATACGATTCCGTTTTAGCCGGTTTTCCAGTACCTGAATCGAGGTGGTCATGATCTCCATCGCCGTTGGCGTCGTGGCCATACGTCGGGCGGTCATGCGTCCCATGCGTGTCCGTAGTCGTCCGTGCCAGGTAAGGTCGTCGTCTTCGTTGACCTCGTCCGGCGCGCTGACCGACAGTAAATCCTGCTGCATCAGGTGCGCATCATGCTGAAGATCGACAGCAATCACGATATCCGCCCCCAGCGCACGGGTCAGCGACACCGGAACCGGATTTACTACGCCGCCGTCCACCAGCCAGTAGCCGTTATGCATCACCGGTGACATCAGCCCCGGAATGCTACAGGACGCGCGAACGGCAAGGTGAAGATCACCTTCGGTGAACCAGAGCTCACGCCCGGTGCTGAGATTGGTTGCCACAGCCGCAAAACGACGCTCGCAGTCGTCAATTTGCTCACAGGGCATCACTTGACGGTACCGGGAAAACACGCGCTCACCACGGAGCAGGCCGCCGCGTCGCCAGGAAAGATCCATCAGACGCAGCACATCCCAGTAGCTGAATGAACAGACCCACTTTTCCAGCGAGTCCAGGCGGTTACAGGCAAAGGCCGCTCCCACCAAAGAACCAATAGAGCAGCCTGCAACAATGTCTATTTCAATGCCCATTTTTTGCAGGGCTTTAATCACACCGATATGCGACCAACCTCGTGCAGCGCCCGATCCCAGCGCCAGACCAATTTTCACCTTTCTCATTGTTACCGGTGGACATCCTCCCGTCTCAGGCGTAGCCACATTGCTACTGCTCAGTTAACATAGTGCTACCTGGCGCAACTGCGCCGTTATTTTTTTGTGTTCCAGGGAGGCAACTTTGTCACCATTATGCCCCTGCGGCAGCGCTCTCGAGTATAGCCTATGTTGCCAGCGTTATCTGTCTGGCGCTCAGCTAGCGCCGGATCCGTCACAACTTATGCGATCCCGCTACACCGCTTTTGTGATGAAAGATGCCGATTATTTGCTAAAAACCTGGCATTCATCCTGTCAGGCCCCCCAGTTTCGCAGCGACATTGAGCGCGGCTTTGCCGATACGCAATGGCTGGGCCTTACCGTCTTCGCGACAGAACCGGGAAGCCATGAAAATGAAGGCTTTGTTAGTTTCGTCGCTCGCTTTCGTGAACACAATAAGACGGGGGCGATTATCGAACGTTCAAGATTCTTAAAAGAAACCGGGCAATGGTATTATATTGATGGTACGCGTCCATTGATTGGCCGTAACGACCCCTGCCCTTGCGGTTCAGGTAAAAAATTTAAAAAGTGCTGCGGTCAGTAACGCCGCGGTCAACATACAGCAAACACCGTCAACAGGATTTCCCCGGCAATGCATTCATTACAACGTAAAGTTCTCCGTACTATTTGCCCCGATCAGAAAGGGCTTATCGCTCGTATCACCAACATTTGCTACAAGCACGAACTGAACATCGTGCAGAACAATGAGTTTGTTGATCACCGTACGGGGCGCTTTTTTATGCGTACCGAGCTGGAAGGCATTTTTAACGATGTCACGCTGCTCGCCGATCTCGACAGCGCTTTACCGGAAGGCTCCGTGCGCGAGCTCAACCCGGCTGGCCGCCGCCGTATTGTAATTCTGGTGACCAAAGAGGCGCACTGCCTCGGCGATCTGTTAATGAAAGCCAACTATGGCGGTCTGGATGTGGAAATCGCTGCCGTCATCGGTAACCATGACACGCTGCGCCCGCTGGTGGAACGTTTTGATGTGCCGTTCGAACTGGTCAGCCATGAAGGGCTGTCGCGTGAAGAGCACGACAACCTGATGGCCAATGCCATCGACGCACACCAGCCTGACTACGTCGTGCTGGCGAAATATATGCGTGTGCTGACGCCTGCTTTCGTAGCGCGCTTCCCGAATAAGATCATTAACATTCACCACTCGTTCCTGCCCGCCTTTATTGGCGCGCGCCCGTACCACCAGGCCTACGAACGTGGTGTAAAGATTATCGGCGCGACGGCCCATTACGTTAATGACAATCTTGATGAAGGCCCGATCATCATGCAGGACGTGATCCATGTGGATCACACCTACACCGGCGACGATATGATGCGCGCCGGGCGCGACGTTGAGAAGAATGTTCTCAGCCGCGCGCTGTATCAGGTGCTGGCACAACGCGTGTTTGTTTACGGAAATCGGACGATCATTCTGTAATCCCTTCGAAATGAACTGATTAGCTTTGCATCGTTACGCATAAAAAGCAGGCAAACAGTTCGTTTTTGTCGAAGGAATGCTTTACAGCGGCGCATCATTTGATATGATGCGCCCCGCTTCCCGAAACGGGAGCAGGCCAGTATTAAGCAATACCCCGTGGTGGGGTTCCCGAGCAGCCAGAGGGAGTTGACGGTAAATTTGTCGTCATCGACTTCAAGGTTCGACTCGAGCGATAGCGAGAGAACGTTGCCGCAGGCAACGGCCCGAAGGGTGAGGAGCTTTAGCTCCGAATAATCCTTCCCGATATCGAAATACCATGCATTGAATTACCCCGTGGTGGGGTTCCCGAGCGGCCAAAGGGAGCAGACTGTAAATCTGCCGTCATCGACTTCGAAGGTTCGAATCCTTCCCCCACCACCATCTCGCTGCATTAACTCAAAATATGAATTACCCCTGGTGGGGTTCCCGAGCGGCCAAAGGGAGCAGACTGTAAATCTGCCGTCATCGACTTCGAAGGTTCGAATCCTTCCCCCACCACCATCACTTCCTGTTGCACTGACTCCACGAAAAGCACTTTTGCCTTATATTCTGCCCATGCGGGAAGGATGAGAAGCTTCGACTAAGGTTCGATTCGAGCAGCGTTGCCCGGTGGCGTTTCACTTACCGGGCCTACAAGCGATCATACCGTAGGCCGGGTAAGGCGTAGCCGCCACCCGGCAAACCGCCATAAAAAAACCCTGCCGAAGCAGGGTTCAGTGGCACTCAAGGCGTGTCAGCGACGCGCGCGGACAATCTGGTATTTGCGGGTCAGGTATTCGACTGGCGCGCTCCAGATATGGACCAGACGCGAGAATGGGAACAGCACGAACAGCGTCATCCCCAGCACCAGGTGTACACGAAAGACAAACGCCACGCCGTCGAGATGCGCAGACGCGCCACCGTGGAAAGTCACCACGGACTGCGCCCAGCCAACCAGTTTCATCATCTCGCTGCCATCCATATGCTGCGCCGAGAACGGAATCGTCAGCAGGCCCAGCGCGCACTGTATCATCAGCAGGGAGAGGATCAGGATATCCGCCGTGGTGGTGGTCGCGCGAACGCGTGGGCTGAACAGACGACGTTTGAGCAGCATCAGGCCACCAACCAGCGTCATCACGCCACAGGCACCACCGGCAATCATCGCCATTTTCTGCTTCACGTCGATGGGCAGGAACGCTTCGTACATCCAGTGCGGCGTCAACATCCCCAGGAAATGCCCGGCGAAAATCCCCAGGATCCCAAAGTGGAACAGGTTGGACGCCATGTTCATACCCTTGCGATCCAGCATCTGGCTGGACGACGCGCGCCAGCTGTACTGGCCGTAATCGTAGCGCAGCCAGCTACCCAACAAAAACACCGTCCCCGCGATGTAGGGATAAATGTCGAAGAAGAACATAGTAAGGAAGTGCATTAGTGCTGTCCTCCGTTAGAGATTTCCAGATATTGCGGGGCGACGGCGCCGGCAAAACGACGCTGATGGGCAGAGATTTCGGACTCGCCACAACCCTGATCGGCGAGGAATTTCACCTGCTCTTCTTCCCAGACGGCATCCAACGCCTGCGGGGTATCGTCACGCGCTTCCTCAGCAATTTTCTCGGCGACTTTGTCGCTGTCGATTTCAGTGCTCGCCAGCGTCAGCAGCACGTCAAACAGCACCGCATAGCGGCTGTCACGCTGCGTCAGCCGGGCGCTCAGCAGCGCCAGAATCGGCGCAATGTCCTGAAGACCACCAATGGCGTCCTGCTCCGGCAACTGCCCGAGATACTCCAGATAGAGCGGCAGATGGTCAGGCAGCTCGCGGCTGTCGAGCTGCAGGCCGTGTTGCTCGTACTGCGCCATCAGGTCAACCATCGCCTGGCCACGATCGCGGGATTCACCGTGGACGTGTTCAAACAGCAGCAGCGAAGTGGCGCGACCGCGATCGAACAGCTCGCTGTAGGTCGCCTGCGCATCCAGTAAATCCTGTGCCGTCAGATCGCGCAGGAAAACCGCCAGTTTTTCCGATGCCGTTTTTTCCAGTTTTTCAGATGACGCGAGTGCTTCGAACAACTCCTGCTGATGCTGCCACAGGGCAGCATCCGGGTATTCGAGTAGACGCGCGACAATGACGAGTTCAATCATTGGTGCGGCTCCGTTTTGCTGGTCACATCGATGGCATCAATGCGGCGGCTATTGAACAGGTTGAATTTGGTATCTGAACCGTGGCAGCCATCGCCAAAGGTAAAGCCACAACCGCTTTTCTCCGGGAAGGCTTCACGCGCCAGTTCACGATGACTGCTCGGGACGACAAAGCGGTCTTCGTAGTTGGCGATCGCCAGATAACGGTACATTTCCTGCGCCTGCGCTTCCGTCAGACCGACCTCTTCCAGCGCGCGGGTATCGCTAACGCCATCCACGGTTTCAGCACGCTTGAAGTGACGCATCGCCAGCATACGTTTCAGCGCGCGCAGAACCGGCTGGGTGTCGCCTGCGGTCAGCAGATTCGCCAGATACTGTACCGGGATACGCAGACTTTCGACGTCCGGCAGAATGCCGTTGCTGCCCAGTTCGCCCGCATCGGCGGCGGACTGAATCGGTGACAATGGCGGTACGTACCAGACCATCGGCAGCGTACGGTATTCCGGATGCAGCGGCAGCGCCAGCTTCCAGTCCATCGCCATTTTGTAAACCGGCGACTGCTGTGCCGCGTCGATGACGCTCTGCGGAATGCCGTCTGCCAGCGCCTGGGCAATCACCTGTGGATCGTTCGGATCGAGGAACACATCCAGTTGACGCTGATACAGGTCTTTTTCGTTTTCAGTGCTGGCTGCGTTTTCGATGGCGTCTGCGTCATACAGCAGCACGCCAAGGTAGCGGATACGTCCGACGCAGCTCTCAGAGCAAACGGTCGGCATCCCGGCTTCGATACGCGGGTAGCAGAAAATGCACTTCTCAGATTTACCGCTCTTCCAGTTGAAGTAGATTTTTTTGTACGGGCAGCCGGTGATGCACATACGCCAGCCACGGCATTTGTCCTGGTCGATCAGCACGATGCCGTCTTCTTCACGCTTGTAGATGGCACCACTCGGGCAGGTGGCGACACAGGCCGGGTTCAGGCAGTGTTCGCACAGGCGCGGCAGATACATCATGAAGGTGTTTTCGAACTGGCCGTACATCGCCTTCTGCATGTTTTCGAAGTTCTGGTCTTTGGCGCGTTTTTCAAACTCGCCACCCAGAATCTCTTCCCAGTTCGGCCCGCTGGTGATTTTGTCCATGCGCTTCCCGGTGATCAGTGAGCGTGGACGGGCGATCGGCTGATGTTTACTTTCCGGCGCGGTGTGCAGGTTCTGGTAGTCGTAATCAAACGGCTCGTAATAGTCTTCAATGCCCGGCAGATGCGGGTTGGCGAAAATTTTGCCCAGCAGCATCGCACGGTTACCCATGCGCGGCTGCAGCTTGCCGTTGATTTTACGGATCCAGCCGCCCTTCCACTTTTCCTGATTTTCCCAGTCGTTCGGGAAGCCAACACCCGGCTTACTTTCTACGTTGTTGAACCAGGCGTATTCCATGCCTTCACGGCTGGTCCAGACGTTTTTACAGGTGACTGAGCAGGTGTGGCAGCCGATGCATTTGTCGAGATTCAGCACCATGCCGACTTGTGAACGAATTTTCATTTTACGCTCTCCTGTACCTGGTCATTACCTTCGCCGTCTAACCAGTTAATGTTCTTCATCTTACGTACCACCACGAACTCATCGCGGTTAGATCCTACGGTGCCGTAGTAGTTAAAGCCGTAGGCCAACTGGGCATAGCCACCGATCATGTGGGTCGGTTTCGGGCTGATGCGGGTAACCGAGTTGTGGATCCCGCCGCGTTGACCGGTGATTTCCGATCCCGGCAGGTTCACGATGCGTTCCTGCGCGTGATACATCATGGTCATCCCGGCCGGAACACGCTGGCTGACAACCGCACGGGCGGTCAGCGCACCGTTGCTATTGAACACTTCGATCCAGTCGTTATCTTCAATCCCCAGATCTTTAGCATCCGCTTCACTCATCCAGACGATCGGCCCACCGCGTGACAGGGTCAGCATCAGCAGGTTGTCGCTGTAGGTGGAGTGAATACCCCACTTCTGGTGCGGCGTCAGGAAGTTCAGCGCCTTCTCAGGGTTACCGTTGGATTTCTGCCCCATCACCACTTTCACCGAACGGGTGTCAATTGGCGGACGGTACACCAGCAGACTTTCGCCAAAGTCACGCATCCACTGGTGATCCTGATACAACTGCTGACGACCCGACAGCGTGCGCCATGGGATCAGCTCGTGAACGTTGGTGTAACCGGCGTTATAGGAGACGTGCTCATCTTCCAGACCAGACCAGGTCGGGCTGGAGATAATTTTGCGCGGCTGCGCCTGAATATCGCGGAAGCGAATTTTCTCTTCCTCTTTATTCGTCGCCAGATGGGTATGGTCGCGACCGGTAAATTCGCTCAGCGCCGCCCAGGCTTTCACCGCGACGTGGCCGTTAGTTTCCGGCGCCAGAGTGAGGATCATCTCAGCCGCATCAATCGCCGTGTTGAGCATCGGCTGGCCTTTGGCCGGACCCTCTGCTTTGGTGTAATTGAGCTTACGCAGCAGATCCATTTCGCTCTGGGTGTTCCACGCAATACCTTTACCGCCGTTGCCGATTTTCTCCATCAACGGACCGATAGAGGTGAAACGCTCATACGTCGCCGGGTAATCACGCTCAACGGTCATGATGTGCGGCGCAGTTTTGCCCGGGATCAGGTCGCATTCGCCTTTCTTCCAGTCTTTTACATCCATCGGTTGCGCCAGTTCAGCGGCGGAGTCGTGCTGAATCGGCAGCGTCACCACGTCCGTTTCTTTACCAAGATGCCCGACGCAAACTTCAGAGAATTTCTTCGCGATGTCTTTGTAGATATCCCAGTCGCTCTTCGATTCCCACGCCGGATCGACCGCCGCCGACAGCGGATGAATAAACGGATGCATATCCGAGGTATTCATGTCGTCTTTTTCGTACCAGGTGGCGGTCGGCAACACGATATCGGAGTACAGGCAGGTACTCGAGAGACGGAAGTCCAGCGTCACCACCAGATCCAGTTTGCCGTCGAGACCGTTATTCACCCACTCCACCTCTTCCGGCTTCGTGGCGCCCTGTTTGCCCAAATCAACACCCTGAATACCGTTCTCGGTGCCGAGCAGGTATTTCAACATGTATTCATGGCCTTTACCGGACGAGCCCAGCAGGTTGGAACGCCAGATAAACAGATTGCGCGGGTGGTTTTTGCCGTTTTCCGGTTGCTCTGCGGCAAAGCGGATGGAGCCCTCTTTCAGGGATTTCACGGTGTAATCCACCGGCGTCATGCCGGCTTTCTCAGCTTCTGCAGCGATGCGCAGCGGGTTCGTGCCGAGCTGCGGAGCCGACGGCAGCCAGCCCATGCGTTCTGCACGCACGTTGAAGTCGATCAGATTGCCGCTGTAGCGGGATTTGTCCGCCAGCGGCGACAGCAGTTCCTGCGCCGATAACGTTTCATAGCGCCACTGGCTGGAGTGGTTATAGAAGTACGAGGTGCTGTTCATGTGGCGTGGCGGACGCTGCCAGTCAAGGGCAAACGCCAGCGGCTGGCAGCCGGGTATCGAGGTGATACCAGTGGTTCAGACCCGCACCGACGATGATCATCGAACGACCGTGGGTTTTATCGGCGTTATCAGCAAACTCACGGGCGGTGCGGATAATCTGCGCGCGCGGCACGCCGGTGATCTGCTCGGCCCACGCCGGGGTATACGCTTTGATGTCGTCATAACCGGTGGCGCAATTTTCATCATCCAGACCGCGATCGAGACCGTAGTTCGCCATGGTCAGATCGTAAACGGTGGTCACCAGCGCGGAAGAACCATCCGCCAGTTGCACGCGTTTCACCGGCAGTTTATGCAGCAGGATGTTTTCCAGCTCCACTTTATTAAAATGCTCGGTGCCATCACCGCCGAAATACGGGAAGCCGACGTTTGCAATGTCATCATGGCTNACGCAGCTGGACGTCTTCACCCGTTTTACCGTCACGCTGTTCGAGATTCCATTTGCCTTTATCACCCCAACGGAAACCGATGGAGCCGTTCGGGGCGATCAGGTCGCCGAATTCATCAATAGCAACGGTTTTCCATTCCGGATTCTTTTCCTGGCCCAGCGCGTCAACCAGATCAGCGGCACGCAGTGTGCGGCCCGGCGCGTAGTAGCCGTCACGCGCTTCCAGCATCACCAGCATCGGCATGTCGGTGTAGCGGCGAACGTAGTCGGTGAAATACTGGCTTGGCTTATCGAGATGGAATTCACGCAGCATCACGTGGCCCATCGCCATCGCCATTGCCGCATCGGTGCCCTGCTTCGGCGCCAGCCACAGGTCGCACAGCTTGGCGATTTCCGCGTAATCCGGGGTAATCGCGACGGTCTTGGTGCCTTTATAACGGACTTCAGTGAAGAAGTGGGCGTCCGGGGTACGGGTCTGCGGCACGTTAGAGCCCCAGGCGATGATGTAGCTGGAGTTGTACCAGTCAGCCGATTCCGGCACGTCGGTCTGCTCGCCCCAGGTCTGCGGAGATGCCGGCGGCAGGTCACAGTACCAGTCGTAGAAGCTCAGACAAGTGCCGCCAATGAGCGACAAGTAACGTGCGCCGGACGCGTACGACACCATCGACATCGCCGGAATTGGCGAGAAGCCGGCGACACGGTCAGGGCCGTAGGTTTTCACGGTGTAGACGTTGGAGGCCGCAATCAGTTCGTTCACTTCCTGCCAGGAGGAGCGAACGAAACCACCGCGACCACGCGCCTGTTTGAAGCTTTTGGCTTTGTCGGCATCTTCAATGATGGAGGCCCAGGCGTTCACCGGATCGGGATGCTGCGCTTTCGCTTCACGCCACATTTTCATCAGGCGTTTGCGCATCAGCGGGTATTTCAGGCGGTTAGCGCTGTACAGATACCAGGAATAGCTGGCACCACGCGGGCAGCCACGCGGTTCGTGGTTTGGCATATCCGGACGAGTACGCGGGTAGTCAGTCTGCTGCATTTCCCATGTCACCAGACCGTTTTTAACGAAAATCTTCCAGCTGCAGGATCCTGTGCAGTTTACGCCGTGAGTGGAACGAACAACTTTGTCATGCTGCCAACGCTGACGGTATCCATCCTCCCAGTCCCGGTTGGTGTTTAGAAGCTGGCCGTGCCCATCGGCAAAGGTTTCGCCCTTCTGCTTGAAGTAGCGAAACCGGTCCAGGAATTTACTCATCGGGTTTCTCCTGTTGGGAGCCTGACGGCTCTCTGATAAATCGACATTGCCTAAGTTGCAGCGAAAGTAACGTTCTGAAAGAAGAAGGGAATTGATAACGATCAAGGCGGTTTGCGTTCACAAAGCCGCTAAAAAGACGAGATACCACCAGGGAGGTATATGCGCTGATTTTTTAATTTGTTGATTTGTAATGTTTTTATAAAGGAGTCGTGGGTAGTTTATTTTTTATAACATTCAAGTGGGTATTAAGGGGTAGAGGGTCATCCTGTCAGAACATTGTGTTACCGGTGTCACAAACCTGTCAGCGCCCTCATCCCACTCAGTATGTTGTAACTAAATGCAGCGCAAAAAAAGGCGCGGTTGCCCGCGCCAGGATAATCAAGAAGTCACTTTATTTTTTAGTTTTACGCCCGTATACCGCCCATGTGATCACCACGCAGGCAATATAGAACACGAGAAACACTTTCATTGCGCCCGCCGGAGAACCGGTGAGGTCCAGCGAGGCACCAAAGGCTTTCGGAATAAAGAAGCCGCCAATCGCGCCAATGGCCGAGATAAAACCCAGTGCGGCGGCGGNNCTTCACGCATTGCCCGCGCTTCGGTACCGCCCTGCGCTTTCACGCGTTCCATGGTTATCTTACGGAATATCAGCGAAATCATCTGGAAGGTGGACGCACTCCCCAGACCGGCTGTCAGGAACAGCACCATAAAGACGCCAAAGAACGCGATGAAGTTTCCGCCTTCGCCGTGCGTCGGCAGCGTCAGGAACAACAGCGCACAGAAAATGGCCATTACCACAAAGTTCACCAGCGTCACGCGGGTCCCCCCGAGACGGTCAGAGATCGCCCCGCCAGTGGAACGCGCCAGCGCACCGATGAACGGACCAAAAAACGCATAATGCAGGATCTGTACATCCGGGAACTGGGTTTTCGCCAGCATCGCGAAGCCCGCCGAGAAGCCGATGAACGAGCCGAACGTGGCGAGATACAGCAGACTCATGATCCACAGGTGACCACGTTTGAGTACCGGCAATTGTTCGCGCAGTGATGCTTTTGATGCGGCCAGGTCATTCATGCCAAACCAGGCGGCCAGGGTGAAAATCACCAGCAGCGGCACCCAGACCCAGGCAGCGTTTTCGAGATAGAGAATGGAGCCGTCCGGCTGTGCTGCGCCGTCGCTGCCAAAGAAGGCAAACATCGACAGGGAGACCACCAGCGGCGCAACCAGCTGCATCACGCTGACGCCCATGTTGCCGAGCCCACCGTTAATTCCCAGCGCCCCGCCCTGTTTCTGTTTGGGAAAGAAGAAGCTGATGTTTGCCATACTGGAGGCGAAGTTGGCGCCTGCAAAACCACACAGCAAAGAGATGATGACAAAGATGCTGAACGGAGTGGAGGGATCCTGCACCGCGAAACCTAACCAAATGCACGGAACGATCATGATGCCGGTACTGAATGCCGTCCAGCGACGACCGCCAAATACCGGGACCATAAACGCATACGGTACACGCAGCAGCGCACCGGAAAGCGCCGGGAGCGCAGTCAGCATAAACAGCTGATCGGTGGAGAACTGAAAGCCGACCTTATTCAGATTAACCGCCACTGCACTAAACAACATCCATACGCAAAACGCCAGCAGCAGGCACGGTACGGAAATCCACAGGTTTCGACTTGCAATGCGATGACCGCCCTGTTGCCAGAATGCCGGATCTTCAGGACGCCAGTCGGTAATGACTGCACTGCTTGCCTTCTCCTCAACGGAAGAGTGACTCATAGACACCTCTGATTATGAATATCAACGGTGCAACATTGAGTTTTTCCGGCGGCAGGTAAGTTGATATAAATCAAAGGAAAAGTTGACGCTCAAACCCTGAGAAAATGACTATTATCCTTAATGAGTAGAGAATTACTCTTAAAAAAGTGTGGTTTTTCACGCGAATGATGCTGCCGGATACGTTTCTTCCCCCAGGTCACCTTCTGGTGGCAATTAAGAGGTAATCCTTTTGGGGTATGGGTATACTCCGGGGGATACCGGACAATAGCATTACGCCGGGATGAAACCTCGGGTCAGGAGCCAGATTGCCCAATGCTTAAACGTCGTTTTACACCGCTCACGCTGGTGAATCAACTGGTGCTTATCGTCCTGCTGTCCACCCTCATTGGTGTGACGGGCATGACCATCTCTGCCCGTCTGGTCCACGGCGTACAGGGCAGCGCCCATGCCATCAACAAAGCAGGTTCCCTGCGCATGCAGAGCTATCGTCTGCTGGCGTCCATTCCACTGACGGCGGAAGATCAGATCCTGCTGGATAACATGGAAGCCACCGTATTCAGCCCTGAACTGGAACAGGCCGCCATCCGTGACGGTCAGGTGGAGCAACTGAGCGCCTTGCAAAAATACTGGCAGGGCGAGCTGGCGCCGGGCATGAAAAAAGCCCATAGCCAGGCGACCGTCGCCGGTGACGTCGCCAGTTTTGTTAACCGCATCGACCAGCTTGTGTATGCCTTTGACCATACTACTGAAGAGCGAATCACCAGCGTGGTGTCAGCCATGCGCTGGATGGTGCTGGTCATGGCGTTGCTGCTGATTTTTACCATCGTCTGGCTGCGCGCCCGGTTGATGCACCCCTGGCAACAGCTGCTGCGCATGGCGCGGGCGGTGAGTCAGCGCGACTTTACCCAGCGCGCGCGCATCAGTGGCCGTAACGAAATGGCGACGCTCGGCATGGCGCTGAATAACATGTCCGAAGAGCTGGCGGAAAGCTATGCGGTGCTTGAGCAGCGCGTACAGGAAAAAACCGCGCGGCTGGAGCAGAAAAACGAAATTCTGGCGTTTCTGTGGCAGGGCCACTTCAGGGTCTGACTTTACTGCGCGACATCGAAGTGCGGGTGTATGACACCGAAGACGAAGAAAACCATCAGGAATTTACCTGCCATTCTGAAAGTAGTTGCGATGAAAAAGGCTGCTTCCTCTGCCCGCGTGAACTGCCTTCACCACCCGGCGGCGGCAGTACGCTAAAATGGCGGCTGACGGATGCCCACAATCAGTACGGCATTCTGCTGGCGACGCTGCCGGAAGGCTGCCATATGAGTCACGATCAGCAGCAACTGGTGGATACACTGGTTGAACAACTGACCTCGACGCTGGCGCTGGACTGGCACCAGGAGCGCCAACAGCAGATGATCGTCATGGAAGAGCGCGCCACCATCGCCCGCGAACTGCACGACTCTATCGCACAGTCCCTCTCCTGCATGAAGATGCAGGTCAGTTGCCTGCAGATGCGCGGTGAAGCGCTGCCGATGGAGAGTCGTGACCTGCTGGCGCAGATCCGTAACGAACTAAACACCTCCTGGGCACAGCTGCGTGAGCTGCTGACCACCTTCCGCCTGCAACTGACCGAGCCGGGGCTTCGCCCCGCGCTGGAAGCCAGTTGCATTGAATACAGCGCGCATTTTGGCTTTAACGTTCAGCTGGATTATCAGCTACCGCCGCGTTACGTGCCGTCGCATCAGGCGATCCACGTATTGCAAATCGTGCGCGAAGCATTAAGTAACGCCCTCAAACATGCTCAGGCGACAGTAGTAAAAGTGACCGTCTATCAACAAGAACATCAGGTAAAACTGATCGTGGAAGATAACGGCTGCGGCGTACCGGATCACGCCGAACGCAGCAACCATTACGGTTTAATCATAATGCGGGACCGCGCGCAAAGCTTGCGTGGCGATTGCCAGGTGCGCCGGCGCGACAACGGTGGAACGGAAGTTGTCGTGACCTTTATTCCCGAAAAATCTCTCTCGATACAACAAGGAGATACCTATGAGTAATCAGGAACGGGCAACCATCCTGCTAATAGACGATCACCCAATGCTGCGTACCGGCGTAAAACAGCTCATCAGCATGGCGCCTGATATTCAGGTTGTTGGCGAAGCCAGTAACGGCGACCAGGGCATTGAGCTGGCTGAGTCGCTCGACCCTGACCTGATTCTGCTCGACCTCAACATGCCAGGCATGAACGGTCTGGAAACCCTCGATAAACTGCGTGAAAGAACATTGTCCGGCCGCGTAGTGGTGTTCAGCGTGTCGAATCATGAAGAAGACGTGGTCACGGCGCTGAAGCGCGGCGCAGACGGTTACCTGCTGAAAGATATGGAACCGGAAGATTTACTCAAAGCGCTGCAACAGGCCGCTGCCGGTGAGATGGTGTTAAGCGAAGCGCTGACCCCGGTGCTGGCCGCCAGCCTGCGCGCTAACCGCGCCACCTCCGATCGCGACGTCAGCCAGTTGACGCCACGCGAGCGCGATATCCTCAAGCTAATTGCCCAGGGGCTGCCGAACAAGATGATCGCCCGCCGTCTGGATATCACCGAGAGCACGGTCAAAGTCCACGTGAAGCATATGCTGAAAAAAATGAAACTGAAATCTCGCGTGGAAGCGGCGGTCTGGGTTCACCAGGAACGCATCTTCTAATCACTCCAGCGGCTGTGATTGCCATGCGGGTGAACTGCTGCTGTCGGGGAATACCGTCAGCGGTTCGGTCGACGACAGCGTGATCTCATTGGATGAGACTCGCTGACCCTTCTTGTCTTCTACCACCACCGACAGATGCCACTGGTGGTTTGCGCCTTCGCTGTAATCCCACGCAGGAATAATAATGCTCCAGCCGTCGGCGCTCTCGCCATCAACCGGTGGCGTCAGGCTGAGCGCCTGCGTGTCGCCCTGCCAGTGCAGCGATTTAATACCATGCAGACTCCGCACCTGAAGCTTCAGTAGAACCGCCTCACCCGGCTGCAAATCCCATGGCGGCGTCGCCAGAAAGACCGACAGCGTTTTCCGCTGACGATATTCCATCACCGGCAAATCGCTGCGATCCGGACTGTCGTAGCGGCTCCCGCGTAGCGATAGTTAAGCTTCATCCCCAGGTTGTTCTGACTGACGCCGCTCTCACCCTGCTTGTGCAGCGCGCTGATGGTCACCAGCGGTACCGGGGTGTAATTGAGGCCCAGCGACACCGCCATCGGGTTGTGGTAACCGGTACCACTGTGAAAGAGGTCAACGCTCTCACCGAAATACTGCTCCAGGCTGACGCTGGTGTTGAGGTGCTGATAGAACGGCAACCGCGCCTGCGCAGTGAGATCGTAGCCGCGCGCCATGCGCTGCGACTGGGTGTCATTACGCACGCTCCAGTCGTTAAACGGCTGATAATAGTTGGCCGACAGCCGCAGATATTCGCCCCACGCTTCGGCACCAAAACCACCCCGCGCCAGGTTTTCATCCAGCTGCCGGTCATAAAAGGTGTTGTAGCCCAGCAGCCAGTCGCCCGCGATCCAGCGCTGGCCGATACCCGCGTTGCTGACCAGTCCGTCATCCTGTTGCGTCATACCAACCTGACTCCAGGTAAGATAGCGGTTGTTATCCTGTAGCGGCACAAACCAGTTGCCGCGGCTGCCGGTAAACCCGCCGTTATCATCCACCGTCAGGGCGACGCTGGCATTCCCCCACGGCGAAAGCAGCGTTTCCAGTTGCTGATTCACCTCCCCGCTGACTTCGGTACGGATCTTATCGAGCGCAAACAATTTAGCCTGCTCATCGGTGGTCAGCCCGTTATCTTCCATGCTGGCCTCGCCAAAGGCTTTGGCCATTTCCGCCAGGTGCTTTGCGCTGTCCTGCTGCTCAGGGGCAAGGCCGAGATCGGGAAGGTTATCCTGGTTATTATCGAACGGATTTTCCGCCTGCTGCATAAATGACGACGGCGCGCCCGCAACGCCTCCAGCCAGAAGCAGGAGTGACAATATCTGTGGGGTGGTACGGCGGAATAAAAGATGCATTACGTTCGTTTGTGAAAATCGTGGGATGAATATATCAGACAAAACCAAAACGCTAGTTTAGCGTGATTCTCAACCGGATTCGACCTTAGGGTAAATTTCAGGAAATTCCTTAACTCTCTGGCGATGCGGCAACTACAGTTAATCCATCTCCCCTTAATGAGAGTGCATGATGAAATCGATCCTTTACACCGCGCTGGCAAGCACGCTGCTGTGGAGCGTTGCATCACATGCCGGCGAACTCTTTCAGTTGCAATCCCCGGCGTTTGCCGACAACGGCCTGATGGACAAAAAGTTCGCCGGCAATAACAGCCAGAACGCCAACTGTACCGGGGAAAACGTCTCCCCCGCGCTGGTGTGGAGCAATCTGCCGGCGCAAACACAAAGCCTGGCGCTGGTGGTTCACGATCCCGAAGGCGCAAAAGGCCTCGGCGTGACGCACCTGGTTGCCTATAATATTGCGCCATCGGCCGCCGGTTTTGCTGAAAACGCCCTGCGTGACGGCAAAGGTTTTACCGGAGGTAAAAACACCCCCGGCACCGCTCGCTGGTATGGTCCCTGCCCACCACCGGGCAGCGGCGCACACCATTACACTTTTACGCTGATTGCGACCGATCTGCCGCCGTCTCTTCCTGCCGGACTGACGCGCGAGCAACTGTTTGACAAGCTTAAAGGGCACGCGCTGGCGGCAACGGGACTTATCGGCCGTTTCGGGCAATAGTCCCTGTCGCAGATCATACTGCGGCGTCTTACCGTTTGGCATCACTCTGGCGGCGCTGTAGCATTGCGTGACCATACCCCGTGTTGAACAGGAGTCATCATGCAACGTATTGTTATTATCGCTAACGGCGCCGCCTACGGCAGCGAATCGCTTTTTAACAGCCTGCGTCTGGCTATCGCCCTGCGCGAACAGCAGGAGCTGGAACTAAAGCTGTTTCTGATGTCAGACGCCGTCACTGCCGGGCTGCGTGGTCAGAAGCCCGCCGAGGGTTATAACATCCAGCAAATGCTGGAGATCCTCACCGCGCAGAACGTACCGGTGAAGCTGTGCAAAACCTGCACCGACGGTCGCGGTATCACCACGTTGCCGCTGATTGACGGCGTTGAAATCGGTACGCTCGTTGAGCTGGCGCAGTGGACGCTGGCTGCCGATAAGGTGCTGACATTTTAATTTTTGCTAAGGACTGGCGTATTTTCCGCATGAAATGTTCAGCTGACGCGCTTTTTTCGACAAAAACAGACGTCAGCTGAATGCTTTCAGGAATAATGTCATTAATGTTTAATCTTTACGGCATTATTTGATCAAAATCATCATCTCACACCTCCCCCTTTGGTGTTATGCAAAGAGCGAAATGTGAACAACATCACGCTCAGGAGTCGGTGGCAGGGAGCACTTTGCTTCATTCAACGGGGTAGAAAATGGCGCTGGTAAAAGCGAGTTTGACGTTATTTGGTGGAGATACGGTGGTGGTACGCTGTTCGGAGCGTTGCCATATTCATTTGATGAGCGCAAAAAATCGCGCCAGTGAAACACAAACAGACATTCTGAGCGTGCAAAACCGCGAGAATGCGTTTCTGACCGTACCCTACAGTGGTACGTGGAACGTACTGATCGACAGCCACAGCCAGTCGCTGGAACACTCTATTAGCTACGTTCCGGCATAAACGGTCAGGGCGGGGTTGTTGCCCGCCCTGCTACGCGCCGCAGACAAACTGCGGCAGCGTCTCACCACCCAGCAAGTTCCGCACACGCTCCACCAGCTCATCAAGGCTGTTATCACACATCCCCAATTTACGCAGTTCCTGATCGAGAGAGAAAAGATACTGAGCGTTAGTGCCAAGCGGACCGCTGGCCGAGGCAATTAACGGCGCAATCACCTGCACGCTGGTGTCGGATTCATACAGCGGGTGGCGGGGATCCATAATAAACACCAGCGCATTCACGGTACGACCGTCGTCGAGTTCCAGCTTGCACCAGCTGGGTAAATAGCAGCCGGTGATCATCTCTCGCTTCCAGAGCAGCGTGAGCTCGTCTTCGAGCGTCGCCTCAGGCAGACGATAGGCCACCCCGGTCGTGCGGCCGCCCTCTTTCAGGGCCAGCATACGGCCAGGCTGACATGCGGTTCCCCGCCCTGCGGTCAGACGCAGACAAAATGCACGGTGCCAGCCCACCAGCGTGCCGGTACAGGATTCCGTAAAATCCAGCGCCGGGTTCCACATCAGTGAACCGTAACCAAAAATCCAAATCGGGCCATCATCCGGGCGACAGGCGAGCGTCGCTGCTAATGACGCAGCACGTTGTTCTGACGACCAGAGTAGCGATTCCTCAATAGAACCAAAAGCCGTCTTACAGTCGGCTTTCATTAAGAAATCACGCGTTAACAATTTTAACCTCCACCACTGCTTACTTCCCTGCAACAACTTAATTTCGCCTTCCCGGCATATTGCTGAATTATTATCCAGCTATTGGTGAAGATAAGCAATTAACGGTACGGTGGCAAGGCAATAAAAGCAAAAATAAGATAATGTGATATTTATTTCTTTTTATGCCATTTATCGTCATCGCCTTTTTCATAATCGTGCTTCACCGCCGCCCAGGCCACCTTGTGCGCGGTCTCCTCGCGGCTGGCGTCGTCCCGGCGCTCGGACTTGTCCTTGTACTGGTCCCAGGCGCTGTTGAACGCCTCTTTATAAATATCCTGCGCATGGGCTGGCAGAACATGTTTTACGCTGTCTGGCAAATCGCTTTTGCTTTTATATGGCATGGTCATCTCCAGGTAATCTCAGGGAATATTAAGCCTGGGACAAATTCCCTTTCATTTCCAGGGAGAATCTTCACTGAATTTGAGATTGAGATAATTCCCTGTTAATTAAACCTAAATTAAATGGAATGGGAAAATATGTCGCAGGTTATGGTTAATTAAACGCAACGGGTAAATTTGAGTAAAATCGCAACGTAATTGAAAGAAAGTCTGTTATTTTAGCGGCTTACGTAATCTATAATGAGATCAATTTTGCAAAACACCTGCATTAATGGAGAGGGTTCATGACACATGCATATGAGGCGGTAAAGACCCGCCACAAGGAGACGTCGCTCATTTTCCCGGTGCTGGCGCTGGCAGTACTGCTCTTCTTCGGAAGCAGCCAGTCACTGCCAGTGGTCATCGGGATTAACCTTCTGGCGCTGGTCGGTATCTTAAGCAGCGCATTCAGCGTCGTGCGACACGCCGACGTTCTGGCACACCGCCTTGGCGAACCCTACGGTTCCCTGATTTTAAGTCTTTCCGTTGTTATTCTCGAAGTCAGCCTGATTTCCGCATTAATGGCCACCGGCGATGCCGCGCCGACGCTGATGCGCGACACGCTCTATTCCATCATTATGATCGTGACCGGCGGTCTGGTCGGTTTTTCCCTGCTGCTGGGCGGGCGTAAATTCGCCACGCAGTATATGAATCTGTTTGGCATCAAACAGTATCTGATCGCCCTTTTCCCGCTGACTATCATTGTGCTTGTATTTCCGATGGCGCTGCCGGGCGGCGATTTCAGCATCGGTCAGTCCCTGCTGGCGGCGGCTATTTCTGCCGTGATGTATGGCGTATTCCTGTTGATTCAAACCAAAACGCACCAGAGCCTGTTTGTTTATGAACATGAAGACGACAGCGACGACGACGACCCGCATCACGGCAAACCGTCCGCCCACAGCAATTTGTGGCATACCGCCTGGCTGATTATCCATCTGATCGCGGTTATTGCCGTCACCAAAATGAACGCCAGCCCGCTGGAAGCGCTGCTGACCAGCATGAACGCGCCCGTCGCCTTTACCGGTTTTCTGGTGGCGTTGCTGATCCTCTCCCCGGAAGGTCTGGGCGCACTGAAAGCGGTGCTGAATAATCAGGTGCAGCGCGCGATGAATCTCTTCTTCGGCTCCGTGCTGGCGACCATTTCGCTGACGGTGCCGGTAGTGACAATTATTGCCTTTATGACCGGCAACGACCTCCACTTCGCGCTGGGTGCGCCGGAGATGATTGTGATGGTGGCGTCGCTGGTGCTGTGTCAGATTTCGTTTTCGACGGGCCGCACCAATGTGCTGAACGGCGCGGCGCATCTGGCGCTGTTTATCGCCTATCTGATGACGATATTTGCCTGATCTCCTGGGCCGGGCGTTATTGCCCGGCCTCTTTTACGCCCCGGATGTTTGGCTCAATTTAACCCAACTTCTGTTTTAAATTGCATCCCACCCTTTTCTTTGCACCGCTACGCTGCTCCTGTGAGGCGTTCTCACATAAAAAAAGGAAACAGTCATGGCAATTCAATTAACGGGTAACGACTGGCACGCCAGTCCACAATATATTCTTTCTGAGGGGCGCGTCTGCTCCTCTGGCTGGAGCCCTTTTGGCAGCGGAGTATGTATTACCGGCATCGGCTTCAATGGCGAACGACAGGATCCTCTCAGCCAGGTAACGCATCTCGGCAATGGCTATCGCGCATACAGTCCTGTACTGCGTCGTTTCACCTGCCCTGACAGCGCAAGCCCCTTTGAGATCGGCGGTATTAACCCCTATGCGTATTGCGAAGGTGATCCTGTTAATGCGTGTGATCCCAGCGGACACGGCATTATTACCTGGCTCATTCGCAAGGCAATCCGTATCGGTGTAAAAGCAGGCATGAAAATAGCGCAAACCGAAGGCCTGTCCACGTCGGTCATATCTGCAAATGCCGTTGAGACTGGGCTTGAAGCAGCGACGTCTGCCGCTACCGGGCGAGCCAGAAATGCGCTTGCCAGTAAAAATCCTGAAATGGCCGCAAAACTGGGATGGGCGTCGATGGCGACAGGTATCATCTGCGCGTTCGATCAAATCGAAGGCTTTACGTCAAAAATTGGCAATAACATTCGCGGTGTCTCTGCGAAGGTGGCGCGAACCTCAAATACTGCAGCTGGCATTGACGAAGGAGCAACATTCGAAGGCCTCGGGCGTTCAAGGAATAAAGCGCTTCAGGCGGTATCAGGTGAGAGCGAAGAAATCAACTTTCACTACAGCGAGTCAGGGGCAGGCAGCCAATTAACATCGCCCGCGCCGGGCCCCTCTTCCGCTTCAGGTGGCTCACCCTCAATAGCCAGACGTCAGGCGCTCGCTGAACTTGTGGAGCAGCACGATTTGCAGGGCTCGGTGTATGTGAATGCCGTAGGTCGGGTAAATCATATGCTTCAGCGGGCCAATGTTGGTCTGAGCGAGCGAGCTTTCTCAAGCATCTCCCGCAATATTACCACCGTTATGAACGGCTCTCGCACCGAAGCGGCGGCGTCACTACGTGAAAGCAGGGTTTTCTTTCGGGACACGTTGACCGCACTGCGTCATGGGCAATTTAGTGATGCCGCAACGACTGCCGTGGGGTCGGTGGTTAATCTGGCAGGAAGTACGCTTTATTTGTCACACTATGACAGAGTGAGAATGCCGCGTTTGCAGCGTGCATTTTATGACGCGTTTGATCTGGGATAATCAGCAACCGGTGGCGCATACGGCCACCGGCGTTTTACGATTAGTGGCTGGTGTCCAGCNCGTCGAAGCTTTTGACCAGATCGTCAATCGCTTTAATCTGCTTCAGGAACGGCTCCAGTTTATCCAGCGGCAGCGCGGACGGACCATCGCATTTCGCGTGTTCCGGATCCGGGTGCGCTTCAATAAACAGTCCGGCCAGGCCGGTCGCCATACCGGCGCGTGCCAGTTCGGTCACCTGCGCACGACGACCGCTGGAGGCGGCACCAAACGGGTCACGGCACTGCAGCGCGTGGGTCACGTCGAAAATCACCGGTGAGTTGCCGGACACTTTCTTCATCACGCTGAAGCCCAGCATGTCCACCACCAGGTTGTCGTAACCGAAGTTCGCGCCGCGATCGCAGAGAATAACTTTCTCGTTGCCGCCTTCGCGGAACTTATCGACGATGTTGCCCATCTGCCCCGGGCTGACGAACTGCGGTTTTTTCACGTTGATAACAGCACCGGTTTTCGCCATCGCTTCGACCAGATCGGTCTGACGGGCCAGAAACGCCGGCAGCTGAATGACATCAACCACGTCCGCCACCGGCTGCGCCTGTGATGCTTCATGAACGTCAGTGATGATTTTCACGCCGAAGGTCTGCTTCAGTTCCTGGAAAATCTTCATCCCCTCTTCGAGGCCCGGGCCACGGTAAGAGTGAATGGAGGAGCGGTTTGCCTTATCAAAAGAGGCTTTAAACACGTACGGGATGCCCAGTTTCTGGGTGACGGTCACATAGTGTTCGCAAATGCGCATTGCGAGATCGCGTGATTCCAGCACGTTCATACCGCCAAACAGCACGAACGGCAGGTCATTTGCTACGTTGATATCGCCAATGCTTACCACTTTTTGTTTCATAGGATCGCCTTATCAGGGTTTAACCGGATTCATTCCAGATTAATGCAAAGTAATGTGTTTATGCGAAATGGTGTTGATTTGTGCGCGGATCATCTCGCTAATCGGATCTTCCGGGCACTGTTCAACAAAATAGCTTAAGTCCAGCAGCGCGACGTGCTCGCATTCGAGCTGGGCGTAAATCAGCCCGCGGTCGCGAATTTCATACGGATCTTCAGGATTAAACTGCAGCAGCGCTTCGCTGACGCGCAACGCCAGCTCCATCTGCCCCTCTTCCATCAGCGCGGACTTTAAGGTGTCCAGCAGCTTGCGAATGACCTCGGCGTTATCGGCTTCATCGAGATCTTCGTTATACAGCTCCGCCACCGGCCCGATATTGCCCTTCAGCCACACTTCCAGCGTGTGCTCGTCCAGGGTGTCGCCATTGAACGGGTTAATCAACCACATCTCGTCGGGATCGGTGTCGGCACGCAAAATCAGCTGGGTCGGGAAAATCACCGGCACCACCGGCAGCGACAGACTCTGCGCGACCCACAGGAAAATCGCGCCCAGCGATACCGCGCTCCCCTGGCGATTTTTCAGCACCTGATCCAGCCATAAGGCATCGGAAAGTCGGTAGACGCCGCGGGAATCGCTGAACCCCCACTCGCCGTAAAACAGTTCCAGCAGCTTTTCCATCTGCCGGTCTGGCGTCCAGGCCTGGCTGATTTCTTCCTGCGCCAGGCTGACCAGGTGTTCCAGTTCACGGCAGACGTGTTGCGCGTGAAAATCATCGCGAATCAATTCAGAAATGAGGATCATCCCATCGCATAAGGGCGCGTTGTTAAATTCAAAATCGGCTAATGACCTCATGACCTACCCCAGTAACGGTACTTTAGTGATGGCGAGTTTAATGATGATGAACAGCACCACCAGCCCCAGCAGGAAAGCGATAAACCCCGCCTGCTGGCTGCGCTGAAACCGACGTCCCAGCGCGATAAAACCCAAAACGATGTAAATGATAACGCCAAACAGCTTCTCAGTCAGCCATGCCCCGTCTTCGGTGAAGGGCAGATAGTGCGTTATTGCGATAAGCCCGGCCCCGCTGAGAAACAGCAGCGTGTCGACGGCATGCGGAATCACCCGCACCCAGCGCGCCGACAGCCGTGGGCTGCGCTGATACGTCCACCAGTAACGGAGCACGAACAGGCTTACGGAGAGCCCCGCCGTCACCACATGAACAACCAGAACGACCGTGAATATATTCACGCTTTTCTCCCCAGCGTCAGGCGTTCGTTGCCGCCGTAGTCGCGACAGGTTTCCACCGCCACATAACCGGCGTCGGTGAACAGCGCCCGCACCGCCGCGCCTTGCGTCCAGCCATGCTCCAGCGTAATGACGCCCTTCGCGAATGATATGCGCCAGATCCGCCAGCCCCTGATCGGTCGCCACCAGCGCGGTTTTCGGTTCGAAACGCACGTCGCCCTGCGCCAGATGCGGATCCTGTTCATCAATGTAGGGCGGATTGCTGACGATCATGGCAAATGGCTGATCGGTCAGCGCATCAAACCAGTTGCTCTGTAACAGCGTGACGTTGGTAATACCGAGATGTTCGGCATTACGTTGCGCCAGCGCGACGGCATCCGGGATCACATCCACCGCAGTCACCTGACAATCTGGACGCTCGCTGGCCAGCGCCAGCGCAATCGCGCCGGTGCCGGTGCCTAAATCAAGAATGCGGCAGCCGGGGGCGGGGNGTTTCATCAAAAGCCAGAATAAACGTCCGCGCCTTGCCGGTCACATGACCGAGGAGGATCTCTGCGTCCCGGCGCGGGCTTTCGCTGGCACTCAGACGCGCTATCGCCTGAGCCAGCCACTGTTGAAACGTCATCATTCCTGCTCTGAAAGCGCTGCCAGCTGATCGGCCTGATATTCCTGCACGATCGGCTCAATCAACATGTCCAGTTTACCTTCCATCGCTTCATCCAGACGGTATAACGTCAGGTTGATGCGGTGGTCGGTAACACGGCCCTGCGGAAAATTGTAGGTGCGGTTGCGGTCGCTGCGATCGCCGCTGCCTAACAGGTTACGACGCTCAGAGGCTTCCGCCTGCTGACGTCTGGCGGCTTCTNCGTGAACCGAGCACAGACATCGCTTTGGCTTTGTTTTTGTGCTGGGAACGTTCGTCCTGACACTCCACCACAATGCCGGTGGGCAAGTGGGTAATACGGATGGCGGAGTCGGTGGTGTTAACGTGCTGACCGCCCGCGCCCGAGGAGCGGAAGGTGTCGATGCGCAGATCCGCCGGGTTGATGTCCGGCATTTCCGCTTCCGGCAGCTCCGGCATTACGGCCACCGTACAGGCGGAGGTGTGGATGCGCCCCTGCGATTCGGTCGCCGGAACGCGCTGAACGCGATGACCGCCGGACTCAAATTTCAGTCGGCCATACACGCCGTCGCCGCTGATTTTGGCGATCACTTCTTTGTAGCCACCGTGTTCGCCCTCGCTGGCACTCATGATCTCCACACGCCAGCGGCGCGCTTCGGCATAACGGGAATACATGCGGAATAGGTCACCGGCAAACAGTGCGGCTTCGTCACCGCCGGTACCGGCGCGCACCTCGAGGTACGCATTGCGTTCGTCATCGGGATCTTTTGGCAGCAACAGCACCTGTAACTGCTGCTCCAGCGCTTCGCTTTTCTCTTTCGCGTCGCGCAACTCGTCCTGCGCCATTTCGCGCATTTCCGGGTCGTCGAGCATCATCTGCGCGGCGTCAATGTCATCCTGAACCTGGCGCCAGTCAGTAAAACAACGTGAAACATCGCTAAGCTGCGCGTACTCACGCGACAGCGCCCGGAACCGCTCCTGGTCGGCGATGGTGTCCGCATCGCCCAGCAGCGCCTGAACTTCTTCATGGCGCTCATGCAGAGCTTCCAGTTTAGCAACGATAGAAGGCTTCATAGGCGTAAATGCACCTTGTCATCAATATAAGTGAGGTGCGCTATTCCAGCCCGAGGCTGTTGCGCAGAATATGCAGGCGTTCGTCATCGCCGTCGCGGGCGGCCTGCTGAAGAGATTTGGTTGGGGTGTGAATCAAACGGTTGGTCAGTTTTCTCGACAGATCCTGAATGATGGCCTGCGGATCGCCGCCCTGCTCCAGCGCACTCAACGCTTTCGCGGTCAGCTCATCACGGACCTGATCGGCCTGGCTGCGGAAATCGCGAATGGTTTCACTGGCGCTTTGCGCGCGCAGCCAGGCCATAAACTCGCTGGTTTCCTGCGCCACGATGCTCTCCGCCTGTACGGCAGCGGCCTGTCGTTGTGCCAGGTTGTGCTGAATAATGTTCTGTAAATCATCCACGCTGTAGAGATAGGCGTTGGCAAGCTTGCCGACTTCGGGCTCTACGTCGCGCGGCACCGCGATATCCACCAGCAGCATCGGCTGGTTGCGGCGGGCTTTCAGGGCGCGCTCAACCATCCCTTTGCCGATGATCGGCAGCGGGCTGGCGGTGGAACTGATAATAATATCGGCTTCTTTCAGGCGTTCATCGACATCGCTCAGCGCGATCACTTCCGCACCGACTTCATCTGCCAGCACCTGCGCGCGTTCCCGCGTGCGGTTGGCGATGATCATCTTCTGCACCCGGTGTTCGCGCAGATGACGCGCCACCAGCTCGATAGTTTCCCCGGCACCCACCAGCATCACGGTGACGGTGGAGAGCGATTCGAAAATTTGCCGCGCCAGCGTACAGGCGGCAAACGCTACCGACACCGCACTGGCACCGATATCGGTTTCAGTACGAACGCGTTTAGCGACGGAGAAGGATTTCTGGAACATGCGTTCCAGGTCGCTGGCATGCAGATGCCCGCGACTGGAGTCCGCAAACGCCTTCTTTACCTGACCGAGGATTTGCGGCTCCCCCCGCACCGCATTAAATGACGAACGGCATCGTTGTCCTGATGCCAGTAAAGGCTGGTACGCAGATCGGTTTCATTGAGATTGTGGTAATCACACAGCCAGCGGATGAGCGCTTCCTGCAAATTCCCCTGCTCTTCGACGCTGAGATACAGCTCAGTGCGGTTGCAGGTCGAGAGCACCACGCCGCCTTGCACCATCGGTTGTGCCAGCAGGCTCTCCAGCGCCTGGTCGAGCGTATCCGGCGAAAACGAAACTCGTTCTCGCAACGCAACCGGGGCTGTTTTGTGGTTGATGCCGAGAGCTAACAGGGTCATATGAGCGGGAGTAGTACCAGCGTTGATAAGGTTAGTCTGTATGCATCATACAGGATGCACGGTTCCAATAAAAGAGACTGCCCCTTTTGGCGTACCGGCGTGGTCCGCTAATTTTATGAATTAAGACAACATGAACGTAGACGCTATTCATACACAACGCTAGCATAAAGGGTTAACAACGTTATGCAACGCACCTCAAGGATTCGTCACAATGATGCGCATGCCCCGACTGATTCGCCTGCTGCCGCTGGCAGCCCTGGTTCTCACCGCCTGTTCCGTTAATGCGCCGAAAGGGCCGGGGAAAAGCCCCGACTCGCCGCAGTGGCGTCAGCATGAACAGCAAGTTCGTCAGCTTAACCAGTACCAGACGCGCGGCGCGTTCGCGTATCTGTCCGATGAACAAAAAGTTTATGCCCGCTTTTTCTGGCAGCAGACCGGTCAGGACCGCTATCGCCTGCTGCTGACCAACCCGCTCGGCAGCACCGAACTTGAGCTGAACGCCCAGCCCGGCAGCGTGGAGTTAGTGGATAACAAAGGCCAACACTACACCGACACCAACGCTGAAGAGATGATTGCAAAGCTGACCGGGATGCCGATTCCACTCAACAGCCTGCGCCAGTGGATCCTCGGCCTGCCGGGCGACGCCACCGATTATACGCTTGACGAACAGTATCGCATGAGCAGCCTGAACTACCGCCAGAACGGTAAAAGCTGGAAAGTGACCTACAGCAGCTACGACAGTAAAACCCAGCCCGCCCTGCCTTCTAATATGGAGCTGACCGACGGCAGCCAGCGCATCAAACTGAAAATGGATAACTGGATCGTCAAATGATGAGCCACTGGCCTTCCCCTGCAAAGCTGAACCTGTTTTTGTACATCACCGGGCAACGCCCGGATGGGTACCATACGCTGCAGACGCTGTTTCAGTTTCTTGATTATGGCGACACGATCACCCTCGAAACGCGCCAGGACGGTCAGCTTCGTCTGCTGACCCCTGTCGAGGGCGTGCCGGAAGCGGAGAATCTGATTTTTCGCGCGGCGCGTTTGTTAATGGAGGCCGCCGGAGAACGACTGCCTGCCGGTAGCGGCGCAGATATCAGCATCGAAAAACGACTGCCGATGGGCGGCGGTCTCGGCGGCGGNGGTGGCGCTAAACCACCTCTGGGGCTGCGGGCTGTCAGTGGATGAACTGGCGGCGCTCGGCCTGACGCTTGGTGCCGACGTACCGGTGTTTGTACGCGGCCACGCAGCTTTTGCGGAAGGCGTCGGCGAAGTGCTGACCCCGGTCGACGTGCCGGAAAAATGGTACCTGGTGGCGCACCCTGGCGTGAGCATTCCGACCCCGGTGATTTTTAAAGATCCGGCGCTACCGCGAAATACTCCAGTGCGGTCAATAGAAACGTTATTAAACTGTGAATTTGCCAACGATTGCGAGGTTATCGCAAGAAAACGTTTTCGCGAGGTTGATGCGGCGCTTTCCTGGCTGTTAGAATACGCGCCGTCGCGCCTGACTGGCACAGGGGCCTGTGTCTTTGCTGAATTTGACACCGAATCCGCCGCTCGTCAGGTGCTTGAGCAAGCCCCGGAATGGCTGCACGGCTTTGTCGCGCGAGGGATGAACACCTCTCCGTTACAGTACGCCATTTTGGAGCAGACTGAGTCACGGTGACAACGTCACTCTTGTTCCAGACGTTGCATCGCGCTCTTTAAATACACCGCCTGGATGGAATGGTGCCCGGCCCGCACCCTTTTTGGCCCGTTTCATCCACCACTGGACGCATGCCTGAGGTTCTTCTCGTGCCTGATATGAAGCTTTTTGCTGGTAACGCCACCCCGGAACTAGCACAACGTATTGCCAACCGCCTGTACACTTCTCTTGGCGACGCCGCTGTAGGTCGTTTTAGCGACGGCGAAGTCAGCGTACAAATTAATGAAAACGTACGCGGTGGTGATATTTTCATCATCCAGTCCACTTGTGCCCCTACCAACGACAACCTGATGGAACTGGTTGTTATGGTCGATGCCCTGCGTCGTGCTTCCGCAGGCCGTATCACAGCCGTAATTCCTTACTTTGGTTATGCTCGTCAGGATCGCCGCGTGCGTTCTGCGCGTGTGCCGATCACCGCGAAAGTTGTCGCTGACTTCCTGTCCAGCGTCGGCGTTGACCGTGTACTGACCGTTGACCTGCATGCTGAACAGATCCAGGGCTTCTTTGATGTCCCGGTTGATAACGTCTTTGGTAGCCCGATCCTGCTCGAAGACATGCTGCAACTGAATCTGGATAACCCGATTGTGGTTTCCCCGGATATCGGCGGTGTGGTTCGTGCCCGTGCTATCGCTAAGCTGCTGAACGATACTGACATGGCGATCATCGATAAACGCCGTCCGCGTGCTAACGTTTCTCAGGTGATGCATATCATCGGTGACGTTGCCGGTCGCGACTGCGTGCTGGTTGACGATATGATCGACACCGGCGGTACGCTGTGTAAAGCGGCGGAAGCGCTGAAAGAGCGTGGTGCTAAACGCGTGTTCGCCTACGCGACACACCCGATCTTCTCTGGAAATGCGGCAAATAACCTGCGTAACTCGGTCATCGACGAAGTGGTGGTTTGTGATACCATCCCGCTAACGGATGAAATCAAAGCCCTGCCGAACGTGCGTACCCTGACGCTGTCCGGCATGCTGGCCGAAGCGATTCGTCGTATCAGCAACGAAGAATCGATTTCTGCCATGTTCGAGCATTAATCGAACCGGCCTGAAAAAACCCGCTGCGGCGGGTTTTTTTGTCCGTGTTGAACATTTGTATGATTTATTAATTAACTGTTATCGCCTCCTTCACCTGCCATTGACATGACAGATGATGCGCTCACGGATGAAACAAATAGTGAACAAAGTGTCTTCCTCACATGTTATGCCTTTCCAGGCGCTGATTGATGCGTGCTGGAAAGAGAAATACACCTTGCCGCGCTTCACGCGCGACCTGATTGCCGGGGTGACCGTCGGTATTATCGCGATCCCCCTGGCAATGGCGCTGGCGATTGGTAGCGGTGTGGCACCGCAATACGGTCTGTATACCTCTGCAGTGGCCGGGATTGTGATCGCCCTCGCGGGCGGTTCTCGCTTCAGCGTCTCCGGCCCGACAGCGGCGTTTGTGGTGATCCTCTACCCGGTTTCCCAGCAGTTTGGCCTCGCCGGTCTGCTGGTGGCAACGCTGATATCCGGCATATTTCTCATTCTCTTTGGCCTTGCCCGTTTTGGTCGCCTGATCGAATACATTCCGCTGTCGGTGACGCTGGGCTTTACGTCAGGGATTGGTATCACTATCGGGACGATGCAAATCAAAGATTTCCTCGGTTTACAGATCCCGCATGTGCCGGAACACTATTTACAGAAGCTCGGCGCGCTGGTGATGGCGCTGCCAACCATTAATTTCGGTGATGCCGCCATTGGCGTCGTCACGCTAGGGATACTGATTTTCTGGCCGCGGCTGGGTATTCNGGCGGTCAGGTCGCCACCATTGGCTCTCAGTTCCACTACGTTCTTGCCGACGGCTCGCAGGGCAACGGCATTCCGCAACTACTGCCGCAACTGGTGCTGCCGTGGGATCTGCCGGAATCTGAATTCACGCTGAGCTGGAATTCGCTACAGGCGCTGCTGCCTGCCGCATTCTCAATGGCGATGCTCGGGGCGATTGAATCGCTGCTATGCGCGGTGGTGCTTGACGGCATGACGGGCACCAAGCATAAGGCCAACAGCGAGCTGATCGGCCAGGGCCTGGGCAACATCGTCGCACCGTTCTTTGGCGGTATCACCGCCACGGCAGCCATTGCCCGTTCTGCAGCGAACGTGCGCGCAGGCGCAACGTCGCCCATCGCCGCGGTGATCCACGCGGTGCTGGTGATCCTCGCTCTGCTGGCGCTAGCCCCGCTCCTCTCCTGGCTGCCGCTGTCCGCCATGGCCGCGCTGCTGTTGATGGTCGCCTGGAACATGAGTGAGGCGCACAAGGTCGTCAACCTGCTGCGTCGCGCGCCGAAAGACGACATCATCGTCATGCTGATTTGTATGTCGCTGACGGTGCTGTTTGATATGGTCATCGCCATTAGCGTGGGTATCGTGCTCGCTTCACTGCTGTTTATGCGCCGTATTGCCCGTATGACCCGCCTGGCACCGGTAAACGTCACCGTCCCGGACGATGTGCTGGTGCTGCGCGTGATCGGCCCGTTGTTCTTTGCCGCAGCGGAAGGATTATTTAACGACCTGGAATCGCGGATTGCCGGTAAACGCATTGTGGTGCTGAAGTGGGATGCGGTTCCGGTGCTGGACGCCGGGGGGCTAAACGCGTTCCAGCGGTTTGTCGACAAACTGCCTGAAGGGTGTGAGTTGCGGGTGTCAAACGTGGAATTCCAGCCGCTGCGCACCATGGCACGCGCGGGTATTCACCCCATCCCCGGCCGCCTGAGTTTTTACCCAAACCGGGATGCGGCGCTCGCGGATATCCTCTAAGCAGAACGGCTCCCTCGGGAGCCGTTCTTCAATTCGTTAGCTGTGTGGGTGCTCATCGCGGCGGCAGCAGCGTTTGTCGTAATGCCGTACCCACCAGTACCTGTCGGTGATCCTTTCGTGCCCGCCGACACGCGCCCCCGCCAGCCAGAGAATGGCGCCGAGGAAAATGCTCAGTACGGCCCCGTGGGCAAAAAACTGAGGCAAATTAAGTTGCGGAAGCTGGTTCAAAATGGAGTACCCTACTCCCACCACCATCACCACTAACCCCAGACCCATGAGCGCGTTACCGAGTAACGAAGCGTTTTTGCGTTTCATATGTCACCTCCGGAACTTTGGGCTGAGAGGGAAAGTCCCTCTTATCCTTGTGTCTAAAGTATAGGCAACATACGAAACAGGGATTGCGTTAAGGATCACAATAACGGATATATAGTCAACAAATCTTTACAATTAACTCGCTGAACTAATTGAAATTCTAATGGTTCAGATGCGCAATTATCTCCGAATTTTGCGCGTCGATAGCAGAATTTTGTCAACCGGCGCCACAACCAGTAAACTACGCGCCAGATTTTGACCCATTCAGGAATAAAGACGTGACGATTAAGCTGATTGTCGGCCTGGCGAATCCCGGTGCCGAATACGCGGCAACGCGCCATAATGCAGGTGCCTGGTATGTCGATCTGCTGGCAGAACGATGTCGCGCCCCGCTGCGTGAAGAGCCTAAATTCTTTGGCTACACCTCACGTATCAACCTTGCCGGGGAAGATGTGCGCCTGCTGGTACCGACGACGTTTATGAACCTGAGCGGCAAAGCCGTTGCCGCGCTGGCGACCTTTTACCGCATCAATCCGGATGAAATTCTGGTGGCGCACGATGAGCTGGATCTGCCCCCCGGCGTGGCAAAATTTAAGCTCGGTGGCGGTCACGGCGGTCATAATGGCCTGAAAGACATCATCAGCAAGCTTGGCAATAACCCGAACTTTTACCGCTTACGCGTGGGAATCGGCCATCCAGGCGATAAAAATAAAGTTGTCGGCTTTGTGCTGGGTAAACCGCAGGCGGCAGAGCAGAAGCTGATTGACGATGCGGTTGACGAAGCGGCGCGCTGTACCGAGATCTGGCTGAAAGAGGGTCTGACCAAAGCCACGAACCGATTGCATGCCTTTAAAGCGCAATAAGCGTCTCAGAGGCGGCAAATTGCCCTTCCGCCGTGTATAATAGGCGAAGTTATTTATTTTTCTGCAATCTGTTCATCGTAACAGGTTGATTATCAAAAGATTAAGGTGATTTAAACATGGGATTCAAATGCGGTATCGTCGGTTTGCCTAACGTTGGCAAATCCACCCTGTTCAATGCGCTCACAAAAGCGGGTATTGAAGCGGCGAACTTCCCGTTCTGTACTATTGAGCCGAACACCGGTGTCGTACCGATGCCCGATCCACGTCTGGACAAGCTGGCTGAAATCGTCAAGCCCCAGCGCATTCTGCCAACCACGATGGAATTCGTGGATATCGCCGGTCTGGTGAAAGGCGCCTCCAAAGGCGAAGGCCTGGGCAACCAGTTCCTGACCAACATTCGTGAAACCGAAGCGATCGGCCACGTGGTGCGCTGCTTTGAAAACGACAACATTATTCACGTTTCCGGCAAAGTGGATCCGGCGGAAGATATCGACGTTATCAACACCGAGCTGGCGCTGTCCGATCTCGAAGCCTGCGAACGTGCGATTCACCGTATCTCCAAAAAGGCCAAAGGCGGCGATAAAGACGCGAAAGCTGAACTGGCGGTGCTGGAAAAATGCCTGCCACAACTGGAAAACNAAGAAGAGAAAGAAGTCATTCGCTACCTGAGCTTCCTGACGCTGAAACCGACCATGTACATCGCCAACGTTAATGAAGACGGTTTCGAGAACAACCCGTACCTCGACAAAGTGCGCGAAATCGCCGAGCAAGAAGGCTCTGTCGTGGTGCCGGTGTGTGCGGCGGTAGAATCCGATATCGCTGAACTCGACGACGAAGAGCGTGACGAGTTTATGGCGGAACTGGGTCTGGAAGAGCCGGGCCTGAACCGCGTGATCCGCGCCGGTTATGCCCTGCTGAACCTGCAAACCTATTTCACCGCAGGCGTGAAAGAAGTTCGCGCATGGACCATCCCGGTTGGCGCAACGGCGCCGCAGGCGGCGGGTAAAATCCACACCGATTTCGAAAAAGGCTTTATCCGCGCACAGACCATCTCTTATGACGATTTCATCGCCTATAAGGGTGAACAAGGCGCGAAAGAAGCCGGTAAGATGCGTGCGGAAGGCAAAGAGTACATCGTTAAAGACGGCGATGTCATGAACTTCCTGTTCAACGTCTGACGCCCCTCTTCTGTCTGCTGAAGACAGCAAATAACATGTTTACGCCCCGGATGGGGCGTAAACCTCCTGTTATTGAGATATCATGATAAAGACCAGGCCTTTTTATAAAAAAACGTCAATAACAAATCAAATAATATTCCACCGCTCGCTGAACATGTTAAAAATGTTATTTTTTGCCTTCCTGAAATCTCATATTAAAGAAAAAACCGCACAGTGTGCGGGAAGTATAAAAATAGCATGACGAGCAATGTACGTGATTTTAAAATGTCGGGCACCTTGCCAGGGAGGATAGCCATCTTATTACACGAGAGATTTTATCCATCCGCCGACCCAGAAAGAAAAACCAGCAAGTAAAACCATCAACAAGATGATCGCTGTGTCTTTCCCTATCATTCATTCTTCTCCGTCAGGTTAAATTCCGTTGTGATATTTAACGAACCAGGTGCCACACGGATTCAGGCACTTTGTCATACAGGGTATTGGTTATTATCTCTGCCAGTCGATGATCTGCCGCAGAAAAAAAACTCTCCAGTTCGTCTTCCGACAGCGTATAAATATTTCTTTCGATAACTTTATCCAGCGTCGCCTGGCTTGTACATCGTCTTAGCTGGAAAAGCCATTCCTGCTTTGTTTTCGACATACTCCCTTCCTGCACGTCTAGCGTGATTTTAATGGCTATGGTGTGAATCAATCGACTCAGCCGTTACGTTTACATGTTCTTCCCGCCCTTTCCAGCCTTCCCACATTGCCGCCATCATCATGAACCATACGGTGCCACACTCGTTTTTTTTCTCATCGAAAAACCAGTCGACAAATTCATGAGACATCTCGTTTTCGTCTGCTAATTCGTAACGCTCGTCCATCTTTTTCACCTGACTCAGAATGGCATCAGAGTGGTATACCGCTATAAGATCTGTCATTATCCATTGCGTTTCACCCGTCATACACCAGATATCGCTGCTTCTTACGACTTCATCTATGGTGTTTTATAAACTAATAGCTAAGTGTTTAGCGTTTAAATAACAGGTCTGCATGAATTAAAACGATGGTGTATTCTTCCGACCAACACGCTTTATTTTATTTCCCGTTACCAGTTTTACACTGCCCCCTTAGCAAGTCAATATAGGGGAAATTTGCCGTCAAAAAACCAATCACGTTTCTGAACTATCTGTCTACGTAAATTCTTAACAATACTTAATCATCTGTCCCGTTTAACCGACATCCCTGCGGGAAATGCTGATGAATAATTAGGAAAACCGCCCGAAGGACCAGGAATTTCAGCTGATTTGCGGGAGGTCAGCTACGCATTTAAGGGAAAGCACGATTTGCTAAAGAGTAAAACAGGGGACAGGAATGAGCAAAAGTAATCTTCTGTATTTATTATACATTCCATTTTCCATTTTATGTTTTTATATACAATGCCTCCAGTCCTGATCTGACAAACCGTCCAGTCTACGATGCTAAAAAAAAAGTCCACGCCATGGCGTGGACTTTTTTACTCCGTTACAGAAAAGCGCATCGCTTACCAGCTGTATTTCACACCCAGCATTCCCTGCGTATCACTGTAACCTTTGGTGCCCAGTTGCTGGGCCACATTGCCCCACAGGGTGACATTCTTCGTCAACTGACCTTCAACACCCGCTTTCAGTTCACCGATGTTGTTGCTGCCCGCCAGATTCATGTTCTCACCGTTGAGCGACGCGCCAAAATCTTTGGTGTTGTGGATCCAGTTAGCTTCAACGAACGGCTGGAAAGCGCGGTCTTTACCGTCATCCAGTTTGTTGTGAGCATGCCCATACAGGCGCACACCAACACGGGTCTGGATATTGCCGTCACCATCACCTTCAACGCGGGTACCGTTGGCTTCTTTGTGCGAATCCGCCTTCACGCCCATCCAGGTGACCTGCGCTTTCGGCTGGATATACAGTGCGCTACGCTCGCTGATGTCTGCCAGTTTCCAGGTATAACCGGATTCCACTGACGCGGTGAAACCTGTTGATTTGTAATTTTCAGTGGCGACGTCATCACCAGAAATCGTGTTGTCGAACCAGTTGTACTGAACCCAGGTGTCAACGTACGCGCCTTCTTTGCTTTCGTTGTCCTGCAACCAGGTGCCGTAAACACCCACGCTGTAGCCATCGATGCTGCCCGTGGCACGGTTGCCGTTACGCTGGTTTTCCGCACGGCTCTTCTGGTTGGCATAGCCGCCCATCACGCCCACATGGTAGCGGTCAGCCTTGTTGCTGCTCCACTGTGCCACGTCACCGCCAAGCTGCATCACATAACGGTTACTCTGCATGCTCAGTTGATCGCTGCTGTCGTGCTGACGAGTATGACCGCCCACATTGCGCAGCCACAGGCTGGTGACGGATTCTTTCCCGGTCAGTGCATCGACGTAATGGGTTTCGCCCAGGCGGTCATGCAAACGAGTGTTGAACAGGGTGTTAGCCGCTGCCAGGTTAACGCCATACAGGCCCGCTTCCGGACGCACCGCGTGTTCTGCTGCAGGCTGAGGCGTTGGCGTTACCGGATTCTGCGGAACGGGTTTCGTCGGGTCCTGCGGATCGACCGGCACCGGCTGCTCTGGGTCAACTGGCGTTACCGGAGACAGCGCGCTGCTCAGATACCAGTTTGTTGCGTTCTGGCCCGCACCACGCTGCAGGGTGTAATCATACGCACCGGCAACAATACGCCCGTTCTGTTTGAATTCACCTGCCGAGTTGCCGTTAACGGTAATCAGCTCAATACCGTTGGTGGTCAGACCGCCCGCGCCGCCCGCGTTCAGTACTTTCACGTTGGTGGTGCCGCTGGTGTCGCCGTTGACGATCATGCGGTCAGTGGCGGAGTTGTCATCACCAAGCTGGGTGTTCATCACCAGATTGCCATTGTTGCCCGCATAATCACCGTCCACTGTCAGCGTTTTGAAGGTGGCGGCGTCACGCGTCTGTCGCTGAGTCTGTGCAGCGGTGTGCATGAAATTCAGGGTTGATGCATTCAGCGTCAGGTTGGTCAGTTGAGAATCTTTGGTCATATTCCAGACCGAGTCTTCCGCCAGCGACAGGTTGTTAATACCCCCCGTGCCAGTCAGGAAGCCACCGTCGAAACGGGACGCATTGACGGCGCTCAGATCGACCTGCCCTGCATCTTTCGCTTCAACGGTACCGACAACCTGCATTTTCTGCCCCGCCACTGCCACGTGAGAATCTGCGTTCTCGACGAGGATCGCCGTCGCATCCGGATCGTTGTAGTTAACGCCGAGGTTCACATCGCCATTCAGCGCGATGTTGCCGCCTTTATTGGCATGGATATAGTGCCAGGTGCCGCTGCGGGTGGTATCTGCAACATCAATATTCAGTTTGCCGTTGACGGTTATGTTACCGGCCGTCGGCGCAAGATCCGTTGAGGCAAACAAACCCGTCCCTTGCGTTTGTTGGTGCCCCTGGGTATCCATCGCAATGGTCAGGTCTTTGGTGGTTAAGTCCGACGAACCAACAGACTCTGCACCACGAAGTTCAGTAGCGTCAGCGCCGGCTTTTAATGCAATTGATGTTTTGCCATTTGCGGTAAAGTAGGAATCTAAATCGACTGCATCGATCCCGTCCGATACCCAGATACCCGAGGTCACACCACCCGTGTTATTGATGGTGATATCGATCTGCGTATCCCCCTGAGCGACAACATGACCGCCAGCGGTACTGATACCATCGGCAAAATCATCGGCAACAGACGTAATCACCGCATTGTTATAGCTGATAAGAGAGCGGGCATTATCTTCTTCGGACTGCGAAGACAACCCCACAGCATATTGCTGACCTTTGCTGGTCACGAGCAGATCATCAGCAGTAACCAGCGTGCCGTTTTTGGCATAAATACCCAGCGCCAGGCTTTTGTCACCGAGTGCCGTGGTGTTAATGGTGGTTAAACCGGTAAAATTCATGGTTGCCGCATCTTTAGCACCATGAATACCCACGACAAATTTATCATCACGCTGGTGGGTCATATTCACCGTCAAATTATCGGCGATGAGTTTCCCCTCTTTCGCGCGATAAGCCGCACTGGTTCCGCCAGCTTCGACGATGCCCACGCCAAACGCAAACTGGTAATCCGTCTCTAAAAGGATATCCGGTCGGTTAGGTAGCGTGCCCTCAATCAGATCGCCGTAATTCGTATTAATGATTGAGCCAGAACCTAAATTAATGGTACCGCTATTGGCGACATAAACGGTGCCGCTGGTCATCAGCATATCACCACTTTCAAATTCCCCCCAGGCCATGACTGGCGGGGTGCCGCCGTTGTGATTAACGGTGATGCTGCCATTATTGGCAACAGAAATGACACTATCTTCACCGACGGTGCCAATAACCCGGTAAACACCGCCATTATCAAGCACACCGTTTCCGGAAATAACGCCATTGGCATTGTCGATCTCATCGTTTTTCGCAACAGCATTGCTTGCGATCAATAAACTACTCATTAACAACGCAATGGTACTTAATTTAAACCTTTCCATATTCATATCCGTTACAGCAGGCGATCGCATGCAATGTATTTAATTAAACAAACAGGATCATTTGTGCATTTACTAAATAGGCAACGATAATAGAAGTCAGGTTATTTGTAGGCATCCACCTTGATTACATCATCGCTGTACTGATGGCTTATTCTCCTTTTTTATCAGGCGATGACAAATGAAATGACCTTAACCTCTTAACCAGATACACCACCTTAAAAACAGCAACTAACCAGAGTTATATTTCATATAACTTCTTATATTTAGAATTTAATTCCGATAGGAGTAAAATTAAGACGCTCTTAAGAGTAGAGAACCGAGAAAGCTGAGGATATTTAAGATATTTTGCCGTGATATAAGAATTAATTTCAGCAGAAATAAGATCATACCTAAAAGATAATCTCATCGATTTATCTAAGTACAATCAACGGCCATGCATCTTTCTCCACATACCGCCCGATGTCAACTACCCTTAGCCTGTGGTTTATTTTTTCAGACAGGAGGCGAAATAATGTCAAAAATGACCAGTGATTTTTTTATTGAGTGTCTGAAAGCGTGGGGCGTAACCCGCATCTATGGTTATCCAGGCGACGGGATTAATGGCGTGCTCGGTGCGCTACAACGTGCAAACCATGCAGGCGACGGCATTGAATTTATTCAGGTGCGTCACGAAGAAATGGCTGCGTTTATGGCGGCGGGTCATGCGAAATTCACCGGTGAACTGGGGGTCTGCCTGTCGACCGGCGGTCCGGGCGCCACCCATCTCCTGACCGGGTTGTATGATGCGAAGATGGATCATGCGCCGGTACTGGCTATCACCGGCCAGGCGGAAGTGACCGCCCGTGGCGCGAGTTATCAGCAGGAATTGAACCTCGACCGCATTTTCGCCGATGTGGCGAATTTCGTTCAGGAGGCGGCCTCGCCGAGCCAGTTGCGGCATCTTGTGGATCGTGGCGTACGTATCGCACTCGCGCAGAATGGCGTGACAGTACTGGTGATCCCGAAAGATATTCAGGACGAACCCTGGCAACCGCCGCAGCATACCCATGGTTTTACCCATTCAGGTCCAGGCTATCAACGCCCTAAGATCGTGCCCTACCCGGCGGATCTCCGGCGGGCAGCGGACGTGCTTAACGCCGGGGAAAAAGTGGCGATCCTGGTGGGTGCCGGCGCGCGGGGCGCGGCGCTGGAAGTGGTGCAACTGGCTAACGTGCTCGGTGCCGGGGTGGCAAAAGCGCTGCTGGGCAAAGATGTTCTGCCAGATGATGCGCCGTTTATCACCGGTTCAATTGGCCTGTTAGGCACGAAGCCATCGTATGAATTAATGATGAATTGCGATACGTTGCTGATGATCGGTACCGGTTTTCCGTGGACGGAATTTCTGCCGAAAGAGGGACAGGCGCGTGCCGTTCAGGTGGATATCGACCCGGCGATGCTGGGGCTGCGCTATCCGGTAGAAGTGAATCTGCACGGCGACGCGGCAGAAACCCTGCGCGAGCTGTTGCCACTGTTACAGCACAAAACCGAGCGTAGCTGGCAGGAGGAGATTGCCCGAGGCGTGAAAGAATGGTGGCAGACGCTGGAAGATCGGGCGATGGCGGCCGCGAATCCGGTTAATCCTCAGCGGGTGGTATGGGAAATGTCACCGTTGTTGCCGGAGGACGCTATCGTCACATCCGACTCAGGCTCCTGCGCCAACTGGTTCGCCCGCGATTACAAAGTCAAGCAGGGACAGCGCGCGTCGTTGTCCGGCGGTCTGGCCTGCATGGGCGCGGCGGTACCGTACGCTATCGCCGCCAAATTCGCTTACCCACAAAAGGTGGTCGTGGCGCTGGTCGGCGACGGCGCGATGCAGATGAACAACATGGCGGAACTGATCACCATTCAGAAATACTGGCAGGGCTGGCGAGACCCTCGCCTGATTGTCTGTGTCTTTAATAATCAGGATCTTAATCAGGTAACCTGGGAGCAGCGCGTAATGGAAGGAAATCCGCGCTTCGAGGCCAGCCAGGAAATCCCGGATGTCAGCTATGCCCGGTTCGCGCAATCGCTGGGGCTGAAAGGGATTTACGTGGATGACCCCGACCAGTTGCAGAGTGCCTGGCAGCACGCGCTGTCGGCAGACCGGCCTGTCGTGCTGGAAGTCAAAACCGATCCGGAAGTGGCACCGCTGCCACCGCATATCACCCTGAAGCAGGCAAAAGCCTTCATGGCCTCAATGGCGAAAGGCGATCGTTCCGCCGGGCAAATCTTTGCCGACACGGCCAACCAGATCATGAACGAGATCCTCCCTGGCAAAAAATCGTGACCGCAGACGGGGTCGGGGCCAGTGCACCCCGCCCCGCCTCACGCGTGGTTATTGCGAAGGCAACAGCTCCGTTTTAATCCAGCCAGGCTGGCGCTTATCAAAACTCTCATAGGCGGAGATCACATCCGAGAGCGGCTCCACCTGCGTCAGCACCTGCGTTGGATCGATAGCGCCCATGCGTACCCGTTCCAGCAAATGCGGGATGATCGCGTGGTGGTTGCAGTTGCCCATTTTCATGGTCAGGTTTTTGTTCATCGCCATACCAATGGGGAACGTCTGCGCATCAGGCGGGTAAACGCCGATAATGCTCAACGTGCCCGCTTTTCTCAGCGCCTGAATGGCCCATTCCAGCGCCTGCGTTGGCGCATCGCCGGGGATCCAGTTTCCATGCTGTACATGCTGATGATCGTAGTTATCCGGTGCCACCTCTTTGACTTCCTGACGGTGTTTCTCCGCTTTCTGTTCTGCCTGCTGCGCCGCCGGGCCATGGTGAGCGTGCTGGCTGTCAACGCCCACTGCGTCAATGGCGACGTCGACACCGGTACCACCGGTCAGGGATTTGATGGCTGCCACCGGATCTTCTTTCTCAAAATTAACGGTAAACGCGCCCTGCCGACGGGCCATTGCCAGCCGGTCATCATGCGGGTCAACCGCAATGACCCGCCCGGCGCCCATCAACAACGCGCTGGCAATCGCAAACTGACCCACCGGGCCGCAGCCAAATACCGCCACGGTGTCGCCGCGTTGGATCTGCGCGATTTCCGCACCGAACCAGCCAGTGGGGAAAATATCGCTGACCAGAATCGCCTGTTCATCGCTGACGCCTTCAGGGACTTTCACCAGCGTATTGGCGGCAAAAGGAATACGCGCTTTTTCCGCCTGCAACCCATTGACCGGGCCGGTGGTTTGCGGGCCGCCGAAAAAGCTGGTGCCCGCTTCAGGGCCGTTCGGATTGGCATTATCACACTGCGCGGTGTTGCCGCTGCGACAGGGAGCGCAGTAACCGCAGGAGAGCGTGGAGCAGACCACCACCCGATCGCCGATGTCGAAATTGCGCACCTGGTCGCCCAGTTGTTCGATGATCCCGACCCCTTCATGGCCGAGAATGGTCCCCGGTTTCATGCCGCTAACGGTGCCGCGAATAAAATGAAGATCGGTGCCACAAATCGCCGAAGCGGTAAGACGAATAACGGCATCAGTGGATTGTTCAATCTGTGGTTCGGCGACGTCATCAAGACGGATATCGCCGGTTGCGTGCCAGACGAGAGCTTTCATACTTTCTCCTCTTTCGGTGATACAGCATGGCTGTATTTATTTAGCATGCTGATAATTAATGGATTTTTCCGCTGAAAACGCGAAATACCCAGGTGTTATAAACAAGCGTGACAGGCACCAGTAATGCAAAACTGATCAGCAGGAATTTTTGTGTTTCGGGGGGCGCAGCCGCCTGATGGATGAGTACATTCACCGGTACAATCAGCGGAAACAGCGTAAACACCAGTGCGCCAAAGGCACCGCTCACGATGACCTGAATGGCGGCCATCGGCAGGAAGGCGTAGCCCCGTGAAAGCGCGAACCACAACCCTGCACAGCCAGCCACGGTACATGCACATTGACAGTCCAGAATAATAACCCCGCCAGCAGCAGCACGGTCAGCGCCGCAAGCCAGGGGATCGCCCGCCGCGCGCGGGTTGCCAGTGCCCCGGTACAGCGCCAGTTGAGCCAGCCGGCGCCCATCAGGCAGTAGCCCGCCACCAGCGTTATGCCGCAGAAGAGCGGAAAAGGACTCAGCCACTCCCAGCCAGTACCGGTAAATTGCTGACGATTGTTAGGGATGCCCTGAATCAGACTCCCCGCCATCATCCCTTGCGCCAGGCTCGCGATAATCGAACCCGCGATGAGTATGGCGTCAAAAAGGCGCGGCGCGTGGTGCCGGTATTCAATGGCGATTCCGCGGCCAATCAGGGCAAGCAGCATCGCGAAAACAGGAACATACAGCGCACTCAGCACAATGGCATACGCCAGCGGAAACAGCCCCAGCATGCCGCCTGCGGCAAGCACCAACCAGGTTTCGTTACCATCCCAGACCGGCAGCAATGAGATGTTGATCCGGTGCCGATCCTCGTCGCTGCGCTGCAAACCGCAGAGGATACCCACGCCCAAATCCGTGCCGTCCAGCAGCACATAGATCCACAAACTGAGCGCCAGCGCGGCGGCCGACAGCGCGTTCAGCAGAGGGAGTCCGAAGAATTCCGTCATTGCGAACCCCCTTTCGGGTGGGCCACGCCCTGCCCGGTTCGTTCCGCCACGTCCGGCATCACTTCGCTTTCATCAGGCGAGGGAGGGCGCGACATCAGGCGTAACAAAAACCATAATCCAAGGGAAAACACCGCCAGATACACCAGCACGACCGCGCTCAACGAACCGAGCACCATCTGCGCGGAAACCGGTGACGCACTGTGCGCGGTACGTAACAGGCCGTATACCGTCCACGGCTGACGTCCCGTTTCGGTCACCAGCCAGCCTGCCAGCATGGCGACAAAACCAGCGGGAGCCATCAACACCGTCAGGCGCTGCAGCCAGCGCGCCCGCCNCGATCCCCAGCCCCACCATCACCCGGAACGACCAGAACACGCCCGGCACCCAGGGCAGATCATCGCGAGGATATTGATTAAGCGTATGGATGCGTCCTTCGAGGTTATGACGCAAATAGAGGGAGCCAATATGGGGGATCGCCACTTCATAGTGATTGCGCCGCTGTTGCATATCCGGAAGGGCAAACAGCCGCATCGGTTCGCCGTCACCCGGCGCTGGCGGATCCCACGCCCCTTCCATCGCGGCCAGTTTAACAGGCTGATGATCGCGGGTGTTCTCGCCGTGTAAATCCCCCAGCACCACCTGTAATGGCGCCAGCACAAGCAGCATCCACAAGCCGAGGGAGAACATTTTGCGCGCTGCCAGCTGCTGCGGGTCGCGTAACAAATGCCAGCCACCGCAGGCCGCCACCAGGCACGCCGTACCGAGTAAAGCGGCTGCCGCCNCGAGGGTAAAACCAGCCGGGGTCTGCATCCATGAGTTCGCGGCAAGGATCCAGAAGGCGCTGATAATGGAGCCGACTGCAACGATCGCCGTCGCCAGGAAATGTATCCACGGGCGCACTTTCCCCATACCAAACAGCACCACACCCATAAAGCCCGCTTCAAGGAAAAAAGCCACCAGCACTTCCAGATACATCATCGGGCCGAGGATCGCCCCAGCGCGGCTGGAAAGGCCGCTCCAGTTGGTGCCAAAGGCGAACTCCATCATGACGCCGGTCACCACCCCGACGGCAACATTGAGGGCGAAAATTTTACTCCAGTAGCGCCAGAGCGAGAGCCAGACCGGCGCTTTTCGCCATAACCACATGGCTTCCAGGAACAACAAAAACTGCGCCAGGCCAATGGTGAAGGCGGCAAGCACGATATGGAAACCAATGGTAAACGCGAACTGGCTGCGCGCCAGCAACAGCGTAAATTCCTGGCTTATCATGTTTGCCTCCCCCCAGTGATTACTCTGTCTGCCGGAGCCGGGTCTGCCGAAGCTGGATCACCTCCCCGTGCTGCCAGGCGTCCGCGCCTTCGGCAACCGGATGTGCCACCAGATCTTCACGCTCGCGTTTGATTTCCTGCGTATTCACCTTCAGCCGACGATCCCGGTCCTGCAGCAGTGCAGGGTTAAGCTGACCATCGGCGGTAAAGCCCATCATCAATGTCGGAATGCCGAGCGGCAGCGACTTATCGCGATCGGTGTGCCAGGTATGCCAGGTTTTGCCGTAGGTATTCACAATTTTGCTCATCAGCGCCTTATCAGCTGCTGCAGGTAACCCCGGCGCCACCAGACTGCCAGACTTCACTTCATAGCGATGGCTGTGCCAGAGTTTTTTCTCCTCCGGCGGCAGCGTGTTGAACAGGCGCTCGCTGATGATGTACTCGACGCCCATCAGGCGGGCATCTTTGGTGTTGCCGTCATAAATCACCGCCTGCATGACCTCATCATTCAATACCGTCACGTAGTGATGGGCCTCCATCTGGCCATTTTGGTCACCGCTATAAAAATGGAAACCGTCCAGATAGGTGCTGATCGCCTCCACCGGCGGCCGGGACTGGAGCATCTGAGCCCCGGTCTCCAGAGTGCGCATTTGAGTGGAGGTTTTTTCGCCAGGCACGGCGGTGTTGGGGGGCGTATTATTCGCGCCACAGCCCGTCAGCGTCAGGCCGGTTAAGAGTAAAAGAGATAAAGGTTTCATTCGCTTTCCCTGTCACAGTGGTAACACTGACCTTAGTACAGGCAGGGCGATTCGACGAAAAAAACCCACGCCGTGGCGTGGGTTTTGGTAACAAAACGGACGATTCTGGGTGTCAGTCGCGGCGGTAACCGTCTACGTAATCGTCATAGTGATCGCCGCACAAAAAGAAACTTTCGGTTTCATACTCGGCAGGCAAATCGCAGAACTCGCAGATTTCGCCATCGATACGTGAATGGCGCTGGCAGTCTACGCACTGTGGATCTGACTCATCGAATTCATCATCAACGTCGTCAAAATCTGACGCCTGGCACGGCGCGCCACAGGACGAGCAGAGATACGTTTCATCTTCATTATGAAAATCACACATCTTAACGTCCTCCACGACCGAGTAAGCGGTTTATCATCGCCTGCTGGATCTCTTCTTTAGACGGATACAGCTTCGGATAATGCTTCTTCGCCAGCGCGGTAAAGTCCTCATCCAGGCAGCGCTTAACGATGAACGGCAGCAGCGGCATAAACTCCGGCTGTTCGATATAGCGAGACATCGTCATCTTCTTGATGGTGTCCATCGTATGCGAGCAATCGTCCAGGCTGTCGATGGAAAGCAGATGGCACTGCACGGCGCCGAGGAAATCTTCTTTGTAGAGCAAATATTCTGCCAGCGCATCCATGGCGCGCGGGAAACGGTTCTCGTAAGCCATCCGCAAAAAGGCGATGCCCGACTCGCTAAAATCGCCCGCCATGGTGGTCAACAGCAGCCCCGCCATAAATTGCGAGTTATGGTGACCCTGATTCGCCAGGCGTTTGAATTCATCAATCACCTCAACAGGACAGGAGAGATGTCCGCGAAGAAACGGGAAAGGATCGCTGATTTCTATGACGTTGTCGTCAATCTGCTGGAAAGCCGCATCAAACCGGGCGATCAAGGACGCTTTCTGCGTTTCGATAAGCTGCGAGTAGCCGATGCCAAACAGCGCTTGTGCATACGCGTGGTAGGCTTTTTGTTTCGGAAGATCGGGAAATTCGGCGCGGGCTTTTTCACAAAACTCACCCACGCGCAGACCGTTCGGCAACTGGATTCGGGGGGTATCAAAAAGCTTTTTTGCCTCATCAGAATGGATGTCATGCGTTGAGCTGTTCATGCCGTACAGCACCGTGCGCGGAGTTTCCATAACGTAATGAAGCCGCCCGGCAGCGAAAGGCACAGACGTTTCAACTTTTTTGGGAAGCGTACGGCGGACGGACACCGGTTGACCAAAGAGATAAACGTGATACTCACTCATGTTATAAACCTTAAGAATCAATGCTATAGCAATTTCCGCCCACTAAAATTAGCCATAGCAACCAACAGGTTTCATGGAGTTGTTGATTTGTGGTTTATGCCAGCAAATCACGTTTACACATTGTCACCAGTATTTCCTGACGTGGGCGTCAGAGCAGGAGGTGTAGACCGAGGACGATGCTACTGCGAAGCGATTATTCATGTCAACAATCCTTTTTTACGTCCTTTCAGGTTGACTTATTTTGTTAAAGGTTTACTTTTCAGGACATGAAGAAAATCCTTATCATTGTCCCCGATGGCGGAATGCTGTTCGAATCTGCCGGGATCGCCGACATCCTGACACAGGCGAACCAACTGCAAACAGAAGGGTTAGCTGGCCCGTGCTATCAGGTGCATGTCGCCACCACGCAGCCACATCAGGTGATCCACGGTCAGTCCGGGTTAAACCTGCTGGCTGATCACCGCCTTCACGAGCTGGATCCGCGGGAGCCGCTCGACACCATCATCATCACCGGCAGAGGCCAGAATGCGCTGGAAGGCACAGCGGTGGTTGACTGGTTGCGCCTCGCCGCACCGCATGCCCGCCGCATTGCGTCCATTTGCGGCGGCGCGCTGCTGTTGGCGCAACTGCTGGACACACTGCAGACCGAATTCCCGCAGGTAAAGGTCGAAGGCGGGCCACTGTACATTCAGGACGGAAATATCTGGACCTCCGGCGGGGTCAGCTCCGGTTTTGACCTGACGCTGGCGCTGGTGGAAGAGGATTACGGTTTCAGCCTCGCCCGTGACATCGCCCAGGATTTTGTCATGTACCTCCGCCGCCCCGGCGGGCAGTTGCAGTTCAGCCGTTTTAACCTCCGGCAAACCAGTGGTTCAGGACCGATTAACGACTTGCTGTCGTGGATCCTCGAAAACCTCACCGCCGACCTGTGTGTCGAAAAACTGGCGGAAAAAGTCGCCATGAGCCCGCGCAATTTCACCCGCGTGTTTACCCGGGAAACCGGCGCGTCGCCGGCACGCTATGTCGCCGAAGCCCGCCTTGCCGCTGCCCGGCAGCAGCTGGAGCAGACCACCGATACGCTGGACAGAATCGCCGAACAGACCGGTTTTGGCAGCAGCATTAACCTGCGCCGCCTCTTCGAAAAACAGCTCAACCTGACACCCGGCGAATACCGTCAGCGCTTTCATATCCGCAAGATGGCGTAATGTGATCCTTTTTTGTCATTTACGCCAAAACAGCCCCGACCTACAGTAATGCCAGAGACAACAATTAAGGAGTGGATCATGGTTAAGGTCGGTATTAATGGTTTCGGCAGGATTGGACGTAACGTACTGCGCGCCGCGCTGGGTAATCCTGAACTGCAGATCGTGGCGATTAACGATCTGACAGACAGCAAAACGCTGGCTCACCTGTTGAAATACGACTCGCTGCTCGGCACGCTGAAGGAAGACGTTGAAGCCGCCGAGGGGCAGTTGCGCGTGGGCGGCCAGGCCATCACCGTGTTCAGCGAACGCGACCCGGGAAACATTCCATGGCGGGATGCGGGCGTAGATATCGTTATCGAAGCGACCGGTTTTTTTACCGAGCGTGAAAAAGCCGCCGTACACATTGAGCGTGGCGGCGCGAAACGCGTCATTATCTCCGCGCCGGGCAAAAACGATGATTTAACCATTGTGATGGGCGTTAACGACGGACTGTACGATCCGCAGAAACATGTTGTCGTCAGCAACGGCAGTTGCACCACCAACGGCCTGGCACCTGCCGCGCAGGTGCTCCATCAGAACTTTGGCATTAAGCACGGCCTGATGAACACCACCCACGCCTACACCAACAGTCAGGCGCTACACGATCAGCCGGAAAAAGATTTACGCGGGGCGCGTGCGGCGGCGCTGTCGATTGTGCCCTACTCCAGCGGCGCAGCGAAAGCGCTGGGCAAAGTGATCCCCGAACTTGAGGGCAAAATGACGGGTTACTCATTGCGCGTGCCAGTGCCAGTGGTATCGATTGTTGATCTTACCGTGACGCTGGAGCGCGATGTGACAGCTGAAGAAGTGAACGACGCTTTTCGCAACGCTGCCGCTTCCGGGCCGCTGAAAGGCATTCTCGGCTACAGCGATGAACCGCTGGTCTCCAGCGATTACCAGGGCGACCCGCGCTCCTCCATCATCGACGGCCTGTCGACGCTGGTGATTGGCGGCAATATGGTCAAAATCCTCGCCTGGTATGACAACGAATGGGGTTTCTCGAACCGTCTGGTCGACCTGACGCTGCTGATGGCCCGGCATGATCAGTAACCGATAAAAAAACCACGCTACGGCGTGGTTTTTATTCTTCCAGGATTTGTCTTAAAATACTAAATAGAATAACAGCCTTCCCCCTGCCTCTTTCGTCAATTTTGGGTAAATTACCGTCAATTATTCACCATATCGGCCGTTCTCCTGCATGGTAGAATTTCCCATCACGCCTTTAAGTGTCTCAAATAAAAAGCCATATCACTTAGGTCACATAATATTGTGCTGTCAAATTCAATTCCTGCGGAATAAATTTTGAAGGAACACGCTTCGCTTTGACTAATTTCTCTTTCCGACTAGTTTTAAACACTGACACGGACGGCATGACCTACAACAAATATGTCGTTTTTTTCATCAACGAGACTGGAGAAATAACATGACTGAACATCGCGGCGGTTCCGGAAATTTCGCAGAAGATCGTGAAAAAGCGTCTGAAGCAGGACGTAAAGGTGGTCAACAGAGCGGCGGTAATTTTAAAAACGATCCGCAACGTGCCTCTGAGGCTGGTAAAAAAGGTGGCCAGAATAGCCACGGCGGCGGTCGTAAATCGGGTGAGTAGTCTTCTCCCGGGATTACCCGTAACGCTTTCATTGTAAAATGAAAACCCACTGGCGGGCCGAACTGACTCGCCAGTTGCTTTCCCCGGTAATTAACAGCAAACGGAAGGCGAATAAATAACTTCTCTTTAGCCTATCGCTAAACGCTTTTATTCCTTACTCGCAAGCATGATAACAGACGAGGATTTAATGATGACTCCACAAGAGAATTATCACGACTGGCTACGCGACGCGCATGCAATGGAAAAACAGGCAGAATCGATGCTGAAAGCCATGAGCGGGCGTATTGACAATTACCCCGATTTACGCGCAAAAATTGAACAACATTTAACCGAAACCGAGAGTCAGATAAAACGTCTTGAAGATATTATTGACCGCAATGGTATTAGCCGTTCTTTATTAAAAGATGCCACAAGCAAAATGGCTGCCATGGGTCAGGCCGTTGGCGGAATGTTTATGTCTGATGAAATTGTCAAAGGCGCAATTAGTAGCTACGTCTTTGAACAATTCGAGATCGCCTGTTACACATCATTAATTTGTGCCGCCGAAAAAGCCGGCGATGTTGCCAGCGTGCAGACATTAAAAGATATACTGGCGGAAGAGCAGAATATGGCCGACTGGGCTCGCGATCACTTACCGGACGTCACTGAGCAATTTTTACTTCGTGATGCCGCAGAAGGCGTAGAAGCCAAAAAATAACTCTCATTCGCAGGAGGCATTATGTTTAGACATGTAAAGCAGTTGCAATATACCGTGCGGGTTAGCGAACCCAATCCCGGCCTGGCTAATTTATTACTTGAACAGTTCGGCGGCCCACAGGGCGAGCTGGCTGCCGCCTGCCGTTATTTTACCCAGGGTCTGGGTGATGAGGATGCCGGACGCAAAGAAATGCTGATGGATATTGCCACGGAAGAGCTAAGTCATCTCGAAATTATTGGTTCTCTGGTTGGCATGCTGAATAAAGGGGCAAAAGGCGAACTGGCAGAAGGCACAGAAAATGAGGCTGAGCTTTATCGTTCTTTAACCGAGAACGGTAACGACAGCCATATTACCTCTCTGCTTTATGGCGGGGGGGCGGCGGNGGACCGCGGCGTATATTGATACCATCGGTGAAGTGACCGCCGATCTGCGTTCAAATATTGCGGCGGAAGCACGCGCCAAAATTATCTATGAACGCCTGATCAATGTCACTGACGATCCGGGCGTCAAAGATGCACTGAGTTTTTTAATGACCCGCGAAGCCGCCCATATGCTGTCCTTTGAGAAAGCGCTTTACAGCATCCGTAATAATTTCCCGCCGGGTAAACTTCCCCCGATAGAGCAATACACCAACGTGTATTACAACATGTCCGAAGGCGACGATCCGCGCGGGAGCTGGAACAGCGATGAGAATTTCGACTATGTTGCTGACCCGCAACCTGCCGTTGATGGCGGGGATGGTTTAGCCACAAACAGCAAGCGCTGGTGAAAGCCATGGCGCAACGTACCCAGTCCGATCCGAACGTTGACCCGCTCACTGGCGCAGAGCTCGGTAGCGGCGATCCGCAGGAACAGGATAAATAATCTCCCCACTATTCTTGCCCATCCTTAAACACCCCTTTTCAGGGGTGTTTTTGTACGCGCCACTTAAACATATTCCGCCAGTAACAGGATCAGCGCCGCCATGGCGTAGCTNTCGCCTGCGCCAGCACCGATTCACTGTCGCCATCAAAGCGCTTTACGCTGGTATGGATTTCATCATCAGCCAGTTGCCAGGCAAACCACACCGTCCCCGCGGGTGTACCGTCCTCCCCTCCGTCCGGCCCGGCGTAACCGCTTACCGCGAGGCTGCCGCCCCGGAGCGCTGCTTTGCCCCCGCCGCCATCTCTCTTACCGTCTGTTCGCTCACGGCGGTAAAGGTGTCGATCGTGTCGCGACTGACGCCCAGCATGGTGATTTTCGCATCATCCGTATAAGTGATAAACCCACTGCCGTAGAAGGACGGCGTATCATCGGCGGCACACAGTGCCGACGCAATCAGCCCGCCGGGACCGGATTCCGCTGTCNNTCACTGGCGACCGATAACGAAGGTGTTGTCATAAATAACCTCAGTGAATGAAATGAAAGGACGGCGGTGCCGTTGGCATTGCCGCCGTCACGCGGCTCAAATCGTCGCTTTTTCGCCGGCCATTCCCGGCACCAGAATCACCTTGCGGCACTCCTCCTGCCGTTTTTCGAAGATTTCATAGCCGCGCGCGGCCTCTTCCAGCGGCATGTGGTGCGTCACAATCTCTTCCGGTGTGAGATGGCCCTGCTCAATCAGTTTCAGCAAATCGGGCAGATAGGCATGGACATGCGTCTGCCCCATCTTAAAGGACAGCCCTTTATCGAAGGCGTCGCCGAACATAAAGCCATGGATAAATCCGGCGTACACCCCCGGCACGCTGACGATCCCGCCCCGCCGTACGGCGGCAATACACNNGAGCGTACTCAGCACCGTTTCGGTGAGACTGCCTTTCGCTTCAAACCCCACGGCATCGATTACCGCATCCACACCCCGATTGCCTGGCGTGTTTTCGATGATCCACGCCGCCGGATCGTCATTCTTATCGAAGTTAATCGGGATGGCGCCATAACGCTGTTGCGCGAATGCCAGCCGGTAATCATTGTGGTCAATGATGAAAATCTGTTCCGCGCCGTTGAGCCGCGCGCAGGCCGCCGACAGCAGCCCTACCGGCCCGGCACCGTAAATCGCCACACTGGAGCCCGGTTTGATTTCAGCGTTTTTCACCGCCTGCCAGGCGGTGGGAAGAATATCGGAAAGGAACAGCACTTTTTCATCGGGCAGGCTGTCCGGCACTTTAAACGGCCCGGTGTTGGCTTTCGGCACGCGAACATATTCCGCCTGCCCGCCCGGTATGCCGCCGTAGAGATTGCTGTAGCCAAACAGCGCCGCAGGCGGCGTAATGCTTTTGCGGTTCAGCGCCGCGCCCTTACCGCTGTTGGTATTTTCACAGGCTGAATATTGCTGTAAACGGCAGAAAAAACAGTCGCCACAGGCGATAACAAATGGGATCACCACGCGATCGCCTTTGCTGACCGCTTTCACATCCGGACCGGTCTCGACGACCTCGCCCATAAACTCGTGGCCAAAAATATCACCGTGATGAGTACCCGGTATTTTCCCACGGTAAAGGTGCAGATCAGAGCCGCAAATCGCAGTAGCGGTAACGCGAAGGATAATATCATCAGCGGCTTCTAATCCCGGGTCGGGGGCAGTATCAACGCTGACATTATGCGGACCATGATAAGTCAGTGCTTTCATAGGCTATTCTCCCGTTAATGGCGTAAGCGAGACCAGGCACGGAAGCAGTGATAAAAATACTATTAATCTGATTTGCAGAACGCTTTCCGATAATTATGCTAGCCATAAGCCTGAACTCGTAAAAATAAAAAAGCAGGAACTGAAAGGATAGAACAATAATCGGGCCTCGAGAGAACCCGTGCCGTTGAAATATAAAAAAAGAGCCTTAAGCGGAACGGTGAAATATTTCCCGCGTCGCTTAAGGCTCTCTCTTTTACTATTTACTCTTCTGCTGTCAGATGCTTCAACACCAGTGAACAGGTATAGCGTCCGGCGGGATGCACCGACACGGTGGTTTCAAACGTTTCGCCCTGGCGGTCAATGTAGCGCCGCACGATGCGCAGCGCCGGAGACCCCGTTTCCACGCCCAGCACTTTGGCCATTTTGGCCGGAACGCCCACCGCGGTGATGGTCTGATGCACTTCCTGGCTGCGGATGCCATAGTGTTCTTCTATCAGATCGCTTATCAGCGCATGAGGATCGCTGCGCACCAGCTGACGCAGCTTGCTATAGGCGGTGCTGGCGTAGCTGTCGGTCCAGCAAATGGGCGCGTCGCGCTTCTGGCTGTCTTCACGAATGCTGGCGATATGCAACCAGCGCGATCCCGGCGGGCAGCCGATAACCTGCGCCAGTTCGATGTCCGCCACAATTTCATCGACCTTTTTCACCACCCGCAGGTTGTTGCGCGCCAGCACCAGCAAATCCTCCAGATAGGCCAGCGGGTGATCCTGTGAATTTTCATTGGGGCTGTCGGTGACGTGCGTCCCCGCCCCTTTGCGTCGTGAAATCAGCCCCTGTTCCGTCAGGCTTCGCAGCGCTTCACGGATGGTATGACGGCTGACCTGGTATGCTTCGCACAACGCTTTTTCCGTCGGAATCTGCGCGCCCGCAGGGTATTTGCCGGACGCAATGTCGGCCGCCAGCTCACGGGCAATACGGTGGTACAGAGACTCTTTCATCGCCATTGTTCTTCTAAATTACCGATCGTTATCACAAAAGCAGGAATCAGAACTTCCCTTCGAAATGTACGGTCATTATAAAATGTACGTACATTCTAAATGTACGTACATTATAGCAATGTCCAGACATTTAGCGTGCCGCAAGGAGCATGCCGGAACGTCATCTGGATATCGGCTGACCGGCAGTCTATCACTATCCCACATAAAAGGGGGTTTTATGGCTTCCACTGTTTTAGATTCCGTCCTGTTCAGGGATTCTTTTGGTACGCCGGCAATGCGCGCCATCTTTGATGATCATGAACTCATCCGCAAATACGTTGAGGTCGAAGTCGCACTGGCGAAGGCCGAAGCGCGCTGCGGGGTGATCCCGCAGGACGCCGCCCGCGAGATCGCCGCAAAATGTAATGCCGATACGCTGGATTTTGACCTGCTGCGTCACGAGACCGAAATCGTCGGCTACCCCATTCTTCCGCTGGTGCATCAGATCTCAAAACAGGCGGGCGAATCAGGCGGTTACGTCCACTGGGGTGCCACCACACAGGACATCATGGACACCGCCGTGGTCCTGCAAATCCGCGACGCGTTTGATCTCATCGAGGCCGACATCCGCGAACTGCGCACCATTCTTGCCGGTCTTGCAAAACGCTACCGTGACACGCCGATGGCAGGCCGTACTCACCTGCAACAGGCGCTGCCGATCACCTTTGGCTATAAAGCCGCTATCTGGCTGGATATGTTTGACCGTCACGCCGAACGTCTGGAGCAGGCACGCCCTCGCGTGCTGGTCGGTGAATTCGCCGGTGCGGCGGGTACGCTGGCGTCGCTGGGCGATAAAGGCCTCGCGGTGCAGAAAGCGATGATGGAAGAGCTTGGCCTTGGCGTTCCTGCCTCCACCTGGCACGTGGCCCGCGACGGCTTTGCCGAAGCGGTGAACCTGCTCGGGGTGATCACCGGGTCGCTCGGCAAAATTGCCTATGACGTGATGCTGCTCGCGGCGAACGAATTTGGCGAACTGTACGAGCCGTTTGTGAAAGGACGCGGCGCCAGCAGCACCATGCCGCAGAAACGTAACCCGATTTCCAGCGAACTGATGCTGGCCTGTGCCAAAGGGGTTCGCCAGCACGCCGGGCTGATGCTCGACGCGATGGTGCAGGATCTCGAACGCGCGACCGGGCCGTGGCATGCCGAATGGATCGCTATTCCGGAAAGCTTTGTGCTGGCCGCCGGGGCGCTGCATCAGGCGAAATTCATGCTTGATGGCTTAATTGTTGATGAGAACGCGATGGCCAGAAATCTTGATATGACCAAAGGACTGATCGTGGCCGAAGCCGTCATGATGGGGCTGGCCCCTTACATTGGTCGTCAGGATGCGCATGACGTGGTGTACGACGCCTGTCGCGAGGTTAACGAAAAAGGCGGTCGCCTGGCGGATGTGCTTAACGCCATGCCTGGCGTGTCGAGCCGTCTGGATCCGCAGCTGATTGAACGCCTGACAGACCCGGCGAATTATCTGGGCATGGCGCCGCAGATGGTGGATCAGGTGCTGGCGAAATCAGCCGGACGCAAATAATCCAGGTCAACGACCATTAGCATGAGGAGATGATCATGTCATCTGTTTCATCCAGGGGAAAAACACTCATTGCCTTCGGCGTGCCACTGGCGCTCGGCGCCATTATCTGGTTCTGGCCAGTGCCGCAAGGGTTAACGCCGCAGGCATGGCATATGTTTGCTATTTTTGCCGCCACCATTGCGGCGATTCTGACGCAGCCGCTGCCGTCCGGGGCGGTGATGCTTATCTCGATTTGCGTGGTAATTTTCAGCAAAACCCTGCCGGAGGCGAAAGCGTTGTCGGGGTTCGCCAGCGGTACGGTGTGGCTGATTTTCTGTGCTTATGTCCTGTCGCTGGGGTTTGTCACGTCGGGGCTGGGCAAGCGCATCGCCTATAAAATGCTGTCGCTGTTTGGCGGAAGCAGTCTGGGGATAGCCTATTCGCTGGGCGTGTCGGATCTGATCATGGCTCCGGCCATGCCATCGGTGACGGCGCGTTCGGGCGGTATTATCTTCCCCATCGCCCGCTCGATTAACGATGTGCTCGGTTCCGCACCCGGTGAAACGGGCAAACGCATCGGCAACTTTTTAACCATGGTCTGTTTCCAGTTCACACCGATTACCGGTGCCATCTTCCTCACCGGGATGGCGGCAAACCCGCTGGTCGGCAGCCTGGCAAAATCAACGCTGGGAATTGAAATCTCCTGGGGCGGCTGGTTTGTTGCGGCGGTTGTGCCGGCGATGGTCTGTTTCCTGTTAACACCGCTGCTCATTTATAAAATGCTGAATCCGGAGCTGAAAAAGACGCCGGAAGCAAAAGAGATGGGCAAGCGTTCGTTGCAGGCGCTGGGGGCGATGAGCAGCGCAGAGAAAAAAGTGGCGATCGGCTTTATTCTCGCCCTGATTGGCTGGGGGACCAGTCTGATCACCGGCCTGTCGGCGACGGCCGTCGGTCTCGGGCTGGCGGCCTATCTGTTCGCCACCCGCGCCGTGGAGTGGAAAGCGTTGCTTGGCGATCACGCGGCCTGGGATACGGTCATCTGGTTCAGCGTGATCATCAGCCTCGCCAGCGGGCTGGAAGGACTGGGCTTTATCACCTGGATGACGCAGCAACTCGATGGCGCCATTCAGGGTTTTGGCCCGATGACGGCGTTTGTCGTCCTCGGTCTGCTGTATATTTACGTCCACTATCTGTTCGCTACCGCCTCCGGGCACGTCGCGGCGCTGTATGCCCCGTTCGTGGCGACNGATCTACTTTGGTCAGGGTTATTTTGACCGGGCAACGTTCTATAAAATCAACCTTGTGGTGGTCACCTTTAACGTCGCGCTGACCTTTATCATCGGCATGATGTGGTGGAAATTGCTGGGCTATTACTAAGCAGGCAGGGTATTACGGGCACAGCCTCTTTTGTGAGGTTGTGCCCACGACGTTATTTCAGCAAACGCACCTTCACCGATTTGCCTTTGATTTTGCCCTGCTGCAGCTGTTTCCAGGCGTGACGCGCCACCGCATGTTTCACCGCCACAAACGCATGAATCGGGTGGATATCGATTTTGCCNCCATATCGCCGGTTAAGGCACCGAGAATATCGCCCGGGCGCATTTTGGCTTTTTTGCCACCATCAATGCACAGCGTATCCATCGCGGCTTCGAGCGGCGCGATGCTGATGCCTGTCGGCACTGGCTGCCAGCGGATGCTGATGTTCAGCATCTCTTCCAGCACGTTGGCACGCTGCGCCTCTTCGGGCGCGCAGAAGCTGATCGCCATGCCGCTTTCCCCTGCCCGCGCGGTACGACCGATGCGGTGGACATGCACTTCCGGATCCCACGACAGTTCATAGTTGATGACCATTTCGAGGGCTTTGATATCCAGACCGCGCGCGGCGACGTCAGTCGCCACCAGCACACGACAGCTGCCGTTGGCAAAACGCACCAGCGTCTGGTCGCGATCACGTTGTTCCATATCGCCATGCAGCGCCAGCACGCTCTGCTGGCTGTCGGTTAGCGCATCAAACACGGCCTGACAGTCTTTTTTAGTATTACAAAACACCACACACGAGGCGGGTTGATACTGGCTCAGTAATTTCTGCAGCAGGCTGAGTTTGCCGCCGCGCGACACTTCAAAGAACAACTGCTCGACCGCGGGTAACTCATCAACGGCGTCAATTTCGACGGTCAACGGCTCGCGCTGAATGCGCCCGCTGATGGCGGCAATCGCGGCAGGCCAGGTGGCGGAAAAGAGCAGCGTCTGACGCGTTGCCGGGGCACAGGCAATCACTTCATCAATGGCGTCGGCAAAGCCCATATCGAGCATCCGATCGGCTTCGTCCAGCACCAGCGTCTGTAAGGCTTCAAGGCTGACGGTCTCTTTTTTCAGGTGATCCAGCAGCCGACCTGGTGTTGCCACAATGATGTGCGGCGCATGGGTCAGGGAATCGCGCTGCACGCTGAACGGCAGGCCGCCACACAACGTCAGCACTTTAATATTCGGCATGTAGCGCGCCAGGCGACGCAGCTCTTTCGCTACCTGATCGGCCAGCTCGCGGGTCGGGCACAGCACCAGCGACTGGGTGAGAAACTGGCTGGCATCAATGTGCTGCAACAGCCCAAGCCCGAACGCGGCGGGTTTTNCCGCTGCCAGTTTTCGCCTGCGCCCGAACGTCTTTCCCTGCCAGAATGGCCGGAAGCGCCGCCGCCTGCACCGGGGTCATGGTCTGGTATCCCAGTTCGTTAAGGTTGGCGAGTTGTTCCGCAGGAAGGGCGTTTAAGTCAGCAAAAGAGGTCACGGCAATAGTCTCAAAGTGGGAAAAGGAGTCCCCCGGCGTGTTGTCCCGGCGGGCTGGCGCCAATGATAGCATCCCCTTAACCCGTATCCGCAGCGGTTTTGTCTCTTCGCCACGGTAAAGTGTCTGGAAGTCCGCAAAACGTTAATTAAGCCCTACGCGACAGCGGAAATTCGTCTAAGGTTTTCAGAAGGTTGATCCCAGCGGTCAGACTATTCAGCTTACGACAGGAGACTCACGATGACGATATCTGCACTGCGCCGCCCGGAGGCTATCGCATTCGCGCTGCGGATGGCGCTCGGTGGTGCGCTTTTAAGCATGACAACATTTTCAGCCCTCGCGGAAGACGCCCCTGCGGCGCCAATACAACCGCCGGATATTCTGCTGGGACCGTTGTTTAACGATATTCAGAGCGCCAAACTTTTTCCCGATCAGAAAACCTTTGCCGATGCGGTGCCGAAAAGCGATCCGCTGATGATCCTTGCGGATTACCGGATGCAGAAAAACCAGACCAGCTTTGACCTGCGCCATTTTGTTGAGGTGAATTTCACCCTGCCGCAGGATAAAGAAAAATATGTGCCGCCGAAGGATCAAACCCTGCGCCAGCACATTGACGGGTTGTGGCCGGTACTGACGCGCACCACCGACAGCGCCGAGAAGTGGGATTCTCTGCTGCCGCTGCCGAAATCGTACGTGGTGCCCGGTGGCCGTTTTCGTGAGGTCTATTACTGGGACAGCTATTTCACCATGCTCGGTCTGGCGGAAAGCGACCACTGGGACAAAGTCGAAGACATGGTCGATAACTTCGCCTACGAGCTGGATTCGTGGGGACACATTCCGAACGGCAACCGCAGCTACTACCTGAGCCGCTCGCAGCCGCCCTTCTTCTCTCTGATGGTCGAACTGCTTGCCACCCACGACGGTGACGATGCGCTGAAAAAATACCTGCCGCAAATGGAAAAAGAGCATGCCTACTGGATGGAGGGCGCCGATGCCCTGCAGGCCGGCCAGGCCAGCAAGCGGGTGGTGAAATTGCAGGATGGCTCCCTGCTCAACCGCTACTGGGATGACCGCGATACGCCGCGCCCGGAGTCGTGGCTGGATGACGTGAATACGGCGAAGAGTAACCCTAACCGCCCGGCCACCGACATCTACCGTGACCTGCGCTCGGCCGCCGCCTCAGGCTGGGACTTCAGCTCCCGTTGGATGGATAACCCGCAGCAGCTTGGCACCCTTCGCACCACCAGCATCGTGCCGGTGGATCTGAACGCGCTGATGTTCAAAATGGAAAAAATGATCGCCACCGCCAGCAAGGCCGCCGGGGATAATGACAAAGCCGCGCGTTATGAAGCCCTCGCCAGCGCCCGCCAGAGCGCGATGGAAAAACACCTGTGGAATGAAAAAGAGGGCTGGTATGCCGATTACGATCTGAAAAGTCATAAGGTGCGTAATCAGCTGACCGCCGCGGCGCTGTACCCGTTGTTCGTCAACGCCGCGTCTCGCGAACGTGCCGCCAAAGTGGCGAACGCCNTCAGCAATGGGATGCACCAAACGGCTGGGCGCCGCTGCAGTGGGTCGCCACTGCCGGGTTGCAAAACTACGGCCAGGATAAAATCGCCATGGACGTCACCTGGCGCTTCCTGACCAACGTGCAGCACACCTACGATCGCGAACAGAAGCTGGTTGAGAAATACGACATCACCTCCACCGGTACTGGCGGCGGCGGTGGCGAATATCCGCTGCAGGACGGTTTCGGCTGGACCAACGGCGTGACGCTGAAAATGCTGGATCTGGTATGCCCGAAAGAAAACCCGTGCGACAGCGTTCCACAAACGCGCCCAGCGGCTGCAGCTGATAAGCAGCCTGCGACGGCGGCACAATAACCTTTTCGTACCCTAAAAAAACGGGCAGGCACNAATCCCGTCGTAGCAGCCGGAACACCAGCAGCACGACGATGGAGCCCACCACGGCCACGAGGAAGCTTTGCAGATTAAAGCCTGTGATGCTGCCCCCGATACCGAACATGGTCGCCAGCCAGCCACCGACCACCGCACCGACAATCCCGAGTATGCAGGTGAGGATAAAACCCCCACCATCACGCCCCGGCATGATCAACTTGGCGATGACTCCGGCGATAAGTCCGAACACGATCCAGGTAATAATGCCCATGATAACCACCTCCAGAAAAAACGGGCCAACTGCAGGCAGAAATCACCTGCCTCAATGGTTCAAGTATAGGTAATTGCACTGGAATATCTCGCCAGCGTCGCATTTTTTTATCAAATTTCACTTTTTTCACCCGTTTGTCTTAAGTTCCGTTCGGCAGTGCCGATAACGATGCGACAATCTGTCTTCTGGAGCGATTTGGTGTGAGCCATTACAACGAGCAATTCCTGAAACAAAGTCCGCTGGCAGTATTAAACGTTCTTCGCGATTTGCATAAAGATCAGGTTCCGCTGCGCGTCGCCTGGGCGTCCGGTCAGTTCATCAGCCGCATTCTGGCGGTGACGCCGGAAGCACTGATTATCGATTTCGGCAGCCAGGATCAGGAAAACCTGTCGGCACAGCGGGCGGAAAATTTTCTGATAGATGCGGAAACCAAAGGAGCGAAAGTCGAATTCACCCTGCCGAAGCTTGAGGCCATTGATTACCTGTCGCTCCCGGCGTTCACCGCGCCGGTACCGCCGTCGCTGTGGTTTGTGCAGCGCCGTGAGTTTTTCCGCATCTCCGCCCCGCTTCACCCGGTGTATCTCTGCACAGCACGGCTGCCGGACAACAGCGAATTCCGCTTTCGCCTCTGCGATCTGTCGCTCGGCGGCATGGGGGCGTTGCTGGAAGGCAAACTGTCTGCCGCGCTGCAGGTGGGCATGCAGATCCCACAGCTGGAACTGGATATGGGCGACTGGGGGAAATTTCATTTTGATGCGCAGCTGATTGCCATCACCGAGCGCAAGGTGGTCGACAGCAAAAATGAGACTATCAGCACCCCGCGCCTGAGCTTCCGCTTTCTGAACGTTAACCCGGCGGCGGAGCGCACGCTCCAGCGCATTATCTTCGCCCTGGAGCGCGAGGCGCGCGAACGCGCCAGTAAAGTGCTTTAAGTTTCTAATTACATCGCATCCATCGCCTGCTGGACTTTCCAGATATAGCGAGGCGCCTGCGGCGCGGGGTGATTTTTGACCACATGTTCAAAGAACTCATCCGCGTCGAGGTCGTTTATCTCTTCAATCGCCGCTTTACGATCGGATGAGAAGGTCCGCAGCAGCGCGCCCGCGCCGTTAACGTACGAGACCACCAGCGCATACTGCATCACCTGCGGATCTTTAATGCCCGCCAGCACGCCATGCTCCAGAATGCTCAGGTACGCTGTCCCCATCGAAATATTGCGTTCCGGGTTTTTCAGTTCGCTGGTCGATGGTTGCCCTTTCCAGCCCATATAGCGGTAGACTTCGCGCCCGGCGGTGGAGGCTTTCAGTTGCATCAGACCCACAGCGTTGGATTTACTCACCAGTTCCGGGTTGCCGCCCGATTCCACGGCAATAATCGCCGTCACCAGACGCGGGCTGACGCCCCAGGCCGCACCGGCTTTTTCGCTGATCGGCATCCACTGCATCGCCCGTTTTACCGGAACTTCAGCGTTCCAGGGAGGATTGCGGTAATCCTGCTTTGAGCTACATCCGGCAAGCAAGACAAATAAAAAAACGACCCATCTCAATTTCACGCATCTATCCTTTTAGCTGAAGAGTGCCGCTGAAGGTGACAACGACCGGTTCAGGCGGCATGATACCTTTTTCATTGTATGCAAGGAATTAGCATGAGTCTGTTTCATCTGATCGCCCCTTCCGGTTACTGCATTAACCAGACGGCTGCCGCGCGTGGCGTCACGCGTCTTGAGCAGGCCGGACACCAGGTGACGCATCAGCAGGTAATTCCTCGCCGCGACCAGCGTTTTGCCGGTACCGACGCCGAGCGTCTGAACGATATCAACGCCCTCGCCACGCTGCCGGGCAAAGACCGCATTGTGCTGCCCGTGCGCGGTGGCTACGGCGCGAGCCGCCTGCTGGAAGCGATCGACTGGCCCGCGCTTATCGCGCGTNNAGCAGGATCCCTTGCTCATTTGCGGCCACAGTGATTTCACGGTGATTCAGATGGGATTGCTGGCGCTCGGCAACGTCATCACCTTCAGCGGCCCGATGCTGGCGGGCAATTTTGGCGCGGAAACCGTCAACGACTTTACTGAACACCATTTCTGGCAGGCGCTGAAAAACCCGTCATTTACCCTCGAATGGGCCGGTGATGGTCCCGAATGCCGGGTGGAAGGCACCGTGTGGGGCGGCAATCTGGCGATGTTGACAACGTTACCTGGCACACCGTGGATGCCGGATATTCGCGACGGTATTCTGGTGCTGGAAGATATCAACGAGCATCCGTTCCGCGTTGAACGTATGCTGCTGCAGCTGCTGCACGCGGGGATTCTCTCCCGCCAGCGTGCGCTGATCCTCGGCAGCTTCAGTGGTGCAGAACCGAACGACTACGATGCAGGTTACAGTCTGGAGACCCTGTACCGTTATATTCGTTCGCGGCTGGATATTCCGGTCATTACCGGGCTGGATTTTGGTCATGAAGCACGCACGGTGACGTTACCGCTCGGGGCACAGGGAAAACTGGTCAATACGGCTGCTGCCACCACGCTGACCCTCTCGGGTCATCCGGTGCTGACAGAAGAAAAATGAATTCATAGCTCTTATCAGACCATTGTTCATGCGCTAAATATGATAAGTTTTTGTTACGCACACTTTGCAGTAGAGGAGATCGTGAACATTGGACGCCGGGGCGGTTATTAGTCTGTTTATTCTGGGTTCTGTTTTAGTAACCTGCAGTATTTTATTAAGTTCATTTTCTTCACGTCTCGGTATCCCGATTCTGGTCATCTTCCTGGCGATTGGTATGCTGGCCGGCGTCGATGGTATCGGCGGTATCCCTTTTGATAATTACCCCTTCTCCTACATGGTCAGCAACCTGGCGCTGGCGGTGATCCTGCTCGATGGCGGGATGCGTACCCAGGCGAGCTCGTTTCGCGTCGCCCTTGGCCCGGCGCTGTCGCTGGCAACCGTAGGCGTGCTGATCACCTCCGGGCTGACCGGCATGATGGCGGCCTGGCTGTTCCATCTTGACCTGATTGAAGGACTGCTGATTGGCGCTATCGTGGGTTCCACCGATGCCGCGGCCGTGTTTTCCCTGCTCGGCGGCAAGGGGCTTAACGAACGTGTGGGTTCGACGCTGGAGATTGAATCCGGCAGCAACGACCCGATGGCGGTGTTCCTCACCATCACATTGATTGAGATGATCCAGCAGCATGAGACCGGGCTGAGCTGGCTGTTCCTCGGCCATCTGCTGCAGCAGTTCGGGCTGGGCATTCTGATTGGTCTTGCCGGAGGGTATCTGCTGTTGCAGATGATCAACCGCATCGCCCTGCCCGCCGGGCTTTACCCGCTGCTGGCACTGAGCGGCGGGCCTNCTGGTGCTCGGCCTGCTGGTGAACCCGTCTGATCTGCTGCCGATTGCCATTCCGGCGCTGATCCTTTCCGCATGGATGATTTTCTTTGCCCGTCCGCTGTCGGTGTTTGCCGGGCTGCTGCCGTTCCGCGGTTTTAACCTGCGCGAACGTGTCTTCATCAGTTGGGTGGGTCTGCGCGGCGCGGTGCCCATCATCCTGGCGGTATTCCCGATGATGGCCGGGCTGGATAACGCGCGCCTGTTCTTCAATGTCGCCTTCTTCGTGGTGCTGATTTCGCTGCTGTTCCAGGGCACGTCGCTCTCCTGGGCGGCGAAGAAAGCCAAAGTGGTGGTGCCGCCAGTAGGCTGGCCGATCTCCCGCGTCGGGCTGGATATTCACCCGAACAATCCGTGGGAGCAGTTTGTGTATCAGTTGAGTGCCGACAAATGGTGCGTTGGCGCAGCGCTTCGCGATCTGCATATGCCGCCGGAAACCCGCATTGCGGCGCTGTTTCGCGACAACATGCTGCTGCACCCGACCGGCAGTACGCGGCTGCGGGAAAACGATATTCTGTGCGTCATTGGCCGCGAGCATGATTTACCGGCGCTCGGTAAGTTGTTCAGCCAGGCACCGCCGGTGGCGCTGGACCAGCGTTTCTTCGGCGATTTCATCCTCGAAGCCACAGCAAAGTTTGCCGATGTGGCGCTGATTTACGGCCTGGACGGCGGGGAAGAGTTTCGCGACAACCAGCAGTCGCTGGGCGATCTTATCCAGCATTTGCTCGGCGCTGCGCCGGTGGTTGGTGACCAGGTGGAGTTTGCCGGAATGATCTGGACAGTCGCTGAGAAAGAAGACAACGCAGTGCGGAAAGTAGGCGTCCGCGTGGCAAATGAAGAAACAGAGTAGAACAACATGCCCGGCACGCCTTGCGCCGCCGGGCTTTCAATGAAAGTTACACCGTCACAACGGGCACTCTGGGCGCCAGGGCGCACATCAGTTCATACCCGACTGTGCCACACGCCGATGCCACATCATCAATCTTAATCTCTTTACCCCACAGCTCGACCGAGGTGCCGATCCCCGCCTGCGGGCATGGCGTTAAATCGACCGCCAGCATATCCATCGATACCGTTCCGACGATGCCGGTACGAACACCATCCACCAGCACCGGCGTGCCGTCCGGCGCATGACGCGGATAGCCATCAGCGTAACCGCAGGCCACGATGCCAATGCGCTGTTCCTGCGTCGAACGGTAGCGCTGGCCGTAGCCCACGCCCTCGCCCGGCTTCAGATTCTGCACCGCAATAATTTCGCTACTGAGCGTCATTACTGGCTTCAGACCGCTGTTGGCGATGTCCTGCCACTGGCCCGATGGCGATGCGCCGTACAGCACAATGCCCGGGCGCACCCAGTCATAATGCGCTTCCGGGTGCCACATCGTGGCGGCGGAGTTTGACAGCGAGCGGGCGCATTCCAGCCCTTCCGTCGCCTGCGCCACGCGCTTCATCGCATCTACAATACCGTCAGGACGTTCGGCGACCGCGAAGTGCGACATCAGCGTCATTTCACCAACGCCCGGCAGCGCGCGCAGCTGCTGCCAGACGGTGTGAATGCGATCCGGCGCAAAGCCCAGCCGGTTCATGCCGCTGTTCACTTTGACGTAAACGTCCAGCGGCGCGTTGAGACGGGCATTCTGAATGGCTTTGATCTGCCAGTTGCTGTGGATACTGGTGGTCAGCCGGTATTTATCGAAAAGCGCCAGTTCATCGGCATGGAAGAACCCTTCCAGCAGCAGGATTGGCCCTTTCCAGCCGCGCTCGCGCAGCATGATCGCCTCTTCAAGATTGAGCAAGGCGAAGCCGTCAGTGCTGTTTAATGCACTCCAGCTACGTTCCAGGCCGTGACCATAGGCATTGGCTTTAACGACCGACCACACCCGCGACTGGGGTGCGGCACGGCGGATAATGTTCAGGTTCTGACGCAGTGCCTGCAAATCAATGCTGGCCTGTACAGGACGAGACATGACGACTCCTTATTGATGGGCACCATGCAAATGCTGCGCGCGTGACGGGGTAAAACCAGCCTGATAACGGGCTACGCTCAGGTCATCAAACGGAATCGCCGGCGTGCGACCGGAGATCAAATCGCTGATGAGCTGACCGGAGCCGCAGGCCATCGTCCAGCCGAGCGTGCCGTGCCCCGTATTCAGCCACAGATTTTTATACGGCGTACGGCCCACCACTGGCGTACCGTCCGGGGTCATCGGGCGCAGCCCGGTCCAGAAGGTCGCCTCTTCCACCACGCCGCCGCGCGGGAACAGGTCACGCACCACCATTTCCAGCGTTTCGCGACGCTGTTTCAGCAGATCGGTATTAAACCCGACAATTTCCGCCATCCCGCCGACGCGAATGCGCTGGTCAAAACGGGTGATGGCGATTTTGTAAGTTTCATCAAGGATAGTAGAGACCGGCGCACCGTCGTCGTCTTTTACCGGAATGGTCAGCGAGTAGCCTTTCAGCGGATAGACCGGAATATCCACCACGCCTTTCAGCATGGAGGTGGAGTAAGAGCCCAGCGCCAGCACAAACGCATCGGCTTTAAACAGCTCGTCGCCGCACTGCACGCCGTGGATCTGATCGCCGTCGAACAGCAGGCGGTCAATCGGGGTGTTAAAGCGGAATTTAACCCCTGCCTGCTCCGCCATTTTCGCCAGACGCTGGGTGAACAGCTGGCAGTCACCGGTTTCATCATTCGGCAGCCGCAGACCGCCGGTCAGCTTGTGCGCCACTTCCGCCAGCGCAGGCTCCGCTTCCGCCAGACGATTCGACTCCAGCAGCTGATACGGCACTCCGGCGTCTTCCAGCACGGCGATATCGCGGGTGGCGTTTTCAAACTGCTGTTCGGTACGGAAGAGCTGCAGCGTGCCGCCCTGGCGACCTTCGTATTCAATACCGGTGGATTCGCGCAGCGCTTTCAGGCAGTCGCGGCTGTACTCTGCCAGGCGCACCATCCGGCCTTTGTTTTCCATGTAGTGGCGCGTGTCGCAGTTGCGCAGCATCTGCCACATCCATTTGAGCTGGAACTGCGTGCCGTCGAGGCTAATCGCCAGCGGCGCATGGCGCTGGAACATCCATTTGATCGCTTTCAGCGGCACGCCCGGCGCCGCCCAGGGCGCAGCATAACCCGGCGAGATCTGCCCGGCATTGGCGGCGCTGGTTTCCAGCGCCGGCCCGGCTTCACGGTCGATGACCGTGACATCATGTCCTGCCTGACGTAAATACCAGGCGCTGGTCACGCCGACAACGCCACTTCCCAGTATGACAACACGCATAGCCACTCCATCTGTGTGCAAAAGAACAATCTTCTAATTACAAATTGATAACGCAGTTGAAAATATTATTCAACATATGCTTTTTTTATGGTGACTTACTTCACACTACGCCCCGCCAGCCGGGAAATATCAGATTTGGCATCTCCTGCTGCGCGCCAAAATTAACCAGTGAAAAATTCTGTTCAGGCGCACTTTTCTCGCCATTGCCATGGAAAAATCGCAAAGAAAAAATTTCCCTTGCCCTGTGGTTTATGACGCGGTGTTCTATGCTTGAAAAGAGGCTCTCCAGACAGAGAGGGCCGCCAACAACGAGGGCGCGCTAATGGCTACGATTGACTCCATAAATAAGGACAGCACACGTCTGAGCGATGGACCCGACTGGACCTTCGATCTGCTGGATGTTTACCTGGCAGAGATCGACCGGGTGGCGAAACACTACCGGCTGGACACTTATCCGCACCAAATCGAAGTCATTACGTCTGAACAGATGATGGACGCCTACTCAAGCGTCGGGATGCCGATCAACTACCCGCACTGGTCGTTCGGCAAAAAGTTCATCGAAACGGAACGAGCCTATAAGCACGGTCAACAGGGGCTGGCCTATGAGATTGTGATTAACTCCAATCCCTGTATCGCCTATCTGATGGAAGAAAATACCATCACCATGCAGGCGCTGGTGATGGCGCACGCCTGTTACGGGCACAACTCGTTCTTCAAAAACAACTACCTGTTCCGCAGCTGGACCGATGCCAGCTCCATCGTCGACTACCTGATCTTCGCCCGCAAATACATCACCGAGTGCGAAGAACGTTATGGGGTCGATGAAGTCGAAAAACTGCTCGACTCCTGCCACGCGCTGATGAACTACGGCGTTGATCGCTACAAACGCCCGCAGAAAATCTCCCTTCAGGAGGAGAAAGCGCGGCAGAAAAGCCGGGAAGAGTATCTGCAAAGCCAGGTGAATATGCTGTGGCGTACGTTGCCGAAAAAAGAGGAGGAAAAGACCGTGGAATCTGCGCGTCGCTACCCCTCTGAGCCGCAGGAAAACCTGCTTTACTTTATGGAGAAAAACGCGCCGCTGCTGGAGTCCTGGCAGCGTGAAATTCTGCGCATCGTGCGTAAAGTGAGCCAGTATTTTTACCCGCAGAAACAGACGCAGGTGATGAACGAAGGCTGGGCGACCTTCTGGCACTACACCATCCTCAACCATCTGTACGATGAGGGCAAAGTGACCGAGCGCTTTATGCTTGAGTTCCTGCACAGTCACACCAACGTGGTGTTCCAGCCACCCTACAACAGTCCGTGGTACAGCGGCATTAACCCGTATGCGCTGGGCTTCGCCATGTTCCAGGACATCAAGCGCATCTGCCAGTCGCCTACGGACGAAGACAAATACTGGTTCCCGGACATCGCCGGTTCCGACTGGCTGGAGACGCTGCACTTCGCGATGCGCGACTTTAAAGATGAGAGCTTTATCAGCCAGTTCCTGTCGCCAAAAGTGATGCGCGATTTCCGCCTGTTCAGCGTGCTGGATGACGATCGCAATAACTATCTGGAAATTGCCGCTATCCATAACGAAGAGGGCTACCGGGAGATCCGCAACAAGCTCTCTGCCCAGTACAACCTCAGCAACCTTGAGCCGAACATCCAGGTGTGGAACGTGGATTTGCGCGGCGACCGTTCGCTGACGCTGCGCTACGTGCCGCACAACCGCGCGCCGCTCGATTTAGGGCGTCGGGAAGTGCTGAAGCACGTGCACCGGCTGTGGGGATTTGATGTGCTGCTCGAACAGCAGAACGCCGACGGCAGCATTGAACTGCTCGACCGCTGTCCGCCAAGGCAGAATCTGGTGTAAATAAAAAACCCGGCGACCAGGCCGGGTTTCTTTTATGCGCAGCGTCTTAGCGGGTGTGGATCGCCAGGTCGCCGGGCAGGGTTTTCTGCATCCGGTGCCAGATTTCACCGCTGTCGTGGCCGTAGCGGCGCACGATGTCGTACACCTGCTCGTATAACCCCTCTTCACACACTTTCACCAGACGGTGATAGAAGCCCATCGCCAGGCTGCGCGCTTCCGGGTTAGCAAAGTAGTGACGGCCGATGCGGGTGTAGAGCCCTTTCATGCCGTTGATAATCAGTCCGTAGATCGGGTTACCGGAGGCGAATGCCAGGCCACGGAAAATGTTGTAATCCAGCTCGGCGAAGGCATCCGCGTGATCTTCAATTTCACGGGCGCTGGCCAGCACTTCCAGCGCTTTGTCCGGGTGCTGACGAAACGCGGTGCGGATAAAAATTGTCGAGATGTTGGTACGCACGGAAAGCAGGTTGTCGATCAGCTGCGGGACGCTTTCATGATCAAGGCGCGCCAGCGTCTCCAGAATATTGAGACCGGACGTTTCCCAGAAGTTATTCACTTTTGTTGGCTTACCATGTTGAATGGTTAACCAGCCGTCGCGGGCTAAACGTTGCAACACTTCGCGTAAGGTGGTGCGCGTGACGCCGATTAATTCAGAGAGTTCACGTTCAGCCGGGAGAATAGAGCCCGGTGGAAAGCGGTTATTCCAGATGCTTTCGATGATGTACTCTTCCGCGAAACCCGCCGGGCTTTGCGCCTTAATGACCATAGTAAGATTTCCATTACACAGCGTTGCAAAAATTGGACTCATCATACCAGAGCATAACAGGGGCAGATAGCACGCACGGCTAATTAAAAAGGGATCGCGGTTTTATTTTTTTATATTCATTACGCAAGACCGGAACCGGCATTCGCACTTTTCTGCTCATCGCCTCAGTTTCGTTTACACTATACTTTTGTTTTTTTGACGGGATGGATATTCGTCGTGGAAATCTCTTACGGTCGCGCCCTGTGGCGCAACTTTCTTGGTCAGTCCCCGGACTGGTACAAACTCACCCTGGTACTTTGCTTAATCATCAACCCGATTGTGTTCTACCTCAGCCCCTTCGTGGCGGGCTGGATGCTGGTGATTGAGTTCATATTCACACTTGCGATGGCGCTGAAGTGCTACCCGCTGTTGCCCGGCGGCCTGCTGGCGATTGAAGCGGTGGCCATCGGCATGACCAGCGCGGAACACGTGCGTGAAGAGATCAGCAATAACCTCGAAGTGCTGCTGCTGTTGATCTTCATGGTCGCGGGCATCTATTTTATGAAGCAGTTGCTGCTCTCAATCTTCACGCGCCTGCTACTGAGTATTCGCAGCAAAACGGTACTTTCCCTCGCCTTCTGTCTCGCGGCAGCGTTTCTTTCGGCCTTCCTTGATGCGCTGACTGTGGTCGCCGTGATTATCAGCGTCGCCGTCGGCTTTTATGGCATTTACCATCGTGCCGCCTCCAGCCAGACGGACGATAACGATCTGCGCGACGACGGCAGCATTGACAAAAACGACCGCCAGGTACTGGAGCAGTTTCGCAGCTTCCTGCGCAGCCTGATGATGCATGCGGGCGTCGGTACCGCACTCGGCGGCGTGATGACCATGGTCGGCGAACCGCAAAACCTGATCATCGCCAAAGCGGCGGGCTGGGATTTTGGCGCTTTCGTCATTCGCATGTCACCGGTGACGCTGCCGGTGCTGGCCTGCGGGCTGCTGACCTGCGTGTTGCTGGAGAAATTCCGCTGGTTTGGCTACGGCGAAACGCTGCCGGACTCGGTGCGCAAGGTGCTGCACCATTATGACGAACGCAGCCGCCAGCAGCGGAGCCGTCAGGATAAGATGCGTCTCATCGTACAGGGTATTATCGGCGTCTGGCTGGTGGTCGCGCTGGCGCTGCATCTGGCCGAAGTCGGGCTGATTGGCCTGACAGTGATCATCCTCGCCGCGTCGCTCTCCGGCGTGACGGATGAACACGCTATCGGCAAAGCGTTTACCGAAGCGCTGCCGTTTGCCGCCCTGCTGACGGTCTTTTTCGCGGTGGTCGCAGTGATTGTTGAACAACACCTGTTCGCGCCAATCATTACCTTTGTATTGCAGGCCTCACCGCATGCGCAGCTGTCGCTGTTTTATCTGTTCAACGGTTTGCTGTCGTCGATCTCCGATAACGTGTTTGTCGGCACGGTGTATATCAACGAAGCAAAAGCCGCCTTTGAGCAGGGCATTATCAGCCTCAAGCAGTTTGAACTGCTGGCGGTGGCAATCAACACCGGCACCAACCTGCCCTCCGTTGCCACCCCGAACGGCCAGGCGGCGTTCCTGTTCCTGCTGACCTCGGCGCTGGCACCGTTGATTCGTCTCTCCTACGGACGTATGGTCTGGATGGCGCTGCCGTACACGGTAGTGCTGACGCTGGTCGGTTTGTTGTGCATCGAATTTACATTGATGCCGGCAACTGAATGGTTATCCGCTCAGGGGCTCATAACCATGCCGAATGTCTCCCCGTAGCATCAACATTTTATAAGCCCGAAAGGCGATTTTGGGCTTTTAAGAATCATTTACGTAATAATGTGTTCCCTGCTAGTGGCTAAGCGTTTAAATTCGTTTACACTGCGGTGTCTTTGCTCGTTCCAGGGAAATAATTATGTTGCGATATTTAAACCAGTGCTCGCGAGGTCGTGGTGCATGGTTATTGCTGGCGTTGACTGCATTTGCGCTTGAAATGGTTGCGCTCTGGTTTCAGCACGTCATGCTGCTGAAACCCTGCGTACTTTGTATTTATGAACGTTGCGCCCTGTTCGGCGTAATGGGTGCGGGGATCGTGGGAGCCATCGCACCAAAATCGCCGTTGCGTTACGTGGCGTTGATTATCTGGATCTACAGTGCTTTCAGAGGACTGCAGCTTGCCTGGGAACATACCATGATTCAGCTGCACCCTTCTCCGTTTTTGACCTGTGACTTCGCGGCCCGTTTCCCGACCTGGCTACCGCTCGACAAATGGCTGCCGCAGGTGTTCCTGGCCTCTGGCGACTGTGCTGAGCGTCAGTGGCAGTTCCTGTCACTGGAAATGCCACAATGGCTGCTGATTATTTTTGCTGCCTATCTGCTTGTGGCGCTGCTGGTGCTGATCGGTCAACCATTCAAACCGAAAAGACGCGATCTTTTTGGTCGTCTGTAAAAAAACGCTCCTTCGGGAGCGTTTTTTTATTTCGCTTTTCGCCAGCACACTCCACCGCTTAATGCCAGAAAACCCACCGCCAGCAGCAGCGCC
>NZ_JNGH01000117.1 GCF_001188485.1 Trabulsiella odontotermitis
TTTTAAATATTTTTATATCAATAGATTAAATATGATTTTTCTTTGTGTCTGGTTTGTAAAACGGAATTCGCGATTAAAAAGAGGTTAACGGTAATGGGAAATAAAATACTGTTTGAGTTAATCAACTCTCGCACTTTTTTACGGAAATTTAAACCTGGTATCCTCGCTCTTGCAGTGAGTTCAGCGGTTCTTTCTCTCATCAGCCCAGCGAAACCGGCAGTGGCGGGCCGNCACTCAGTACGGAGGGAGGAGATGCCGGAACGGGAGGCGTGGGTAACAATGGTATCCCCGACGCGGCTTACGGTAGTGGCGCGGGAGGTGGCGGTGGTGGCGGTGGTGCGGTCAGCCTTATCCTCTCCGGTAATGGCAGTAACAGCGGAACCATTGTCGGTGGCAGTGGCGGTTACGGCGGTAATGGTGGGCAAAACGACAACAATAATCCTGTCGCAGGGCATGGCGGTAATGGTGGCTCTGGGGNNAGTGCGATTTCACAACCCGGGACGCAATTGCTGGGCGGCAGCGGCGGCAAAGGCGGGCGAGGCGGCGATGGTATTACGGCGACGGCGGGAGGCAATATTACTAATGGCGCGCAAGGGCAGATTATTGGTGGTGATGGCGCGACGGGCGGCATAGCCGCGGGTCTTCCTCTCAGGAGTGAGTACCATAACTAACGCTGGCGTGCTGCGTGGCGGAAACGGAGGAAACGGCAACAACGGGGGGGCTGCGCATGGCGTTAATACGGTGTCCGGTGGTAACGGTGCTATCGCTGGCGATGGTGGCACCGGCGCCTGGGTCTCCGAAAGTGGCACGATCAACAATTTGCTGGGCGGCCAAATCATCGGGGGGAATGGTGGCACAGGCGGAGGAGGAAGTTCGTTAAATACAGGGAATGCGATNTATTGGTGGGGACGGAGGCAAAGGAGGGGATGGCGTTAAACTCAATGCTGGTGGCCAGGTCACCAATGCGGGCGCTATCACCGGTGGTGCAGGTAACCGTGGCGGAGGGAGCGGTAACTCCACTGACGGTGAGCATGGCGGGAATTCCGGCCGGGGTGGTTCGGGAATACAAATCATCAGTGATGGTAATGTGGTGAATGAAGCCAGTGGCGTCGTCACGGGTGGCAGTGGCGGAGATAATTCGGCAGGCACTAATAATGCCGGAGCCAGTATTACGGGTGGTGTGGGTGGCCTCGGCGGAACCGCACAGAATGGAGGCGCGGGTGGTGACGGGGGCAATGGTGTCCTGATTGCAGCAGGCGGAAACGTCACCAACGCAGGCACCATCATCGGCGGAAGAGGAAGCAATGCGGGTAATGGAAATAATGCCAATGGCGGNTGGCGGGCAAGGGGGCAGTGCAGGCGTAGGGACGACAGCAGGTCTTATGGGGACCGGTGGCGTGGGGATTTCAGGTTCCGACATGACCATTATCAATAGCGGAACGTTATCCGGGGGCTTTTCTCAGGATGGTCTTAGTCGCGCCGATGCCGTGATATTTTCCGGCGGCGTTAATACGCTGGAGCTGTGGGATGGTTACGTCATTAACGGCAATGTTGATGCAAGAACGGGCAACAACACCCTGATCCTCGGCGGCGAAGATGACAGCACATTTGATATTTCCCACATCGGCAGCGCCAGGCAGTATGAAGGATTTTCCGCTTACCATAAAACCGGAGACAGCACCTGGATCCTTTCCGGCGGCACAACCGCAGAAACCCCGTGGACGCTTTACGATGGCGTCCTGCAGGCCAGCCAGGAAGCGAGCTTTGGTGCATCAGACAGCAGTCTGACGTTTGACGGCGGGACGTTGCAACTGGGAGCCTCCTTTGACCTCGCGGCATCCAGAAATATTACGCTTGCCAGTGCGGGGGGAACGCTGGACACCCAATCCAATACGATGCTGATTTCTGCCGCTATTACGGGTAGCGGAGGGCTGACAAAGCAAGGTTCGGGAACGTTGACGCTGAGCGGAAACAATGTCTATGGAGGACTAACGGATATTGTTGCCGGCACGTTGGTCCTCAACAACACCGGAGCACTCAATAATAGTGCGGTCCGGATAAATAACCCAGCAACATTTGATATCAATGAAAGCACGACGGATGGCGCAGGTAATTATCGTTTCGGAACGGCATTGTCAGGCGGTGGTTTACTGAGCGTGACGATGCAAGCCGCCTCTAACGTTTTCTCTTTCTCCTCCGTAACGTCCTCTGCTTTTACGGGTGTCGTCGCACTGAAGCAGGGATCCTTCACGCTGGAGGGGGTTAACACCACATCCTTAGCGAATGCGCTATTACAAACAGACCCTGGAAATACGATAACGGTAGGGAATGGCACGCAGTCTATTGATGCGATTGCCTTTAACGGCGGTGCCATGGTTTTTGATGCGATGATACCTGCAGATATTCAGGCGCGAAGTCTGTTACAGGTGGATACCTTGATCGCTGGCGCAACAGATTATACCCGTAATGGTCGGAGCTATCAGGTTGAAGGAACGGGTAACGTTCATGTCACGGTGCCTTCTCCCTGGGACGATCCCGGGGCACATAACCCGGATACATCCTTAAACCTGCTCCAACAGGATGATGCGGATATCAGCACAAAACTGGTGTCGGCAACAAATATCATTGGATCCGGGGGCTCATTAAATCTAACTGATATGAGTGGAAATGAGATTGGCGCAGACCAGGATATCGCGATCTCGCAGAATGGAACGGTGGTGGCGAATGGTCAGTATGACTATCGTCTGACAACGGCACCTGGGGACGGTTTGTATGTTAACTACGGGCTAAAGCAACTCGAGATTCTAAGCGGTCAGACGCTGACCCTGGCCGAACGTCCCGGCGCTATTGATGCTGCTGCTGACATGTCTGCGACCATTACGGGAGCGGGGAATCTGGGTATTCGTGCAAGCGCTCTGGTCTCGCTGTCAAACGGGCTCAACGACTATAGTGGCGCCACGCTGGTACAGGCAGGCACCCTGCGTACCGATGCAGATGGCGTGCTGGGTAACACTAGTGCGTTGAACATCAGCAGCAACGCCACCGTTGATCTCAATAGCACCACGCAGGTCGCGGGTATGCTGGCGGGTGAAGCCGGTTCAGTCCTGGATGTTAACGGCGGTACACTGTCCATGACAAACGGCGGCTACAGTAACGGCAGCCTGACCGGCAGCGGTAAGCTGAACGCTGACGGTGGCGTACTGACCATTGACGGTGCCAACAGCAGCCTGACTGCCGCCACCACCATCAGCAATGGTGCGGAAGTGGTGATTAACGATGCGAAAGGCGCAGGCACCGGCAATATCACCGATGAAGGCACCCTGACGCTGGACGGTGCGACCGGCACACTGGTGAACAACATCGGCGGCACCGGTAACGTCGACGCGACCAACAGCAGCAATGCGGTGGTCGCCGGTGACAACAGCGGTTTCAGTGGTCTGCTCAATATCGACGACGACAGCAATCTGACCGTCAGCGCGCAGAACAACCTCGGCACCGCGGCGGTGAACGATGAAGGTAAACTGACCGTGAACACCGGCAGTGACTGGACGCTCAGCAACAGCGTCAGCGGCAGGGGCGANGGACTGGTTAACGTGCGTAACGGTGCCTCGTTCACCGGTTACGGCAGCACCGCCGGGGATGTGAACGTCATGCAGGGCGGTACCATGCAGACGGACGACTTCCTGGTCGGTGGCAACCTGACCAACAGCGGCTCCGTCCTGCTGAGCCGTAAAGACGGCACGCCGGGCAACACCCTGACGGTCAACGGCAACTACACCGGTAACAATGGCCTGCTGGCATTCAATACTGAACTGGGTGGCGATGACTCACCGACGGACAAAATGACCGTTCATGGTGACACCGCCGGCAGCATGCGTGTCAGCGTGACCAACACCGGTGGCACCGGTGCACAGACGGTGAACGGCATCGAGGTGATTCAGGTGGACGGCACATCAGCGGGTAACTTCGCGCTGACCACCGGGACGGTTGAGGCCGGGGCGTATGTCTACACTCTGGCGAAAGGCACCGGCGATGCGGCGAAGAACTGGTACCTGACCAGCAAATGGAAAGGCAGTGTACCGCCGACGGATCCGGTAAAACCCCCTGTTGTTGATCCAAACGTTCCCAATACGCTTCGCCCGGAAGGAGGCAGCTATATCAGCAACATCGCGGCGGCCAACACGCTGTTTAACCACCGCCTGCACGACCGTCTCGGTGAACCGCAGTATACCGACGCGCTGCATAACGGTGACGACAACGTCAGCAGCATGTGGATGCGCCACGTCGGCGGCCACGAACGTTCCTCTGCCGGTGACGGTCAGTTGAAGACACAGAGCAACCGCTACGTGCTGCAGCTGGGTGGCGACATTGCGCAGTGGAGTACTGACGGTCTTGATCGCTGGCACCTGGGCGTGATGGGGGGTTATGCGAACGAGCACAGCAACACCCGCAGCGACCGTGCCGGTTACGGTTCAGACGGACGTGTCAGCGGCTACAGCGCCGGTCTGTACGGCACCTGGTACCAGAACGGCGCGGACAAGACCGGGGCATATGTGGACAGCTGGATACTCTACAACTGGTTTGACAGCAGCGTGACGGCTGACAACCGTGAGAGCGACGAGTACAAATCAAAAGGGCTGACCGCCTCTCTCGAAGCCGGTTACACCCTGAAAGCCGGTGAATTCTGGGGCAGCCAGGGTACGCTGAACACGCGGATGAAAACGCAGAGCAACCGCTATGTACTGCAACTGGGTGGCGACATTGCGCAGTGGAGTTCCGACGGCCTTGACCGCTGGCACCTGGGCGTGATGGGGGGCTATGCCAATGAGCACAGCAACACCCGCAGCGACCGTGTCAGCTACGGCTCTGATGGCCGCGTCAGCGGCTAAAACGCCGGGCGGTACCTGGTACCAGAACGACGCGGACAAAACCGGGGCGTATGTGGACAGCTGGATGCTCTACAACTGGTTCGACAGCAGCGTGAGCCTGGAGAACCATGCGACCGATGAGTACAAGTCGAAAGGGCTGACTGCCTCTCTCGAAGCCGGTTACACCCTGAAAGCCGGTGAATTCTGGGGCAGCCAGGGTACGCTGAACACCTGGTATGTGCAGCCGCAGGCGCAGGTCACCTGGATGGGCGTGAAAGACAAGGCGCACAAACGCAGCGACGGCACCCGCATCGAAACGCAGGGCGACGGCAACATCCAGACCCGTCTTGGGGTGAGAACGTACCTGAACAGTCACCACAAAATGGATGACGGTAAACAGCGTACCTTCCAGCCGTTCGTGGAGGTGAACTGGATCCACAACACCGAAGCCTTTGGTGTGAAGATGGATGGCACAAAAGTCAGCCGTGACGGTGCCCGCAACCTCGGTGAAGTCCGTACCGGTGTGGAAGGCAAGCTGAACGACCGCCTGACCGTCTGGGGTAACGTGGGTGTGCAGATGGGTGACAAAGGCTACAGTGATACTCAGGGCATGCTGGGGGTGAAATACAACTGGTAACGGACGGGCGTAAAGGTAGACGGAGCCGGAAAATCCGGCTCTGTCTACCGGCTCCTCTGTTGCCATTCTGAATCAGGTAAAAAAATGGACGAGCGTTACGAATTAGCAGATGAGAACGGGATGTCTCATGAATTTGCCGACTGGTTTTTCGATGAGAAAAAGGCCGGATGCGGCAACGCATGGTTCATGATGATGGTGATGATGTGGGAAGGCTGGAAAGGAAGGGAGGGGCTGTTAAACGTCACGGCTGAACTGCCTGATGTCAGGCCGGTAGCACCGGCAGATTCACGCAACAGATTTAGATAATAATTTAATACACAGAAATACGATATTCATGGTAATCATTAGCAGATGTCAGGAAGAACGAACATGCCAAAAACAAAGCAGGAATGGCTTTTTCAGCTGAGAAAATGCACCACGCGGGAGACTCTGGATAAGGTTGTCGAAAAAAACATTTACTGCCTGACAGAGAATGAACTGGCTAATTTTCATGCCGCTGCCGATCACCGGATGGCAGAGATAATAACGAATACGCTGTATGATAAAGTTCCGGCATCCGTATGGACGCTGGTTCGTTAAATAACACGTCTGTCACAGCATAAACGAAATATTAACTTGGCGGAAAATGATGCGTGGTATTTAAAGGCACTACAGTGATTGTGCTGATGGTTTTACTGGTGGGCGCCTGTTTCTGGTCTGGAAGGTGGTTAAACGAAATGATGTAATAAAACTGTATCTCCGGCAGTGGCTTATATTTCATTGCTGTTATTCATGAACATAAAAGCCCTGTGGCCGGTATTTTAAAATCTATTGACGCACCCGGGTTAAATATATTACATTCATCCTGAGGCGCATCTCCCCGGACGGTGTGGCTGGGGGCCCCCNNCGTCATCATTGATAATGAGGTTGTATTTTCTTATGGAACGGAAGAGATTTCCTATTCCTTTAGTACATCTGCTGATTTTGTATTTTTTAACAGGATAAAGAAAATTCATTGCTATAATCTTTTTGTCTGGCCCGTAAGAATAATTCTGTGAATCAGGTTTTATCCCCGGGCACTGCCAGCAAGTCGTTTTTTAAGAAGGGATCTTACAGATGAATATTGAAGAAGCAAAAGATGAGCTTAAAAAAGCGATATCCGGTCCCTACGGTGCACACTGGGTTTACGGTCCGGCAGTCCGGCTCCTGATGGACGAACTGGATAAAGCACAACAGGAGCTTAACGCCCGGCGGGTAAACAGCCACAATATGGCAACGGATAATGCTGAATACATGACCACGGCAGCAATCCGCGATGTCATTGCAGAGCGACAGCGGCAGGTTCATGTCAAAGGCTATTCTGCGGAATATGATGACCACTATAAGCCGGGGGAGCTGGCGCGTGCCGGAGCGGCTTATGCCCTGCGGACAGCCAGACCTTTGTTTACTGTTCCTGCAGTTTATCCCTGGGCACGTTACACTTTTAAGTTTTATGACCCGCGCCGTTCTCTCGTGGTTGCAGCAGCCCTCATTCTTGCCGAAATTGAACGCACTGACCGTGCAGCCCATGATAAGGGGAAGACAATCAATAAAATAGGACTCCTGACAAAGAAAATGTTTACCGGGTAGACCAGACGGACTGAACGGCGAATGGTGGCAGGACGAAAAGTGCTCAGCGGCTTCCTGAGGATGGTGTGTTGCTGACGGAATGGAGACTGATGAAGCAGCAATATGTGCAGCGATCAACTGCAGTTGGAGTATGGTGTATTCTGGGGGTATGAAAATCGCCGCAAAATGCCGATAACATTTGAGCAGGTGGCTGAATAACATCGATGAAGACCACTTTTTATTCACTTTGTTATTTGGTGATCTCCATCAATGTTATTGGAATTTCACAGGTGTGTTGAACTGTATCTTTTACCATTCTGGTGAATGGTACCTATGCTGGTAGCTCCAATATATATGAGAAAATTGAAGGAAATACAAAGAAGTAAATATGATTCTGGACCCAGCTATCGTCAGATCGGCCGTTGTATCGCGATCTCCCCCCTCTGTCGTATCCAAGTATGCCAATCGGGCGGCTTGGCATTAAGCAAGCCGAACCGGAACTCACCATTGCGCCGCTAAGCTGGACGAACAACAGGGGTGAAGCCACCTTTAAC
>NZ_JNGH01000118.1 GCF_001188485.1 Trabulsiella odontotermitis
GGCGGCGTGTTCGAGCAGGCTGGCGTCAATTTCTCTCACGTTCACGGCGATGCGATGCCCGCCTCCGCCTCCGCGCATCGCCCTGGACTCGCCGGGCGCAGCTTTGAGGCGATGGGCGTTTCGCTGGTCATCCATCCGCACAATCCGTATGTCCCTACCAGCCACGCTAACGTGCGCTTTTTTATCGCTGAAAAACCGGGTGCCGATCCGGTATGGTGGTTTGGCGGCGGGTTTGGTCTTCAGGCGGTGGGCAACGGTTTTGCAGAGGCTTACCTGCCCATCGTTGAGCGGCGTAAGGCGATGCCCTTCGGTGAGCGCGAGCGCGAATTCCAGCTCTACCGCCGCGGGCGCTACGTCGAATTTAACCTGGTATGGGACAGAGGCACGCTGTTCGGCCTGCAAACCGCAGCTTTGAACCTGAAAAAGGCAGCCCGGAGGCTGCCCTGAGTGAGTTTATTAAAGTCCGCGACTGGATCTGACGCCGCGACTTACAGCGGCTGAGTCTGTGCCTCCACCACGGCCAGCGCCACCATATTGACGATACGGCGAACCGAGGCAATTGGCGTCAGCACATGCACCGGTTTCGCCACGCCCATCAGCACCGGCCCGACGGTCACCCCTTCAGAACTGGATACGCGCAGCAGGTTATAGCTGATACGCGCTGCCTCCATGTTTGGCATCACCAGAATGTTAGCGGAACCTTTCAGGGTACTGTCCGGCATACGCTCGTTGCGGATGCTTTCCACCAGCGCCGCATCACCGTGCATTTCCCCGTCGATCATCAGATCCGGCGCGCGTTCACGCACCAGCGCCAGCGTTTTACGCATTTTCAGCGCAGCCGGGCAATCGGAGGTACCGAAGTTCGAGTGTGACAGCAACGCCACGCGCGGTTCGATACCAAAGCGACGCACGGTTTCCGCCGCCATCAGGGCGATTTCCGCCAGCTGTTCCGGCGTAGGATCGTCGTTGACGTAGGTGTCAGCAATAAACGTGTTGCCGCTTGGCAGCAGCAGTGCGTTCATCGCCCCGGCGGTATTCACCCCGTCGCGATAACCAAACAGCTGCTGGATCACTGAGAAATGCTCGTGATAATCGCCGATGGTGCCGCAGATCAGCGCATCCGCTTCACCACGATGTACCATAATGGCGCCAATCACGGTGGTGTTGCTGATCACCGCCCGCTGTGCCTGCTCCTGCGACACGCCACGACGCTTCATCAGCTGGTAATACTCGTTCCAGTATTCTTTAAAGCGCGGATCGGATTCGTTATTCACGATTTCAAAATCAACGCCCGGTTTGATCTGCAGACCGAGTTTCTGGATGCGCATTTCGATCACGCTCGGGCGACCGATGAGGATCGGTTTCGCCAGACCCAGGGTGATCAGCTCCTGCGTGGCATGCAGTACGCGGTTGTCTTCCCCTTCCGCCAGCACCACACGTTTCGGATCTTTACGCGCCAGCGAGAATACCGGCTTCATAAACAGGTTGGTTTTGTAGACGAATTCGCTGAGCTTATCGATGTAAACGTCGAAGTCCGCAATCGGACGCGTTGCCACGCCGGATTCCATCGCCGCTTTCGCCACCGCCGGTGCGATTTTGACAATCAGACGCGGATCGAACGGTTTCGGGATCAGGTATTCCGGGCCAAAGCTCAGATCCTGATCGGCGTAGGCGGACGCCACCACTTCGCTCTGCTCGGCATGCGCCAGATCGGCAATCGCATGAACCGCCGCCAGCTTCATCTCTTCGTTGATCGCCGTGGCGCCGACGTCCAGCGCGCCACGGAAAATGAACGGGAAGCACAGCACGTTGTTGACCTGGTTCGGATAGTCAGAACGTCCGGTGCAGATAATCGCGTCAGGACGCACTTCTTTCGCCAGGTGCGGCAGAATTTCCGGTTCCGGGTTGGCCAGCGCCAGGATCAGCGGCGCACGGGCCATCTTCTTAACCATTTCCGGCGTCAGCACGCGCGGGCCGGAGCAGCCGAGGAAAATGTCCGCATTTTCGATGACATCATCCAGCGTGCGCTTGCCGTTGTCTTCCACCGCGTACGCTGCTTTGGTTTCGGCCATGTTCGGTTCGCGGTTTTTATAGATAACGCCTTTAGAATCGCAGACCACGATGTTGTGTTTCTGCATCCCCAGCGCCACCAACAGGTTCATACAGGCGATGGCTGCGGCACCTGCGCCGGAAACCACCATGCGCACGTCGGAGAGTTTCTTCTCAACCACGCGCAGGCCATTAAGAATGGCGGCGGTGCTGATGATTGCGGTCCCATGCTGATCGTCATGGAAAACCGGAATATTCATACGCTCGCGCAGCTTTTGCTCAATGTAAAAACATTCTGGCGCTTTGATATCTTCGAGGTTAATCCCGCCAAAGGTCGGCTCGAGGGCAGCAACGACGTTAATAAACTTGTCAGGATCCAGCTCATCCACTTCGATATCGAAGACGTCGATACCAGCGAATTTCTTGAACAGGACACCCTTTCCTTCCATGACCGGCTTGCCCGCGAGCGCGCCGATGTTACCGAGTCCCAGTACTGCCGTGCCGTTGGACACGACCGCAACCAGATTGCCGCGCGCTGTATATTTGTAAGCCTTCAGCGGATCTTTTTCGATTTCCAGACACGGTGCCGCCACCCCTGGCGAGTATGCCAGCGCCAGATCGCGCTGCGTGGCGAGGGGTTTGGTCGGCGAGACCTGAATTTTCCCCGGAACCGGAAACTCGTGGAAATCAAGGGCACTTTGTTTCAACTGGTCATCCATTAGATTTTCCTTTCACGTATCGTTTTCTTGGTTGGAAATGCGCTTTTACGTCTCCTCGACTGACGCCTGAGTATCTCTCCTGCCGGAGCCATAAACTTTGATGGCCGCCATACTTGTTGAAAGAAACGTTTGCTTGTTATTAATTTTGATTATCTATGTTACCGGGTCTTCGCGGCATTGCCAGTCTCGTCTGCTATGCTTTTTGTCTGGTTTACCACGAATTTAAACCAAAGCGACGGAGTGAATTATGTCCCGAAGAGAGCTTGCTAACGCGATACGCGCCTTAAGTATGGATGCCGTTCAGAAGGCCAATTCCGGCCATCCGGGCGCACCGATGGGCATGGCGGATATCGCCGAAGTCCTGTGGAACGACTTTCTCAAACACAATCCCACCGACCCCCACTGGTACGACCGTGACCGCTTTATTCTTTCCAACGGCCACGCCTCGATGCTGCTGTACAGCCTGCTGCATTTGACCGGCTACGACCTGCCGCTGGACGAGCTGAAAAATTTCCGCCAGCTGCATTCCAAAACGCCGGGGCACCCGGAACTGGGCTATACGCCGGGCGTTGAAACCACCACCGGCCCGCTCGGTCAGGGGCTGGCGAACGCGGTCGGGCTGGCGATTGCCGAACGTACACTGGCGGCGCAATTTAACCGCCCGGGGCACGATATTGTTGATCACTACACCTGGGTCTTTATGGGCGATGGTTGCCTGATGGAAGGCATTTCCCATGAAGTCAGTTCCCTTGCCGGTACGCTGGGTCTCGGCAAGCTGATCGGTTTTTACGACAGCAACGGCATTTCGATTGATGGCGAAACTAAAGGCTGGTTTACCGACGACACGGCAAAACGCTTTGAGGCGTATCACTGGCACGTGGTTAACGACGTTGACGGCCACGATCCGGAGGCGGTGAAAAAAGCGATTCTGGAAGCGCAGAGCGTGACGGATAAACCGTCGCTGATCATCTGCCGCACCGTGATCGGTTTTGGCGCGCCGAACAAGGCCGGTAAGGAAGAGGCGCACGGCGCGGCGCTCGGTGAAGAAGAAGTCGCGCTGGCGCGGCAGAAACTGGGCTGGAAGCACCCGGCGTTTGAGATCCCGAAAGAGATCTACCAGGGCTGGAACGCCCAGGAAAAAGGCGAAAAAGCCCAGCAGGCATGGAAAGAAAAACTGGCGGCGTATCAAAAAGCCTATCCGGATCTGGCCGCTGAATTTACACGTCGTATGAGCGGCGGCCTGCCGGAAAAATGGTCGCAAACGGTGCAGGAATACATTGAGAAGATGCAGTCGGAACCGGCGAAAATCGCCAGCCGTAAAGCGTCGCAAAACGCCCTCAATGCCTACGGCCCGCTGCTGCCGGAGCTGCTTGGCGGTTCGGCGGATCTCGCGCCCAGCAACCTGACTATCTGGAAAGAATCGGTATCGCTGAAAGACGATCCGGCCGGCAATTACATTCACTATGGTGTGCGTGAATTCGGCATGACAGCCATTGCCAACGGCATCGCCCATCACGGCGGTTTTGTGCCTTATACCGCGACGTTCCTGATGTTCGTGGAATACGCCCGTAACGCTGCCAGGATGGCAGCGCTGATGAAAGCGCGGCAGATCATGGTCTATACCCATGACTCCATCGGGCTCGGTGAAGATGGTCCGACGCACCAGGCGGTGGAACAGCTCGCCAGCCTGCGTATGACGCCGAATTTCAGCACCTGGCGCCCCTGCGATCAGGTTGAAACCGCGGTGGCGTGGAAGGCGGCGGTGGAACGGCACAATGGCCNNGATCCTGTCGCGGCAAAACCTCACCCAGATGGAACGCACGCCGGAGCAGGTGCAGGACATTGCGCGCGGCGGCTATGTACTGAAAGACGCAGGTGGCAAACCAGATATCATCCTGATCGCCACCGGTTCGGAAGTGGAGATCACCGTGCTGGCCGCGGAAAAACTGCGTGCCGAAGGGGTGAACGTACGCGTGGTGTCGCTCCCGTCTACGGACGTGTTTGATGCGCAGGACGAGGCGTATCGCGAGTCGGTGCTGCCGTCAAACGTCAGCGCGCGCGTCGCGGTCGAAGCGGGGATTGTCGATTACTGGTACAAATATGTGGGCCTGAAAGGAGCCATTGTCGGCATGACGGGCTATGGTGAATCGGCACCCGCCGATAAGCTGTTCCCGTTCTTCGGCTTTACTGTCGAAAACGTGGTCGCAAAAGCGAAAAAAGTNNCGCAGCCTGACCGGGTGCGAAGCAAAGGGTTTCTGGCGGGAGACAGTCCACGCGCGGTAAATGGTGTTATAGGCACCGGATTCGCAGCTCAGCATCATCAGCGCTTTGTCATCGGTCAGCGCCGTCACCCACACTTCGCGCCGCATCGGATCGAGCGAGCACTGGCTGTTGTTTATGCGCCAGTCGCCACGCTTTTCAGCGCAGGCGCGGGCGGTACGCTGAGCGGCGGATCGTCGCCTTTGCGGATCCAGGCGGTTTCGCTGCCCACGCGTTTTTGTTGACTGTCAATAAACAACAGCGCGGCCTTCAGCCCCTGCAGGGAGATGGCCTGTAATCCTTTATCTAATGTGATCGCCTGCCCGTCCTGCACATGCTGCAGAAAAGCGTTGATGGTGGCGCTGTCGCTGGTGGTGAGATGCCACGGGGTCATTTGCCAGTGCTCGCCGCCTGGTTTGAGCGGCGAGCCGTCCAGCATGAGCCGGGAGGCGATGGCAGGCATTTTCGCAGGCGGATCGTCGAGCCCGCCCAGTTCGATACGCAGGTTCGCGTCGGTGTGCGCTCCGGCGCTGCGGCTCAGGGTCATGACCAGCCCGTGGTGTAATCCGATATTGCGCGCGACGCAGAAATTCTGGTTATTGCAGGTGACCAGCCAGTCGGTAAATACCTGCTGCGCTGGTGCCGCCCACGTCAATGACGCCGGCAGCAAGCCGATAAGCAAAATAAGGAAAACGCGATAGCGCATGGACGGTACTACCCCAGAAGAAAAAAGCATCAACACACTGAGACGGTATCTTCACTGGCGAAGCGGTAGCACTCAATCGGATTTATCGGATAGATCCCTGCAAAAACGGGGATCTATTTTTTATTAAAATCAAGACATTAACGACGAATTTTGTAAATATTGCAGCAAGATCACCGCCTTACCATCGCGGATTTCGCCACGCTTGACCATCTGCAAGGCCTGGACGAACGGGATTTCCAGCACCTCAATCGCTTCGTCTTCCACACCGCCACCGGCATTCGCCCGCTGTCCCTCATGATATTCCGCGATAAAGAAATGAATCAGTTCCGTCACGCCGCCGGGTGACATATACAGTTCAAACAGTTTATGCACTTCGCCAACTTCAAAACCGGTCTCTTCAATCGCCTCTTTGCGAATGCAGACTTCCGGCTCGTCATCGTCCAGCAGCCCCGCGCAGGTTTCGATCAGCATCCCGTCCTCGTTGCCGTTCACCCAGGTGGCGACACGAAACTGGCGCACCAGCACCACCGTTTGTTTTTCACGGTTATAGAGCAGAATGGTCGCGCCGTTGCCGCGATCGTACACTTCGCGCTTATGACGTACGGTCTCGCCGTTGTTCTGGGTTAAGTCGTAGGTGATATTGCGCAGAATGAAGTAGTTTTCGGAGAGGATTTTATCTTTGATGACGTTAATCGAGAGCGACATGACGGTTCCACAGCAGTAACAGGTATCACCATACTACGCCGTGGAACCCCTTTGTCGTCAATGCACTTGAGAGAATTTCACCTCCAGCCAGTCGAGGATGCCACGCGCCGCGTGACGCCCTTCCGCCATAGCAGTGACAACCAGATCGGCACCGCGAACCGCATCGCCACCGGCGAAAATTTTCGGATTAGTCGTCTGATACGGATAGCGGCTTTCCACGTTCGCCGCGATGCGCCCCCAGTCATCGACCTTCACGCCCTGCAGCTCCAGCCACGGCATGCCGTGCGGATGGAAACCAAACGCCATGATCACCGCGTCGGCAGGCATCACAAACTCGCTGCCTTCGATGGGCACCGGACGGCGACGCCCTTTGGCATCCGGTTCGCCCATGCGGGTGCGCAGGAGCTTAACGCCGCAAACATGGCCGTCGTCGTCGAGTTCGAGCGTCACCGGCTGCACGTTGAATTCAAATTCCGCCCCCTCTTCGCGGGCGTTCTTCACCTCTTTTTTCGAGCCAGGCATGTTGGCTTCGTCGCGACGGTAGGCGCAGGTCACTTTACTGGCGCCGTGACGCAACGCGGTGCGCACGCAATCCATCGCCGTATCCCCCCCGCCCAGCACCACCACGTTGAGCCCTGCCGTATTGATGTATGGCTCCCCCNNCGTCCGGCAACGCCTCAAGGCCCATCACCTGTTTGGTATTAGCGATCAGGAACGGCAGCGCATCGTACACGCCAGGTGCGTCTTCGTTCGGCAGATCCGCTTTCATCGAGCGGTAGGTACCCGCGCCGACAAACACGGCGTCGTAGTCGTCCAGCAGCGTCTGCAACTGAATGTCGCGGCCGATTTCGCAGTTCAGTTCAAAACGGATACCCATCTGGCTGAAAATCTCCCGCCGACGCGCCAGTAATGATTTGTCCAGCTTGAAGGCCGGGATACCAAAGGTCAGTAGCCCACCAATTTCCGGGTGGCGATCGAACACCACCGGTTCAACACCGTGACGCACCAGCAGATCGGCACAGGCCAGCCCGGCCGGTCCCGCGCCGACGATCGCCACGCGTTTGCCCGTCGCGGTAACGTGAGATAAATCAGGCCGCCAGCCTTTCGCCAGCGCCTGATCGGAAATGTAGCGTTCGATGTTACCAACGGAGACGGAGCCCTGTGTATCGCGCAGCGTACAGGCACCCTCGCAGAGCCTGTCCTGCGGGCAGACGCGCCCGGTGATCTCCGGCAGACAATTGGTCTGATGCGAAAGCACCACCGCGCCGTCAATATCACCGAGCTTCACGCGCTCCACCCACTGAGGAATATGGTTATGCAGCGGGCAGGTCCATTCGCAGACGCTGTGTTCGCCGCATTTCAGGCAACGCTGTGACGCCTGCCGGGCCTGTTCGGCGCGAAACGGCAGATAAATCTCGGCGAAACCGGTTTTGCGCGACGCCAGGTCGAGCTTGTCCGGCTCAACGCGCAGCGGCGTTTTCGCCATTTTTTCCGCCAGCGTGACGGAAACCTGCGCGGGTACGGCTGGCGCGTCGGCGTGCCAGGCCTGCGTCTCCTGCCGTGCGGTACGCAGACGGCGCTGGCGGGAGAGCGTGATCAGCGCGTCAGTACCGAATTCCTGCAGCGCACCCGCCGGGCAATTCTCGACACAGGCAGGGCCGTTTTCGCGATCGATACAGAGATCGCACTTGTGCGCGCTGGCTTTGACTTTGCCGTTGGCAACCGGCGCCACCACGATTTGCATCGTGCCGAACGGGCAGGCCACCACGCAGGATTTGCAGCCAATGCACTTTTGCTCATTCACCTGCACGCTGTCGTTACGCAGGCTGATAGCACCGTTCGGGCAGCTACGCGCGCAGGGGGCGTCTTCGCAATGATGACAAGTGACCGCGCTGCGCTGCGATTCATTTTTTACCACGGTAATACGCGGCTGATAGCGCGCTGGCGTTAAGACATGCGCCTCGCCGTTATGCGCCATGACGCAGGCAACTTCGCACGCGCGACATCCAATGCATTTCTGGCTGTCTGCCACAATAAATCGGTTCATAGTATCCCTGACATTTACCCTTCACCTGATAAGGCTATTGTATTAACCGACGAATGCAGGTCCGACAATGTTCATTTGCCCATAAAACGGCATTAATTCCCGGTTCCCTGTGGCAGATCAAAAAATTTCCGCTGCAATGAAACTACGTTTCATCCACCATGCTACAAGGGGCTTGTGTGGCGAAGATAAGGTTATGTATGGACACGCGGTAAAGTCGCATGATTATTTACACTATCTCCTTTTTTTCTCCACGATTGCTTCAGCCCTTACGGCTACAGTGTGACGACGAACGTGATAACTATAAAACACGCATTATGAGGTCCTGATTCCAATGGCGAATTTCTTTATTGATCGCCCCATTTTTGCCTGGGTACTGGCCATTCTGTTGTGCTTAACTGGCACGCTGGCCATTTTGTCGTTGCCGGTTGAACAATATCCCGACCTTGCGCCGCCTAACGTGCGCATCAACGCCAACTACCCGGGCGCTTCCGCACAGACGCTGGAGAATACTGTTACCCAGGTGATCGAGCAGAACATGACCGGTCTCGATAACCTGATGTACATGTCGTCACAGAGCAGCTCAACGGGTCAGGCGAGCATTACACTGAACTTCGCCGCAGGGACCGATCCGGATGAAGCCGTGCAGCAGGTACAAAACCAGTTGCAGTCAGCGATGCGTAAGCTGCCGCAGGCGGTACAGACGCAGGGGGTGACGGTGCGCAAAACCGGCGACACGAATATTCTGACCATCGCCTTTGTGTCGACAGACGGCAGCATGGATAAGCAGGATATTGCCGACTATGTTGCCAGTAACATTCAGGATCCGCTGAGCCGCGTTAACGGCGTCGGCGACATCGACGCCTACGGTTCGCAGTATTCGATGCGTATCTGGCTCGATCCCACCAGACTCAACAGCTTTCAACTGACGACGCAGGACGTCACCGACGCCATCTCTTCGCAGAACGCGCAGATTGCCGTTGGTCAGTTGGGCGGCACGCCCTCGGTGGACAAACAGGCGCTGAACGCGACGATCAACTCGCAGTCGCTGCTGCAAACGCCACAGCAGTTCCGGGACATTACCCTGCACGTGAACCAAGACGGTTCTGTCGTGACGCTGGGCGATGTCGCCACCATTGAGATGGGGGCGGAAAAATATGATTATCTGAGCCGCTACAACCGCAACGCGGCCTCCGGTCTGGGGGTTAAACTCGCCTCCGGCGCCAACGAAATGGCGACGGCGGAACGTGTTATCGCGCGGCTTAACGAGCTGTCCGAGTATTTTCCTCACGGGCTGGAATACAAAATCGCCTATGAAACCACTTCGTTCGTCAAAGCATCGATTACCGATGTGGTGAAAACCCTGCTGGAAGCGATATTTCTGGTTTTCCTGGTGATGTATCTGTTCCTGCAAAATTTCCGCGCCACGCTGATCCCGACCATCGCCGTGCCAGTGGTGCTGCTGGGGACTTTCGCCGTCCTCTACGCCTTCGGCTACAGCATCAATACCCTCACCATGTTCGCCACGGTGCTTGCCATCGGTCTGCTGGTGGATGACGCCATCGTGGTGGTGGAAAACGTGGAACGTATTATGAGCGAGGAGGGCCTGTCGCCGCGCGATGCCACGCGCAAATCGATGGGCCAGATCCAGGGCGCGCTGGTGGGGATTGCGCTGGTGCTGTCGGCGGTATTTATTCCAATGGCCTTCTTTGGCGGCACCACCGGGGCGATTTACCGACAGTTCTCGGTGACCATTGTTTCTGCGATGGTGCTGTCGGTGCTGGTGGCGATGATCCTTACCCCGGCGCTCTGCGCCACGCTGCTCAAGCCGCTCAACAAAGGCGAGCATCACGGACAGCGCGGCTTCTTCGGCTGGGTTTACCGCCATTTTCACNACGAAACCTACGTCGGTAAAATTCTGCACCGCAGCCTGCGCTGGATGCTGATTTACGTCCTGTTGCTGGGCGCGATGGTGGTACTGTTTTTACGTCTGCCGACCTCTTTCCTGCCGCAGGAAGACCGCGGCATGTTCCTGACTTCCATTCAGTTGCCGAGTGGCTCAACGCAGCAGCAGACGCTGAAAGTGGTGGAGAAAGTCGAGGACTATTTCTTCAGCCATGAAAAAGAGAATGTGGCGTCCATATTCGCCACCGTTGGCTCCGGCCCTGGCGGTAACGGGCAGAACGTGGCGCGAATGTTTATCCGCCTGAAAGACTGGGATCAGCGCGACACCAAAACCGGCACCTCGTTTGCCATCATCGAGCGGGCAACCAAAGCCTTCACCAAAATCAACGAAGCGCGGGTCTTTGCCAACAACCCACCGGCCATCAGCGGGCTTGGCAGCTCTGCGGGCTTTGATATGGAGCTGCAGGATCACGCCGGTGCCGGGCATGACGCGCTGATGGCCGCGCGTGATCAACTGCTGGAACTGGCCGCCAAAGACGATCGCCTGACGCGCGTGCGCCACAACGGTCTGGATGACAGCCCTCAATTGCAGATTGATATCGATCAGCGCAAGGCGCAGGCGCTCGGGGTTTCTATCGATGACATCAACGACACGCTGCAAACCGCGTGGGGCTCAAGCTACGTTAACGACTTTATGGATCGCGGTCGCGTGAAAAAAGTCTACGTGCAGTCCGCCGCCAAATACCGCATGTTGCCTGATGATATTGGCCTCTGGTACGTGCGCAACGCCAGCGGCACGATGGTGCCCTTCTCATCCTTTGCCACCTCGCACTGGGAAACCGGCTCACCGCGCCTCGAACGCTATAACGGCTATTCAGCGGTAGAAGTGGTCGGTGAAGCGGCAACAGGCGTCAGTACGGGCACCGCGATGGACATTATGGAAAACCTGGTTCGCCAGCTTCCGGGCGGTTTCGGCCTCGAATGGACCGCGATGTCCTATCAGGAACGCCTGTCCGGGGCGCAGGCTCCGGCGCTGTATGCCGTTTCCCTGCTGGTGGTGTTCCTCTGCCTGGCGGCACTGTATGAGAGCTGGTCGGTACCGTTCTCCGTGATGCTGGTGGTGCCGCTCGGCGTCATCGGCGCGCTGCTGGCCACCTGGATGCGTGGGCTGGAAAACGATGTCTATTTCCAGGTGGGGCTGTTGACGGTCATTGGTTTGTCGGCGAAGAACGCCATTCTGATTGTGGAATTCGCCAACGAAATGAATGAGAAAGGGGAAGATCTGATGACCGCAACGCTGGAAGCCTGTCGTCAGCGTCTGCGCCCCATTCTGATGACTTCGCTGGCCTTTATCTTCGGCGTACTGCCGATGGCGACCAGTACCGGCGCCGGTTCCGGCAGCCAGCATGCGGTGGGAACGGGCGTAATGGGCGGGATGATTTCCGCGACGATCCTCGCTATCTTCTTCGTCCCGCTGTTCTTCGTGCTGGTGCGGCGACGTTTCCCGTTACGGGAACGGAAGAAATAACACGAGGCGACTTTCGGGTCATCTTTACTTCTTAGAGCCTATCCCAGTAGGCGTTATTGATGCAGGCAGTTTGGCCACGGACAGCGCGGAGAAACCGGAGCGTACACGTAGTACGTGAGGATTTCGAGCACTGCCCAAGGGCAAACTGGCAAATAAAATAGCCTAATGGGATAGGCTCTCATTCAGAATATATATCAAAAAAAGCGGCCATTATCGGGCCGCCTTTTATCTGATTCGATTTAAGTCAGAATATTTTACATATTCTGTACCATTGCTTATCTTTCCGGAATCATTTACGAAGCATAACTTCAATAAAGTCTTTCCAGTTCCCCAATTCACGTTCAATCATAACGACCTCTCTTATAATTCTCAGTAGTCTACGTAAATTGATTGTGAATGTGAAGATCATTAAACCAATCACTTTGATTACCGAAGCCAGCGGAACAGGTGCTGGTTGAGATAAATATGAACCGACCGGTTTAAATTTATTGTGACTTACAGCAATATTTTGAAATACTGCTGACGGCGGATTATCTGAGTTTTTTTCAGCGTACACTTGTACCTATTTTAGCCGCTGCATTAACATGCAACCATTAATGAGAAATTATGCCTGGCTAATACTTTCAGGTATTATTCTTCGCCTCCTTACTATTCGAATAATCTGACGAATTTACCTGCACAAAAACAAAAGGATTAAACATGATCGTCATGTACGGCATCAAAAACTGCGACACCATCAAAAAAGCCCGCCGCTGGCTGGAAGCACATCAGATCGACTATCGCTTTCACGACTACCGCGTTGATGGACTGGACGATGCATTGTTACGCAGTTTTATCGCAGAATTAAGCTGGGAAGCGCTGCTCAATACCCGCGGCACCACCTGGCGGAAACTGGACGAATCCGTCCGCGCCGGGATCGACAACGCCGATGCGGCCGCCGCGTTAATGCTCGAAATGCCAGCAATTATCAAACGCCCATTGCTCTGCGCGCCCGGGCAGCCTATGCTGCTGGGTTTCAGTGATTCCAGTTACCAGACTCATTTTCAGAATCGTTGCTGAATAATGATGACTTTTTTATGTGAGGTGTAGTCTATGTCGTGCCCGGTCATCGAGCTGGCCCAACAGCTTATTCGCCGCCCCTCTCTCAGCCCCGATGATGCGGGTTGTCAGGCGTTAATGATTGAACGCCTGCGTCATATTGGTTTTACCGTCGAGCATCTCGACTTTGGCGACACCCAGAACTTCTGGGCCTGGCGCGGAAACGGCGAAACGCTGGCGTTTGCCGGTCATACCGATGTCGTCCCGGCTGGTGATGCTGACCGCTGGATCAACCCGCCGTTTGAACCGACGATCCGCGACGGCATGCTGTTCGGTCGCGGTGCGGCCGACATGAAAGGCTCGCTGGCGGCGATGGTGGTTGCCGCTGAACGTTTCGTTGCCCAACACCCGAACCATAAAGGCCGCCTGGCGTTTCTCATCACGTCTGATGAAGAAGCTTCCGCCAAAAACGGCACGGTGAAAGTGGTTGAAGCGCTGATGGCGCGCCGCGAACGCCTCGATTATTGCCTGGTGGGCGAACCGTCCAGCACCGCGGTAATGGGCGACGTGGTGAAAAACGGCCGTCGCGGCTCGCTGACCTGCAATCTGACCATTCATGGCGTGCAGGGTCACGTCGCCTATCCGCATCTCGCTGATAACCCGGTGCACCGCGCCGCGCCGTGGCTGAACGAACTGGTGGGGATTGAGTGGGATCACGGCAACGAATTTTTCCCGCCAACCAGCATGCAGATTGCCAACGTTCAGGCCGGTACCGGCAGCAACAACGTTATTCCTGGCGATCTGTTCGTGCAGTTTAACTTCCGTTTCAGCACCGAACTGACCGATGAAATGATCAAAGCCCAGGTCGTCGCGCTGCTGGAAAAATATCAGCTACGTTACACCGTAGACTGGTGGCTGTCCGGTCAACCGTTCCTCACCGAACGCGGAAAACTGGTGGATGCGGTAGTCAATGCCATTGAGCACTATAATGAAATTAAGCCACAGTTGCTGACCACGGGCGGAACATCCGACGGGCGCTTCATCGCGCGGATGGGCGCGCAGGTGGTTGAGCTTGGGCCGGTGAACGCGACCATTCATAAAATCAATGAATGCGTTAACGCCGCCGATCTGCAGCTTCTTGCCCGCATGTATCAGCGCATCATGGAACAGCTCGTCGCTTAACAATTCAGACTAAGAGGTAACGCACATGGAATGGCTGGCAAAATACTGGTGGATACTGGTGCTGGTGTTTCTGGTAGGGGTCATCATTAACGTGATTAAGGATCTCAGCCGGGTCGACCACAAGAAGTTTCTTGCCAACAAACCGGAGCTTCCCCCGCATCGCGACTTTAACGATAAGTGGGATGACGAAGACGACTGGCCGAACAAAGACCAGCCGAAGAAGTGACTCAGACCTGCCCGGCGCTATGCGCCGGGTGTTTTATATCAGCTNNGGGTGTTTTATATCAGCTCGATAATATCGTCATCGTTGGGCTTACCGCCGCTCAGCGCTTCATCGAAGTAATGCTTCGGCACGGTATAGCGCAAATGGTCGATCGCCAGTTGCATGCTGCGCTCGTCAATCGCATGTCCGAGGTCGTCGACAATATCCAGCGTGACGTCGCCCCCGGCGTTTAACAGCGCATCCTGTGCGGCCACCGCATGGGTCAACTCAATCACCCGGTCTTCACCGCCGTGGATCAAGTGCACCGTCGTGGCGGTCGTTGCTGTGGTCGGTAAAGTCGCGAAACGGCCATTAAAGGCAATCACCCGCGAGGCCAGATTCGGCTCGGCTTTTACCCCCTCCAGCGACATGATNCCCATCGCCACCGGGTTATCACCCACGCCGTGAAACAACAGCAACAGCTGCTGTGCGGGTTTAGCAGGGCTCTGGACGACAAAATGTTCATGTTTCATGACGGTCTCCTTAGTGCCTGCCATTGTAGAACTCAGCCTGAAAATGACCATGCCATTTAACTGAATGAGTTCGTTAAAAAAATTGCAGTTGCTGCACCAATGTCCGGCGTTGGCTGGCGCGTGACTCATCAAGCGCCATCAGCGCCTGCGCGGTTTCCTGACGGAGCCGCACCAGCAGCGCCTTGCGCCCGCTAAGCCCGGCATCGTGACAAAGCTGTGCTTCGCTCTGCCGCTGCAATCGCCCGCGCAGCAGCGGAAGCGACAACTCGACATTCAGCAACAGACGATTCAG
>NZ_JNGH01000012.1 GCF_001188485.1 Trabulsiella odontotermitis
GCTGTATTCAATCGGCCGCTGCAGCTGATCCAGCGCCACCTGTTTAATCACCAGCACCGGGATCCGGTCATCCATTTTGATATGCGACTGAAATTCAGCGTCCGGCATACGGGCGCTGACGCGTGAACGCGTGCGCTGAGGAAAAATATTCTGGCTGCGGAAATAGTCATACAGTGAAATACCGATGGCGTCAGGATCGGCAATCAGCGGCGCAGGCACCCAGGATTCCTCAATGGACACCGCGTCTTCATCCACATAACGAATACGTTTGAGCAAAAACACTTCACTGCCGGGGGTGACCGCCAGCTCCACCGCCACGTCGTCCGGGCAGGTGACGATGCGCTTGTTAACCCAAAGCGTGTCCGGCTTTTTGCCGCGCAACACCACCTGCTGAGAAAAGCCGCGCGCCTCTTTCAATGAATATTCAAAGATATTATTGATTTGCGTACCGTAGCCGCGCGACCGCGTCACCACCCCTTCGTCTTCCAGCGTCTGCATCGCCTTACGCACGGTGATGCGCGAAACACCAGTCAACTGGCTGAGATCGCGCTCGCCAGGCAGGATATTGCCGTGTTCAAGCCAGCCGCTGCGCACCGCGTTTTTCACCGTTTCAGCAAACTTCAGGTACAACGGCATATTATCGGCAGCGGCGATGCGCTCATTCAGTTGCTCAATAAGACGGGTATGCGCTTGTTCCATCGACTCTTTTCCTGGCAGGGATCTCCAGCCAGTATACTACCACCACGCGTGAAAGTGATGCACCGGACCAATTCCATGTCCCACTTCCAGTGAATCGGCCTGCGCCAGCGCCTTTGACAACCACGCTTTCGCTTCCGGTACGGTCTCGAGCCAGCTGTTGTGACGCGGACGCAGCGCCGCCAGCGCCGCCGACAACGTGCAGCCGGTGCCATGGGTATTTTTGGTTGGTACGCGCGGTGTGGTAAACCGTTGCTCACCTGCAGCGGTAAAGAGCCAGTCCGGGCTTTCCGCATCGTCCAGATGCCCGCCCTTCATCAGCACCGCGTCACAACCCAGTGCGCGTAACGCCCGGCCCTGCTCCAGCATTTCACGCTCATTCCGCGCGTGAGGCGCATCCAGCAGCGCGGCGGCTTCCGGCAGGTTGGGCGTGATCAGCGACACCTGCGGCAACAGATGCGTGCGCAGGCTTTCCACCGCCGACGGTGACAGCAGCGGATCGCCGCTTTTTGCCAGCATGACGGTATCGAGCACCACGTTCTGAATGCCATAGCGCTGCAGCCGCTCAGCCACCGCTTCGACGATATCTGTCTCCGCCAGCATGCCGATTTTGGTGGTGTCGATACGCACATCGCTGAATACCGAATCCAGCTGTGCTGCGACAAAATCCGGTTCGATGCGATAAACCGACTGCACACCGAGGGTGTTTTGCGCCACCAGCGCGGTGATCACCGAGCAGCCGTAAGCGCCAAGCGCCGAGAACGTTTTCAGATCCGCCTGAATACCTGCGCCACCGGTCGGGTCGGTGCCGGCAATGGTCAGCGCGTTAATGCGTTTCATGCCTGCACCTCCCCGTTAAGCGTATACAGCGCATCAAGAAAGGCGGGTTCGAACGCCCCTGGTCCGTTACCGTTTCGCGCCGCCATCTCACCCGCCTGTTTCATGACGCCGCAGGCGG
>NZ_JNGH01000119.1 GCF_001188485.1 Trabulsiella odontotermitis
GGTGAAATCCGATGCCCAGGCCCGCGCACGCGCCGGGCTCGCGGCGTATGAATCCCATTTCTACGGTTCGGATATTGATGGTCGTGTAATTGAGCGCGCCCGCAGCAACGCCCGTCGCGCCGGGGTTGGCGAGCTGATGACCTTCGACGTCAAAGACGTCGCACAGCTTTCTAATCCGTTGCCGAAAGGCCCGTACGGCACCGTTATCAGTAACCCGCCGTACGGCGAGCGCCTGGACAGCGAACCCGCGCTGATTGCGCTGCACAACCTGCTGGGCCGCACGCTGAAAAGCCAGTTTGGCGGCTGGAATCTGTCGATGTTCAGCGCCTCGCCTGAGCTATTAAGTTGCCTGCAATTGCGCGCCGATCGCCAGTTCAAGGCGAAAAACGGGCCGCTGGACTGCGTGCAGAAAAACTATCATCTGGCAGAAGTCACGGGCGATGCGCCGGTAAGCAGTATGGGCGATGATTTTGCCAACCGTCTGAAGAAGAACCTGAAAAAGCTCGATAAATGGGCGCGCCAGGAAGGCATCGAATGCTACCGCATCTATGACGCCGATCTGCCGGAATACAACGTGGCGGTGGATCGCTATGCCGACTGGGTGGTGGTGCAGGAGTACGCGCCGCCGAAAACCGTGGACGCCAACAAAGCGCGCCAGCGTCTGTTTGACGTCATCGCCGCGACGATTTCCGTGCTGGGGATTGCGCCGAACAGGCTGGTGCTGAAAACCCGCGAACGGCAGAAGGGAAAAAACCAGTATCAGAAGATGGGCGAGAAGGGCGATTTCATGCAGGTCAGCGAGTTTAACGCGCGCCTGTGGGTCAACCTGACCGATTACCTGGATACCGGTCTGTTTCTCGATCACCGCATCGCCCGCCGCATGCTGGGGCAGATGAGCAAGGGCAAAGATTTCCTCAACCTCTTCTCCTACACCGGCAGCGCCAGCGTTCACGCCGGGCTGGGCGGGGCGCGCAGCACAACGACGGTGGACATGTCCCGCACCTATCTTGAGTGGGCGGAGCGCAACCTGCGCCTTAACGGCTTAACCGGACGCGCGCATCGTCTGCTACAGGCGGACGTGCTCGGCTGGCTGCGCGACGCGGATGAACAGTTCGACCTGATCTTCATCGATCCGCCGACCTTCTCCAACTCGAAACGCATGGAAGATACTTTCGACGTGCAGCGCGACCATTTGCGACTGATGACCGATCTCAAACGCCTGTTACGCAAGGGCGGCACCATTATGTTCTCGAATAACAAGCGCGGTTTCCGCATGGATCTCGACGGTCTGGCGAAGCTGGGGCTGAAAGCTCAGGATATTACGCAAAAAACGCAGTCTCAGGACTTTGCCCGCAATCGTCAGATCCACAACTGCTGGCTGATCACCGAAGCCTGAAGGAATTGAAGAATGTCACTGATTAGTATGCATGGCGCGTTGCTGTCGTTCAGCGATGCGCCGCTCCTTGATGATGCAGAACTGCATATCGAAGATAACGAACGCGTCTGCCTGGTTGGCCGCAACGGCGCGGGCAAATCCACGCTGATGAAAATCCTTAACCGTGAGCAGGCACTCGACGATGGCCGCATCGTGTATGAGCAGGATCTGGTGGTGTCGCGCCTGCAACAGGATCCGCCACGCAACGTTGAAGGCAGCGTGTACGATTTCGTCGCTGAAGGGATCGAAGAACAGGCGGTTTACCTGAAGCGTTACCACGATATTTCGCGGCTGGTGATGATCGATGCCAGTGAAAAGAACCTCAACGAGATGGCGCGGATCCAGGAACAGCTCGATCACCACGGCTTATGGCAGCTGGAAAACCGGATCAACGAAGTGCTGGCGCAGCTCGAACTGGATCCTAACGCCGAGCTGGCGTCGCTGTCCGGCGGCTGGTTGCGTAAAGCGGCGCTTGGCCGCGCGCTGGTCAGCGGACCGCGTGTCCTGCTGCTCGATGAACCGACCAACCATTTAGACATCGAAACCATCGACTGGCTGGAAGGGTTCCTGAAAGCGTTTAAAGGTACCATCATCTTTATTTCGCATGACCGTTCATTTATTCGCAATATGGCGACTCGCATCGTCGATCTCGACCGTGGCAAGCTGGTGACTTATCCCGGTAATTACGACCAGTATTTGCTGGAAAAAGAAGAAGCGCTGCGTGTTGAAGATCTGCAAAACGCAGAGTTTGACCGCAAATTAGCGCAGGAAGAGGTGTGGATCCGTCAGGGCATCAAGGCGCGTCGTACCCGTAACGAAGGTCGCGTCCGTGCGCTGAAAGCGATGCGCCGTGAGCGCAGCGAGCGCCGTGAGGTGATGGGCAGCGCCAGAATGCAGGTCGAAGAAGCGACCCGTTCCGGCAAAATCGTGTTTGAGATGGAAAACGTCAATTACCAGATTGACGGCAAAGTACTGGTGAAAAACTTCTCCGCTCAGGTACAGCGCGGCGACAAGATTGCGCTGATCGGCCCGAACGGCTGCGGTAAAACCACGCTGCTGAAGCTGATGCTCGGCCAGTTGCAGGCCGACAGCGGCCGTATCCACGTGGGAACGAAGCTGGAAGTGGCGTATTTCGATCAGCATCGCGCCGAGCTGGATCCAGACAAAACGGTGATGGATAACCTCGCCGAAGGCAAACAGGAAGTGCAGGTGAATGGCAAACCGCGCCATGTGCTCGGTTACCTGCAGGACTTCCTGTTCCACCCGAAACGAGCGATGACTCCAGTGCGTGCGCTGTCGGGCGGGGAACGTAACCGCCTGCTGCTGGCGCGCCTGTTCCTGAAACCCAGCAACCTGCTGATCCTCGATGAACCGACCAACGACCTGGACGTGGAAACGCTGGAACTGCTCGAAGAGCTGATTGATGGCTATCAGGGCACCGTGCTGCTGGTCAGCCACGATCGTCAGTTTGTCGATAACACCGTGACTGAATGCTGGATCTTCGAAGGGGAAGGGCGTATCGGGCAATACGTCGGCGGCTATCATGACGCCCGCGGGCAGCAGACGCAGTCGCTGGCGCAAAAGCAGCCGGTTGAAAAGAAAGTGACGGAAGTCGCTGCGCCTAAAGCAGAAATTGTGAAACGCGGCGGGAACAAACTAAGCTATAACCTGCAGCGTGAACTGGAACAGCTACCGCAACGCCTTGAAACGCTGGAGGCGGATCTGGAATCGCTACAGGCCCAGGTGGCCGATGCCGCGTTTTTCAGTCAGCCACACGACCATACGCAAAAGGTACTGGCCGAACTGGCGCAGGCGGAGCAAACCCTCGAAGAGGCCTTTGAACGCTGGGAATATCTGGAATCACTGAAAAACGGCGCGTAACTGAGGACTCTGCATGTGCGAACAACATCATGCTGCACGGCATATTTTGTGCCCACAATGCGATCTGCTGGTGGCGTTGCCGCACCTTGAGCACCGGCACAAAGCCGCCTGCCCGCGCTGCGGCACCACGCTGACCATCGCGTGGGACGCGCCACGCCAGCGTCCGACCGCCTATGCGCTGTCGGCGCTGTTTATGCTGTTGCTCTCCAACTTGTTCCCCTTTGTGAATATGAACGTGGCGGGGGTCAGCAGCGAAATTGAGCTGCTGGAAATCCCCAACGTTCTGTTCTCAGAGGACTATGCCAGCCTCGGAACCTTCTTTATTGTGTTTGTCCAGTTAGTGCCCGCGTTCTGCCTGGTGACCATTCTGTTATTGGTGAACCGGGTACGGATGCCGCGCAGTCTGCAAATTCACCTCGCCACTATTCTGTTTCGCCTCAAAAGCTGGGGCATGGCGGAAATCTTTCTCGCCGGGGTGCTGGTGAGTTTCGTCAAGCTGATGGCCTATGGGGATATTGGTATCGGCAGCAGCTTTATTCCCTGGTGCCTGTTTTGCGTTCTGCAACTGCGCGCGTTTCAATGTGTGGATCGCCGCTGGCTGTGGGACGACATCGCCCCGATGCCACATCTCCCGGTGCCAATGAAAGTCGGCGTTTCCGGTTTGCGTCAGGGGCTACGCTCCTGCCCGTGCTGTACGGCCATTCTGCCCGCCGACCAGCTCGAATGTACGCGCTGCCATACGATGGCGCACCCGCGGCGTAAAAACAGTCTGCAGTGGACCATGGCGCTGCTCATCACCTCGTTCATTCTTTATCTGCCGGCGAATCTGCTGCCGATCATGATTACCGATCTGCTCGGCGACAAAATGCCGTCAACCATCATGGCTGGGGTGATTTTGCTGTGGAGTGAAGGATCGTACCCGGTGGCGGGGGTGATTTTTATTGCCAGTATTATNTGCCGACGCTGAAGATGATCTCTATCGCCTGGCTGTGCTGGGACGCTAACGGCCATGGCAAGCGCGACTGCGAAAGAATGCACCTGATTTATGAAGTGGTCGAGTTCGTGGGCCGCTGGTCGATGATTGACGTGTTCGTCATCGCCGTACTGTCCGCCCTGGTGAGAATGGGCGGCTTAATGAATATTTATCCGGACATCGGCGCGCTGATGTTTGCCTTGGTTGTGATAATGACAATGTTTTCGGCAATGACCTTCGATCCGCGTCTGACGTGGGATCGCGAGCCGGAGCCTGGCCATGAGGAGTCGTACAAGCATGGAAACTAACCGCGGGGAAGCGAAAGTGCAAAAGGTAAAGAACTGGTCTCCTGTCTGGATCTTTCCCATCGTCACCGCGTTGATTGGCGCGTGGATCCTGTTTTATCACTACAGCCATCAGGGCCCGGAAGTGACGCTGATTACCACCAATGCGGAAGGCATTGAAGGCGGGAAAACCACCATCAAGAGCCGCAGCGTGGACGTTGGTGTGGTGGAAAGCGCGACCCTGACGGACGATTTAACCCACGTGGAAATTAAAGCGCGTCTCAATGCAGGGATGGAAAAACTGCTGCATCAGGACTCGGTCTTCTGGGTCGTGAAACCGCAGGTCGGGCGTGAGGGCATTAGCGGCCTTGGCACGCTGCTCTCCGGCGCTTACCTTGAGCTGCAGCCAGGCAGCAAGGGCGGGCAGCTTGAACGTTATCAATTGCTGGATGCGCCACCGCTGGCACCGCCGGATGCGAAAGGTATCCGCGTGATCCTCGACAGTAAAAAAGCCGGACAGCTCAGCCCTGGCGATCCGGTGCTGTTTCGCGGCTATCGCGTGGGATCGGTGGAGACCAGCACCTTCGATCCGCAGAAACGGGCGATCAGCTATCAGCTGTTTATCAGCGCGCCGAATGATCGTCTGGTCACCAGTAACGTGCGTTTCTGGAAGGACAGCGGTATTGCCGTGGATCTGACCTCGGCGGGGATGCGCGTTGAGATGGGCTCCCTGTCGACCCTGTTCGGCGGTGGCGTCAGCTTTGATGTGCCTGAGGGCATTGACCTCGGTCAGCCGGTAGGGGAGAAAACGGAATTCCGCCTGTATGACGATCAGCGCAGCATTCAGGACTCGCTATACACCGAACATATTGATTATCTTGTGTTCTTCAAAGATTCGATTCGCGGCCTGCAGCCGGGTGCGCCGGTAGAATTCCGCGGCATTCGTCTGGGCACCGTCGGTCAGGTACCCTTCTACGTGCCGGGGCTGCGTCAGGCGCTGAATGATGACTACCGCATTCCGGTGTTGATCCGCATTGAACCTGAGCGCATGGCCAGCCAGCTGGGGGAAAACCCGGACGTTGGCGCGCATCTGAACGAGCTTATTCAGCGCGGCTTACGCGGCTCGCTGAAGACCGGCAATCTTGTCACCGGCGCGCTGTATGTCGATATGGATTTCTACCCGAAAGCGCCTGCGGTTTCCGGTATGCGCGAGTTTGGCGGTTATAAGATTATCCCGACGGTGAGTGGCGGTCTGGCGCAGATCCAGCAGAAACTGGTGGAGACGCTCGACAAGATCAACAATCTGCCGCTCAATCCGATGCTTGAGCAGGCGACCAATACTCTGTCGGAAAGTCAGCGTACGATGCGCCATCTGCAAGCCACACTGGATAATCTTAACAAGCTGACCGCCAGCCAGTCGATGCAGCAGCTGCCGCAGGATATGCAGCAGACACTGCGTGAACTGAACCGCAGCATGCAGGGCTTCCAGCCAGGCTCCGCCGCCTACAACAAAATGGTGGCGGATATGCAGCGTCTCGATCAGGTATTACGCGAGCTGCAGCCGGTGCTGAAAACGCTGAATGAGAAGAGTAACTCGCTGGTATTTGAAGCGAAGGACAAAAAAGATCCAGAGCCGAAGAGGGCGAAATAATGAAAAAGTGGCTAATGGTCTTGCTGACCTGCGCGCTATCCGCCTGCAGCAGCAGCGGCGAAAATAAAACGTACTATCAGCTTCCGCTGGCGCAGAGTGGCGCGCAAAGCGCCACGACGCAGGGCAGCCGCCTGCTGTGGGTTGAGCAGGTTGCTATTCCGGATTATCTGGCCGGGAACGGCGTGGTCTATCAGACCAGTGATGTGCAGTACGTCATTGCCAGCAATAACCTGTGGGCCAGTCCGCTCGATCAACAGCTGCGTACGACGCTGGTGGCGAACCTGAGCAGCCAGCTGCCGGGCTGGGTCGTGGCGTCTCAGCCGCTGGGGAATAATCAGGACACGCTGAACGTCTCGGTGACCGGGTTTCATGGCCGTTACGATGGCCGGGTGATTGTCAGCGGTGAGTGGCTGCTCAACCATCAGGGGCAGCTGACTAAGCGTCCGTTCCATATTGAACTGATGCAGCAGCAGGATGGCTATGATGAAATGGTGAAAATGCTGGCCCAGGCCTGGCGCCAGGAAGCCGGTTCAATTGCCCAGGCGATCAACCAGATGCCATAAGTAAAATTCATCGTCAGCAGGGCCGTAATCGATGCAGTATCGGTTACGGCCTTTTTGTTTTTAGCATCAGTAGATTACTTGTTCTGGCTCACATTTTTTGTACAAATGAACTTCTGAGTAGCTCACAAATATGACACTGGTGTGAATTTTGCGCATTGACGATGCATCTGATTCGGGGTATTCGTTATGTGTGGTCGCAGATTTTGTGATCACTGTTTTCTTTTCCACCAGATCACAAGAATGAGGGAAACGAGGCATGAAGAGACAAAAACGAGATCGCCTGGAACGAGCACATCAACGTGGATACCAGGCTGGCATCGCTGGCAAATCGAAGGAAATCTGTCCATACCAGACCTTAAACCAAAGGTCACACTGGCTGGGAGGCTGGCGAGAAGCCATGGAGGACAGGGCAGTAATCGCCTGATGCTGTCTCTTTAAGAAGCCACCGCCCCGCGGTGGCTTCGCCGTTTTATACTTCNAGTCACTTACTACTGTAAGCTCCCGGGGATTCGCTCCGTTGCCGCCGCGATGCAACGTAAATGATTTCGTATAAAATGGAACAGGATTAGAACGTGGAAGTATCCTGGAACAGACCCACTTTCAGATCCGCTGCCGTGTAGATCAGACGGCCATCGACCAGCACTTCGCCATCCGCCAGGCCCATGATCAGGCGGCGGTTAACGATGCGTTTGAAGTGAATACGGTAGGTCACTTTCTTCGCGCTTGGTAGAACCTGGCCAGTGAATTTCACTTCACCCACGCCCAGTGCGCGCCCTTTACCTTCGCCGCCGAGCCAGCCGAGGTAAAAACCCACCAGCTGCCACATAGCATCAAGACCCAGGCAGCCCGGCATCACCGGATCGCCAATAAAGTGACACCCGAAGAACCACAGGTCCGGGTTGATGTCGAGTTCGGCTTCCACATAGCCCTTATCAAAATTGCCGCCGGTTTCGGTCATCTTGACGACACGATCCATCATCAGCATATTCGGTGCCGGTAACTGCGGGCCTTTCGCGCCGAACAGTTCACCGCGACCAGAGGCAAGAAGGTCTTCTTTTGTATAGGATTCGCGTTTATCTACCATGTTTTCAGTAAACCTTATTTTGAGTTCGGGACGCAGGATAGCTAACACGTGTACGCTGAACAAGTCCGATCAGTTAGAATTAAACCAGCCCAGCCAACGTAACGGCCACGGATAGCGGTGACGGGCATCCTGCTGTGACGCTTGTGCAATACGCTCCTGAATGGTTTGTAACAACGTTGTCTGGCCGTCAGCGTCCCACAGCAGTTGCGTCAGCAGCGGCAGCGCGTCGGTAACATCATCGACCGCCCAGATAAAGAATTGCTCGTCTTCAACCGCTTGTCGAACTTCCTGCGATAAACTCAGATGGCGCACGTTAGCGGAAGGAATAATCACACCCTGTTTGCCGGTCAGATCGCGATGCTTACAGATAGCAAAGAACCCTTCGATTTTCTCATTCAGACCGCCGACGGGTTGCGCACGACCGAACTGATCCACCGAACCGGTAATGGCGATACTCTGGTTGATCGGCGCGCCGGAAAGGGCACTGATCAGCGCACACAGCTCGGCCATCGAGGCGCTGTCACCGTCCACTTCACTGTAAGACTGTTCAAAGGTGAGTGACGCCGAGAAGGGGATCTGCTGCTCAAGGCCCAGCTCCGCCATCAGGAACGACTGCATGATCAGCATCCCTTTGGCGTGGATGTTGCCACCCAGCTCCGCTTTGCGCTCAATGTCAGTAAACTCGCCGTCACCCACATGTACCACACAGCTGATGCGCGACGGTTCCCCAAACGCGCGGGGGTGGCCAGGAAATTCGATGACCGACAGGGCGTTGATCTGCCCGACGCGTTCGCCTTCGGTTTCGATAAGGATCTGCTCAAGCAGAATCTCATCCTGCATGCGCTCAGCAAGGAAACCTTCGCGCCACTGGCGTTGTTCCAGCATCGTGGTGAGCTGCCCGGCGCTGAATTCGCTGCCTTCAGTAAAGGCTGCGGCTTCACGTAGCTGACGGCCCAGCCAGAGCAGGCAGAGCGGCAGCGGTTCTTNTCTTCGAATTCGGTATAAATGGCGTTGGCGCTGAATTCTGGCTCCATCTCCTGGAAATCCGCCAGCGAATCGCGTTCGCCTACCAGCATCACTTTCAGCGACAGCGGCATTGACGGCACATGAACCGGTAGCGGGCGCGAATCGTCAAAACTCAGCCAGTCGAAACGCTGGCGGGTGACGATGTTCTTTAAACGCATCCACAGCAACGGCTGGGCCAGCAACGCGCGCAGAGAGATAACCAGCACGCCACCGTTTGCCTGATGCACCAGACCCGGCTGCAGGGTCACATCACCGTTAAACTGGCGTACGCAGCCAAAAAGTTGCTCGGCCTCGACCCAGTCGGCATAAATAACCGGTCGGGTGCTGGCGAAGTTATCTTCTGCGGATTCTGCAGGTCGTTGCGTGACGATGCCGTTGTTGATGTCGTAACGGACACCACAAAGTGGCTGTTCATGCGGCTGCATGCTCTCTGTCAGCGTGGTGAGAAGCTTAAGATACTCAGGCTCCTCGGGCGCTTTCACCAGCACCACCGGCGAGATGGCTTGCGGATAGAGAAACTGCTCCAGCGCGTAATGCAAACGGGCCTGCGTGTCGCGGAGTATCGAATCGGTTGGTAAGGTCAGCTCGGTCTGAGCAAACAAAGCCTGATAGTCAGTAGTATCAGGAGCCAGCTCACGTCCGGAAAGTTTATTGATGGTCAATGTCGATATTTTTTAGTCAGATGTAAAACGCGGGATTATACCTTATGCTGCGCAGTAGCACACGGAGAATGCAGTGGTCAGGTATGACGGAGCGCACTTCTGTTCATGAATATCGATTTCTTCTCAGCGCATCGGGAAAAAACTGATATCCTGAAATGAGTTACACGGTCACCTTGGGATCGCGATGAAATATCAACAACTGGAAAACCTTGAAAGCGGGTGGAAGTGGAAGTACCTGGTGAAAAAACACCGGGAAGGCGAACTTATCACGCGTTATATCGAAACCAGCGCTGCGCAGGACGTGGTGGAGAAGTTGCTGACGCTTGAAAACGAACCCGTGCTGGTCAATGAGTGGATTTTGACGCATATGAACCCGGCGCTGGCGAATCGTATGAAGCAGACGATCCGTGCCCGGCGAAAGCGTCATTTCAACGCCGAGCATCAGCATACGCGCAAGAAATCTATCGATCTGGAATTTATCGTCTGGCAGCGGCTGGCAGGGCTGGCACAGCGGCGTGGTAAAACGCTGTCAGAAACCATCGTTCAGCTGATTGAAGACGCAGAGAATAAAGAGAAGTACGCCAGCAAAATGTCGAGCCTGAAACAGGATCTGCAGGCGCTGCTTGGCAAAGAAGAGTAATCAAGATGCTGAATTTCAGGCAATAAAAAACCCCGCGATGGCGGGGTTTTTTGTAGACGTTAAACTTAAGCCTGCGGCTGAGTTACGACGTCTTTGATGCCTTTAACTTCGATCTCTACGCGACGATCCGGAGCCAGGCAATCGATCAGTGCAGCGCGAGCTTTCACGTTGTCACAGGTAGAACCGGTAACCGGGTTGGATTCGCCCATACCACGTGCGGAGATCTTGTTGGACGGGATACCTTTAGATACCAGGTAGTCAACAACAGACTGTGCACGTTTCTCGGACAGACCCTGGTTGTAAGCGTCAGAACCGATACGGTCGGTGAAGCCCAGAACCACTACGGAACCGTCTTTCGGATCCAGGTTGCTCAGCTGAGAGTACAGCTGATCCAGCGCCTGCTGACCTTCCGGTTTCAGGGTTGCTTTGTTGAAGTTGAACAGAACGTCAGACTTCAGGGTGAAGTGCTTGGTCTGTACTTCCGGAGCCGGAGCCGGAGCCGGTGCAACTACCGGAGCTGCTTCCTGCTGGCCGAAACGGTAGGAAACACCAACGCTCAGCATGCCGTTGTCCGGACGAACGCCAACGGTACCACCATCACCGATGTTGTTAACCCACTGGTATTCCAGACGGGTAGCGATGTCACGGGTCATTGCCCACTCAACGCCGCCAGCGAATACTGGGGAAACGCCAGTGTCGTGGTTGTCACCAACAGCTGGGTTGTTGTTGCTGGAGTCAGCACGCCATACCATGCCGCCCAGACGGGTGTATACGTCCAGATCGTCAGTGATTGGGTAACCCAGTTTAGCAGTCAGCTGAACGCCCTGAGCTTTGAACGCGCCGTTCTGAGTGTCGCCTTTGTACGGCATACGACCCAGCCAGTCATAACCCATTTCGAAACCAACGTACGGGTTAACCTGGTAACCACCGAACGCGCCTGCACCCAGTTGACTTTCGTGAGTCGGGCCGTCGTTGTTCAGGGAGCTGTCATACCAGCCAGTGTCGTGGAACTGGGACCAACCCAGCTTACCACCTGCATACCAGGTGTTATCTTTCGGAGCGGCCTGCGCTACGGTAGCGAAGCCAGCCAGTGCCACTGCAATCGCGATAGCTGTCTTTTTCATTTTTTGCGCCTCGTTATCATCCAAAAATCGCCATGAAGATACTCAAGAAATTCACGGTTAAATCCTTCACCGGGAGCGTGACTTGTTAATAACTATGCCGTTACTTGCGGCTTAAGCCGGTCACCCCTGGCGATGTAAAGTCTACAACGTAGTTGGAAACTTACAAGTGTGAACTCTGTCAGGCATATGAAAAAAAAAGAGTTGTATACAGAATATTTAACAATTTTGCAGAAATATTAAACAGCATAAAATAGCGCAAACCGCGCCAGACAAGCACTCTCACCGTTTTTGCTGAAAATTGAGACGCTGCTTTTAAAAGCGAAAAAAAATTCCAGGATTAATCTTAAATTCGCTCAATGATAGAAATTTGAATGAATTTTTAGCCCGTTTAGCTGTCTCGTGGCTGTAGAGGTTGCGCGAACCGGACGCATAAGGAAACCGATGGCTTGCCCTTCCTCAGCCGCCATCACCAGTCTCGCGTGTTCATCTTCTGTCAGTTCATCACTTAACCAGCCGATAACCACACTGTAGTTGCCGGTGCGCAGCGCCCGAATCATTGATTCCAGCGTGTTGCAGGGCGACATCTGGCTCAGCTGCATCACCTTTGTCAATGGCAGCCCGGAATCCTGAACCCATTCGCGGCTCAGTTTTTGCTGCGGCGTTAACCACAATTGCCAGCGCGATTGCTGACCCAACTGTTGTAATAAGGGTAGCAGTAAAAGTTGCGTCATCATGGGCTGGTCTTCGTGGTAGACCACTTCGCTAATCAGCCCGGAAGAGGCCTGCGTTGACGCGACGCGTGAATGACGAACCGGGGTAGCGGAAGTCATCGTTGAGTGATTTGCATAACCAGAAGTATACATAGTTTATCCAGCCCTGTGGGTTACTGTATGAATATACAGTACAGCCACTGTGTATAAAGATCAACCCCATTTTCTGAAAGCGTCTCGCAAAAATTCACTGAAGTCGTACAGATGTTCAAAATCATCTTGCCGCCTGCGTCGAAGTTGCCTATTTTCCTGCTTAACGGATCCGTTAATTAAAAAATCACATCTAACGGCATGATTAACAAAGGAATAATCATGAAAAATGATTCTTATAAAAGGATATATCAGTCGCAGGAATATCTGTCTCCATTGGGGACCATTGAATACCGTGCGCTGTTTGGCGGATACAGTCTGGCCATCGAAGAGACCGTTTTTGCGATGGTGGCAGAAGGAGAACTTTATTTGCGCGTGTGTGAGCAAAGCGCGCCGTACCGCGTTAATCACCCGACGCCGTTACTCACGCTACGTAAGCGCGGTCGGCCCGTGCTGCTCAATTATTACCATGTTGACGATGCGCTGTGGGACGATCGCTGCACGCTGTTAACCCTCTCTTCACATTCGCTCGAGGAGGCACAGCGGGAAAAAGACCTGCGTTACGACAGACGAAGGCTGAAGAATCTGCCCAATATTACCTTTCATATGGAGCTGATGCTGCTGGAGGTCGGGATTCGCGACAACAATATGCTCTGTACGCTGGGCGCTGAACTGAGCTGGTTGAAACTGCGGGAAAAAAGAAAAGGAATTAGCGTCAGCGTGCTCTTTGCGCTGGAAGGAGCGATTGCCGGCGTTCATGCGGCGGCACTCCCGGCGCAACGGCGCCAGGAGTTGATGGAGTGGGTCAGTAGCCTTCCGGGATCGCCTCTGTCGCTGCAGGAGAAACTTGCCGCTGAAGGCGACTTATCTCAGGGAGAAGCGTAACCAGCAGACCAATTTGCTGCAACACCAGCGGCTCTTTGCTTTCTGCCCGGGGCTCCAGGTGATGGATCCGTTGCATCAGGCCCGTCAGCGCCTGATGCACCCGTGGTTCATCTTTCGGTGTATGGTGGAATGCATCGTCAACGTAGCATACCGCGTCATCCAGCAGCGCCAGAATATCGGGGTTCGTCAACTGCTCGCGATGCGCGCCCAGCGCCGAGATGTAGCTGGTAAAGGTGTGGTTGAGACACAGCAGGCGAAACGCGGTCTCTTTCATCTCAGCCGTCACCTTGGGCTCTGTCGACATGTTTGAGATTACGGACGCCAGTTCGGCATCGCAGTTCCAGGCTTCGCGGCGAGCAATGCGATAGGCCAGACGGTTATCACGGCCCTGATGGTATTGCTCAAGGATCGCATCCAGATACCGGCAATTGGCATCCACGGCACGCTCCAGCACGCGAGGCAGGTTGCGAAACCGCCAGTCCGGCCAGATGAAACTGACCGCCGCCCAGGCGATGGCACAGCCGATGAGCGTATCAAAAATACGAGGCAGCGCGACCTCAAAGCCTTCGCCCAGCAGGTTGAAGCACAGTAAGACCAGCAGGGTGATAAACATCGTGGCGTTGGCGTACTGCACGGTACGGAAGGCAAAAAAGAGCACGCCGGTGACCACAATGAGCACCAGTTGCCCTTCAACGGATGGGACGAGCAGCAGAACCGGTAAACCGATAGCGACGCCGACCAGCGTGCCGAAAATACGCAGCGCCAGGCGGTGGCGGGTAGCGTTGTAGTTCGGCTGGCAGACGAACAGGCTGGTCAACAGGATCCAGTAGCCATGATGCAAACCGGTCAGTTGTATAAAGGCATAACCGGCGCACAAGACCAGCGACATACGAATGGCATGGCGAAACAACGCCGACTCCGGCGACATATTACGGCTCAGCCGTGCGCGGATATCGCTGAACCCATGCAACCGGTCGTCCGAAAGCAGGTTTTCCGTATCGTTGCGCGGCTGATTTTGCACTTGCTCAGACTCAATCGTCGCCAGTTGAGCGTCGATGGCGCGCAGGTTATTGAGCAAAAAGCCCAGCGCTTTGATCTGATCTGCCGGTACGCCGCTGGCGCGTACTCTGTCCAGCGCGGCATCCAGATGGGTAAAAACACGTTCGAAGCGCGGATCGTGCTGATAGGGCGTGCGCAGCAAAATGGAACGGGCCAGTTGCTGACAGGCCTGCGACTGCATCGACATCAAACGCTGAAAACGAAACATCACGTCGCTGTAGCGGAAGTTATCGCGTAACGTCTGATACTGAATATGCGCCGAGCTGGCGCGTTCGTGAATGTCCTGCGCCACGAAGTAATAATGCAGTGTCCGGCGCGTGTTGCGCTGACCGCGGTCGCCGCGTAATCGGGTCAGCAATGAGGCTTTTGTCTGGTTGAGCATGGCGACCAGTTGGCCGTTAGCGAGCACCAGTTCGTAGACCGGCGCCTGGCTTTCCTCCTCGATATCCGGGTCAAACAGACGTGACTTGAGCTCGAGATAATGCGCCAGTTGCTCGTAGCTGCGGGCGAGATTGTCCTGTAACGGACGAACAGGAAAAATCAAATGCCCGGTCAGTGTCAGCAGGTTATACCAGACAGCGCCCGCCAGCAGGAAAAGCGGCTGCTGGTACCAGTGCTCATACAGCGACACGCCGAGCATGGTGTAAATGGCAATCAGCAACGCACCAAACGCGATGGTGGCGTAACGCTGCCCGAGACCGCCGAGCAGGATAAAACCGCTGGTGGAAAGGGTCAGCCCCAGCGCGAACAGCCACGGCCATGGAAAAAGCAATTCCACCGAGGCGGAAGCGATGAAAAAGCAGACCAGGGTTATCAGCAAATTTCGCAGGCGGCCTGTCAGCCGGTCGTCGAGATCGGTCAATGCTGCCGCGACCACTCCGAGCGTCAACGGGATGGTGAGCTTAACGTCGCCCAGCCACCAGGGCAGGGCGGTAGTGCCGCAAAGGGCAATAAAAATTCTGACGTTGTAGAGCCAGGAACTGTTCCATGTATAGCGGCGAAGCAACGGGCTTAGCATAGCGATAACCGGTCCGGATTATTGAAAACGACGGCGGGCATTGGCTTCACGCGCGGCGCGCGCGGTCTCTACGGACACGACGCGGCGACCCACCGGCCACAGCGCAATCGCGGCGATTTTAAAATTAGCGATCCCAACCGGAATACCAATAAGGGTGATGCATTGCGCGATACCGGCAAAGAGATGCATCAGGCACAGCCACCAGCCGAAGAGAACAAACCAGAAAATGTTGAGGAGCGTACCACCGGCGTTCATTACCGCGCTTTTGCTGTCCGGGTTGAGTTCATCCACATGTACGGCCTCATTACCATAAGGGAGAAGAGACAGTTTGGTGATTTCCCAGCAGGAGCGGCTCAGCGGCAGTGTGACGATCAAAATGATGCTGACCACCGTCGCCAGAAGCCAGCCGAGCGTGGTGGCGAAACCCCCCAGTACAAAATTCAAAATATTCAAAACAGTACGCATAAATCCTCGGTCCATTGCGGAAATGTCGTTGACCTCGTAATTGTAACGTTTTTTTGCGCTGGAGCACCTGGTATCTGGCGGTTAAACTGTGGAGTAATAAAACGTGGCGGGATTTGGCATGACATGGAACTAAAAGCAACTACGCTGGGCAAGCGCATGGCGCAGCACCCTTACGATCGAGTAGAAATCCTTAACGCCGGGGTGAAAGTCTCCGGCGATCGTCATGAATATCTCATTCCTTTTAACCAGTTGCTGGATATTCAGTGCAAGCGCGGGCTGGTGTGGGGCGAGCTGGAATTTATTCTGCCGGAAAACAAAGTGGTGCGCCTCCACGGCACGGAGTGGGGCGAAACGCAGCGCTTTCATCATCATCTGAATGCGCTCTGGGAGCAGTGGGGCCGCGAAATGAGCGACATCGCCGCTCGCCTGCTCACCGAACAGTTGGCAGAAATCTCACGCTTCAGCGCAGAGGGCAAATGGCTGACCCGTCAGGCGACGCTCGGCGTCCAGCAAAAAATCCTGCGCGCGCTGGATGCTTTGCCGATCCCTGTCGCGCGGCAGGAGACGTTCGACAACTGTCGCGAACTCTGGCGCCAGTGTCAGGGCTGGCTGAAAGACATCGACAGTAGCCGCCTGCAGCATAATCAGGCTTATACCGAGGCGATGCTCAGCCAGTATGCCGCTTTCTTTGAAAAGATAGAGGCCTCGCCGCTGAATCCGGCGCAGGCACGGGCGGTGGTCAATGGTGAGCAGTCGCTGCTGGTGCTGGCGGGGGCGGGCAGCGGTAAAACCTCCGTGCTGGTGGCGCGGGCCGGCTGGCTGTTAATGCGCGGGGAAGCATCACCCGAACAGATCCTGCTGCTGGCGTTTGGCCGTCAGGCGGCAAAAGAGATGGACGAGCGGATCCGCGAGCGGCTGAACACCGATGCCATCAGCGCACGTACGTTTCATTCCCTCGCGCTGCACATTATTCAACAGGGCAGCAAAAAAGTGCCTGCCATCAGCAAACTGGAAAACGACAGCAAGGCGCGGCAGGCACTGTTAATCAAAACCTGGCAGCAGCAGTGCAACGAGAAAAAAGCGCAGGCTAAAGGCTGGCGGCAGTGGCTCGACGAAGAGATGGGCTGGAATGTGCCGGAAGGCAACTACTGGCAGGACGAAAAAGTGGTGCGGCGGTTGGGCGGGCGGCTCGATCGTTGGGTNTATGCACGGCGGCTCGCAGGCTGAGATGATTGATGCGGCGCCGGAAGAGGTGAGAGATCTCTTCAGTAAGCGTATCAAGCTGATGGCTCCGCTGCTTAAAGCCTGGAAAACGGCGCTGAAAGCGGAGGATGCGGTGGATTTTTCCGGGCTAATCCATCAGGCCATTAACGTGCTGGAGAAGGGACGTTTTGTCAGTCCGTGGAAGCATATTCTGGTGGATGAATTCCAGGATATCTCCCCGCAACGGGCGGCGCTGCTGGCGGCGTTGAGAAAACAGAATTCGCGCACCTCTCTTTATGCAGTAGGCGACGACTGGCAAGCCATTTACCGCTTTAGCGGCGCGCAGCTCACGCTGACCACCGCCTTTACTCACTATTTTGGCGAAGGCGACAACTGCGCGCTGGATACTACCTACCGCTTTAACAGCCGTATCGGCGATGTGGCGAACGCGTTTATTCAGCAGAATCCGCATCAGCTCAACAAACCACTCAACAGCCTGAAAGTGGGGGATAAAAAAGCGGTCACCCTGCTGCCTGACGATCAACTCGATGCGCTGCTCGACAAGCTCAGCGGCTATGCAAAACCGGATGAGCGTATTCTGGTGCTGGCGCGCTATCACCATCTGAAACCGGCCAGTCTGGAAAAAGCCGCCACTCGCTGGCCGAAGCTGGCGATCGACTTTATGACCATTCATGCCAGTAAAGGGCAGCAGGCCGATTATGTGATTGTCATGGGGTTGCAGGAGGGGCAGGACGCGTTTCCGGCACCTGCCAGAGAGTCGATCATGGAGCAGGCATTGCTGCCGCCGCCGGAGGATTTCCCGGACGCCGAAGAGCGGCGGTTGCTGTACGTGGCGTTAACGCGTGCGCGTCAGCGCGTCTGGTTGTTGTTCAGTAAAGAACAGCCGTCGGTGTTTGTTGATGTGCTGAAAGCGCTCTCTGTACCGGTGGCGCGCAAACCGTAACCGCAGGCTGGCGCGTTGTGCGCCAGCCCGGGTATTTACTTCAGGCGATCCGCCAGATAACGCGGATAATCGGGGATCAGGATGTCCACTTCATCACTGAAGTTAGGCGCCTGAATAATGAAATCTGCAGTAGAAAGGTTAGTGGCAACCGGAATATTCCACACTGTCGCCAGACGCAGCAGCGCCTTAACGTCGGGATCGTGCGGCACGGCGTTGAGCGGGTCCCAGAAGAAAATCAGCACGTCGATCTTCCCTTCCGAAATCTGTGCGCCTACCTGCTGGTCGCCCCCCAGCGGGCCGCTCAGCATGGCGTTAACGTTAAGCCCGGTGGCGCGCTGGATCAGATTCCCCGTGGTGCCCGTCGCTGACAGCGTGTGGCGCTCCAGCAGCGAACGATGGCGCTCCACCCATTTCAACAGCATGTCTTTACAGTGATCGTGCGCCACCAGCGCAATATGCTTGCGCGCCGGGAGCGTGCGTGTTGTGAGTTCCATAGTACCCTTCCGCATGTTGAGATGCAGACAGAGTACTGGATGCAATCATGGCTGCAAACCGCGAGGGCAAAAAAATGATAATTCTGTGCAGAAATGCGGGGTTATGACGAGGGTTGCTGACGCGCCCACTGCAAAAAACGGTTGCGCGTGTCCGAATCGGCCTGCTGAAACCAGTATTTCAGCCGCTGCTCGGCGAGGGTTTGCGACTGCAGTGACGGAAAATCCAGCTCGGTTTTTTTCGACAGTAGCGTGCTGTCATCCGGCATAGTGGCGCTCAGTGGAGAATGCGAGGCCAGCGTCCGGTTGTGGTTATACACCGCCGTTGCCCGTTCATAATCAATGCCGGAGGCGGTTTTCGTCACCGCGAGAATATCCAGCCTGACCGGGATGGGGGCCGCATTTCCGTCGAGCAGTGAGATGCCGGGCGCGGCATCGAACGCTTGCGTCTCTGTTTGCGTCTCCAGACGCGGCAGATTGACATTCACCAGGCTGATTAAGCGGGTGTCAAAACTGGCGATCAGCGGCGGCGAGACGTAGCGCTGATAACTCCTGTCAGGCAACTGAATAACTTTTTGTACCCGAAAAACCACCTGATGTGGGCCGTTATCCAGTTCAATACCGTCGGCACCGCGAAGTAACGAACTGGAGACTTTTTTGCCATCAAGCACCAGCAAATCGACATCTCCCGCCAGGCGCAGCGTAGTGGCCGGGGCAAGGGCCGGGATCAGGAGCGTTGCACACAGCAGCAGAGTTCCGGCTTTCATTGGTATCTCCTGATAAAGAGTGAGCCCACAGAGAGTGTATCAAAATTTTACTAACTACGATTTTATTAACATATAGACACGGTCGTCGGTTTTGCCCTCATACTTCAGTATGGGATGCATGGTTGGCTGGTGTGGAATGTCGTACACTTTGATGAATTGCCCGGAGGATAATGATGAAAGAGAACGATATTGCAGGCATTTTGACATCCACCCGCACCATCGCGCTGGTGGGTGCGAGCGACAAACCTGAACGCCCGAGCTATCGGGTGATGAAGTATCTGCTCGATCAGGGATATCACGTGATCCCGGTTTCTCCGAAAGTGGCGGGCACCACGCTGCTCGGGCAGAAAGGCTACGCAACGCTTGCTGATGTGCCGGAAAAAGTGGATATGGTTGATGTGTTCCGCAACTCAGAAGCCGCATGGGGTGTGGCGCAGGAAGCCATTGCCATCGGCGCGAAAACGCTGTGGATGCAGCTGGGTGTGATCAACGATCAGGCCGCCGTGCTGGCTCGTAATGCGGGGCTGAATGTGGTGATGGATCGCTGCCCGGCGATTGAAATTCCGCGCTTAGGCCTCGCGAAATAATAAAAAACCCCGCTCTGGCGGGGTTTTTACTAATTACGCAGTCGTGGTGCCTGTAGCTGGCGGCGAATGGTTTGCGCCAGCTCATCCATTGACGGCTGCTCGGGATGTTCATCGCTCATCTCGCCGCTCAGCTGAGCTTCAGCAAGGTACGTATGCACTGGCTGACCGTCATCATCTTCCATCACTACATGATACCAGGGGGCGGCCCGCAATTGGGCATTCACCGCCATTTCGTCTTCAGCGGGTTCATCAAGCGAGTATTCTGGATCGATATCAACAATAACGCCCAGATAGCCCAACAGGGAGTGGCGGACCTGCTGGCCGATACCGAATTTGCTGGCAATCATAGTCACCTCCCGGGAAACATTACCTGCCTTTGATATGCGGGCAAATGTTCCACTTTTCAAGTTACATGACGCGACAGGCAAACCCTTTCAGATACAGCCCTTCCGGGTAGGTAGCGATCACCGGGTGATCGGCGGCCTGACGGAACTGCTCTATAAATTGTACATCACGACCAGCATCTATTGCGGCATCAGCGATGATTTTCTGAAATAAATCGGTCGTCATCAGTCCTGAACAGGAGAAGGTCAGCAATACGCCGCCCGGGTTCAGCAAATGGATCGCCAGCATGTTGATATCTTTGTAACCGCGGCAGGCACCCTGCAGCTGGCTTTTGTTTTCGACGAATTTCGGCGGGTCCATGACGATCACGTCAAACGTCTCACCCTGGTCACGGTATTTGCGCAGCAGCTTGAACACGTCATCACGTACAAAGTCCGCTTTGCTGAGATCCAGGTTGTTCAGCGAGACGTTCTGCTTCGCAACATCCAGCGCCTCCTGCGAAGTATCGACGCTCACCACCTGGCGGCAGCCGCCCATCAGCGCGGAAACGGCAAAACCGCCGGTGTAGGAGAAGCAGTTCAGCACGCGTTTATCGGCAACGCGGCTGTCGCGTTGATCGAGGTAGTAACCGGTTTTATGGCCCCCCTGAATATCCACCAGCAGTTTCATGCCATGTTCTTCAATGGGCAGCAGGGCGGGGGGCAGTTCACCCGTCACCGGGCCTTGTGTCAGCGCCATGCCTTCTTTTTTACGCACGGCGACGTCGCTGCGGTCGTAAATTGCACATTCCGGGTAGAGCGTCTGCAGCGCGGTGATCAACGCTGCACGCTGATATTCCGCCCCCGCGCTGAGCAGTTGTAAGACCAGGAAATTGCCAAAGCGGTCGATGGTCACGCCAGGCAGGCCGTCAGATTCACCGGCGATGAGGCGATAGCTGTCGAGCCCGTCCTGCTGCGCCAGCCAGCTGCGCCACTGCTGCGCCTGCTGTAAGCGACGGACAAAGAAATCGCTGTCGATGGCTTCGCTCGCCTCAAACGTCCAGACGCGGGCACGAATTTGTGACGCCGGTGAGTATGCGCCGCGCGCCAGCCATTTCCCCTGATGGTCGACGATATCAATGGTTTCGCCGAGGCTGGCTTTTCCTTCCATACGGGCAACCGCGCCGGAGAAGATCCAGGGATGACGGCGCAGTAACGATTTCTCGCGCCCTTTGGCTAACACTAAACGGGAAAACCTGTTCAATTCTGTTTTTTGACTCTCATGTGCTGTGTTCATTAGGTACTCCCATGGAAAACGCAAGCATTACAACATCAGTTGGAAATGGCGCGTAGGGTAGCACATGAGAAAGGGTGTTTGGGGGCTTTCATTGCCTCCTTTCTATTCCGCGCCGCAATAGCGATAATACCCACACGAACTGTGAATCCGGAATCACGATGAAATACTCTCTGCCTTACCGCAAGCTGCGCAAACGGCCGATGAAACTCGGTACGACGGTAATATTAATGGTCAGCGCCGTCCTGTTTTCTGTACTGCTGGTGGTACACCTGATCTATTTCTTTCAGATAAGCCACATGACAAGTGATGCGCTGGCGAACAAAGCGCTGGCGGTTGCCCGGACGCTGGCGGATTCCCCGGAGATCCGCCAGGGATTGATGAAAAAACCGCAGGAGAGCGGCATTCAGGCGATTGCCGAAGCGGTGCGTAAGCGTAACGACATGCTGTTTATTGTTGTGACGGACATGAAAACTCTGCGCTATTCCCATCCGGAAGCGCAACGCATCGGGCAGCCATTTAAAGGCGACGATATCTTGCTGGCGCTTGAGGGCAAAGAGAACGTCGCCATCAACCGGGGGTTTCTCGCCCAGGCGCTGCGTGTTTTTACTCCGATTTATGATGACAATCACCGGCAGATCGGCGTGGTGGCGATAGGTCTGGAGCTGAGCCGGGTAACTGAGCAGATCAACGACAGTCGCGGCAGTATCATCTGGTCCGTCTTATTTGGCGTGCTGGTTGGCCTGCTGGGCACCTGGGGGCTGGTGAAGGTGCTTAAACGCATTCTGTTCGGGCTGGAGCCGTATGAAATCTCCACCCTGTTCGAGCAGCGTCAGGCGATGCTGCAATCTATCAAAGAAGGGGTGATTGCCGTCGACGCCAGCGGCGAAGTGACGCTCGTTAACGAGGCGGCACAGGAGTTGCTGGACTATCGCCGGTTGCAGGATGATGCGCAGCTTTCTACGCTCAGCAACACCTGGTCGCAGGTGGTGGATTTAAGCGAAGTTCTGCGTGACGGCACCGCGCATCACAATGAAGAGATCAACATTAAAGACCGGCTTCTGCTCATTAATACTGTACCGGTACGTAGCAACGGTAAAATTATTGGCGCCATCTCTACCTTCAGGGACAAAACGGAAGTTCGCCAGCTGATGCAACGGCTTGATGGCATGGTGAACTATGCTGACTCACTCCGTGAACGATCCCACGAATTCATGAATAAATTGCATGTGATTCTGGGATTGTTACATCTGAAGAGTTATAAGCAACTTGAAGACTACATCATTAAGATGGCGAACAACTATCAGGAAGAGATTGGCTCACTGTTGGGTAAAATAAAATCGCCGGTCATTGCGGGTTTTTTGCTGAGTAAAATCAATCGCGCATTCGATTCTGGCCACAAGCTGGTGATTAGCCATGACAGCCAATTGCCGGACAGCAGTGATGAAAATCAGGTTGGGGTATTGATTACCGTACTCGGAAATTTGATTGAAAACTCGCTCGACGCGTTAGGTCATCAGCCTGGGGGGGAAATTAGCGTCTCCTTATACTATCGCAATGGCTGGCTACATTGTGAAGTCAATGACGACGGTCCTGGAATAGAGCCGGATCGTATTGACCTTATTTTTGTGAAAGGCGTCTCGTCTAAAGGATCTGAACGTGGCGTTGGTTTGGCACTTGTTAAACAGCAAGTTGAAAGTCTTGGCGGCACTATTTCCGTGGAATCCGAACCCGGTGTTTTCACGCAATTTTTCGTACAGATTCCCTGGGATGGGGAGAGGGCCAGCACATGATCTCTGTCTTTATTATCGATGACGACGCGATGGTCGCGGACTTAAACCGCCGCTATGTCTCACTGATCCCTGGTTTTCAGTGTTGCGGAATCGCCTCCACGCTGGAAAAGGCCAAAGAGGTTATCTTCCATAGCGACACCCATATCGACCTGATTCTTCTGGATATTTATCTGCAGAAAGAGAACGGCCTGGATCTGCTTCCGCTGCTGCATGCTGCGGGTTGTAAAAGCGATGTCATCGTTATTTCTTCCGCCGCCGATGCGATCACCATTAAGGACTCGCTGCACTACGGCGTCGTTGATTATTTAATCAAACCGTTCCAGGCGTCACGTTTTGAAGAAGCGCTCACCAACTGGCTGCAAAAGAAAAAAGACATGGACAAGCACCAGTATTATGAGCAATCAGAGCTTGATCAGCTAATCCATGGCGGGGCATCCCATGAACAGGATCACCGCCGTTTGCCGAAAGGGTTAACCCCGCAAACGCTGTGCACGATTTGCCAGTGGATTGACGCGCATCAGGATGCTGAGTTTTCCACCGACGAGCTGGCGAATGCGGTAAATATATCTCGCGTATCCTGTCGTAAATATCTTATCTGGTTAGTTAACTGTCATATTCTCTCGACCAGCATCCATTATGGCGTAACCGGAAGGCCTGTTTATCGCTACCGTATTCAGCCAGAACATTATTCTTTACTTAAGCAATATTGTCAGTAGAAGATAAATTGGCGCGACAGGATTATGACGTTATTTATTTGTGATAATTATTATCATTATGAAAAATAAAAAAGTGTAAGGTTGCTGCTTCAAAAATCGTAAATTGTGCCAGATCAATTACAGGAAAATATAACTTCTAATTCAATGAGTTGATATCGCCAGATGTCACATTGTTTTTAATTTCAAAAACGCTAACAAAAGTTAATAAAGTATCTTCTGTCTTATAGAATGTGTATTTTTAATCCCAAAGGAGTAGTCCGGAAATAACTGGATACATATATTAAAACGATAATAGTAGCAATGGATACTGCTACATCTTAGGGATAAGCACATTCTGTGAGCTGATAATATGTTCATGATTTTCATAAAGATACAACAAAAGCCACTGAGTCTGCCTCTGCTCGCCTTTTTCAAAACTGCCCATCGCCAGAGAGTCATGCTCCCTGAAAACACCATAAAAGCCGATAAGAACGATCATGGATGTCATGAGAAGTCCTTATTCAATATTTACAAATTAATCACGCTTTCAGACGGAACGAATATTGGCCAGGCTCTGCACCCAATTCACAAAAAACAGAACATGGCTGTGATCTATTTATCAAAATTGGATAGTTTTATCGCGAGGGTAAATAAATGCTATTTAGTATACAACTTCTCATAATATTAATATGTTTGTTTTATGGTGCCAGAAAAGGCGGTATCGCGCTGGGTTTGTTAGGCGGTATCGGTCTGGTCATTCTGGTTTTCGTTTTCCATCTCGAACCCGGTAAACCGCCTGTTGACGTTATGCTGGTGATCATCGCCGTGGTCGCCGCCTCGGCAACCTTGCAGGCGTCGGGCGGGTTGGATGTCATGTTGCAGATCGCCGAGAAAATGCTGCGTCGCAACCCGAAATACGTCTCCATCGTCGCACCGTTCGTGACCTGTACACTGACTATCCTCTGCGGTACCGGGCACGTGGTCTACACCATTCTGCCGATCATTTATGATGTGGCGATCAAAAACAACATTCGTCCGGAACGCCCAATGGCGGCCAGTTCCATCGGCGCGCAAATGGGGATTATCGCCAGCCCGGTCTCCGTGGCAGTGGTTTCTCTGGTCGCTATGTTGGGTAACGTGACTTTCGAAGGCAAGCATCTGGAGTTCCTCGATCTGCTCGCTATCACTATCCCGTCCACGCTGATCGGTATCCTGGCGATCGGTATTTTCAGCTGGTTCCGCGGTAAGGATCTGGATAAAGACGAAGATTTCCAGAAATTCATCTCTGTGCCGGAAAACCATCACTATGTGTATGGTGACACCGCCACGCTGCTGGACAAAAAACTGCCGAAAAGCAACTGGCTGGCAATGTGGATCTTCCTCGGCTCCATCGCCGTGGTTTCCATCCTGGGTGCCTTCTCTGAACTGCGTCCTACGTTTGGTGGAAAAGCGCTGTCAATGGTGCTGGTCATCCAGATGTTCATGCTATTGACCGGGGCGCTGATTATCATCCTGACGAAAACCAACCCGGCGTCTATTTCTAAAAACGAAGTCTTCCGTTCCGGGATGATCGCGATTGTAGCGGTGTATGGTATCGCCTGGATGGCTGAAACCATGTTCGGCGCGCATATGTCTGAAATCCAGGGCGTACTGGGCGAAATGGTGAAAGAGTATCCATGGGCTTATGCGATTGTTCTGCTGCTGGTATCTAAGTTTGTTAACTCCCAGGCGGCCGCACTGGCGGCGATTGTTCCTGTCGCACTGGCTATCGGCGTCGATCCGGCGTACATCGTGGCGTCTGCCCCGGCGTGCTACGGCTACTACATTCTGCCGACTTACCCAAGCGATCTGGCGGCGATTCAGTTCGACCGCTCCGGAACCACCCGCATTGGCCGCTTTGTTATTAACCACAGCTTCATTCTGCCGGGTCTGATTGGCGTCAGCGTATCCTGCGTATTTGGCTGGATCTTTGCCGCTATGTACGGATTCCTGTAAGAAGCCTGTTTGTATTCACCGGGGCTGACTGGCGTGACAGCCGTCATGGCGATCGGCTCCGGTGAAAAGATGTCAGGAAAATGAAAATGGCAATCAAGAAAGAAAATACCGGCGTTGCTGGTGTGAAAAAAGATGAGAAGCAGGATACGCAGTTTTTGCTGGACTCCTTCATGCGCAAACATGCTTCTTACAAACAATACCGGTACCCCCTCTCACCACGAAAAAAAGCCGGGCATGAACAGCGCAGTTAACGACAGCGGGTTTCCGCTCACTTTCGCCTCCGTCAGTGGAGGCGCAGAACTGTGTGCATATCTGCCTGAATCATAAATAGCCACAACGATCAGTGAGAAAACAATGTCGAACAAACCCTTTCATTATCAGGATCCTTTTCCCCTTTCAAAGGATGACACCGAATACTACCTCCTCAGTTCCGATTATGTGTCCGTTGCAGAATTTGAAGGGCAGGAGATCCTCAAAGTAGACCCGCAGGCGCTGACCTTGCTCGCGCAACACGCCTTCCACGATGCCTCGTTTATGCTGCGCCCGGCGCATCAGCAGCAGGTGGCCGATATCCTCAGCGACCCGGATGCCAGCGAGAACGACAAATACGTCGCGCTGCAGTTCCTGCGCAACTCTGAAATCGCTGCGAAGGGCATTCTGCCGACCTGCCAGGACACCGGTACGGCGATCATCACCGGTAAAAAAGGCCAGCGCGTCTGGACCGGCGGCGGTGACGAAGCGGCACTGGCCCGTGGGGTGTACAACACCTATATCGAAGATAACCTGCGTTACTCGCAGAACGCGGCGCTGGACATGTACAAAGAGGTCAACACCGGCACCAACCTGCCGGCGCAGATTGACCTCTACAGCGTGGACGGCGACGAGTACAAATTCCTCGGGGTGTACAACACCTATATCGAAGATAACCTGCGTTACTCGCAGAACGCGGCGCTGGACATGTACAAGGAGGTTAACACCGGCACCAACCTGCCGGCGCAGATTGACCTCTACAGCGTGGACGGCGACGAGTACAAATTCCTCTGCATCGCCAAGGGCGGCGGCTCGGCCAACAAAACCTACCTGTATCAGGAAACCAAAGCGTTGCTGACGCCGGGTAAACTGAAAAACTACCTGGTTGAGAAAATGCGTACCCTCGGCACCGCGGCCTGCCCGCCGTACCATATCGCGTTTGTGATTGGCGGCACGTCTGCCGAATCGACGCTGAAAACCGTCAAGCTGGCCTCGACCAAATACTACGACGGTCTGCCGACGGAAGGTAACGAGCACGGCCAGGCGTTCCGCGATGTGCAGCTGGAAAAAGAGCTGCTGGAAGCGGCGCAGGATCTTGGTCTCGGCGCGCAGTTTGGCGGTAAATACTTTGCGCACGATGTCCGCGTTATCCGTCTGCCGCGCCACGGCGCCTCCTGCCCGGTGGGAAGCTGGCCTCGACCAAATACTACGACGGTCTGCCGACGGAAGGTAATGAGCACGGCCAGGCGTTCCGGGACGTGCAGCTGGAAAAAGAGCTGCTGGAAGCGGCGCAGGATCTTGGTCTCGGCGCACAGTTTGGTGGTAAATACTTTGCGCACGATGTCCGCGTTATCCGTCTGCCGCGCCACGGCGCCTCCTGCCCGGTGGGGATGGGCGTCTCCTGCTCGGCGGACCGCAACATCAAGGCGAAGATCAACCGTCACGGCATCTGGCTGGAAAAACTGGAAGATAACCCGGGCAAATACATCCCGGAATCGCTGCGTAAGGCGGGTGAGGGTGAAGCGGTGCGCGTGGATCTGAACCGTCCGATGAGCGAGATCCTCAACCAACTGTCGCAGTACCCGGTGTCCACGCGCCTGTCGCTGACCGGCACCATTATTGTCGGGCGCGATATCGCCCACGCGAAGCTGAAAGAGCGGATGGACAAAGGCGAGGGGCTGCCGCAGTACATCAAGGATCACCCGATCTACTACGCCGGTCCGGCCAAAACGCCGGAAGGGTACGCCTCCGGTTCGCTGGGGCCCACCACCGCAGGGCGTATGGATTCCTACGTCGATCAGCTCCAGTCCGAAGGCGGCAGCATGATCATGCTGGCGAAAGGCAACCGCAGCCAGCAGGTGACGGACGCCTGTCATAAGCACGGCGGTTTCTACCTCGGCAGCATTGGCGGCCCGGCGGCGGTACTGGCGCAGGGCAGTATCAAAAGCCTGGAATGCGTGGAATACCCGGAACTCGGCATGGAGGCTATCTGGAAAATCGAGGTGGAAGATTTCCCGGCGTTTATCCTGGTGGATGACAAAGGCAACGATTTCTTCCAGCAGATCCAGTCATCGCAGTGCACGCGCTGCGTGAAGTGAACAACATTGTTCTCCAGTTTGCTATTCTGACAGTGTAAAGAGACAGGCATTACAGGAGAACAATGATGGCAAACGTCTGCACGCTTGCATGGGTTCACGGCATCGTTCAGGGCGTCGGGTTTCGTTACAGTACGCAACGTGAAGCGCTGAAACTGGGGCTGACTGGCTACGCCCGCAATCTGGATGATGGCAGCGTCGAGGTGCTGGCCTGTGGCGACGCGCAACAGGTGGATGCGTTAATCGACTGGTTAAAAGCGGGAGGGCCGCGGAGCGCGCGGGGGNCAGCATGCGGATCGCCGGTGAGGTATTGAATTCGAGGTAAAACGCGCGCACAAAACGCACCACTTCCCAGTGTTCGGGGGAGAGGGCGATGCCTTCGTTTTCGGCGATGGTCGCGGCCATCGGCTCACTCCACTGCGTCGTGTCTTTCAGATAGCCTTCGCTATCGGTCTCAATTTCTTTGCCGTCAAAAATAAACATAAGTCTTCATAATCCAAACGAACTGGCGGCAGTGTAGCAAAAAAGAAAGCCCCGCATAAGCGGGGCTTGAGTGTCGAACGCTAACCGTTAGTCTCTGCTGGCGAACCCAAGAATGCTCAGCAGGCTGACAAAGATGTTGTACAGCGAGACATACAGGCTGACGGTGGCGCGAATGTAGTTAGTTTCGCCGCCGCGGATGATGTTGCTGGTCTCAAACAGGATGGCGCCTGAAGAAATCAGGATGAACACCGCGCTAATCGCCAGGTGCAGCGCCGGCAGTTGCAGGAAGATGTTCGCCACCATACCAATCAGCACCACCACGATGCCCGCCATCAGCATGCCGCCAAGGAAGGACATGTCTTTGCGGGTGGTCAGCACGTAGGCCGAGCAGCAGAAGAACACCAGCGCGGTACCGCCCAGCGCCATGCCGATCACATCGCCCATCCCGGCAGAGAGATAAGCATTAAGAATCGGACCCAGGATGTAACCCAGGAAGCCGGTAAAGGCGAAGGCCGCCAGGATACCGCTGGGTTTGTTTGCCAGCTTGTAGGTCAGGAACATCAGACCATACATGCCGACCAGCGTCAGGATCAGCCCCGGCGAAGGCAGCATCAGCACGGTGCTGGCCGTGGCCGTGATGGCAGAAAATGCCAGCGTCAGGCTGAGCAGAAAATAGGTATTACGCAGAACTTTATGCGTACTCAGCAGCGATGAACGATCGCGTGACGAGGTAATTATACGATCCATAAGTCACTCTCTTATGACAGATATCATTAACGAAGAAGCATAAAAAAACGAAAGAAAAAGCCCTAATGCTTTTACCCAACTTTACTGATTTCGCCCCGGCTATGAATAGCAGATTATTTCACCGTTAATCATAAATGCAGCATAAACGATTTTTTCATTTGGCGAAGCAGATCGACATCTTATAGGTTACTGAAAATTATTGCTTTATCACTATTCCACGTCTAAGAGTGGATGCAGTGTCGCAAAAATTTTCTGCATAAGGCAATGGATATGAAATCACCTAAACACAATCGCATTACGCAACGATTACTGACGACAGGGCTGCTGTGCGTGACATCGTCAGCTTTTGCCGCCACGGTGCCTGCGGGAACGGAGCTGGCGGCGGATCAGACGCTGGTCAGAAATAACGGCAGCGAGCCGTCGTCGCTCGACCCACACAAAGTCGAAAGTGATGTCGAAGCGAACATTATCAAGGATATGTTCGAAGGGCTGGTATCGGTCAATGTTGACGGTCAGGTCGAGCCGCGGTTGGCTGAAAAATGGGAAGAAGAAAACAATACCGTCTGGACCTTCCATTTACGCCCCGGCGTCACCTGGTCCGATGGCACCGCCATTACGGCGCAGGATATCGTCTGGAGCTGGCAGCGTCTGGTGGGTTCGCCGTACGCCACGTATCCGGCAAACATGCACATTGTTAATGCGGCAGAGATTGCCGATGGCAAAAAAGCCCCCGATACGCTGGGCGTGAAGGCGCTCAACGACACCACGCTGCAGGTGACGCTGACGCAGCCCAACGCGGCGTTTTTGCCGATGCTGGCACACCAGTCGATGGTGCCGGTCGATAAAATCCTGATTGCCCGTTTTGGCGATAAGTGGACGCAACCCGAGCATATCGTCACCAGCGGCCCGTATAAACTCTCACAGTGGGTGGTGAATGAGCGCATCATGGCGCAGCGTAACCCTCGCTACTGGGATGACGCGCATACGATTATCAATACCGTCACATACCTGCCGATTGCGTCTGAGACTGCTGATGTGAATCGCTATCGTGCGGGTGAGATTGACATTACCTCGACAGTGCCGATTAACCAGTTCGCCTCGCTAAAGAAAACGCTGGGCGATCAGGTCAATGTGAAGCCGCAGCTGGCGACCTATTACTACCAGTTCAACACCACCAAACCGCCGTTTAACGATCCGCGCGTGCGTCGGGCGCTGAATATGGCGCTGGATAAAGAGATCATTGCGCAAAAAGTGCTGGGGCAGGGGCAGCGTGCGGCCTGGCTGCTTAGCCAGTCCGATATTGGCGGCGTTAAATTGACTAACCCGGACTACGCCAGCTGGCCGATGGAAAAACGCATCAGCGAGGCGCAGAAGCTGCTGGAAGCAGCTGGCTTTGGCAAAGATCATCCGCTCACCTTCAACCTGCTGTACAACACGCAGGAATCGCACCAGCGTATCGCCATTGCCGCCAGCTCAATGTGGAAAAAGAACCTTGGTGTGGAGGTGAAACTGCAAAATCAGGAATGGAAGACCATGCTCGATAACATGCACACCGGCAATTTTGACGTGGTGCGATATGCCTGGATTGCTGACTATGACGACGCCTCGACGTTTCTGAACAATTTCCGTACCGGTGACAGTGAAAACACCAGCCGCTACAGTAGCCCGGCGTTCGATGAAGCGCTGATCAACGCGTCGAAAGCAAAAGACGTGGCAGAACGCGGAAAATACTACCAACAGGCAGAAGACAGCCTGGGACAGGATGTCCCGGCAATACCGGTTTACCACTACGTTCGCAGCCATCTGGTTAAGCCCTGGGTGGGAGGATTCAACCCGGATCAGCTCGGGTATTACTACACGAAGGACATGTACATCAAAAAACATTAAGCCTGATAGCGCGCTAAGATGCTGAATAACGGGTCAATGCGCTGCTATTTCAACCGAAAAACCGCATTTTGATGGTTTTTCAGGCAAACGATCAAAAACAGGCTTTACACGAAGAACAGGGATGTTTATAGTGCGCCTCATTCCGGAAGTGTGGCCGAGCGGTTGAAGGCACCGGTCTTGAAAACCGGCGACCCGAAAGGGTTCCAGAGTTCGAATCTCTGCGCTTCCGCCAGATTAAACAAGGGGTTACCGAAAGGTAACCCCTTTGTTTTTTGGGCTATTGGAATACAGTTCGAATATTTCTCCTGAATCGACGATTTTACTGCCTGACTGAATCCCTTTCCGACAAATGTGACCGGACAAATTACAAACGGGCAGATTATTCTCCGTCATGTATGATTGCCCCTTCATGGAGACGGTGGTGTGTCAGTTTTTTTCCCCTGTAAGACCTGAATTCGCTGCAGGGCTTTATCCAGTCCGTTAACCGGTAACTGCAGTTCAATTTTCTCAGCACCACCTCCTGAATTTTTGCCTGTCAGCGTCCATTTATTAGCTTTCATCAGTATCTTCACCTGCTCTTTATCCCACTGAACAGGAACGACACACCCTTCCGGTACACACGTACTGAACTTCAGCGTATCCAGATTCTTATCATCAGCAGACAGCCTGACGCCTTCTGCAAGCGCCAGTCCAAATGGCAGAGTCAGTTTTCCGGTTAAGGACGTCTCCGGATCACCGCTCAGTTCAGCGGAGAGTACTCTGGCGCCCGCATTTGTCTGCAACTGCAGGGCAGAGCAGACAGTCCCTGCTGTGTCCGTATTTTCCTGACAGATAACCATCCAGTTTCCATAACGCTCCTGAAGTACCACAGCATCGGCACCATCGGGCAAAACGGCCTGAGCCTGAAATCCTGCGGACATATAAATTAACGCTACTCCGGTTAATAAACGTTTCATTCATTCCTCTGTTTTTATATTGTCGTTACCCTGTCCCCGGATAACAGAACCTGACCATGGAGCCGGTAATTCCGGCCCCTGGTCCCCGGTGGCTTATTTTCCGTGACTTACCAGTTGTATTTCACCCCCAGCATGCCCTGGGTGTTGCTGTAGCCTTTGTCACCCATCTGCACGCCAACACTGCCCCAGACGCTCAGGCGATCGTTCAGCTTGCCTTCCACACCGGTACGCACTTCACCCAGGTTGCGGGCACCGTCACGACTCACCGTCGTTCCGTCCATCTTCACACCAAAGGCCTGGGTGTTGTGGATCCAGTTCACTTCCACGAACGGCTGGAACTCACGCTGTTTACCGTCATCCATTTTATGGTGACTGTTCAGGTATGTTCTTACGCCGAGACGCGTCTGGATATTGCCGTCGCCCTGCGTTTCGATGCGGGTGCCGTCGTGCCGGGTGTGCGCGTTATCCTTCACGCCCATCCAGGTGACCTGTGCCTGCGGCTGTACGTACCAGGTGTTCAGCGTGCCCTGGCTGCCGTAAAATTCACCGGCTTTCAGGGTATAACCGGCTTCCAGCGAGGCGGTCAGCCCTTTAGATTTGTACTCATCGCGCTCACGGTTGTCGGCGGTCACGCTGCTGTCGAACCAGTTGTACAGCATCCAGCTGTCCACATACGCCCCGGTTTTGTCCGCGTCATTCTGGTACCAGGTGCCGTACAGACCGGCACTGTAACCGCTGACGCGTCCGTCTGAGCCGTAACCGGCGCGGTCGCTGCGGGTGTTGCTGTGCTCATTGGCATAGCCACCCATCACGCCCAGATGCCAGCGGTCAAGGCCGTCGGTGCTCCACTGCGCGATATCGCCGCCCAGCTGCAGCACATAGCGGTTGCTCTGTGTCTTCAACTGACCGTCACCGGCAGAAGAACGCTCGTGGCCGCCGACGTGGCGCATCCACATGCTGCTGACATTGTCATTGCCGTTATGCAGGGCGTCGGTGTACTGCGGTTCGCCGAGACGGTCGTGCAGGCGGTGGTTAAACAGCGTGTTGGCCGCCGCGATGTTGCTGATATAGCTGCCCGCTTCCGGGCGCAGCGCGTCCGGCGCAGTCGGGTCGACCACCGGCGGTTTAACCGGGTCCTGCGGCGGAACAGCACCGTTCCATTTACTGGTCAGATACCAGTTCTTCGCTGCATCACCCGTTCCTTTCGCCAGCGTATAGACATACGCCCCGGCTTCCACGGTACCCTTCGTTAATGCAAAGTTACCGGCTGAGTTTCCATCCACCTGCACCAGTTCAATGCCGTTTACCGTCTGTGCACCGCTGCCGCCCACGTTATTCACCTCAACCCGGGTGCTGCCACTGGTGTCACCGTGCACAGTCAGTTTGTCCGTCGGCGAGTCATCACCGTTAAGTACCGTGTTAAGAGCCAGCAGACCGTCCTTGCCGGTATAGTTACCGTTGACCACTAACTGGTTGCCCGTTTTGCTGCCGGCAAGGTTCAGTGTGCCGCTACTGGTCAGGTTACCGCCCAGTGTAAGCAGGCCAGCCGCCGCCGCTTCATGGCCGGGCAGGGCATTCATGGCACTGAGGGTGCCGCTGTTCACGACGTTGCCGCCCACCAGACCCTGTCCGCCCAGCATACCGCCGGATGCCACCGTCACATCACCGGCACCCGCGCCACCCAGTACCGTCTCAGGCGACGCCAGTACTATTGTGGCACCGTCAGCCACCGCCACGCCGGCTGTCATGTCACCGTTCGTACTTTCCACTGTCAGGACACCGTTGTTCACATTAAGCTGACCGCCCCCGGTTATTTCTCCCTGTACGCTGCCACCCTGTGACAGATTCAGCGTCCCGTCATTCAGTGCCAGCGTCCCGTTCTGCGCGGTATTCAGGCGTCCGGCTGACTGGGTGGTGCCGTTAAGGTCCGCTTTCGCACCGCTGTTAATCGCCAGCGTCGCGGTGCCACCCAGCGCACCGTCCACATCAGTACGCAGGGTACCACTGAGCACAGTGGTGTCACCGGTGTAGTCGTTACCGCTGCTGGAGAGCGACAGCACATCACCGCCCGTCGTACTGATAGCGAGGTTACCGCTACCCGTGATGCGGGCAGACTGGTCTGCGGCCGCACCGGTGGCTCCCGGTGTCCCGTCGAGCGTCAGGGTCTGGTCCTGCAGGATTTCCAGCGCTTTCAGACCGTAATTCACATACAGACCATCCTCGCTGCCGGTGGTCCCGGTGGTGGTGAGACGGAAGTCCCAGGTGCCTTTTGCCACCGTGTTACCGCCCTGGACGATATCCACTTCTGTGGCATCACTGATAGTGTTGCCGTTCTGGCCCTGCAGTATCAGATTACCGCCACTGCCGGTGACCTGCGTGGCGCTGACCAGTGGGTCATCAGGGACGCCCGGGCGTCAGTCTCATGGTCAGGAACATAGGTTTCAGGGATGATAATCTGCACCGTGCCGTTACCGGATGCATCCAGCGTGTCGACAGTTACATGGCTGTCAGCCATTTTCCCGTCAGGCGCCATCGCGTTAAACACCATCTCACCACCGGCAAACGCGAGACCACCGATGGTCTGCTCCCCGTCTGCCACTGTAGTGATACTACCGACATTCGCTTTCAGAATGGCGCTGGTCAGGGCAGAAGTGTTCACGCCACTCAGATCCAGTGTCGCATTGTTCAGGTCAACGGTTCCGGTAAAGGCGTTGCCTGCTGTTGATGAGAAGTTAAATGCCTCGCCCGCCGTATCCACCTGCAGCACACCGGCACCGGTCAGGACATTCTGCAGGGTAAACGCGCCTGCGGTGGCGAGATCAATCAACCCGTTGTCGTTCAGGGTGGCTGTCGCTGGCAGTGTGGCGTCAGTGACGTGCAGCGTGCTGCCGGTCTGTACATCGTATGTACCGGTAAACGGACTGCCGGCGTCCGTGACCGTCACTTCCGCATTGTCGGTCAGGGCTACCGTTCCGGCTCCGGTGACCCGGCTGTCCAGGTCGCCGTCATAGGCATCCAGTGACAGGATACCGGTGTTATGGGTACTGACCGTGGCTGTTCCCGTGTTCTCCGTCCCGGAGGCATGCAGTTGGGTCCCATCTGTAACATCCCAGGTCCCGGTAAACAGGCGGTTATCCGCTGTCGCCATCACATCCGTTGCGTTATTCAGCGATACGATCCCCTCTCCGCTGAGACGGTTCGCGAGCGACCCCGTGACACCGTCCAGCGTCAGGGTGCCGTTATCCTTAATATCACCGGTACCTGCGCCCTGTGCATCATTCATCACCACTTGCGCGCCATTGCTGATGGCGGTAGTCGCGCTCAGGTCACCGTTGGCACCGTCAATCGTCAGCGTGCCGCCGGTGACATTCAGACTACCGGCACCGGTCAGGCTGCCGTTGCTGTAACCGCCACTGGACAGGTTCAGCGCACCGCCGTTAATGTTGAGGACGGAATCGACATCACCCGCCAGTTGACCGGCAGTTTGCTCAGTACCGTTCAGGTCAGCCTTCGCAGTACTGTAGATATGCAGCTCACGGGTGTCACCCAGCGCACCGTCAGCATCCGTCCGCAATGTCCCTGCCTGTACCTGTGTGGTCCCGCTGTAGTCGTTAAGACCATTTGACAGGGAAACCTGTCCGGCTGTACTGATGGCAAGATGACCGGTACCGGATATTTTCGCCGACAGGTCCGCATCTGCACCGCTGGCTCCCGCGAACTCAGCCAGCGTCAGGGTCTGCCCGGCACGGATATCCACTTCCTTCAGACCATAATTCACATACAGACCGTCTCCCGGCGCCGTGGTCAGGCGGATACCGTACTGACCGTCAGCCACAACCGTGCCGTTCTGTGCGATGGCAATGCTCTCGTCGGTGCCAGTGGCATTCCCGTTCTGGTCGGTGAGCGTCAGAGCGCCGCCGGAGCCGATGACCGTGTCTGCCTGTACCAGCTGAATACCCGGCCTTGTATCATCCTGCTGCAACAGGTTCAGGCGGGTATCCGGGTCTGCCGTCAGACCCGGGTCATTCCATGGGTCGGTGAGTGTCACCTGAACATTGCCGATTCCGTTCGCCTGAAAATCACGACCGTTGCGGCTGAAGGTGCCTGCACCGGCAACCAGCGTTCCCGTCTTCAGGACGCCATCAGACTGTGCGGCACCCGGCAGGGAAATATCCAGCGCCAGCGTACCACCATTGAAAGCCAGTCCGTCCGTATGCTGAACCCCGCCGCTCACCATCGTGGTGTTACCGGCGCTGGTCATCAGCAGGGCCTGTGTCAGCGCCGCAGCATTATCTCCGGACAGGGCAAAGGTGCTGTCCTGCAGGTCCGCCGTGCCCGTAAAGGCCGTTCCGGTTGAGGAGGCAAACGAAAAGGTGTCGTCCGCAGACGCCAGGTCCACACTCAGCAGACCGCTGCCGGTGAGCACATTATTGAAAGTAAAGTTACCCGTACCGTCTGTCGTGGCACCGGCAACGTCCAGCGTACCTGGCGCGGCAATGTTCACCGCACTGGTGCCCAGACCAGTATTGCCCGTGGTGGACTGCACGGTAGTGGTGAGGACGCCACCGTTAATCTGTGTGGCACCGCTGAAGGTATTCTCTTTACTCAGGACCGTATGGCCTGCATCCTGCATCACAGTACCGTTGCCGGTAATCAGTGGGGTGAACTGGTAGCCACCCGCCGTGGTCGGGTCAGTCTCAGTATGATTAAACACCAGCGAGGCACTGCCAGCCCCCATGTTCACACTGTCTGCGCCGGTGATAACCCCGGCACCCGCTGCCGCATCGCCATGGGCCGCACCAATGTTGAGTGTGCCGGTGCTGCCAGTCTGCATCGCGATTTCCAGTGGGTTGTCGGTATCCAGCGTACCGTTGTTGCTCAGGGTGAGGGTGCCGGAGCCTGCCATTCCCAGATAAACGAGCGGGGATCGAAGCAGGGAGCCCGCGCCGTCTACAGTAATAGTACCTGAGGTGGTCGCCAGCACCCCGACGCCGGTGAGGCTGCTTTCAATGACCGCACCTCCGCTGCGTATATTAACGAAGCCTGTTCCTGCCTGTCCTACGGCCAGCCCCNCCCCCGGTTGGGTTGGGCCATTCAGTCCCCCAAGGATGAGGCCGGCATTGCTGTTTACGGTCCCCCCTTCAGTGATATTCAGGGTGCCGTTACCATACTTCCCGATGATTGACGAACCGCCGATATCGAGATGCCCCGCCTGATTGACGTTGATCAGACCCGTACCGCTGGCTTCTGCGCCGGCCGTAATGCTTTCAGCAGTGACGTTACCGCCAGCGTTAATATTGAGCGTCCCGGTTCCGGCATCGCCTACTATCAGCGGAAGCATGGTGCTGTTATCGACGGTCCACTGCCCGCCACTGCTGACAGTGACAGTGCCGTTACTGCCAGCATATTGCCCAAGCGTGCCGCCTTTTGACGTCATCAGGCCACCGTTACGGACCTGCACGTCACCGGTACCCATATACCCCACGGCCCAGACCGGGCCTGAGGCTACCCCGGTATTCAGTACGGCATCAGCACCGTCTACACTGACGGTACCTTCACCCCCGGCTGCCACCCCGACAACGAAGCTGTCTGTGTTTACCGTACCGTTCGCATCGATATTAAGAGAACCGGTTCCTGATAATCCCACTTCTGTCGCATTTGTGGTGTTGTTCCACACCGCGCCGGAACTGACGTTAACCGCACCGTTACCGCTGGCTGATTTACCAATGATACTCTGACCGCTGGCCTGCAATAACGCGCCATCGGTGAGCGTCACAGTACCGGTACCTGAATCACCCACAACCAGACTGTCTGCCAGCCACTGAGAATCGGCGCCATCCACTGTGACAGTGCCGTTACTGCCTGTACCTGCACCGACTGTACTGGTATCGCTGACACTTACCCTGCCACCATGTGTGATATCCACTGACCCCGTACCGGACTGAGCTACTGTCAGGTCAACGGTATTCAGTATCGAGTCAGTGCTGTCCACCGTCACGGAGCCATCGCCCGTCGCTGCATTTCCCAGAATAGTGGAGAATGACTCAACCGTACCGCCGTCATGAATGTTGATAGTGCCGGTTGCAGCATTGCCCACAATGAGGCTGGCACTCTGTCCTGCAGTTAATGCAGCGCTGTTCCAGACGGCACCGTTACTGACATCCACCGAGCCGTTACCGGCACCGGTATTACCCACAGCGCCGCCCTTGCTGGTCACTACGGCATTGTTGGTCAGAACCATTGTCCCGTTACCGGCCGCACCCGTGGTCAGACTGCCGGTCAGGTTCCACTGCGAACCCGCACCGTCCACTGTCACGGTACCGGTGCTGCCTGCCGCACTGCCTGTGATGCCAGATCCGGCACCGGTCGTGTTCACCACACCACCCTCAGTGATGGTGAGTGTGCCCTGACCACTGGCGCCTGTGGTCAGCGATGTCGTGTTCATCACGGCATCCACACCGCTGACATTTACCGTACCCACACCCGCCGCAGCGTTGCCGATAGTGGTGTTACCCGCCGTCACCGTACCGGTCGTGTTGACATTAAGAATACCTGTACCCGCATCACCCACCTTCAGCGCNTCAGTGATGGTGAGTTCACCCTCACCATTCATTCCCATTATCAGGGCTGCAGTATTCAGTACGGCATCTTCACCATCTACATTTACAGCACCGACACCGGTCGCCGCATAGCCTATATTGGTATTGCCAGCCGTGACGGTAGCGGTGGTGTTGATATTGAGAGTACCGGAGCCGCCACTGCCCACCGTCAGCGTCTGTCCGGCACCAGCAGCATTTATTAGATTCCACTGTCCGCCACTACTGACATCAACGTCACCCTGGCTACCCGTATCCTGACTCACCACGCCAGCACCCATGCTGTCCACCATACCGCTGTCAGTAATGGTGAGAGTACCTGTACCTGCTCGTCCCACTGTCAGGGCCGCGGTGTTCAGCACGGCATCGGTTCCGGCCACCTTCACCACGCCAGTCCCCGTCACAGTGGCGCCAAGGGCGACAGTCCCGGCAGTGACGCTGCCAGTGGTATTCACGTTGAGCGTACCCGACCCGTTTTGGCCCACATTCAGTGACTGTTTTGCTCCGCTGGCATTGATAAGATCCCACTGAGAATGACTGCTGACATTCACGGTACCCGCGCTGTTCGCGCTGTAGCTGGCATTGAGGGCATTACCGATATAGCTTGCACCGGCGCTCTGTACCAGACCACTGTTGGTAATGTTCAGTGTGCCAACGCCCACGTAACCATTGCTGCCGACGTTCAGGGCGACGGTATTCAGCACCGCATTAGTACCATCCACATTCACGATGCCTGTGCCAGCATCACCATAATAGCCGCTGCCAATATGTGTGGCCCCGGCAGTGACGCTGCTGTCGGCATGGATATTGAGTGTGCCCGTGCCGCCGCCGCCAACTTTCAGACCCTGAAGTACGCCACTGGCATTAACGGCATTCACGGTGGTTCCACCACTCACATCCAATATGCCTGTGCTGCCTTTTTGCGCGCCAAGCGTGATGCCGCCACCGGCAGTCATCAGCGCACCATCAGATAATGTCACGGTACCAGAACCCTGAAGTCCAATGTTCGTCGTCGATGTCGTCGTCCAGGTGGAGCCATTACCCTCTACCGTAACGCTGGCGATATCCGAAGCAAGCCTGCCAACGTTAATGGTATAAGTACTCAATGCCCCCCCATTAGTGACCTGTATGGCGGTAGGATCTGCCTGGTTTTTGCCTTCCATATAAAAGGTTCCGCCCGTGCTGAGACGGGAACCTGCGCCATCAATCGTAATGAGAGTATGGGAGGTCGCGTCATTAGTCCGCATTTGACCACCTGCCGTAAGATTTACGACACCTCCGTTTGTGATGGCTATTGTAGGCGTGGTGCCGGTAACGGACCCCATGAAAAAGTTGCCACTGTCCGTCCATACGGAACCAGCACCGTCCACCGTCACCGTACCATTGATCGTATCCCCGGAACTGCCGTGAGTAACAACATTGCCTCCGTCGGTGATGGCCGTTAAGCCGCCGGCAGCCACATTAAAATTTCCGGAGGTCAGTCTGGAGTCTGTACCGTCGACCCTGAGCGTGCCGCCGCTGCTTACATTGGTTGGGCTAAGATTACTTAAGCCGATGACTTGTCCGCCATCGGTGATAGCGAGGTCACCATTAATCAGCAGGCCACCGTTTGCGTATGACAAACTGGAACCTGTACCCTCAATAGTGATTTCACCGCCAGCACCTACTGACGTACCGCTATTACCGGTAATCACTGAACTCCCCCCGGAGATGTTCAGCGTTCCCGTGCCTGCACTGCCCACTATCAGTTTTTGTCCTGATAAATTCCACTGGCTGCCACCGCTGACATCAACCACACCTTTGCTGCCCGCAAGTAATCCAATCGTGCTGCCGGCAGTGCTGTTTACAACACCACCGTTCGTAATGGTTAACATCCCCTCGCCGGCATGTCCCACTGTCATGGCAGTCGTGTTCAGTACCGAGCCGGTGCCATCTACCGTGATGGTTCCCGAGCCTCCGGCTGACAATCCAGCTGTACTGGCGCCACCCGTGACGGTGCCACCATTACTGATGGTGAGGTCTCCCGTCCCGCCACTGGTACTGCCCACAATAATGCTTCCGGCATCTGCATAAGGATTATCCTGGGTGACAGTCAGATTAGGGGTACCCAGACTGCTGTCCACGACCAGGTCAGCAAAGGCGATACCGGGCAGGGCCATCAATACCAGGAGAGAAAGCACGCTGATTCGTGAAGGAAGACGGTGTGCAAAGGAGATATCGTTTACACAGGTAATAGTGTGGGGCGTCTGGCTTACGGATGATACCTGTTGTTTACCGTTCACCAGTTCAGAGCAGACCTGAAAGACCCGTAGTGTGTTGTTCCAGATAACACGATAGATTTTGTTCATAATGGACATCCCTTATACATCCCAGTCCCTACCACACAGGTATCTGTTCTGTAAGAATCCTGCACCACCGAGCTCAAACCACGATGTGATGCGATTATTACTATTTCCGGAGAGCGTCTCCGGCGTGATTCCGGGGTCTGCGATCCACACCCGCGTTCCCGGATAAACACTGAAAAAGGGCTATTTGTTTTATTCATGTTCTATTGTTGTTAATGCTGTTAAATAATTTTTTATTAAATTGATTTATAAATATTTGTATTTAAAAGAGCAGGTTTCGACCGTGTCAGGAGGAATGACGTCAGCACTTCAGCGTCTATTTCTGAAGCGCAATAGCTATTGCCTGAGGATGAAATATATTAGGTTGTGGTTCTGGTTAATCTCCCCATGCAAGACCGCGATGGATAAATTAAGAAACGTGAACAAGACGTTGTTTTAGCGGCCTTCTGGAATGGGTGTTGCAAAAGAAGGTGGCTATCTGATTGAAAGTAATGTAATTTTCTTCAGAGTTTACCTGTCCCGTAGGCGTTTCATTTGGCTGAGGTACCTTATAAAAATACATTACCACTATCGAGGTAAGAATATATCTGAATATTGTTCGTGTTGGTTGCCACTATATCCTTTGTGATGTTTTTCAGATTAATTCTCTTTAAGTTATTTCTCCGACTCCAGTCTTGCACTGCACCGTCAGCAAGTCAATATAGGGAGAGAGTTGGCGGCGGGGAAACAAATAACGGCACTGAATTAACGGCTTCATAAATTCTTAGTGATACTTAGTTGACTACCTGGTTTTTCCGGAGTTGTCGTAAGTATATGAAGGTTTGTATGAGATTTTATTTTGGCTATATAAGAATTTTATGCATGTTGCATGGTCTGCTAATAATTTGGCGAGTAGCACAATTAGCTAAAGGAATACAGCCATAGAGAAAGCTCGCGAAAAGTAATTCACTGAATTTATTATGCATTCCATTTTATCTGTTCTCCGATTACGGAGCCGCATGCTCTCCTGATGACTTCTTAACCAGTCAGCACTGTCTAAGCGGTGGAACAGGTATTTGACAGCGGGTGCGAGGCGAGGGTACGCAAACCTCTCACTCATGAGAGTGTGCATATCAGTCTGCATTTCTGTTTTGTCTTCCCTAAAGGTCGCCGGTCCGTTTCATCCAACTGCCGCTAAAGCCCCTTGACATAATGAGGAATAGATCTTACATTGGTAACAAGTTACCTAAGTAACTATGTATACCCCCTAGTTTATGAGCTTCTTGACGTTACCGCTCACTTTTTGAATGAGGAAGTGTAATGACAACTGAACAGGAACAACCAATGACTGATTCTCTCAATATTGAACGGGTGCAAACTGGCTTCCGTATAGAAAAACGTATCCTTAAGGTGCTAAAAGGCCTGGCCGAATACCACGATATGAGTTTAGGGGATTTGGTTGAAGGAATAGTGCTCCATGCATTTGAGGGTAAGTGTGCATTTGGTGAGCAAAGCCTGGCTTGTATCGCTGAGTTAAAGAAAATTTATGCACTGGATCTGGATGCTAATGCATCGCACAAATTAATCGAGAAAGAAAAATAATTTAAAATTAATGCTCCATATGTCCCTGACTCCTGAACTGACAATAAAGTAAATATTGTCAGTTTACCTTATTTTGATTAGCAGGCATCTCAAATGGACTGCAAAAGAAAGAAAAGCCGCTGCTTTATAAGATGCTTATTATTTAAAACGATTTCGAAAGCTATTTTCATTTCCTTTGTAAAATATCTTAAAAGAGTACAATCACGCCGGAAATCAACTATTGCGCTACAAAAGATGAGTGATGAACAATTGAAGGACATCGGTCTTACCCGTGATGACATCCCATAGCCGTTTTTCTTCGTGTTTAACTTACTTATCCCATTAACACCTGCCTTACATCGTTGAGCCACTATACTGACCATTGCAGTTGTCATTTTCATACGAAGCTGTGCACGGTTAATTACCTCATACCAACCTTACCCATGACCAGCAGGAGAACAATATGCAAAAAAGTAAAAACGTAATAGGGCTGATAGCCTTCTCGGCAGTCGCAGCATTGTTCAGCACGGTAAGTGTGCAAGCCCAGGCACCGGCGAACGCCGCGCAGAATGGTGCCGCAGGCCAGACTGAATCGAGCGCCAGGCTCAACGCCAGCGACGAAAAGGCGTTAAAGGACATGGCGCAGGCCAATATCAACGAAATCGCCGCCGCCAGGATTGCGCAAAGCAAGGCCCAAAGCAGCGAAGTCAAAGCCTTCGCTGAGCAAATGGTCAAAGACCACGGCGATGCCTTGACCAAAGTACAAGCCGTCGCCCGGCAAAAGGGCGTGGCACTGCCGGCTGAGCCGGACGCCAGTCATAAGGCCATGGCCGATAAGCTGGAGAAACAACATGGCGACGCATTTGACAAGATGTATATGGAGAACGCCGGTACCAGGGACCACAAAATGGTGCTGTCGACGTTGCAGAGTGAATCCGGCAAGATCAAAGATCCCGATGTGAAGGCGCTGGTCGACGCGCACACGCCAGTTGTTGAGCAGCATCTAAAATCCGCCCAGCAGATGACGATGTCAGCAGGTAAGTAAATACGTTATCCGGTGGGCATACGATCCTGCGCCTGCGTAAATGTGCCGATCGATGCCCGCCCTTTGGCCTGGAATGCCTCGCCAGGGCAACGTATTTCAAATTTAACGCCAGTGGGTTGGGATCAATAATGGGTTTTCTTTCAGGCGGTCTTCTGTTTTGGGAAGTCAACCGTCACCATCAGCCCACCTTCTGCAGACGTGCTCAGACATATGCTGCTGTTGTGTTGCTGCGCAACCGCTTTGACGATGGCAAGTCCCAGCCCACTCCCGCTCTGTATCTGATTGGGATCGCGAAAAAATCTATCGAACACGCGCTCCCTCAACGCAACTGGAATGCCGGGCCCTGCATCTGAAACACGTAACTGAATGGATTTCTCTAACGATCGTAAATCCACCTCAACCCGTCCGCCCTCAGGACTGTACTTCACGGCATTTTCAGTTAAGTTGTCGATAAGCGACATCAGGCGTTCCCTGACACCTGTCATCCAGATCTCATCATCTGAGTAGAATTCAAGCTCAATCCTGCGCTCAGCAGCCAGCGGAGATAACGCAGCCAGTCGCTCTTGTATGAGCGTCGTCAGCGGCACAGGCTCCATAACAGTGTCATTGCGCGCTTCGCTGTGCATCATCAGCAGCAACTGATTGACGAGACGCGCTGCACGGCTATTGCTACGAATAATCCCTGTCAGCAACTCTTTTTGTCTATCGCTGCTTACCCAGGACTGCAACGCCTCGACATTGATGCGCATCGCAGCCAGTGGGGTACGCAACTCGTGAGCCGCATCGGCAATGAAAACGCGTTCCCTTTCAGCGCCTTCTCGCACTCTGGCAAGTAATCCATTGACCGCATCGACCATATGGCGAAGCTCCCTGTGCTTTGGCACGGCTTTTATGGGAGAGAGATCGTCCGGCGTGCGTAAGGCAACTTCATTGACCACCTTGTTCCAGGGGCGCATGGCAATGCGGATTGACAGCCATGCTGGAAACAAAAGAAAAGGAATGCATACCAGCAGTGGCATGACGTAGTAGCCACGCGAGTTCAGGTAGATAAAGAAGTTCCAGCCTCCGGCAGGGGTGACCAGGGTGACCTCCGTGTTGGCGCTCCCGGATTTTAGGGTACGGCTGGTCCAGGTGCGACCTTCACTCTCACTATTCTGGAGTTTGCCATATCTTGTGTTTGTCACGCCTGTCGGAGCACCAGAAGATGAATAAATGATCTCATTATTCTTCCGAACAATGAGGCTGATTGACAGCGCGGGATCTTCACCTCCGCCATAATCTTCCCGCAATGCCTTACTGAACGCTGCCAGCACATCGGTTCGCGCCTGCGGGCGATCGTCCAGATTCTCAACCACAGTAAAAATGGTTTCGTAAGTCTTGCTGCCCGTTAATATCGGCGGGCTACGCAAGTCCTCCCACAAAATCCAGGTCAGAAAAAGACACCAAAGCAGTGTGAGCAGTAGCATCTGCGCGATCATAATTCGCCGTACGAGCGTTGGGGTTCTCAGATGCCGCCAAACATTACGCATCAACCTGCTCCCTTCTGGATCGGTACGGTATCAATGACATACCCTACGCCTCGCACCGTTCGCACATAGCCGTCGCCGATTTTGCGCCGCAAATTACCCATATGCACATCGAGAGCATTACTCAAATTCTCTTTTTCACCGAAGATCCTTTCCTCCAGAAAACGGCGTGTAAGCACACGGTCAGTGCGCAACATCAACGCTTCAAGTAACGCGTATTCACTTGCCGTCAACTCAATATTTCGCGCATTCACTGTCACGCGACGCGTCGGTACATGGAGAGATAATCCGCGAATGTCTATCGCCTCCTTCTCAAAACCGTAACTGCGCCGTGCAAGGGCTCTCACCCTGGCCAACAACTCAGCGAGAACAAAAGGTTTGACGAGATAGTCGTCAGCACCGGCATCCAGCCCGCACAGGCGATCCTGCAGAGTGCCCCTCGCAGTCAGAATGATGACGGGGATACCCTTGAACTGCTGGCGCAAGTACGCCATCAGGCCCATGCCATCGCCATCGGGCAGTCCGAGGTCGAGCAACACAAGTTCTGGCACGCAGACATCAAGTTGATGCAGCGCATCCACTTTGCGGCGAACCCATATGACATCTAACCCTTGATCTGCAAGGGCAATACGTATGCCGTTGCCGAGATCCAGGTCGTCTTCGATAAGGAGAATTTTCACGATAGTAATGTTATCAACAGTGAATGAAGAACATCTGAAGAAAAAGACGGTATCAGGAAATCTGTCAGGTTTGCAGCACCTGTATTTGCTTCATGCTTTCTTCATTTTTAGCTCATGAGAACTTTAGGGGGCGCATTCAAAGTGAACGTTCTGGCGTTTAAAACCCGCTTGTATCGTAACAATTTGAATCCACAAGGAATTCTTTAATGAGAAACGTCGAACTGCGTCATAAGTTCCTCTCTTCACTCCTGGGACACCCCCTGAAAAAAACGCTGCCGGGCGCGCTGCTGGCGTTACTGTCCACCCCAACACTGGCGGCAGAGCCGCAACAGGGTAACGTGTTGACCCTGGGGGGCGGCGTGAACGTCGCACCACGCTATTCTGGTTCGGATGAAAACCGCGTCACGACGGCTCTGGTGCTGGATTACGCGATGCGTAATGGGTTCTTCGTGAGTACCACGCGGGGGATCGGTTACGGCAACAACATCGGCAACCTCGATTACAACGCTGCGCTGAGCTATCGCACAGGTCGTAAGGACCATGACGTGAGCAGCGACGCAATGAGCGACGGCAGCGACTATTTAAAAGGTATGGGCGACGTCAAAGGCTCGGCGCTCGGTGTATTTGGTCTGGGGTATAAGGTGACCGACTGGCTTAATGTGCAACTGCAGGCTGAGGTGCCGTTTTCTCAGCGAGACAATGGCGCAGCCCTGCATTTCGGCATTATCAGCCCGCTTTATAGCTCATCGAAAAATACTGTGACGATGGCGCTGACCAGCAGTTGGGGGACAAGCAACTATATGCAGACTTACTACGGGGTAAGTGCATCACAGTCAGCTGCCTCGGGGTTGACTCAATATGATGCCGAATCGGGGATTTATGCCTGGTCAATGAATATGGACTGGACGCACAACATCAACAACAGCTGGAGTGTGGTTGCCGCTGCCGGCTTTACGCAGTTGACGGGTGATGCGCGCAACAGTCCCCTTGTTCAACGAAAAGCATCGCCCACGGGAAGACTGACAGTGACATATCGCTTCTGATTGTCGCGACGTTATGCGGAACACAAACGCTAACGTGTTGCCATCGGGGCCATGAACATAGGCCCCGTAAAACCCTTCACTCTATGTCTTTACATTCAATTCTCTTTCGGGTTATTGTTATATTATAACATAACGCAGGGGGTCGTATGCTTTCTCCAACATGCTTTTCACTCTCCATTTTCCTGCGGCTTGGCGTAGGAATTCTTATTTTAAGTCTTTTGTGGATCGCCGTTCTGTGGGCGATTGCGTTGCCATGATTGAACTCCAGGCACTCAGAGTGGGTTATGACTCCTTGCCCGTGACGCCTGCCATCAGCGGAAGTCTTGCCCAGGGAAGCATGACGGCTATCGTCGGTGATAATGGTTGTGGTAAATCGACATTACTCAAAACGCTGGCGGGTTTTCTTCCTCCGGTGAAGGGGAGCGTTCACTGGCCCAAAGGACGTCCGGTCATCGGATGGCTTGCCCAGCGTAATACGCTCGAGTCCGACTTCCCGATTGTTGTGCAGGATGTTGTGAATATGGGGCTTTGGCCAAAGGTCTCGCTTTTTCGCAGTATTGGCCGTAGTGAGCGGTTGCGAGTTGCCGCCGCACTCGAACGCGTCGGGATGCTTCATCTCGCCAGAACCCCTGTCGAGACGCTATCGGGAGGGCAATTCCAGCGGATGCTATTTGCCCGGGTCTGGCTGCAACAGGCACCGCTGGTCATGCTGGATGAACCCTTGACGGGGGTGGATGAAAATACCAGCCATGTTCTGATGTCATTGATCGGAGAAATGCATCAACGGGGGCAAACGATTCTGGCGGTTCTGCATGATACGCCGCGGGTGAATCGCTATTTCCCTGCGGTACTGCGTCTCGGCAGCGCGAGCTGTGAGTGGCAAATACAGGCGAAAAAGGCGTGTGTGGCATGACGTTACCTTTCCTCATTCAGCCGTTTATCGAATATGGGTTTATGCGTCGGGCGCTGGTTGCCTGCCTGGCGCTGTCGTTAAGCACCACCACGCTGGGCGTTTTCCTGTTTTTACGGCGGATGAGCCTGATGGGCGATGCGCTGTCGCACGCTATTCTGCCAGGCGTGGCCACCGGTTATCTACTGAGCGGTATGTCGCTCCTGGCGATGGGAACGGGCGGATTTATTGCAGGGATTTTGGTCGCGCTGGTGGCGGGGTGGGTCAGCAGACGAACGCCTCTGAAAGAAGACGCCAGCTTTGCCGGATTCTACCTTGGTTCGCTTGCGCTGGGCGTCACGCTTGTCTCTTTACGCGGCTCCAGCGTGGATCTCCTGCATCTCCTGTTCGGCTCGATTCTGGCAGTAGATCAGCAGTCTCTGACATTCGTTGCGGCGGTGGCCACACTGACATTGCTTTGTCTGGCGGTGTGTTATCGGGGACTGGTGAGCGAGGTGTTTGACAGCACATGGCTTGAGGTCAATAAGAGACGTCTGCCAACGCTGTTTCATACGCTTTTCCTCGGACTGTTGGTCCTCAATCTTGTCGCGGGTTTCCAGGTCCTCGGTACGCTGATGGTGGTCGGCATGATGATGTTGCCGGCGGTTGCTGCCCGCTGCTGGATGCACACCCTGCCGGGAATGATACTGCTGGCGGGTATTGTCGGCGTCCTGTGTTCATGGATCGGGCTCAGTATTTCCTGGCGCGTCGCATTGCCCGCAGGGCCATCTATCGTCCTGTGCGCCAGCGTTTTTTTCCTTTTTTCAATATTATTCGGCGGTCGTAGCAGGCTGGCTGTTGTTCTGCTGCGCCCATTTTTTGGNGAAACGTACAGCGTTTTTTCTGGCATTAAGCATGGGGATGATGGCTCACGGCGTCAGTGCCAAAACCTTAAATGTGGTCACCAGTTTTTCTATTCTGGGTGACATTGTTCAGCAGGTGGGTGGCGAACACGTAACGGTGAAAACCCTTGTTGGGCCAGATGGCGATCCTCATACCTTTGAGCCATCCCCGCAGGACAGCGCAGCAATCGGTAAAGCCGATGTGGTGGTTGTCAATGGGCTGGGGCTGGAAGGGTGGCTCGACAGGCTGATTAAAGCATCAGGTTTTAAGGGGCAACTGGTTGTCGCTTCTGACGGTGTGGCAACACATACGATAGATGAAGATGGCAAAACCGTCGTCGACCCTCATGCCTGGAACAGCGCGGCTAATGGTGCCCGGTACGCGCAGAACATCGTGAAGGGACTTATCAACGCGGATCCGGAAGATAAGGCCGCGCTGAGCAAGGCAGGCGATGACTATATCGCGCAGTTGCATGAACTCGATAGCTGGGCGAAAAAACGTTTCAGTGACATCCCGGAATCTAAGCGTATTGTTCTGACCAGTCACGATGCGTTTGGTTACTTTAGCCGCGCTTATCATGTCCGTTTCCTTGCTGTGCAAGGGCTGTCTTCTGAAAGCGAAGCCAGCGCGAAAGACGTTGCGGCGCTCATTGACCAAATCAAAGCGGATCATGTCACAACCTGGTTTATGGAAAACCAGCTCGACCCGCGTCTGGTAAAACAAATCGCGAATGCAACAGGAGCGCAGCCTGGCGGAGAATTATTCCCTGAAGCGCTTTCACCGAAAGGGGGGCCTGCCGCGACCTATACTCAGGCGTTTAAACACAATGTTGACGTCATCGCTGACAGTATGAAATGAAGATAATGCGGTCATAAATCCCATCCAGTTATCTTTAACAGAGGCCTGCCTGCGCAGGCCTCACTTCCTGGCAGCACAACATTGCTGTGTTTCAGGGCTGCCGACACTGCGGCGCCATGCGCCGGGAGCCTGGCCAAACTGACGCTTGAAGCTGCGGTTGAAGGACTGCTGGGAGTCAAAGCCCAACGCGATCGCCACGGTCAAAATCGGTTCGTCGCTGTGGGTTAAACGCTCGACCGATTTTTGCAGTTTTTGCGCGCGGATATACTCCGCGAGCGGATAGCCTGTGTGTTCTTTGAATATCCGCTGGAGGTGCCATTTCGAGTAGCCGGCTCGTCTGGAAACGGTGTTAATGTCCAGACGGTTTTCAAGGTTGTTGTCGATCCAGTCGAGTAAGTCGTGAATGATTGCGCCCGTGTTCATCGTGTTCCCCACCTGGTATTTAAAAGCATCTTTGTCTGTTGCATTTAAGGGTGGCCTGCTTTCACATTAATTGCAAGTTTTATTGTTGCATTTTAATCCTTGCCGGGAGCGCGTTTTTACCGCCGACGAAAATAGCACATAAAGTGTATTAATTATTCTTGCACTTAATTTAGCGCCTTCCTACAATCGCCGCGATAGTGTATTCGCAATTGTTACAGTTTTGTGGCGATGAACGACACAAATGGCCTCAAGCCAGCCCGGACAAAGGAAGTGGCGCGGCGTCTCCCGCAGCGTCTTGCCCGGCGGCTAAATTACCGGAATAAAAATAATGAGCCTGCAAAAACCCTGGGTTAACTTTCGTCTGCATGCACTGGGGACGATGTTACTCTCCGTACTGCTCGTCGGATGCGATGACGGTGTCGCGCAAAACGCCGTGCCGCAAGCACCCACCGTCAGCGCTGCTGACGTGGTAGTGAAATCCATCAGTCAGTGGGATAGCTTTAACGGTCGGATTGAGGCGGTGGAAAGTGTTCAGCTGCGCCCCCGCGTCTCCGGTTACATTGATAAAGTGAATTACACCGACGGCCAGGAGGTGAAAAAGGGCGAGGTGCTGTTCACTATTGATGACAGAACCTATCGCGCCGCACTGGAACAGGCGCAGGCGACCTTAGCGAGAGCCAAAACGCAGGCCAGCCTGGCGCGAAGTGAGGCTAACCGTACCGATAAATTAGTCAATACCAACGTGGTATCCCGTGAAGAATGGGAGCAGCGTCGCTCGGCCGCCACCCAGGCGCAGGCCGACATTCGCGCCGCACAGGCGGCGGTTGACGCCGCGCAACTTAACCTCGATTTCACCAAAGTGACCGCGCCTATCGAGGGTCGCGCCAGCCGTGCGCTGATCACCAGTGGTAATCTGGTCACCGCGGGTGACAGCGCCAGTGTGCTCACCACACTGGTATCGCAGAAGACGGTTTACGTCTACTTTGACGTGGATGAGTCGACCTATCTTCACTATCAAAATCTCGCCCGCAGCGGGCAGGGGGCGTCCAGTAATCACCTGGCGCTACCGGTTGAGATTGGTCTGGTGGGTGAGGAGGGCTACCCCCATCAGGGCAAAGTGGATTTTCTTGATAATCAGTTAACGCCGAGTACCGGCACGATCCGTATGCGCGCGCTGTTGGATAACGCGCAACGGCAGTTCACGCCGGGGCTCTTTGCCCGCGTACGCCTGCCGGGTAGCGCTGAATTCAAAGCCACACTTATCGACGATAAAGCGGTGCTGACCGATCAGGATCGCAAATATGTTTATATCGTTGATAAAGAGGGGAAAGCGCAGCGTCGCGATATTACACCGGGGCGCCTGGCAGCCGGTTTACGCATCGTGCAACAGGGGCTGAAGCCAGGCGACAGAGTCATCGTCGATGGTTTACAAAAAGTGTTCATGCCGGGTATGCCGGTTAACGCGAAAACCGTTGCCATGACCGCCAGCACCGCCCTCAACTGATATCTTACCTGAGAATCCGACATATGGACTTTTCCCGCTTTTTTATCGACAGGCCGATTTTCGCTGCGGTGCTGTCGATTCTGATCTTTGTCACAGGATTAATCGCCATCCCGCTGTTGCCGGTTAGCGAATATCCTGACGTCGTACCGCCCAGTGTGCAGGTGCGCGCGGAGTATCCAGGTGCCAACCCGAAAGTGATTGCAGAGACCGTGGCGACGCCACTGGAAGAAGCGATCAACGGTGTTGAAAACATGATGTACATGAAATCTGTCGCAGGTTCCGACGGCGTACTGGTGACCACCGTCACGTTCCGTCCGGGTACTGACCCCGATCAGGCGCAGGTTCAGGTGCAAAACCGGGTATCACAAGCCGAGGCGCGGCTGCCGGAAGATGTGCGGCGTTTGGGCATCACCACCCAGAAACAATCGCCGACGCTGACGCTGGTGGTGCATCTGTTTTCGCCCGGCGGGAAATACGATTCACTGTATATGCGTAACTACGCCACGCTAAAGGTGAAGGATGAGCTGGCGCGTCTGCCCGGCGTCGGCCAGATTCAGATTTTTGGCTCGGGCGAATATGCAATGCGCATCTGGCTGGATCCGAACAAGGTGGCGGCGCGCGGGTTGACGGCTTCGGATGTGGTAACGGCGATGCAGGAGCAAAACGTACAGGTTTCCGCCGGGCAGCTCGGTGCCGAGCCACTGCCGAAAGAGAGCGATTTCCTGATCTCAATGAACGCCCAGGGTCGTCTGCACACGGAAGAAGAGTTTGGCAATATTATTCTGAAAACGGCGCAAGACGGCTCACTGGTACGCCTGCGCGACGTGGCACGTATCGAAATGGGCTCTGGCAGCTACGCGCTGCGTTCCCAGCTTAATAATAAAGACGCGGTCGGGATTGGTATCTTCCAGTCCCCGGGGGCGAACGCTATCGATTTATCCAACGCGGTGCGCGCCAAAATGGACGAACTGGCAACGCGTTTCCCGGATGACATGAAATGGGCGGCACCTTACGATCCGACGGTTTTTGTTCGCGATTCCATTCGCGCGGTAGTGCAAACGCTGCTGGAAGCGGTGGTGCTGGTGGTACTGGTGGTGATTCTGTTTCTGCAAACCTGGCGTGCGTCGATTATTCCGCTGATCGCGGTGCCGGTATCGGTCGTGGGAACGTTCAGCATTCTCTACCTGCTTGGCTTCTCACTGAATACCCTCAGCTTGTTCGGGCTGGTGTTGGCTATCGGTATCGTTGTCGACGACGCCATCGTGGTGGTGGAAAACGTTGAGCGAAATATCGAAGAGGGGCTTGCTCCCCTCGAGGCGGCACATCAGGCGATGCGTGAAGTGTCCGGGCCGATTATCGCCATTGCACTGGTGCTGTGCGCGGTGTTCGTACCGATGGCGTTTCTCTCCGGGGTCACCGGTCAGTTCTACAAACAGTTTGCGGTGACTATCGCGATTTCGACGGTGATCTCCGCCATCAACTCGCTGACGCTCTCTCCGGCGCTCGCTGCCCTGTTATTAAAGCCGCACGGCGCACCGAAAGACGTCCCGACCCGGCTGATTGATCGTCTGTTCGGTTGGATTTTCCGTCCGTTTAACCGCTTTTTCCACCGTAGCTCGGACGGTTATCAGGGGCTGGTGGGCAAAACGCTCGGACGACGTGGTGTGGTGTTTGTTGTCTATGTGCTGCTGCTCTGTGCCGCTGGCGTCATGTTTAAAGCCGTACCCGGCGGGTTTATTCCAACCCAGGATAAGCTGTATTTAATTGGCGGCGTGAAAATGCCGGAAGGCTCTTCGCTGGCACGCACCGACGCGGTGATCCGCAAAATGAGCGAAATCGGGATGAATACCGAAGGTGTGGATTATGCGGTCGCCTTTCCCGGGCTTAATGCACTGCAGTTCACCAACACGCCGAATACCGGGACGGTCTTTTTTGGCCTGAAACCGTTCGACCAGCGTAAAAAAACGGCTGCGGAAATTAACGCTGAGATCAACGCTCAAATTGCTCAAATTCAGCAGGGCTTTGGCTTCTCTATTTTGCCGCCGCCGATTTTAGGGCTGGGTCAGGGCTCTGGCTATTCGCTGTACATACAGGATCGCGCTGGTCTTGGTTATGGCGCGTTGCAGAGCGCGGTGAATATGATGTCCGGTGCGATTATGCAGACGCCGGGGATGCATTTCCCCATCTCAACCTACCAGGCAAACGTTCCGCAACTGGATGTGCAGGTCGATCGCGATAAAGCGAAAGCGCAGGGCGTGTCGTTGACCGATCTTTTCGGTACGCTGCAAACGTATCTGGGATCGTCTTATGTAAACGATTTTAACCAGTTCGGGCGCACCTGGCGTGTGATGGCGCAGGCTGACGGGCCATTCCGCGACAGCGTGGAAGATATTGCTAATTTGCGCACCCGTAATAATCAGGGCGAAATGGTACCGATTGGCAGTATGGTGAACATCAGTACCACGTACGGGCCGGACCCGGTGATTCGCTACAATGGCTATCCGGCGGCGGATCTGATTGGCGATGCTGATCCCCGCATCCTCTCTTCCTCGCAGGCGATGACGCACCTGGAGGGGATGTCTAAACAGATACTGCCGAATGGGATGAATATTGAATGGACGGATCTGAGCTTCCAGCAGGCCACTCAGGGCAATACGGCGCTGATCGTTTTCCCGGTCGCGGTTCTGCTGGCGTTCCTGGTACTGGCGGCGCTGTATGAAAGCTGGACGCTGCCGCTGGCGGTGATCCTTATCGTCCCGATGACAATGCTGTCCGCGCTGTTTGGCGTCTGGCTGACCGGTGGCGATAACAACGTGTTCGTGCAGGTTGGTCTGGTGGTACTCATGGGGCTGGCGTGTAAAAACGCGATTCTGATCGTTGAGTTTGCCCGCGAGCTGGAAATCCAGGGGAAAGGGATCATGGACGCGGCGCTGGAAGCCTGCCGACTGCGTTTACGCCCGATTGTGATGACTTCCATCGCCTTTATTGCCGGGACGATTCCGCTGATCCTCGGTCACGGCGCGGGGGCGGAAGTGCGCGGCGTCACCGGGATCACCGTGTTCTCCGGTATGCTGGGCGTGACGCTGTTTGGTCTGTTTCTGACCCCGGTGTTTTACGTTACGCTGCGTAAATTCGTGACGCGCGGCAAACCGGTAAGGGACGTATTGCCTGCTTAGGCTAATGTAGATAATAAAAAACCGCCTTCACCGTGAAGGCGGTTTTTTTCGCAATGAGAAAATAATTACTGCGCTTTTTTATACAGGGCATCAATTTCGGGCACCGGATCGCACCCGCTGGTATCGGCTTTTTTGACCGCTTCCAGCGCGCTTGCCACGGTATGGCGAGCTAATACCTCCAGCGAAGCCTGCTCCGCTTCATCGGCAATAGATTTGAAGTACCAGCACGCGTTGGCGCTGACCACGCAGCGAGCCGGTATGTCGGGACGCGAGGCCCACAGCTTTTTATCTTCTATGACGGAAATGTAGATATCGCGCAGGGTGATTTTTTCCGCCGGGCGACCAAGATGGATAGAACCGTTGCGGCCAAGCGTTGAAACAATAATGCCGTCACGCGTGAGCGGAACCATTAATTTGCGGATGAGGCTCGGATTCGCTTCCAGCCCGTAGGCCAGAATCGCACTCGTCGAACGTTCACCCGATTGCTCCGCCATCGCTACGCTGAGAACCATCTGCAAAGCTGTCGGGAAGCGGTAATCTAACATTTTATTGTCCTGGGTCGCGGTGAATCTTGTTCTTTTTGGCACCGCAGAGGTGAATAGTCATTGAGCAACAATATAACAAATACGGTAATTTTTTTGAAGCAATCTACGATTGACCTGACATGTAAAGAAGCGTTTCCAGCCTGCTACCGGACAGAATTTCAGATAAAAATAGGGCGGTACAGTAACGCTGATGAAATCACTACTCCATTGATTTTGTTATAGTTGAAAGCGTGCAAATATGCCATGCAGGCAGAATAAATTTTTGCTTCACAACATGATGAGGCCGATCCTGAAAACCGGCGGTCCGAACGGGTCTCGGCGTTCGACGCTCAGCACTTCCGCCAGAGGCGAAAAAGGGGATACCTTTCGGTACCCCCTTTTTTGAACCGGTTGGGATATGTCGCCGTTTATGCCACCGGGCGAACAGGGGCGTCGGTCAGTTTCGGGTCACCGCCAGCAAGGCGCTGACGTGTGTTCTCATCGCTTAACATGGTATACGGGAAGATAGCAGGTACGGCGCTGACCTTATCCAGCCGCGCAATTTGTTCAACCGAGAGCGTGACGTTGGTCGCCCCCAGGTTGTTTTCCAGTTGCGCCAGCGTGCGTGGGCCGATGATCGGCAGCGAGCCTTTCGCCGCCACCCAGGCAATAGCGATTTCGCTNNAGGCTGTGTTCCACCTGCAACCCGGCAATCGGCGCGACGCCGCGCAGTTCGGCAATTGTTGCCGCCCGCGCCACGCGCCAGGCCGGGAAGTCCGACAGTCCGGCGTAAAGAATTTTGCCTGCCCGCACCAGATCTTCAAACCCGCGCACAATCTCTTCCGACGGGGTAACGCCATCGGCCATGTGCGCCCAGTAGATATCAAGGCGATCGGTTTTCAGGCGTTTCAGGCTCGCTTCTGCGGCACGGATCATCACCTTGCGACTGTTGCCGGTGGTGAGAACGCCTGGCTGCGGGCTGGAACCGAGGGTGAATTTACTCGCCAGTACAAACTCGTCGCGCCGCCCGGCCAGCAAATCGCCGAGAAGCTCTTCCGACTGGCCAAATTGGTAGCCGTCGGCGGGGTCGGTAAAGGCTCCGCGCCATGTCCCCAGCGGGTGCCGAAATTCCCCGCGCCGAGGACCAGCTCAGAAACGCGCAGGCCGGTGTGTTGGCCAAAAAGTTTATAACGCATGGATAATTCTCCTGTGGAGACGGCTGGATTAGCGCTCGCCCGGCTCAAGAAGACTACGGGTGGCTTCGTTAAGAATATGCTGCGACAACGTCTGGTCTTCTACTGTGCGGGCGAGCAGCAGCGCCCCGACCATGGTGGAAAATACGGCTATTGCACTGCGTGCCGTGTTGCGTGGAGGGGAAGTGGCGATCGCCCCGTCAATCGCCGCGAGTTGGGCGCAAATACCCGATTCAAAGCAGCGGGCCGTTTCTGCGCCGTGGCGGGCGACATCAGGGCCGAGCGCCGCAAGGGCACAGCCTTCACCGGGGCGATCCCGGTGATCGGGGGAGAGATACTCGTTGACCAGCGCGGCCAGCGGATCGTCCCCATTGCAGGCGCACAGGTGTTGCCATTTTTCCACGCTCTCGGCGATCATTTGCCCGCAGGCTTCGGCGATCAGGGCGTCTTTCGAGGCAAACTGTTTGTAAAAGCCGCCATGCGTCAGGCCCGCTGATTTCATCAGGGCGCTGAGTCCCACACCGTCAAATCCTTGTTCACGAAACAGCTTTCCTGCTGCGCTCACCACCGCCCGACGGTTCTCCTCGGCCTGCGCCCGACTGACTCTCATGCTGTTACCTCATCGTTTAATTTAGATGATGAATAACATCCTGCGAAAATAGATGTCAATCAACATCTATTTTAAGCGCACGAGAAGCCAAACTCGCTCGCGGGCGAACAAACATCACGTATGAAATGACAAAACTTGCGCTTTTCCTGACGGTGGATTGACAATTAAATGCCTGGTCAGTAATTTCAAATGCAATTACTGACCAGGCAAGTATCATGACTAACACTACGGATATACCCAACGTCAAGCTTCACCTCGGTTTGCTGCTTCATCTTGCAAACCAGTTTAAAGATCAGCTCATTAACCAGTATTTTTCCGACACGGATATCACCGCAGCTCAGTTCAAAGTGCTGATCAGTATCTATAAAGGGTTCAACCGCCCTATAGAAATCAGCAAGAACCTGCTGATGGATGCCGGGGCGATGAGTCGCATGATTGAGCGCATGGTGAAGCGTGAACTGATCGTACGAAACCCAAATCCGGAAGATAAACGGCAGGTAATACTGGCATTGACTGATAAAGGGCGGGCCATTTGCGACCGCTTTCAGAATGAGGCACTGGCCTCAATTATTGGTCTCCTGACGGCACGCCTGACCGTCGGGGAGTCCCGGCAACTTGAAGCGCTACTGATAAAAATGTTGCCGGACGAGGCTATCCAGCCACATCGCTAAGCTGTCCTGAAAAAGGTTAAGACAAAGATGCAAACTTCATCTGCACAACCCGAAAAAACATCTGGTAAGCGCAAACGCAACTTCATCATTTTATTCGTTATTCTGGTGCTGATTGCCGCAGGGTGTCTGGCATGGTATCTGCTTTACGCCCGGTATTATGAAACGACGGACGATGCGTACGTGAACGCGAACCTGGTGACGCTGACACCGCAAATTGCCGGTACGGTAACGCAGGTCACCGTCGACGAAGGTGATTATGTTCAGAAGGGGCAACCACTGGTCCTGCTCGATCCGAGCGATACCGAAATCGCCCTGCAACAGGCGGAGGCCGGGCTGGCGAATACCGTGCGCCAGGTCCGCGGGCTTTACAGCACGGTTGATAACTATCGCGCGCAGGTCGCGGCGAAGCGGGTCGCGCTGCAAACCGCGCAAAGCGACTATGCGCGTCGTCAGAAGATCTTCGCGACAGGTGCCATTGCCGCAGAAGATCTCTCTCACTATCGCGACGCGGTGACCAGTGCACAAAGTGATTTGACGGCGGCGGAGCAGGCGCTTAAAACCAACCAGGCGATGGTGGATGACACGGTTATCGACAGCCATCCGGAAATCAAAAGCGCGGTTGCCACGCTGCGCCAGCGCTTCCTGGACAATGCGCGCAGCACTATTCTGGCGCCCGTCAGCGGTTTTGTCGCCAAACGCGCCGTTCAGTTAGGTATGCGGGTGGATTCCGGCACGACGCTGATGTCGATTGTGCCGCTGGATCAGGTCTGGGTGGAGGCCAACTTCAAAGAGAGCCAGATGAACACCATGCGCCTGGGGCAAAAAGTCACGCTCACGGCAGATCTGTACGGCGATGATGTGGAATATCACGGCACGATTGAAAGCCTGGGTATCGGCACCGGTAGCGCTTTCTCACTGTTACCGGCGCAAAACGCCAGCGGCAACTGGATCAAGATAGTCCAGCGGTTGCCGGTGCGAATTACCCTCGACCCGCATGATATGCAGAAACACCCGCTGCGCGTGGGGTTGTCGATGTTCGCCAGAGTGGATATCCGCAACGCGGACGGCAGTTTGCTGCCACAGAAAACCGTTGCCGCACCCCGTTTCAGGACGGACGTTTATCAGAACGCGCTGGATCAGGCCGATCGGCTGGTGGCGAAAATCCTTCATGACAACAGCAAAGTGGTAGCGTCCGACGCCCGCTAAGAGAAACGTTATGCAAGATAAGTCAGCATTTACGCCGCCCAGCCTGCTGCTTGCCACCATCGCGCTCTCGCTTGCGACTTTCATGCAGGTGCTGGATACGACGATCGCGAACGTGGCGCTGCCGACTATCGCCGGTAACCTCGGCGTCAGTTCCGATCAGGGGACCTGGGTCATCACCTCGTTTGCGGTGTGCAACGCGATTGCCCTGCCGTTGACGGGCTGGTTTACCCGGCGCATCGGGCAGCTCAGGCTTTTTATCGGTTCAGTCGTGTTGTTCACCCTGACCTCGTTTCTGTGCGGCTTCGCCCACAGCATGGGTGAGCTGATCGTCTTTCGCGCGTTACAGGGTTTTTTCGCCGGGCCCATGTTTCCCATGTGCCAGACGCTGCTGCTGGTCATTTTCCCGACCAGCAAACGGAGTATGGCGCTGGCGCTGCTTTCGATGGTCACGGTGGTTGCGCCGATTGTCGGGCCGATTACGGGCGGATGGATCACCGATAACTACTCCTGGCCATGGATTTTCTATATCAATGTCCCTATTGGCATTTTCGCGGCGTTCACCGTCTGGACGCAACTGCGGGCACGTGAAGAAACCACGACGACGGCACCCATCGATTATATCGGGATTGCGTTGCTGGTGCTCGGTGTGGGGTTGTTACAGGTGGTGCTGGATAAAGGCAATGACCTCGACTGGTTTTCTTCACAGACCATTATCACGATGTCGGTGATTTCCGCCATTGCACTGGTGTCCTTTGTCATCTGGGAACTGGGGGAAAAGCATCCGATTGTGAATCTGCGACTGTTCACCGACCGCAATTTCGCCATCGGCACGACGACCCTGACGCTGGGCTACGCGGCATTTTTCGCTATCAATATTATTCTGCCGCAGTGGCTGCAGACTCAGATGGGGTACACCGCGATCTGGGCCGGGCTTGCCGCCGCGCCAATGGGATTTTTACCGTTGTTATTGACACCGATTATCGGTCGCTACGCCAGCAAATTTGATTTGCGTATCCTGGCGACGCTGTCGTTCATGACCATGGGCGCGTCCTGTCTTATCCGCGCGCAATTCAATACCGACGTTGATTTTCGTACCATCGCTCAGGTGCAGATGTTCATGGGGATCGGCGTGGCATTTTTCTTTATGCCGATCACGACCATCGTCCTGTCGAATTTGCATGGTGCAGAGGTGGCGGAAGGTTCTGGCCTGGCGACCTTCTTCCGTGTGCTGGGCGGTTCGTTTGCGTCATCGCTCACCACCTGGATCTGGTCACGGCGCGAGGTGTATCACCATGCGAACCTGACGGAGAGCGTTTCCGTTTACAACCCGGCGGCGGAGGACTATCTGCAAAAGATGGGGGGCGTGACGCAGCAGCACCTGGCTGTGGTGGATAAAACCATCGAGCAGCAGGCGTATATGATGTCGACGATTGATTATTTCTGGCTCCTCGGCTGGGGTTTCATGGCGCTGATTGTGGTGATTTGGTTTGCCCGCCCACCGTTTGTCCGTTCCGGCGCGCCTGCATCGCCTGCGGCCTCGGGGCATTAATAAAGTCAGTGGGCACCCCTTACTGTGCTCAGCGTAACGTCTGGTAACCTCTGGCGAAGGCGATTTCCGCCCGATCATTGACGACGTCCCAGGCGTCGGCGGGGGGGGCGATAAANTGCCAGAAACGCAGTTTGTAGTGCCTGAATGGTCTGCGGTTCAACAGTTTGACTCGCCACCAGTAAAGGCATCGGCGCCGGGGCGCTATGTGTCAGTATGCGTACATGGCGCATTAATTCCGGCTCATGCTGACACAACAGCGACCAGGCATAGCTGTCCAGCGGACCCACATCAGCCTTACCGGCGATCAGTGTTTCCACCACTCGCCGCGGCGTGACCAGCGGCCCGGTGCATTCACTGTACAGCGGCTTCCTCGTTTCGCTGAAATACGCTGACAAGTGATAACGCACGGCGTTATAGCCGGAATGGGATTCTGGATTGGTGTATGCCAGCCGCCCGCCGAAGGTGTCTTCCAGATACCGGGCGGTTGATTCCTGCGGCACGATAAACAGGGTGCGGTATTGGCCCGGCAGTCCTTCCTCCGCGGCAAGGCGCGTTACCGGCGTGACAACAGGTTGCACGGCAAACCGTTTCTGCGCGAACGGCCAGCCGCACATAAATACCGCAAGCAGATCGGCGCGCGACCATAATCCTTCCAGTCTGGCCGGGGCAGGGTAGTCGAGCGCTTCTGCTGTCAAACCGGCACGACGCACAACCTCTCGAAGAAGCGTTTTCCAGCCTTCCGTAGCCGCCGGGGTGACAGAGTACATCCGCGCGTTGACGATCATCGGTAGCGTAATTCCAGGCCGATGCCGAGGGCGCGTGCTTTCTCCAGCATCGCATGTCCCAGCGCGATATCGCTCAGCGACAGGCCGCGATGCCAGAACAAAATGGTTTCACGATCACTTTCACGGCCCGGTTTTAGCCCTGCGACAATTTCACCCAATTCAGCATGCAAGGTTTGTTCGCTTAATTTACCCGCATCGACATGGGCCCGCAGCGATCCAAACATCCCGCCTTTACACTGTCCCCAGTCATCCACGACCAGCTTGTCCATAATATCGGTGAGCGACAGTTCCACGGCACTCATGGTGCCGTAAGGCACAACAAAAGCGCCGGGTTTTATCCAGGCTGTTTTTAACAACGGCGTCGGTGCATTGAGGCGGGAGGCTTCAACAACAATATCGGCGTCGCGTACGCAACTTTCCCAGTCATCCGTTACGATGATTTTCTTGCCGAGATCCTGCTCCAGACGGCGGGCAAACGCGTTGCGACTTTCAGGGCGGCGCGAGTGGATGCGGATTTCATCGAAATCATAAATGCTGTTGAGCAGACGGACATTCCAGTACGCGGTTCCCCGTGCACCAATATGCCCCAGTACTTTGCTGTCGCGGCGGGCGAGATGGCGTGCGCCCAGGGCCGTCAGTGCGCCGGTACGCATATCAGTAATCGCTGACGCGTCCAGGATGGCTACAGGCATTCCGGTGCGTGGGTCGAACAGGTTGAGTAACGCCATTTCAGAGGGCAGACCGCGCGTGTAGTTGTCGACATAATCACCGACAATTTTTACACCCGCGAGCCCAAGCGGCTCGATATAGCCGCGCAGGACGTTAAAGTGACCGTTAAACGCTTTATCAGGAATTAAATGCACTCGCGGTTCAATAACCGTTTTTTTCTGCCCCTGCGCCAGCAGTCCGGCTTCTACCGCAGTGAGAATTTCCTCGTCCGTTAACGTCAGTTGATCCACATCCGGACCATTAAGCCAGGTCAAATTAATGGGTTGCGTCATACATTTCTCTCATTGATAACATGGGCGGTATCAGACTGTACGTGGGCGAATAATTGCTCACGGGTTAATACCCCGACGGGCGCACTGTTTTCGATAACGGTGAGGCTGTCGGTGCGCCGGGACAGCATCAGCGCCAGCGCGTCTTTCAGGGTGGCGCTGGCCTCAAGCTGGTGCGGGTGGTGAGTGCTTAAGGCGGGTTCCATCGCCTGTTTCACCGGGGTAATGGCAAGCAGTTTCAGCGTGGCGTCGCTGCCGACGAAAGACGCGACAAACGCATCCGCGGGCGAAGAGAGCACTTCGGCCGGTGGCGCATACTGGCATAGCTTCCCTTCGCGCATAATGGCGATGCGGTCTCCCATTTTGATGGCTTCATCAAGATCATGGGTGACGATGATGACCGTTTTCTTCACGCGTTGCAGGATTTGCTTAAACTCAGTCTGTAATCGTCCCCGAACCAACGGATCGATGGCGCCAAAGGGCTCATCCATTAGCATCACCGGCGGATCGGCCGCCAGAGCCCGTGCAACGCCGACACGCTGACGCTGCCCACCAGAAAGCGCTGCGGGAAAGCGACGGGAGTGCTGCCCGGCATCCAGTCCCACCAGTTCCAGCAACTCTTCCACCCGCGCCTGAATTCGCGAGGCATTCCAGCCCAGCCCGCCCATTCACCCATATCTGCCCTGAGGTGGGTTGTTCCAGGCGGTTAATTAAGCGCATCGTGGTGGTTTTGCCGCAGCCGGAAGGGCCGATGAGCGCAGTCGTGGTTCCCTCTTCAAAGGTCATAGAGAGGTCATCAAGCGCTTTACGTGGTGAACCAGGGTAAATTTTGCTGATATTTTCCAGTGTAATCATGCCATTAACTCTTTGGAATATGCTGAAAAAACAAACGCTCCACCAGGGAGAAAAGCGCTTCGATACCCATAGCCAGCAAAATGATGGGCACCGCGCCGACCAGAAGGCGTGACATATCCATAATGGCAATGCCGGTGGTAACAAAATCCCCCAGTCCGCCGCCACCGATAAATGACGCCAGCGCGGCGCCACCAACCACCTGTACGGCGGCGGGGCGGNNACAGCCGGCGAGAATACCGGGCGCCGCTAAAGGCAGAACTATTCTGCCGGTGACCTGACGGGGTGTGAGTCCCATACCGTTCGCTGCGGAAAGCGTATCCGGGTCAATGGACTGAATGCTGGTACAGGTATTGAGTAAAATCGGTGGAATGGCCAGCACCACCAGCGCAACGACCGAGGGTAGCAGGCCGATGCCGAGAAAGGGCATGGTTGCCGCAAGAATCGCCAGGCTTGGGATGGTTCGCAATGTGCCAGTACCACTGGTGATGATTAAAGCGAGGCGAGGGGTGTCCGCAATCAGCACTCCCAGCGGGACAGCAAAGATTAAGGCAATGCCCAGCGAAACCCCGCACATGATCACATGCTGCCATACCGCCTGCCAGAACAGCGGTTGGTTTTCCAGTATCCACAACCACGCTTGTGTCAGCACTGGCAGCTCCTTTGCGCAAAGCGTCGCTGTAACCGGACAAAAAAGAGATCAGCGCCGATGGCCAGAAGCGATGTCAGCCCGCCGCCGATAAAGATTTTTTCCGGGTAACGTTGATCCAGCCCGGCAAGAATGATGGCGCCAAGCCCGCCCGCATTGATATAAGCCGCAATGGTGGCAATGCCGATAAGTGTGGTGGTGGCAATCCGCAACCCACTGATAATAAAAGGCAACGCCAGCGGTAACTCCACTTCACGCAGATTGCGCCATTTACCGTACCCCATGCCGCGCGCCGCTTCACGGACCTCCTGTGGGATGGCGTGGAAACCGGCGGCGATATTGCGGGTCAGGATCATCAGCGCATAAGCCGTCAGACCCACGATGGCCGGGAGAATACCGATGCCAAGCCACGGAATGAGTAGCGCGAACAACGCCAGCCCAGGAATCGCAAAGATGGTGCCGGTAATGGTCAGTACCAGCGCGTACAGTCGTGGACGACGGGCAGTCGTAATGCCAAGAAACAGCGAAATAACGAACGCCACCAGCATTGCGACCCCCACCAGAAGCAGATGCTGCAAGAGTGCCAGCAGAATGTCGTCATAATGTCGGGTTATCCAACGCATCAGGCGGTCTCCAGTAGCGGAGCTGTACCGGCAAGCCATGCCGGCTGCATGATCTCGCTGGCCAGTACGGCAATGTCATCAGCGCTGGAGCGATCGTCATCCAGTGGCGCGACCAGCGCGCGAACCCTGCCATGGAGCGCTTTCGCATAATGGCCGGGTTGTGGGGCATCCTGCAGATCCAGCGCCTGAGCTGCAACCAGCAGTTCAATGGCGACCAGATAACGCAGACTTTCCAGTAACCGGGTGGTTTTACTGATAACGCCCATCGCCTGTGAGGCGTAATCCTCAACCCGGTCAGCGACCGGTATCGTCAACGGGGAGAGCGGCTGGGCGTGATGCGCAATATCGCTCACCAGCGCAGAAACCGTTTTTTGCAGGGTGGCGAACCCGGTTTGCCCGGCATGACGCGTGAGAAAACGCGGCAGTCCACTGGCGGCGGGAGACATCATTTTCATGATCCGTTCGCCAGTGCNGTGACGCGCGAGGGCCATCCCCAGACTTTCCAGCGCCAGCGCCAGATGCGTGGCATCAAAATTGGCGTTCGCCAGCACCAGCCCGGGCTCTGCCAGCAGGCCGGGGTTATCGTCAGCACTGTTGAGTTCCAGTTCCACTGCCGCGCGGGCCAGCAAGTAATAGTGGCGTACGCAGGCCAGTACCGGCGCGACGCAGCGGAAGCTCAGGGGATCCTGCAATGCGCGCGCGCCATCGGGCTGTAGCAACTGACTGCCCTCCAGAAGCGTCAGCAGATAGGCAGCGGTTTCTGCCTGCTGTGGCGCAGGGCGCATTTGCGCCGCCCTGGGGGTGAGCGGTGAAATATTGGCGCGAAATGCTTCCAGCGAGAGCACGACAGCCCCTGAGTGAACATTCAGCAGCCGGGCGATATCCAGAAGCAGCAGCGCGCCGAGGCCGACACTGGCGGCATTGGATGACACCAGCGCCAGCCCGTCTTTTCCGCGTAACGGCGCAAGCGTCAGGTTTAGCCGGTTCAGTACTGTGGACGCAGGCAAAATCCTGCCCTGGTATTCAACCTCGCCGTCGCCGACAAGCGCCCGTCCGACATGTGCCAGTGGCGCGAGGTCCGCCTCGCCAATCGAACCGATAAGCGGGACGCGGGGATGTATCCCCTGGTTGAGAAAGGTCAGCAGCGTGTCCGCCACGGGCAGGGAGATACCGGATGCCCCCTGCGCCAGACCCGCAAGTCGCGCCAGCATGATGGCGCGAACCTGAGTACGGGTTGCTTGCTGACCGACGCCGACCGCCCGCGCTAACGGGATCCGCCGCTGAATTGCCTGTAACAGTTCCTCATCGTGACGGCCATCCCGGGCGTGCAATACTGTGGTATCAACATTTGCGCCAAGTCCGGTCGTAACGCCGTAGATGCGCTCTCCGGCGCTGATGCAGCGCAGCAGAAAATCAAAGGACGCGCTGATGGCCTGTTGCGCTTGCACTCCTTGTTCGACAATCTGACCACCGTCGGCGACGGCTCGTACATCTTCAAGCGTGAGTGGCGCATCACCCAGAATTAGTTTCGATGCCACGATCATGCCCTATTTGATGATGCCCTTTTCGCGCAAGAAGTCTTCCGCCACATCGCGCGGTTCTTCTTTATTTTTTTCCACTTCAGCATTCAGTTTCTGCATGGTTGCGTTATCCAGTAACTGGCTGACATTGTTTACTATTTCGCGAATCTGAGGATATTTTTGCAGCGTGGCATCGCGCACGACCGGCGCGACTTCATACGGCGGGAAGAGATGTCTGTCATCTTCCAGCGCTACGTACTGATTTTCCGCAATTTGCCAGTCAGTCGCGAAGCCGTTGGCAACGTCAATTTGCCCGGCCGCAAGCGCGTCATAGCGCAGGCCAACTTTGGCAAACTGGCGGAAGGCTTTAAATGTAATGCCATAGGTTTGTTCCAGCCCTTTCAGACCGTCCTGGCGGTCGCCAAATTCCGCACCTGCACCGATGGTCAGTTCCGGCGCGGCACGGGCGAGGTCGGAAAGCGTTTTCAGGTGATATTTTTCTGCTGTCTGTTTGCTCACCAGCAGTGCGTAGCCGTTGTTCACGCGGGCAGGCTGCAGCCAGGTAAGATGGTATTGCTGCTGATAGGCGTCGCTGACCTGTTTAAACACCTGCGCCGCCCCGGAAGAGGGCTTGCCTTTGACTACCGCGCTGAGCGCCGTACCGGTATATTCCGGGTACATATCTATTTCGCCTTTCAGTAGCGCAGCGTGGGCGATTAACGTCCCGCCGAGATTGGTTTTACGCTCAACCGAAAGTCCTGACTGTTCCAGCGTCCGGGCATAGATTTCCGCCAGAATATATTGTTCGGTAAAGTTCTTACTGCCAACAACGACATCAGCCGCGTGTACCTGAGCCGTCGCCAGCCCCAGTCCCAGCAAAAGCCAGGAGGTTACGCGTTTCTTTTTACTGTACATCCCCAGAGTCCCCGCAATGAAATAGAAATGCCTGAATTTACTTGTATATACAAACCAAAGAAGCTAGCAGTACATTAACGGCAGACGAAATAGGAATTCGTTCTTTCTTATAACGGAAACGGGGAGTATTCCATGCTGTACTTAATACCGCTGGGTTTAACGTTGTCAGAGCGTGCTCGAGGGCGGGCCGCTGGCAGCGCCGTATGCCAAAGCGAAACTCGATATGATTTCCGGTGGTGATTTCACACCGCAAATGCACCCTGGCGAGCATTTACCAGTACCTGAAAACAAAGGAAGCCTGATGGACAAAGCGTTCAACTGGGTCAATGAACCCCGCTCATGGCGACGTGAAAACGATTCGTTATGGGTGACGACAGATGAAAGAACCGATTTCTGGCACAAGACCTGGTATGGATTTGAGCGTTTTTCCGGTCATTTCTATGGCTGTGATGTCACGGGTGATTTCACCTTCCAGGTGAAGGTTCGCGGGGATTTCAACACGCTTTATGATCAGGCCGGGATCATGCTTATGCAGGATAACGATCATTGGTTAAAAGCCGGTATCGAGTATAACGACGGCGCTCCGGCCATCGGCAGCGTGTTAACGCTAGGGCATTCAGACTGGGCAACGGGGGTGTACCCCGGTAATGCGGCGCTGTTCTGGATGCGCCTGACCCGCAAAGGGGACAGCCTGCGTTTGCAGTATTCCACGGATGGCAAGCACTGGCCGCTGTTACGACTGGCTCACTTTCCCGTTTCCGGCAAATGTACAGTCGGTGTGATGTGCTGTACACCGGAGCGCGGCGGGCTTTCTGTACGCTTTGACGATTTCCTGCTCGCACCGGCATTTGATAAGGCACTGCATGATTTGTCCTGACAGGTAACGTTGCTGCCCCCAGTACCCCAGTAAAAGAAAAGACCGCCTCCCGCGAGAAGGGGTCTTTTCCTGGACTTCAACGTACCATCAGGACGCGGCGGCGTAATAGACAAACGCCAGTTTGTTGCCGTCGGGATCTCTCACGTAGGCACTGTGAAAACCGTTGCCATAATACGCCCGGTGCCCCGGCGCGCCTTCATCTGTTCCTCCCAGTCGCATCGCCAGCGCGTAAAGTTCTTCGATGTGCTCAGGAGACCGGGCATTCAGCGCCACCATCACCCCATTTCCCACCGTCGCATTTTGCTTGTCAAACGGTCTGCCGACGCAGAGTCCGGTGGTTGTGTTGCCATTGAATGTTCCCCATGAGGCACCTTCCTCGCCACGACCCCCCTGAGGATACCCCAGCAGTTCCATGAGCGGATCGTAAAACCGGAGCGCGCGAGGCAGATCATTCGTACCGAGCATGATATATGAAAACATGAATCCTCCTTTTTTCATTACGCTTTCCGTATAACAACACATACTGGAGTTCAGTGCTAATTATCTGACATAAGAATTGATATTATTTTACCAATCAGGCTCGACGTAACATTAACTCTTTTTTTGTTATCAGGACGCTATAGCAAGAAAAATGAATGGATTAGCTGATCCTTTTTTTTGCATAAAAAACAGTCATATACGGTGATTTTGTTCAACATTAAGCGGTGAAATGCAACCCCCAGGTGGTTAAAATCGCACGTAAAGTAAAACCGATTTCCGCCGATAGATCACATAGACACGTTAAAACATGATCAAATTCAATGTGTTAGACAAAACTCTGTTCGTGAGGGAGCGCACCCGTTGTTGTTCAAATTTTTCCAACGGGAGGGCAGAGAGAAAGCGACCTTTACCGTGAGATAATAGATGAAAATAAATAACTTTGGTGTAGGTACCCGAATGGGTGCCGGTTTTAGCATCGTTCTGGCCCTTATGATTATGATGGCCGTTACCGGGGTTGTTAAACTAAGCGGCATCCTTAAAGATGCAGATACGATTACTGGCCGGTTGCTGGTGCTTGAACGCCTCACTACCGAATGGGGCGCGGCAATCGATTACAACGGCGCGATGGGGCTTACCCTGCTGACCTCCGCCGATCCCGAAATCAAAACCTTTGCCCAGACCAGAATGGATGAAGTGACTAAACGCGTTAGCGGCATCCAGAAGCAGGTGACAGAAATGATTGCGTCGGATGAGGGCAAGTCGCTTCTCAATGCCGTCGGTGAGCAAAGAAAGCATTACATCGCCGTCAGGGCGGATGCGATTCGCCTCAGTCAGCAGGGCGACAGCGCGGCCACCAACGCCTTTATTCGCGAGAAACTCATTCCTGAAATGGAGATCTATTCCCGTACCGTGAAGGCGCTTGGCGATCATGAAAAAGCGCAGATCAACAAAGCCGATGTTTCCATTAAGGGCAACGGTTCGGAAGCCATTGAACTGCTGCTTATTCTTGGCGCGATTGCCATTATTTCAGGCATTCTGGTCGCATTGTTCATTACCCGCAGCATCACGCGTCCGTTGCAGGCAGCAGTGCATGTGGCGAAAGAAGTGGCTTCGGGCAATCTGGGCATCGAGGTGAAAGTTGAGTCCCGCGATCAACTGGGGCAACTGATGCTCTCCCTGCAGGAAATGACGGAAAGCCTGAGCACCACAGTACGCAAGGTGCGTGAAGGCGCGGACAACATCGCAATGGCCGCATCAGAAATCAGCAACGGCAACACCGATCTGGCTTCGCGTACAGAAGAGCAGGCGGCTGGCGTGGAAGAGACCGCCGCGACGCTGGAAGAGCTGACCTCCACCATCAACAATACGGCGGCGAACACGGCGCAGGCGTACCGTTATGTCAACGAGACAGCGACCGTCGTGAAGCAAAACGGCGTGGTGATGAGCGAAGTTTCTTCGCAGATGCAGGAAATTTACGACTCGTCGGCGAAGATGTCGGACATTATCCAGGTGATTGACGGTATCGCCTTCCAGACCAACATTCTCGCCCTTAACGCCGCGGTGGAAGCGGCGCGTGCGGGTGAGTCCGGTCGCGGTTTTGCGGTGGTGGCAGGCGAAGTGCGTACGCTGGCGCAGCGTAGCGCATCGGCGGCACGCGAAATCAAAGAGCTGATTGATGATTCTGTCTCGCGCATTGCTACGGGCCGTACGCTGGTAGAAAAAGCCGATGGCGGCATGGTAGAGATTGTCACCAACGTGCAGAACATGAGTCAGCTGATTGAAGAGATTGCCCAGGCCAGTCGCGAACAGAGCGATGGTATCGCGCAAATCAACAGTGCGATGGGGCAGATTGACACCACCACGCAGCAGAACGCGGCGCTGGTGGAAGAATCGGCAGCGGCAGCGGCTTCCATGCAGGAGCAGTCTCAGGTGTTGCAGGCGATGGTCAGCGCGTTCCGTCTGAGTGAGAGCAACCGGAAACTGGCGCGGACCATCACCAACAGACATGAACCTCAGGGGAAAGACCCGGTCGTCCAGAAGAGATTCAGCAAACTGGCGCCGGAAGGGGATAACTGGGAAACGTTCTGAGTGGTGCAGTAATCTGGCATAAACAACCGGCAGGGTGGAAACACCATGCCGGTTTTACGTTATCGGCCCCAACGGTTTCTGAGGTAGCTGACGGCGGACCCGGTCTGCGGCTGGTTGAGATAGCCTTCACGAAACAAAATGGTGCCGTTGATGTGCGGGTTGGTGTCATTCAGATCGAGCTGTTTCTTCAGTTCCGGCACGCCGCCGTCAATAGTCCAGTCCGGCTCGTTCTTCGACGGCTCACCCACTTTGTACAGCGCCACGCCAATATAAAGCCGCGTGTGCGTGGGTTTCACCACCTCCGCCCACCAGTTGGCCAGCACGTCATAACGGGCGGCGCTGCGGGAAAACGGCCAGTAGATTTGCGGCGCAATGTAATCCAGCAACCCCTGTTGCACCCAACGGCGGGTATCAGCATAAGATTCATCATAAGCGGCGGCTCCGCGTGTGTCGGAGCCCGCCGGGTCGAAACTGCGGTTGCGCCACACGCCGGCCGGACTGATGCCGAATTCAACGCCTGGCCGCTGCTGCCGGATGGTGCGCGAAACCTGCTCGATCAACTGCTGCGTATTGTGGCGCCGCCAGTCGGCTTTACTGGCAAAGCGCTGCCCGTATTGATGGAACGTGGCCTGATCGTTGAGACGGGAATCGGGCGACTCGGCATAAAAATAATCATCGAACTGCACGCCATCGACCGGGTAACGCGTAATCACTTCGCTAACGATGCTGGCGATCCACGTTCTGACCTCGGGAATGCCAGGGTCCAGCACAAAGCGATTGCCGGCGGTGCGGATCCAGTCGCGGTGCTCAACAAAGACGCTGGCCGGGCGCAGGGACGCGGTGCGATTTAATTGCCCGATGGTCGAGGTGCTGATGTTAGTGGAAACGCGGTAGGGGTTAAACCAGGCGTGGACTTTCATGCCGCGACGGTGCGCTTCATCAAGCATAAACTGCAGCGGATCATAGCCCGGGTCGGCACCCAGCGTGCCGGTCAGCACATCAGACCACGGCAAAATCTTCGACGGCCAGAGGGCGGAGCCATCCGGTTTTACCTGAAAGAAAACGGTATTGATGCCGAGTCGTTGCAGGTTATCCAGCTTCGCTTTCAGGGCCTCTTTTTGCTGCTGAATACGCAGCGCGTTATTGCTGGTTTTCACAGAGGCTATCGGTGGCCAGTCAAGACGAGAGACGGTTGCCAGCCAGATGCCGCGCATGGGGCTCTGGGGTGACTGAGGGACAGGCTGAGGTGAGGGCAATGGCGTCACCAGCGACGCAGGCGGTCTGGACGCGCAACTGACCAGTAGCAGCGCGATGACAACAAGAATACCGGGCTTTTTAACTATCGCTAAAGACGAAAAGCAGCGAGAAAACCGTAAAATATCCAAGTTCCTTTTCCAGATTAAAACCAATCACGAGACGTACAATGCGTCGTTGGCGTTCCGAAAGCAAGGGAATATTATTTGTTAGATTCGTAATATTTCCAATAAAATCCAATAAATAAAAACACGGTCAGACGATAGCCGAAACCTATTACATCTATAGGTGCGGCCAATAAAATTCATTGATAACCGTCAATACCCACACAAACGTAATATTTATTATCGAGGTGGCCATAGAGGTAGAAATATGGAGCGTATTCAACCCGGCCGCAATACCTCAAAAGGATAGCGTCATGAAAAAGCTGAAATATATAATAGCAGCGGTAATTGTTATTGGTTTGGTGTGTTATTTGGGATTGGCGGGATATATCTCCCATTACGATAGCGAAAGAAGTAAAAAAAGTACCGTCCAGGCTTCCGCAGTGGCAGCGAATAATAAAATACTGGGATTATTCAGTGAGAAAGGGTGTGATTATTGCCACACGCCCTCTGCTGAATTACCTTTTTATGCCTCGTTTCCTGTCGCGAAGCAGTTGATGGAGTATGACATTCAACTTGGATATAAATCCTTTAACCTGGAGGCAGTGCGTGCCGCACTGATTGCCGATACTCCGGTTCCGCAAAGCGAACTGAATAAAATTGAATGGGTCATGCAGCACGAGACCATGCCGCCTGCGCGTTATGTTGCGCTGCACTGGGGTGCCACTGTCAGCCCGGAAGAGCAGGCGGATATTCTTAGCTGGATAGCAGGCCAGCGCGAAAAAAACTATGCCAGTGCGGATGTCGCGGCACAGCATCGTAACGAGCCCGTACAACCGATTCCAAAATCTATCGCCGTTGACGATCGTAAAGTGGATTTAGGTTTCCGCCTTTATCACGATCCGCGTCTGTCGGGTGATGGCACCATCTCCTGCGCGCATTGCCACGCATTGAACGCGGGCGGGGTGGATGGCAGAGAAACCTCTGTTGGTGTTGGTGGCGCGGTCGGGCCGATTAACGCGCCAACGGTGTATAACTCGGTGTTTAATATTGAGCAATTCTGGGATGGCCGTGCGCCATCGCTGCAGGCGCAGGCCGGTGGACCGCCGCTGAATCCGATCGAAATGGCGTCTAAATCCTGGGACGACATTGTCGCCAAACTGGATAAAGACCCGGTGCTGAAGCGGGATTTCCTTGCGGTTTATCCTGATGGCTTTAGCGGCGACACCATCACCGACGCGATTGCCGAGTTTGAAAAAACACTTATCACGCCAGATTCGCCGTTTGATAACTGGTTGCGTGGTGATGACAAAGCGTTGACGGCGCAGCAACTGCATGGTTATCAGCTGTTTAAAGAGAACCGCTGCGCAACCTGTCACGGCGGCATCATTCTTGGCGGTCACTCCTTTGAACCGTTAGGACTGAAGCAGGACTTCAACTTTGGTGAAGTGACGGCTGCTGATATTGGCCGTATGAATGTCACAAAGGAAATTCGCGACAAGCTGCGCCAGAAAGTTCCCGGCTTGCGTAACGTTGCGTTGACCGGACCTTACTTCCACCGTGGTGACGTCACGTCCCTGGACAGCGCCGTTAAACTGATGCTTCGCTATCAGGTCGGCACAGAGTTACCGCAGCAGGATGTCGATGACATTGTTGCGTTCCTTGAAAGTCTGACCGGCGTGTATACCCCCTATAAACCCGCCCAGTAACCGCAGTACCCCGCATGCCGTGCGTCATCCGATGCACGGCATTTTTCATTCTTTTGCAGAATGCCTCACCTGACAAAAAGTTTGTGACCAAACAAAAAATGAGCGTTTTTACGTGATCGCGATCGTTTTTTGATCACTTTCTGGTTGCTTACTGCACATCCTTTCCGCCATATATTACAAAAAGTTTGTTTGTCTAACTTAATTTCAGGTTGATATGGAAAGCATCAAAGAGAATTTATCCTTCTTCATTCCCATGATGGAAGGGATTGCCAACCAGTTTGGCGAGAATTGCGAAGTCGTGCTGCACGACCACTCTCAGGGGCTGGAGAGCAGCATCATTGCGATCATCAACGGTCACGTTACGGGGCGCCAGGTCGGCGATCCCAGCAGTAACCTTGGACTGGAAGTGCTGCGTGGCACCGACGTGAACGGCGATCGCCACAACTACTTTACCCAGACGCGAGAGGGGAAAACGCTGCGCTCGACCTCCATCTACATCCGCAACAGCAATGAGCAGGTGATCGGCGCGCTGTGTATCAACCTTGATATCAGCGACATCCTGCAGGCAGAGAAAACGCTCAATAAGATGGCAGGGCGCCCCGACACCACACCTGCACATCATGAAGCGGTTAACGAAGTGTTTGTGAAAGATGTCAACGAGTTGCTGGATTATCTGATTGCAGAATGCATGTCATTAATTAACGTCGCGGTGATCAATATGACCCGTCAGGACAAACTTAACGCCATTAAGTTTTTTGACGACAAGGGCGTGTTCCTCATAAAAAAATCCGGCGAAAAGATTTGCGAGTTTCTGAATATATCCAAATACACCCTGTACGCCTATCTGGGGGAAATCAGAGGGGAAAACCCCGTTATTGACGAATAAACGTCGGAGGAGAAATGTTAACAACACCGTATGTCGCATTAGAACTGGAGATCATGGAACAGAATATTCGCGGAATGGTTACCGGACTACGCCGCAATAATATTCAACACTGGCCGCACATTAAAACCCATAAATCGGTGCGGCTGGCGAAACTGGAGCAGCAACTGGGCGCAAGCGGTATTACCTGCGCCAAACTGTCGGAAGCCGAAGTGATGGCCGAGGGCGGCATTACCTCGATTCTGCTGGCTTACCCGTTGATTGGCGAGGACAAGTGTCAGCGTTATGCCGAGCTGGCGCGAAAAATAAACATTCGCACCATTGTCGACAGCGTTGACGGTGCGCAGGGCCTGTCGCAGGCGGCGGTGAAAAACGGCCTGGAATTTGCCATTGATATTGCCATCGATTTTGGCGCGCATCGTGAAGGCATTCAACCGGATCAGCTACTGAGCTTTGCCCGCGACATCGCTGCATTGCCGGGGCTGAAAATCAAAGGGGTATTTACCTACGCCGGGACCATTTATCAGTACCACGAAGAAGCGGATATTCGCCGGGCTGCGCGTGAAGAGGCGGCGTTGTTAATGAAGAGTCGGGATTTACTCAATGCCAACGGCTTTACGATTGAGACGCTTTCCGGCGGTTCAACGCTCTCGTCTTTTTATGCGGATGAACTGAACGGTATTACGGAATCCCGCGCCGGGAACTTTATCTTCGGCGATATGAACGCCATCAACGGGGGTATTTACACGCCAGAAAACTGCGCGCTGACTATTTGCGCGACGGTGGTCAGTATTCCGCTGCCGGGCTACGCCACCCTTGATGCCGGCACCAAATCGCTCACGTCAGATCTGTCAGCCACACCAGGGTCTTACGGACTGATTAAGGAAAACCCGGATATTGCGCTGGTGAAGCTCAACGAAGAGCATGGCTATTTGCGCTATGACCCGGAAAAGGTCTCGCTGACCATTGGCGAACAACTGCACATTATTCCAAACCACTGTTGTGTGGTCGCCAATCTGGTCGATGAAATATACGCATTTCGACAGGGGGAATTCAGCGAAACCATCGCCATTAATGCGCGCGGAAAAAGTTATTAAATAACTGGGGTTATTTTCATGACAGACATTGAATTAACTGCTGATGACCGGCAGGAGCTTCTTACGCTCTTGTGCAGCCTGATACAGCATCCGTCGGAAAATCCGCCGGGTAATGAAAATGCGGTGGCGCACTATATTGCCAGTGTGTTACAGACCGAAGGCATTGAAACGCATATTCATGAGGTGGTGCCCGGGCGCCCGAACGTGGTGGCGATCCTGAAAGGGCAGAAGCCAGGGAAGCGACTGATCCTCAACGGCCATTCAGACGTGGTGCCCTGCGGTGAGGGCTGGTCGGTGGAACCGTTTGCCGCGGTGATTGACGGCGACCGCGTGATTGGGCGCGGCGCGGCGGACATGAAATCCGGCGTGGCGGCAATGATGTTTGCGGCAATGCTTATCCACCGCCGCAACGATACGTTTAACGGCGAAATCGTCCTGCTGTTTAACGTCGACGAAGAACGCGTCAATCTGGGAATGGAGCACTTTGTGGCTCAGGGCGTGGAGGCGGATTACGCCATCATCGGCGAGCCAACATCGCTTGAGATCTGCATCGCTCATAAAGGCGTCAGTCGTACCCGGTTAACCACCCATGGCACTGCCGGACATGCGGCGAAAGTGCGCGAGCCGGACAGCGCCATCGACAAAATGGCCCGTCTGCTGCCTGGCGTGCTGGCNGGGTGAAACAGAAAACGCATGAATTGCTGGGTAATGCCTCGATGCTGGTGACGACGATTACCGGCGGCAGTGCACCCAATATCGTGCCGCAATCCTGTTTCATCGAAATAGACCGTCGGGTGCTGCCGGGTGAAACGCGCAGTGATATCAACGCCAGTCTGCAGGCGGCGCTGCAACCGGCGGGGCTGGCGGCGGGGAAAGACTATTCGCTGGAAAACTACCTGTTTATTCCGGCGTCGGCCATTGATGCCACACACCCGCTGGTGGACGCCGCCGGACGGGCGGTCACTGCGGTCACAGGTTCGGCGAAAAAGACCGTGTTTGAAGCCACCTGTGAAGCACCGTTTTTCTCCGTGGGCTGTCAGATCCCGACGCTGATTGTCGGGCCGGGGGACCTGTCGCAGGCGCATGTGAAAGATGAGTTTGTTCGCATTGAGGAATTACACCAGGCAGCACAAATCTATGCCTCGCTGGCGTTAGATTTATTGAAATAAAACATCAGGGAAAATGTAATGAATATTGACGCTCGTTTAGCGGAACTGGGTATTACACTCAGCGAGCCCGCTGCACCTAAATTTTCGTATGTCCCGGTTAAGCAAACGGGAAATTTATTATACACCTCGGGAAATGATTGCCGGGTCAACGGTGAGCTTATTTATCACGGCTCACTGGGCAAAGAGTTATCAATAGAGCAGGGCCAGGAAGCGGCACGGCAATGCATTATTAATATTCTCTCTTCGCTGAAAGGCTATCTTGGCGATCTGAATCGCATCTCCGGCTGCGTCAAGATGCTGGGGTTTGTGCAGAGCGCTGATGATTTTAAAGCGCAGCCGCTGGTAATGAACAGCGCGTCGGATCTGCTGATTGCGGTCTTTGGTGAGTCCGGAAAACACGCCCGTTCCGCCATTGGCACCAATACGCTGCCGTTTGATACACCGGTAGAAATTGAACTGATTTTCGAAATTAACGCGTAATTCGCAACGTTGTAATACCTCCGGGAAATATCCTGGCCCCTGAACCGCCATTATTATTTCGATAATGGCGTGATTAACATTACAAAAGGATAATATATGTCCAGTCAAGCAAGCCCTCGCCTGAAGCGTTTGCAAATTATGGCATTATTGTTTTTGCTCGTGGCGGGTATTATTAATTTTCTCGACAGAACGTCGCTTTCGATTGCCAACACCACCATCCGTGAAGAAATGGGATTGACGGCAACGGAAATGGGGTTGCTGCTGTCGGTCTTCTCCTTCGGCTATGCACTGTGCCAGTTACCTATCGGCATGGTCATGGAACGCTTCGGCGTGAAGAAAGTGTACGGATTCGGCATCTTTCTGTGGTCGGTGGCGCAGACCGCGTTGGGGCTGGTCGGCTCGTACAGTCAGATGATTGTCGCCCGCGTGGTACTGGGGATTGGTGAAGCGCCCCATCTGCCGACCGGCGTCAAAGTGGTCAACGACTGGTACAACATCCGCAAACGCGGCGTGCCGATGGGGATTGTCAACATGTCCTCCACGCTCGCGCAGGCGCTGGCACCACCGTTGTTGATTGCCATGATGCTGGCGTTTGGCTGGCGAACAATGTTTATCATCATCGGTGTCTTAGGGATCGTCATTTCGCTGCTGTGGGCCATTTTCTACCGTAACCGTGAAGATGCCGGACTGTCAGATGCCGATATCGCCCATCTGGAAGAGGAAAACCCGCCGTCCAGTAAGCAGAAAGTGACACTGAAAGACTGGGCCGGGCTGTTTAAGCAAAAATCGATGTGGGGAATGATCATCGGCTTTAACGGCGTGGGCTATATGGTGTGGCTGTTTCTGACCTGGCTGCCGTCGTACCTCGAAATGTCCCGCGGGTTGAGCCTGCAGAAAACCGGCTGGGTCGCGGCGATTCCGTTCCTGTTTGGCGCCGCCGGGATGCTGGTCAATGGTGTGGTAGCGGACTGGGTGATGAAGCGCGGCGCCGACAAAATGAAAAGCCGCAAATGGATGATCTGCTTAGGGCTGCTGTGTGCGGCGGGCTTTACCTTACCGGCCGCCTACACCGACAGCACCTTTATGGCGGTGGCCTGCATCAGCATGGCACTGTTTTCTATCCACTTTGCCGGAACGTCTGCCTGGGGGCTGATCCTCGTATCGGTGCCGTCGCGGCTGGCCCTCGCGCTGGTGGCCTCGTCGGTCATCGCTTTCATGGCATCGCTGGTGTATTTCTTTATGGTTGATAAGCCGGTCGTTGACCCCGCCGCGTTGAGATAAATTCATGCACGCTCACCCTCCGTTCGCCCCCCTGGAACCATGGCGAACGGAGGGTGAGGCAGGTCGCAAGCAGGAATTGTTATTATTTTCATTCCCGGTTTTATGTGAAGCTCTTCTCAATTAGTAACGTTTCAGCCATCTTCCTGGCGAAAAAATGATAAATCACCCGCCTCAGAATCCAGGATTTTATTAAAATTTCACCCGCCAAATGTTTATTTATTCCGCAAAAAAAGACCTTGATTTTCGTGTGTGTAAGATTATATTGCACAACGAAGAATCGCCTGAAATAGATTTTACTTAGTGAGTTTTGATGTAAATCAGTAAAATGAATAATAGAATGCAATATACCCACAACGGGGTATTGAGAGGTGATTTTTTAAGTTACTTAACTGATTTTGTTAGTTATTTTAAGGTGTTTTAAATAAAGTGAAATTGAGGCTGCCGGATTATACTGCAACGAAAAAAATGTACAATCGCAGGGCAATGAAGAATCAGGATGAAACCCGATGTTGTTTGATTTAGATCTCACAATATTGAAAAAATAGTTCCCTGAACGCTGCGTTATTATATTTTTGTTTATGAATGTCGAGGCGATCTCATCATTTAACCGATAATCAACATATATTATTGCTTTCTTGTCATAAAGGAATGACAAAAAATGGAAGGAGTAAATGCGTTAATCTCTTCTCATGGCGTGAGTCGCCGTGATTTTATGAAGCTTTGCACAGCACTGGCTGCGACCATGGGCTTAAGCAGTGAAGCCGCGGCCGCCATCGCCGACTCTGTCAGCAGTCCGCAACGCCCGCCGGTTATCTGGATCGGCGCGCAGGAGTGTACCGGCTGTACAGAATCGCTGTTGCGTGCAACGCACCCGACGGTAGAAAACCTGGTGCTGGAGACCATCTCTCTGGAATACCACGAGGTGCTTTCTGCGGCCTTCGGCCACCAGGTCGAAGAGAACAAGCATAACGCGCTTGAGAAGTATAAAGGGCAGTATGTTCTGGTGGTCGATGGCTCCATTCCGTTAAAGGATGATGGCATTTACTGCGTGGTGGCAGGGGAACCGATTATCGATCATATCCGCAAGGCGGCTGAACATGCTGCGGCGATCATCGCCATTGGCTCCTGCTCCTCCTGGGGCGGTGTGGCCGCGGCGGGTGTGAACCCGACAGGCGCGGTAGGGCTGCAGGACGTATTGCCGGGTAAAACCGTCATCAACATTCCAGGCTGCCCGCCGAACCCGCAGAACTTCCTTGCCACGGTCGCGCACGTCATTACCTTTGGTAAACCGCCAAAACTGGACGCCAAAAACCGTCCGGCCTTTGCCTATGGCCGTTTAATCCACGAACATTGCGAACGTCGCGCGCATTTCGATGCCGGTCGTTTTGCTAAAGAGTACGGCGATGAGGGGCATCGCGAAGGGTGGTGTCTCTACCATCTCGGCTGTAAGGGACCTGAAACCTACGGTAACTGCTCAACGCTGCAATTCTGCGACGTGGGCGGCGTCTGGCCGGTATCGATTGGTCATCCTTGCTATGGCTGTAACGAACAAGGGATTGGCTTCCATAAAGGCATTCATCAACTGGCCACCGTTCAGAACCAGACGCCACCTGCAGAAAAACCCGATGTCTCGGCGCGGGAAGGTGGTCATGTTTCAGCGACGGCAGTCGGTTTGTTGGGCGGCGTAGTGGGGCTGGTAGCCGGCGTCAGCGTGATGACGGTACGCGAACTGGGACGTCAGCAGAAGAAAGACGATGCTGATTCACGGGGAGAATAGCCGTGGATAGACGTGATTTCCTGAAAATAGCTTCCGGCGGGGCGCTGCTGATCGGCAGCACCTCGACCGGTCATGCGGCGGCGGAAAACCGTCCGCCGATCCCTGGCTCGCTCGGCATGNNCTGTACGACTCCACGCTCTGTGTGGGGTGTCAGGCGTGCGTGACCAAATGCCAGGATATCAACTTCCCCTCCCGCAACCCGGAAGGCCCGCAAACCTGGTCCAACAACGACAAGCTGTCGCCTTATACCAACAACGTGATTCAGGTCTGGCGCAGCGGCAAAGGCGAGCATAAAGATCAGCTCGACGACGGCTATGCCTACATCAAAAAACAGTGCATGCACTGCGTGGATCCGAACTGTGTGTCGGTCTGCCCGGTTACGGCGCTGACCAAAAACCCGAAAACCGGCATCGTTCACTACGATCCGGACGTCTGTACCGGTTGCCGTTACTGCATGGTCGGCTGCCCGTACAACGTACCGAAGTACGACTACGACAACCCATTCGGCGCTATTCACAAATGTGAGCTGTGCAACCAGAAAGGCGTGGAGCGTCTTGATAAAGGCGGTTTACCGGGCTGCGTGGAAGTCTGTCCGGCCGGGGCGGTTATCTTTGGTACCCGTGAAGATCTGATGGCCGAAGCGAAAAAACGTCTGCAGATGAAGCCTGGCGATGAGTATCACTATCCGCGTCAGACAGTGGATTCCGCGGACCGTTATCAGCATACGGTGCCGCATTACTATTCACATCTGTACGGTGAGAAAGAGGGCGGCGGAACGCAGGTGCTGGTACTGACCGGCGTGCCGTATGAAGAGTTAGGGCTGCCGAAACTGGACGATCTCTCCACCGGCGCGCGCTCTGAGCATGTCCAGCACACGCTGTATAAGGGCATGGTGTTACCACTGGCCGTGCTGGCGGGATTGACCGCCCTGGTGCGTCGCAACACCAAAAACGACCATCACGACGGAGGGGACGACCATGAGTCATGATCCGAAACCGCTAGGCGGTAAGCTCGTCAGCAAGCCGATTATGTTCTTCGCGCCGCTGATCCTGCTTTGTCTTCTGTTCATCGGTAAACGTCTGGTGTTTGGTCTGGGTTCGGTCTCCGATCTGAATGGCGGTTTCCCGTGGGGGATCTGGATCGCCTTTGACCTGCTGATCGGCACCGGTTTCGCGTGCGGCGGCTGGGCGCTGGCCTGGGCGGTGTATGTCTTCAACAAAGGCGAATATCACCCGCTGGTGCGTCCTGCGCTGCTGGCGAGCCTGTTCGGTTATTCGTTGGGCGGTCTGTCGATCACCATCGACGTAGGGCGTTACTGGCACCTGCCGTATTTCTACATTCCGGGTTTCTTCAACGTTAACTCGGTGCTGTTTGAAACGGCGGTCTGTATGACCATCTACATCGGCGTGATGGCGCTGGAGTTTGCTCCGGCATTGTTCGAACGGCTGGGGTGGAAAGTCTCTCTGAAGCGCATCAACAAGGTGATGTTCTTTATCATCGCGTTTGGCGCGCTGCTGCCGAGCATGCACCAGTCCTCAATGGGCTCGCTGATGATTGTCGCCGGGCATAAGGTGCATCCGCTGTGGCAAAGCTACGAAATGCTGCCGCTGTTCTCGCTGTTGACCGCGTTCATCATGGGCTTCTCGATTGTTATTTTCGAGGGATCGCTGGTGCAGAGCGGCCTGCGCGGCAAGGGGGCCGATGAGCAACCGTTGTTCCGCAAACTGATGGGCACCATCAGCATCTTCCTTGCGCTGTTCCTGGTGCTGCGTTTTGGTGAGCTTATCTACCATCACAAGCTGGGGTTGGCGTTTGCGGGCGATTTCTATTCGGTGATGTTCTGGGTGGAAATTCTGTTGCTGGCCTTCCCGCTGGTGGTGCTGCGTCTGCCGAAAATGCTCCATGATTCGCGGATGCTGTTCCTCGGGGCGCTGAGCATGCTGTTGGGCTGCGCGCTGTGGCGTTTGTCCTACTCGCTGGTCGCCTACAATCCGGGCGGCGGTTATCAGTACTTCCCGGCCTGGGAAGAGATTTTAATTTCTATTGGTTTTGTGGCAATTGAGGTATGTGCATACATTTTACTCATTCGTTTACTGCCGATAATTCCTCCTTTACAGCAACAAGATCATCGTCATGAGGCGAGCAAAGCATGAGCCAACGTATAACTATTGATCCGGTAACCCGTATTGAAGGGCATTTACGCATCGATTGCGAAATTGAAAACGGCGTCGTGTCAAAAGCGTGGGCATCGGGAACCATGTGGCGTGGCATGGAAGAAATCGTCAAGAATCGCGATCCGCGTGATGCGTGGATGATTATGCAGCGTATCTGCGGCGTGTGCACCACCACGCACGCGATGGCCTCTGTCCGTGCCGTCGAGAGCGCGCTGAAGATCAACGTCCCCCTCAACGCGCAGTACATTCGCAACATTATTCTGTCTGCACATACCACGCACGACCATATCGTACACTTCTATCAGCTGTCGGCGCTGGACTGGGTGGATATCACCTCCGCGCTGAATGCCGATCCGGCGAAAGCCTCGGCGTTGCTGAAAGGCGTGTCGAGCTGGCACCTGAACAGCACCGAAGAGTTCACCAACGTTCAGAACAAGATCAAAGCGCTGGTCGCCAGCGGTCAGTTGGGGATTTTTGCCAACGGCTACTGGGGACACCCGGCCATGAAACTGCCGCCGGAGGTCAACCTGATTGCGGTTGCCCACTATCTGCAGGCGCTGGAGTGCCAGCGTGACGCCAACCGCGTAGTGGCGCTGCTGGGCGGTAAAACGCCGCACATTCAGAACCTTGCCGTGGGCGGCGTCGCCAACCCGATCAACCTTGACGGTCTGGGCGTGCTGAATCTTGAGCGCCTGATGTACATCAAGTCGTTTATCGACAAGCTGGGCGACTTCGTTGAGCAGGTCTATAAAGTGGATACGGCGGTGATCGCCGCGTTCTACCCGGAGTGGCTGGAGCTTGGTAAAGGCTCGAAAAACTACCTGGCAGCGCCGGAATTCCCGACCGACGGCCAGAACGGCAGCTTCCTGTTCCCTGGCGGCTATATCGCTGACAGCGATCTGTCGACCTATCGCCCAATCGCCTCGCACTCTGATGAATACCTGATTAAGGGCGTTCAGGAGAGCGCGAAACACGCCTGGTACAAAGACGAAGCCCCGCAGGCACCGTGGGAAGGCACCACTATCCCGAACTTCACTGGCTGGGATGAAAACGAGAAATACTCATGGGTGAAATCACCGACCTTCTACGGCAAAACAGTGGAAGTCGGCCCGCTCGCCAACATGCTGTGTAAGCTGGCGGCGAAGCGTGAATCCACCTGGAACAAGCTCGGCGAAATCATCGCCATCTACCAGAAACTGACCGGGAAAACGATTGAAGTGGCGCAGTTGCACTCCACGCTGGGGCGCATCGTCGGTCGTACCGTTCACTGCTGCGAACTGCAACACATTTTGCAGGATCAGTACAACGCGCTGATTGCCAACATTGGCAAGGGCGACCACGTGACGTTTGTGAAACCCGATATCCCGGCGAACGCCGAGTTTAAAGGTGTTGGTTTCCTCGAAGCGCCGCGCGGAATGCTCTCGCACTGGGTGGTCATCAAGGACGGCATAATCAGCAACTACCAGGCGGTGGTGCCGACGACCTGGAACTCCGGGCCGCGTAACTTTAACGACGAGGTAGGGCCGTATGAGCAGTCACTGGTGGGAACACCGATTGCCGATCCGGTAAAACCGCTGGAAGTGGTAAGGACGATTCACTCCTTTGACCCGTGCATGGCCTGCGCGGTGCATGTGGTGGATGCCGATGGAAATGACGTGGTTTCGGTGAAGGTTCTGTAATGCGGATATTAGTGTTAGGCGTCGGTAACATTTTGCTGACCGATGAAGCCATCGGCGTACGTATCGTTGAAGCGCTGCAGCAACGGTACGTACTGCCGGATGACGTCGATGTGCTTGACGGTGGCACGGCGGGTATGGAGCTGCTGAGCGAGATGGCGGACAGGGATCACCTGATCATCGCCGATGCGGTGGTGTCACGTAAAGGCGTGCCTGGTGACATCCTCATTCTGCGTGATGATGACGTCCCGACGCTGTTCACCAACAAAATATCGCCACATCAGTTGGGTCTGGCGGATGTGCTTTCAGCATTACGGTTTACGGGGGAATTCCCCCGTAAGCTGACGCTGGTAGGCGTCATTCCGGCGTCGCTCGAACCGCACATCGGGATGACGACCGTGGCGGAAACGGCGCTGGAAACCGCGCTGCAACACGTGATTGCCGCGCTGCGCGAGTCTGGCGTGAAAGTGGCGTCCAGGGAGGCGTGTTATGAATGACGAGATCGCAGGCTTCTCTGAAAGCCCGGCGGAAGCGGTGCAGGCCGCGTTTGAGGTGATTTCGCGTGAAGCGATGCAAAACCTGTCGTTTCTGCATCCCGACATGCCGGTGCATGTCTCTCCCTTCAGTCTGTTTGAGGGCCAGTGGGTTGGCTGCGTGATCACGCCGTGGATGCTGAGCGCGCTGATCTTCCCCGGACCGGATCAGCGGTGGCCGCAGCGTAAAGTGAGTGAAAAAATCGGCCTCAAACTGCCGTTTGGCGACATGACTTTTACCGTCGGCGAACTGGACGGCGTGTCGCAATATTTCACCTGTTCGCTGATGTCGCCGCTGGATCACAACCTGACGGCGGAGCAGGGCGTGCGTCTGGCGGAAGACTGCCAGCGGATGCTGCTGTCTATCCCGGTGAGCGATCCCTATGCCGTACAGGCCAGCCGTCGTTCGCTGCTGTTTGGCCGTCGGAGCAGTGAGCATGCATGAGTTGTCCCTCTGTCAGAGCGCGGTCGATGTGATTCAGCAGCAGGCCGCACGGCATCATGCCGCACGGGTCACTGGCGTCTGGCTGGAGATTGGCGCGCTCTCTTGCGTGGAAGAAAACGCCGTGCGTTTCAGCTTTGACAGCGTCTGCCGCGGCACGGTAGCGCAGGGGTGCGAGTTGCACATCGCCATCAAACCGGCACAGGCCTGGTGCTGGGACTGCAGTCGGGTGGTGGACGTGGTGAGTCAGGACGCCCGGTGTCCCGTATGCAGCGGTGCGCGATTGCGTATCGAAAACGGCGACATGCTGGTGGTGAAAAGTATCGAAGTGGAATAACGTCGTCATTCAGGAGTTAACGATGTGTATTGGTATTCCCGGAAAAGTGCTGTCGGTGGGTGACGATATCCACCAGATGGCGGAAGTGGAAGTCTGCGGCGTGAAGCGCGGTGTCAATATTATGCTGGTGTGCGAAGGCGACCCGGCGGCGCTGGTGGGTCAGTGGGTGCTGGTTCACGTCGGGTTCGCCATGAGCATCATTGATGAAGCGGAAGCGCGTGAAACGCTGATCGCCCTTGAGCAGATTGGCGGGCTGGAGCCGGTGCAGGCCGGTTAAACACCTGTTCCCCCGGCGCGGTTTCACGCAGGGGGAAAGGGTTACGCTTTATTGTTGGGGTTGTACATTTCTGCGCGGTTTCTGCCGTTGCGTTTCGCAACATACAGCGCCTCATCCGCCGCCTGAACCAGTCGTTCGTAATCCGGGTGCCCCTGAAACATGGCGGCGCCTATGGATAACGTTGTGGTGAGCTGTTTACCGTCCGGCGTATTCACCACCTGTTTCATGGCCTTCGCGCGAATACGTTCCGCAATGTGCATGGTTTCGGTGGGCGTCGCTTCGGTCAGCACAATCAGAAATTCGTCGCCACCGTAGCGGAAGACATAATCGCTGCTGCGAACGTTGTCATAAAAGACCTGTGAAATTTTGCGCAAAATATCATCGCCGGTCGCGTGTCCATGACCGTCGTTGATCTCTTTAAACTTATCGACATCAATCAGCAATACTGAAAGCTGCGTCCCGGAGCGATTGGCATGGGCAATTTCACGTTTGAAAATAGCCGCCAGAAAACGCCGGTTCAGCAGTTTGGTTAACACATCCATGCCGACTTCGTGTTTCGACACATCATCAAATAACCCGCGTAATAGCGCGGCAATTTGCGTGGTGTTGTTTTTTATTTGCAGCATAAAATCATTTCGCAGGTTTTTCTGGCGAAACGTCCGCGAGCCTTCACGGGTTTTTAACAGTATTTGATCGGTTTCCTGCATTAACTTCGCAATATAACCTACTTCGGCAATACCACTAAAATAATGGCGTCCTTTATGATTAAACCACAGGCCGAAATCCGCGCGGCTCAATAGCTGAATACTGTCGAGATCGGTTTCCAGCATGACGTTATATATAACATCCATCTCCCAGCTGAGCAGGCTGCCAATCTGCCGCTCTTTTTCTTCTTCGGCATTTTCGAGCAGTGAGAAGATGCGGTAGTTTTCATCATCTTTCATGCTGCTGCTTTCACCGAAGGTAAAGGTCCGCGCCATGATCTCCAGCGCCAGGTCGATGCTGCTTAACGAAAAACTCAGAAGTTTAATTTTGTCATTTTCACTGCCGTTGCGCTCGATGATAAGCGGAATGATATTCCGCTTTAATATGCGCGCACCCATATCTACCAGCTGTATCGGGATACCGATGCGGGCGTGGATCTCACCGACATGCTGCTGCAGGGCTATCAGCTCATCAACGTCATTCTCCGTGCAGGAGAGTACCCGTTTCACCCAGATCACCAGCGACTTTTTGAGATGCGTCTCAACCTGTTCATTGGTGAGAAAATCAACGGCTTGTGGATCGGTTAAAATATTGGTGTAAAAGATTTCGCTCAGATCCCGGGCATGATCTTCACCCAGTCCCCGAGCCATCTCATGAATATGTGGCTCGGTCTCGCGAATCAGGCCGAGCCATTCATCTTTCACCCTGGCAACATAGCTTTGCATCGTGGCTTACTCCGTGTGCGAACCTCATTTAAGGATAATCGAAGTCTGAAAATTTGCGGGCGGTATAACCCGAAGCCGTGGAGACAAATATGCCACGGGAAACCCCGCGGCGTGGCGTCAGAAAATTAATGTGCGCAGAAAAAAATGGGGCGTTTACCAATGGTGAATATGAAACCCCGATGACCCTGCGTCAGAACGGTATAGCTAACGGTTTTGTTCGGGTAAACGTAAAAGTCCGGCAATACATTATTAAGCAAATCATCAGATATTGCCGCATCGTTGGTGACTTTATGTACCCGGGTGGAGTGAAAACGCAGATTATCTTTGTTTTCCGTCCACGTATAGGCCACGTCCTGGCGGATCACCCCAAGGGGTTTATTGTTCTGATAGTAAGTACCACTGACCGCTACCACGCCGGTGCGTTTTTCCAGCGTATACATGAAGTCAAGCGTCATATTCGCCCGCACATCTTCATAATAAACCACCACGGAGGCCGTGCATTGCTCCGGGTCGCGTAACCGCTCGGTACGCTGGTAGTAGTAATATCCTGTTATGCCGCCGAGCACAAAAAGCAGCAGACACAGCGCGGCCGTTTTTTTCTTAGTCATCATTTAACCCCCGAAAATAGAGGGTGATACAACCCGATTCCGATTTTCTCTCGTACGGGCGGTGGCATATCAGCGCCGACAGCGCCGGTGCGGTACTGGAAGACGAGAAATAGATCCACGGATACTTTTTACAATCGATGCCAGTTTTTATGACCGCATTTTTGTATTTCTGAAAACTGTCGCTGCCGTCGATATCATCGCTGCGAGAGTAGAACTGACAGCCGTTCACCGTTTCATACAGCTTATAGTTATCGAAGAAGTTCTTTTCGCTCTTCACGTACCACGGGTATTGAAAGAGTAGTGCGCCGACAATAAACGATAACACCATCAGCGATATGCGGGTGAGGCGTGAACGCTTGTTTTTTTCTGGCGCATCAGGCGTTTCTGATACGGGAGGCGGCGTGACGTCCAGTAATGCGTTATCGCCAGCCACGTCGTCTTTATCGACAATGTTTGCGGCAGCTTCTGTCTCGGGTATTTCGTCGACGCGTTCAACCCTGATGTTGTTCTCAATCTGGAAGCCCTTACGCGGGACGGTGGCAATCAGCGTGCCTTCTGTTTCGCCCACGGTACGGAGACCACGGCGCACGATGGAGATATTTTGATACAACGTATTAGCAGGCACCAGCATGCCATCGTCTTCCCAGACCTTTTTAAAGAAATCCTGTTGGGGGACAACTCCCGGGGCAGCTTCCAGCAAAAGGGTAAGGCAGCGACTGGCAGGCGTCGTAAGTATTACGCTCAGTTCAGGATTTGTGACAGACGACAGTCTGTTTTTTTCTGGCCTGAACTCAATGTTATTGTTAATAATCCATAACATACATCAGTCACCATGTATTTAAATGCAGCATAAAAAGTTGTAGCGGAAATGAAAGTTAAAGCCCATAGAGTTGCAAAAAACTGTGTAGTTACAGTTGCGTATAAGTATCGCACATTTTTTCCTGAAACTCATTTTTAAAAATGAGAAAACCTTGAATAAACTAAGGATAATCGAAAAGAGAAAATACAGCTTCATAACATCGTACTAAAACTAATTAATTAGTATTAACAACCAGTTAGTCTGTAGCAGGAATTCGTAACCTTTATCGAAACAGATAAATATTATTAAAGCTTATTAATGAGTCATTTTGACCGCAGAAACCGCGATTCAGAGATTATTATCGTTCTGTGGAGGGGGTAACCTACGATAATAAGATTTTTCCTAAAAAAATAACAGGATTTGCGAGCGGATTAACAAATTTTCTTATTTCATTAACCTGTGTTCAGGGCAAGATTTCACCCTGGAAATATCGCTGTCATGTCACAGTTGTTGTTTCGCTTTGCGAACTATCCCCCGGAAAACCGTCATAAATCTGTCACAATTAACCGAATCATGACAATAGTGAGGATGTAGGGATGAAAAAGAGCGTACTTGCCGGTGCCGTGGTCGGCGCGATGTTAATGACGACAGGCGTCCAGGCACAAACTGAGACTGACGGCTATAAGCTGCAACAGGTGCTGATCATGAGCCGCCACAACCTGCGCGCGCCGCTGGCGAATAATGGCAGCGGGCTGGGGCAGTCGAAATGGCCGGAATGGGACGTCCCGGGCGGGCAGTTGACGACGAAAGGCGGCGTGCTGGAAGTCTACATGGGTCACTACATGCGCGAATGGCTGGCGCAGCAGGGAATGGTCACCTCCGGCGAGTGTCCGGCACCGGATGCCGTTTATGCCTACGCAAACAGTCTGCAACGTACCGTGGCCACCGCGCAGTTCTTTATTTCCGGCGCGTTCCCGGGGTGTGATGTGCCGGTTCATCACCAGGAAAAAATGGGTACCATGGACCCGACCTTCAACCCGGTGATCACCGATAACTCGCCCGAGTTTAAAGAGAAAGCGCTGAAGGCGATGGAGAACGAACGGCAGAAAATGCAGCTGAATGACAGCTATCAGCTGCTGGCGCAAATCGCTGATTATCAGGATTCACCGTCCTGTAAAGAAAAAAAGGTCTGTTCACTGATTGATGCCAAAGATACGTTCAGCGCCAATTATGAAAAAGAGCCTGGCGTTGATGGCCCACTGAAAGTGGGCAACTCGTTAGTGGATGCTTTTACGTTGCAATATTATGAAGGCTTCCCGCTGGATCAGGTGGCGTGGGGCAAAATCAACACCGATGCGCAGTGGCGTGTGCTGTCGAAGCTGAAAAATGGCTATCAGGACAGCCTCTTCACCTCGCCGGAAGTGGCGCGCAACGTCTCGGCACCGCTGGTGAAATACATCGACAAGGTGCTGGTGAGCGATGCGGCGAATGCGCCGAAGATCACCGTACTGGCGGGACACGATTCTAATATTGCGTCACTGATCCGCGCGCTGGATTTCAAACCCTACCAGTTGCCGAATCAGTACGAACGTACGCCCATCGGTGGCAAAATTGTTTTCCAGCGCTGGCATGACGATAAAGCCAACCGCGATCTGATGAAAATTGAATATGTTTATCAGAGCACGGAACAGCTGCGTAATGCCCAGCCGTTAACCCTGGAAACGCCGCCGCAGCGCGTCACGCTGGCGCTGAACGGTTGCCCGGTCGATGCCAGTGGTTTCTGCCCGATGGATAAATTCAAAGAAGTAATGACGCAAGCCGTCAAATAACCCTTTCGCCCCTCTTTCTGTGAGGGGCTTTTTATTTATTATATCAATAGCTTTACGCCTGAAATTAACCTGTCAGCGCGGTACGTCTTCCGGTAATTGCCAAAATCCCCATTAGTTTTACTAAATCGTAAATTTAGAAAAGCGAAATCTGCGAGTCGAAAAACGCAGTATTCTAACTCCGGTTTTAAATATTCACTGGTGGAATGAAATTTCCTCGGTGAATGAAAACCGGGGTTTGTTTTTATATGCAAAAAGGATCTTGTATGTCTCTTATTTCTAAAGTAACCAAAGTCTCTTTCCTGGCGCTGTGCATGGCCGCAGCAGGGGCGCAAGCCGCTGACGACGGCATCACTAACGATGATGGTGGTGTAACGCTGCTGGGTCATGTGTATGCCGGTACCTGTACCGTCACCACTGATGGCCAGAGCTCAACCGACACCGTTCGCCCGGAAGTGACGATGCCGAGCGTGCTGGTCACGGATACCACTGGTGCCTCTCTGGGTGATCTGGTCGGTGACGGCTACACGCCGTTCAAAATTGAAATTTCCAACTGCGCCAGCGACACCGCGCCGGATGCGATCCAGTTTAACAAAGGGGTTTATGGATCGGATGCGGCTGATGTCAGCAGCTATAAAAACGCGTATGTCGGTATGGGCGGTACGCCGGTTGCAACGGGGGTTAACGCGGCAATCGTATTACCGTCAGCACCGACTGCCGCTGTTGAGTTCAATACGCCAATTCCGCTGGTAGAAACCTCAGCCAGCGCTACAACCGGTGCAGACTATGTGGGAAGCGTAACCGTGGGCGCGCAGTTTATTAAAACAGCTGCGACCGTCTCTTCTGGTGCGTTCCAGTCCATCGCGACCTTTGACATTGTCTACAAATAATTGATGACCTGCCCAATGCAGTTCCTGGCTGCGGCGGGCATTATATCGAGTGTATTATGAAAAAAGTCATTCTTGCTGGCGTTATCGCTGGCCTGTTCACTGCTGTTATCAGCCAGCCAGCAATGGCCGATTTAGTCCTTTCCGGCACGCGCGTGATATATCCCGCCGCCAAAAAAGACGTCACTATTCAAATGACCAATAAAGGTAAACGGCCTTTATTAGCACAATCATGGATTGACGCCGGCGACCCGTCCGCGCGTCCTGAATCTGTCGATGTGCCGTTTTATTTAACGCCGCCGGTGTCGCGTATTGATCCTGAAAAAGGGCAAACGTTGCGTCTGGTGTATAACCAACCAAAATTACCGAAAGATCGCGAAAGTATTTATTGGCTGAATGTTCTGGAAATCCCGTCAAAAGGAAAAACGACAGGCAAAGAGGCTGACAATAATACGCTACAGCTGGCTTTTCGCACCCGCATCAAAATATTTTTCCGCCCGGAAAATTTAAAACCGTTGCCGAGTGAAGCGGCGGGGAAAANNAAACTCGATTTGGGCGACACCATGCTGGCGCCATTCAGTAAAGCGGATCTGACCGCGAAGCAGTCTATCACCGGTGCGGGCTGGCAGGTGAAATACGCCGCCATTAACGACTACGGTGGTGCCGATCAAGGAGAAACGGCGCTCAAATAAGCGCCATCCTGACGGACAAAAAGACCCGACTGCGATTAAGAGAACAGCATGAAGCCACTAAAACTTTCACTCATTACGCTCTCCATTCTGATGGCCATCGCGCAGGCCAATGCGGCCGACGCCGTGGCGGATGTGAGCAGCGCTGCGCCGCAACAGACGAAAGAGACCGCGGCAGCCTCGTCAGAAGAGGAGGTCGAGTTTGATGGCGGCTTTATCAGCGGTTATGGCATCGACGTAAAGAAATTCAGTAAGGGTAACCCGGTGATCCCCGGCGAGTATCAGGTACGGTTTCTCACCAACACGCTCGATAAAGGCCAGCTTACCGTCAATTTTACCGATGACGACAAAGACGGCGACGGAGAGCCCTGTTTCACCCGCGGGTTGCTGAAAAGCGCAGGTGTCAAACTGCCGGAGTCGGTAAAAGAACAACCGGAAGCGACCTGTCTCGCGCTGCGTGACGTTATTCCCACTGCCAACTGGAAAATGGACGTCAACTCGCAGACCTTTACGTTGAACGTGCCGCAGGCCGATACCTTTATCAGCGATGACGGCACCGTTGATCCTGAACTGTGGCAAAACGGCATTAACGCACTGCTGTTGCAGTACAACCTCAACGGCTACTCGTCGCGTACTAACGATCAAACCAACCGCAACCTGAGCGGCAACTTCAACGGCGGCATCAACCTCGGCGCGTGGCGTTTTCGCTCCAGCGCCTATGCCAGCTGGAATGAAGAAGGGGGGTATGCGTTTGATACCGGCGATTACTACCTTGAGCGTGACGTCGCTTTTCTGCGCGGGCAGGTGCGGCTCGGCAGTACCTACAGCGACGGCCAACTGTTTGACTCCTTCAAGGTGAAAGGCGTGACGCTGAAAAGTGACGACCGCATGCTGCCATTCTCGAAGCAGGGTTTTTTCCCGGTGATCCGTGGCGTGGCGGAAACGAACGCCAAAGTGGTCGTTAAACAGGATAACTACGTTATTTACGAAACCACCGTTCCGCCGGGCGCGTTTGAATTTTCCAATATCCGTTCCGGCAACGTCGGTACTGACATTGACGTGGAGGTCACCGAAGCTGACGGTCGCGTCAAAACGTTTACCGTGCCGTATTCCACGTCAAGCCAGATGCTGCGCCCGGGCGTCAGCCGCTACAACGTCACCGTCGGTGAATATGACGGCGGCTATAAANCAGGGCTTAAGTAACGCCATCACCGCTTACGCCGGTTTACAGGGCACGGAACATTATTGGGCGGGTGTTCTCGGCGGCACGCTGAACACCGCAGTTGGCGCCTTCTCATTTGACGTCACCAACTCGATGACCCAGATCCCCGATGGCAAACAGTATGTCGGGCAGAGCTACAAGCTCAGCTACGACCAGTACTTCGACGTCACCCGCACCAACTTCCAGCTGGCGGCCTATCGCTACTCCACCAGCGGTTATTTCAGCCTCTCGGATGCGATGGATTACATCTACGACGATGACATGAACGATCTCTCTGACATCAGCCGTTCGCGCAATAAATTCCAGCTCAGCGTCAGCCAGACCCTGGCCGATGGCTGGGGCTCGCTGTATGCCAACGCCAGCATTGAAGACTACTGGGATTCTGACGAAGGTAAAAATACCCAGTACCAGTTTGGCTACAACAACAACTGGGGCCGCGTGTCGTACAGCCTGTCCGTATCGAAATTCAAAAACGGCTCTGACGGCAACGACGAAACCCAGTATTTCCTCAACTTATCAGTGCCGTTGAGCTGGGGCTCGGATGGCGATAGCCGCCCCTATTTCGACACCCTGAACATGAGCTATTCCACTAACGACAAACATGATTCAACAACCAGCATCGGGGCCAGCGGCTACGACGCGGACAGTGAGTTTAACTACGGCATCAACGCCAACTACAACCATTCCGGGCAACCGGGGCAAAAAGACAACTCCGCCATCAGCGGGAATGCCTCCGTGTCTACGCGCNAGCAACGAAGGCGATCAGCAGCTTTCCTTCAGCGCCAACGGCGGCGTGATCGGCCATTCCGGCGGCGTCACCTTCTCGCCAGACATCAACCTCAGCGGCCCGATGGCCCTGATTGAAGCGAAAGGGGCGGAGGGCAGCAAAGTGCAAAACGGCAGTGCGCGCATTGACGGTAACGGCTACGCCGTCGCCACCAGCCTGTCGCCATACATCGAAAACAAAGTCGGTCTCGATATCAGCACCCTGGAAACCGACACCGAACTGAAAAACACCATCAGCAGCGTGATCCCGCATGACGGTTCCGTGGTGCGCGTCAAGTTTGATACCGACGACCGCCGCTTTGTGATGTTTATCGCGAAGCGCCCGAACGGCTTGATCCCGCTTGGGGCGGGNNTACAGCAGCAGTGGCGAGCATCTCGGCTATGCCGGGCAGGGCGGCAAACTGCTGACCCGTGGTGCGACACCGGAAGATGAAATCACCGTCAGATGGGGCGAAGGCGACGACCAACAGTGCCGCTTCCGTGTCCCGGCGGAGAAGAACGCAGCTCAGGATGTGCAGGGCACCACCACCGTGGAGGGGATCACATGTCGTTAAAAACGCTGGCGCTGGTGCTGGCCATGGTGGCCTCGCCCGTGGTGATGGCCGAATCGCTGAATATGGACTTCAAAGCGCGGATCCTGGCGGAAACCTGTACGTTTTCGGAGGTCAGTAAAAACTTCGATTTCGGCACCGCTATCTTCCCACAAAACATTCTCAACAAGAATGTGACGGCGACGCATGAAATCAGCGTCAGTTCCTGTACCGCCGCGCCGCAAAATATCAAGTTTTATCTCACCCCGGTGATGGGCAGCGGCACGGCGACAGACAGCGAAAACCACACGGTACTGACCACCGAACAGAGCGACAAAGGCTTCGGCATTCTGGTGCAGATGGTGTTGACCGAGGGTTCAGGTACGGCCTCCAGCCTGACGCCGCTGCCGTTCAGCATTGACGACGCGCTGGATTTCAGTAAGCGCAGCATGAGCGGCGGCAAGATCCGCCTCGACGCCACGCTGATGCCGTTGAAAGACCGTGATTATGGCGCGGGGATCCGCATCGGGTCGTTCGCGGCCGCCGCTACGCTCAACATTGTGTACTACTGAGGGATAACCATGACGACGACACGATGGCTACCCCTCTCTTTGTGCCTGCTGGCACTGGCGGCGAAAGCGGATGAATCCGGCAATCAGATGCAGCTTTCGTTTAGCGGTCAGGTTTCCATTCCCACCTGCAAGCTGGTGATCCCGGAAAAATACCTCACCCTGCCGAGTGCGCTGGTGGGGGATTTTTCACCGCTGGCCGTGGGGGAAACTTACGGCGAAAAAGCCTTTACCGTCAGCGTCGGTGACTGCACCGGCGGGCGGGATCAAGTAAACCAGGTGCTGCTGATGTTTGCCGCGAAAAACGGCGATACCGACGCCAACTTTGCGGCGTTCAACAATCAGATTGAAGACAAAGGCGACCCGTCGGCAAAAGGCATCGCCGTGGTGATTGACGACGATCGCGATGACAGTAGCGTGCTGAGTCCTGAAGGGAAAACCAGATACATCGTTTACCCGACAGCGGAATACCCGGTGGGCAGTGAATATCACTTCACCGCCCGCTATATCAAAACAGCGAATGAGGTCAAGTCAGGCTTCTTTTATGCCGACGTGATTATTACAGCGACATATGAATAACGCAGGGAAACCGGAATGAAAAAACAACTTTATTTAATCATGGCGCTGGCCTTGTTGAATGCGGGTGGCGTGCAGGCGGCAAATACCGATTTAACGTTGACGGTCACAGCCAATATCCAGCCAGGTACCTGTTATTTTGACAGCACCGCGCTGACCTTCGATTTTGGCACCGTTTACCCGGCTGCGATTATGTCAACGGATAAAACAAAACGTCCGTATGTAGACCGTGAGGTTACCGCCGTAATGAATAATACCAGTTCTGATATGGCGGGGCGGCCTTCNNGCGATGAATTTTAAGATCGATGCAAAATCACAAGCACAAGGGGCGGATGACGAAGACGTTATTGCGCTTTCTACCGATGCGGTGCAAACGGGCACGATGGCGGCGGGGTTTGGTATTAGCGTATATCGGCTCGTCGACACGACTGAAACGCTGGTAAGTCTGAATAACGATACCGATGTGGGAGACCCTGGCGACTTTACCCTTCGTGCCAGACTGGTGCCACTTAAGGGCGCGACAGGAGCAAGCATTACGGGTGGTTACATTAACGCGCAAGCCACGCTTAGCATCAGTTATCAGTAAAGGAATGGCAATAATGAAAAAATATTCTTTTATCCTTATCGGGGCTTTGCTGGCTCCTTTCGCGACATTCGCTGGCGATGGTCAGAGTACCATCGATCTTACGTTTACCGGCACGGTAGTACAGCCGAGCTGTAAAATTGTCTTTGACAATGGTACAGCGGCGAAGACGGTGGATTTTGGCACAGTGAATGTGTCTGATCTGCGTTACTACGCGAGCGGGAGTGATGTCTTTAGCGATGGTTATAACAAATCCCTGGTATCGAGCACTTTCCAGATGCAGTTTTCGGAATGCTCAGCGGAGAATCTGGTCGCCGACAGCAATGGCAAGCTGTTCAAGATAACCATTGGTGCAGGGGCAAACTCGGCCTGGAATATGAGTAGCGATGGCAACAATTATGTTTATGGTGGGTTATCGCCGACGAGTGGCGCGACGGACTTTATGGCAAGGGTTCTGATACCGCGATATTACCCGGTGTCAGGCACAGATCCCAATAACGGATGGACGGTGTTAACCGTTTCAGGGGCGGATAAAGGGCGAAACTATACTAACTCCATTGTAGACTCTGCCCCTGTCACCTCTCTTTCCGTGAACTTTGATGACCTTGCCCCCTTAGGTCAGGGGACGTGGGCATTACCGATGAAAGTTGAACTGGGCATGAAAGACACAGGGCTGGGTCAGAATGTCGGTGCGTTCAGCATTTCGGCCGTAATGACGGTGACGTATTACTAAAGGCAATAAAGATGAAATCGCGTTTATTATTCCTGATCGCCCTCTGTGTGCTGATGCCCATCCGTTTTGCACAAGCTTATATGGTGACGTCAGACAGCACAGAGGAGCACTGCATACCCAGCACCGGCAGTGATGTTCGTGGTGGGATATATGCTGGCGCTTTAGTACAGATCCAATCCAATGCTTTTCTTAACCTTGCTGATGGACAGTATCTTACGGCAAGCGGTGCGGCAGGACATTATCACACGGATTTTGAACATAAACTTAGTCTGCGTTGCGACAACCTGGGTAAACCGCAATCCAGCGTCGTTTTCAAAGCCGAAGTTGCGGCCAGTCCTGCGCTTATATCGGTCAATAAATCATCCATTCTTAACATGGCTGGCGTGTCTCCAGATGATGAATCCCCGACGGCTACACTGGTAAGAACCAATATTCAGGGGCTTTACCAGTTAATAGTTTTAGTTCAGGATAATCCTGTCAATTTTTATGTTCCTTCTCGGGCGACATATTCTTCAACGTTCAGTCTTTCCGGTCTGAAAGGATATAACAATTATGTGGTAGATAATACTTTTCGTGGCATGCCTGAAGGGGTGACACTTATTCCTGCCGTTTCTCAGGTGCGGGTTACCATCAGTGATGATAACGAACAAAGTCATGATGGTGTAAAAGGGAAGGCCGACTACATAATAGATTTACCATCAGAATCTAAGCCTGTGGTGAAAATAACTTCGACATGCCAGTACACGCTTTCTAATAGTGGTTCAATTGATTTTGGTGATCAGCGGGTTAGTCAGGTGACGGACGACAGAAATACCACCATAAAACGCACGATGACGCTGAATATGGATAACTGTTTCGGCGTAAACAAAGTGCGAACCTATATCACCACCACCGCACCGACTGCCGAGTCCGGTCTGCTGCTGGGTAATAATGTTGCTGATGGTGCAAAAAATGTCGCCGTCGCACTGCGGGTAAATAAAGACTATAACGAAAGCGGAACAGCAGGCGATAACGCGGGCAAAGATATGTACTTCGACAGCAGTAATCCGCTGGAGTGGAATTTTGGCAATGCCTATACCGTCACGTCACTCAGCAAACATATCCCGCTTGATGTGTATCTGATGCGTAACGGCGGCGAGCCAACGCCCGGTGACTATCACACCACGGCGACGATCATGATGGATTTTATCTAAAACGTACCACGTACCATTTCATACATTAGTATCAATATCTGCTCAGCTCCTCATTCATTGAGGGGCTTTTGTTTTTTCCACCCTATAGTCTTTAACTAATCACATTAGCTGAACTTAATTGTAAATTCATAAAAAAGAATTCGGCAGGTGCTGCAACGCTGTATTATGTCTCCGGCCTTGTAATTTTATTTTCAGATAACAAAATTTTATTTCAAGTGACAGCCCTGTTCACGGAAAACATTCGTGATGTCCTGTTATTTCGTCAGCATCTTCAGCGTTTCGGTAATATTACGTGATGAAGGAATAGAGATGAAAATGCGTTTACTACTTCTTTTAGTTATCAGTGCATTACTGCCACTCCGTACGGCTCATGCGTATCTTGTGGAAGGTGACGGCAGCGACAGTTCTGCGTGTGTGCCCCTCAACGCGACGAGGGACGGCGGGCCGCATTTGGATGGTACATATACCTTTGATAGCCAAAGTTTCGCTAATTTAAGTGACAATCAGTACCTTATGGCATCTGGATCTACTATATTTGACTATTTTCCGAATCTGCAATTCTCTTACGTAAAGTCATGTACTAACCTCGGTGCTAATCAGACTGAAATTGCTGCACGAATGGAAGTGTATTCTGGCTCTGACTACATCACTGTTAATACCAATAACATTATTAACAGACCAAGCTATATCTCGGAGATTGGTGGTGGAACGTCAGGTGATGAAAATCAGGATGCGATTTTGATTAATACAAACATTCCTGGCTTATTTTATTTTCCCGTTGATTTGACCGCAGGCGGTTTTCCTCCTGTAATGAAACACAAATCTGAAGAGTACAAAAATATCCGCGGCAGGTTGGCAGGCTTTCCCGTCATCAATAATAAATTCCGGGGAATCCCCCCTGATACTGTCGTTTCATATTCACCTATTCAGTTTGTCTATACTGATGCTGATGAGCCCTCAGGGGGGCATCAAAAGGGACAGCTAATCGTCAATTTTATAGCGCCCATTAAAGCCATGGATTTTAAACTGGCTGCATCCTGCCAGTATACGTTTTCCGATAACGGCAACGTCGATTTTGGCGATCAGCGTGTCTCGCAAATTACTGACGATCGCAACACCACCATAAAACGCTCCCTGACGCTGAATATGGATAAATGCTACGGCGTCAACAAAGTCAAAACCTACATCACCACCACAGCGCCGACGGCAGAATCCGGCCTGTTATTGGGCAACAACATTGCCGATGGCGCAAAGAACGTCGCGGTCGCACTGCGGGTGAACAAGGACTATAACGAAAGCGGTCAGGCAGGCGATAACGCGGGCAAAGACATGTACTTCGACAACAGTAATCCAATGGAATGGAATTTCGGCAATGCCTATACCGTCACGCCACTGAGCAAACATATTCCGCTCGACGTCTGGCTGATGCGTAACGGCGGCGAGCCAACGCCCGGTGATTATCACGCCACGGCGACGATCATGATGGATTTTATCTGAAGCAATAAAAACCCCCCGCTTCCGGCGGGGGGAGTGTGGTTATCAGACGTTTTTACGTTCGATGGTCTGTTCGCCCCAGAAGAGCGAATCTTTGTCGGTTTTCTCAAACGCGCGGATTAAAACTTCATCGCTGCCTTCTTCCCAGATTTTCTCCGCCAGCTTTTCGTCATAGCTGGCGGCTTCAAAAATGGCTTCGGCAATTTCGGGAGAAGTGTTTCGCAAACTTGCCCATTCGCCTACGTGATGTGCCTTTGCTTCATTACTCGGCATGTTTCTCCTCCTGTGTCATGGTGTGGAAGGTTAGCGTTAGCCTTTCAGTTTCTTCGCCAGACCGGCGACGTACTCACCCTGATAACGTGCAATGGAAAGCTCTTCCTGGCTCGGCTGACGTGAACCGTCACCGCCTGCAATCGTCGTCGCGCCGTACGGCGTACCGCCGCGTACCTGGGAGACGTCAAACAATTCCTGCGCCGCGTAGCCAATCGGCACGATCACCATGCCGTGATGGGCGAGGGTGGTCCAGGTTGAGGTAATGGTTTGCTCCTGTCCGCCGCCGGTACCTGTTGAGCTAAACACGCTCGCCAGTTTGCCGTACAGCGCGCCGGAAGCCCACAGTCCGCCGGTCTGGTCGAGGAAGGTGCGCATCTGCCCTGACATGTTGCCAAAGCGGGTTGGCGTGCCGAAGATGATGGCGTCGTAGTCCGCCAGTTCCTGTGGTGTGGCAACGGGTGCGTTTTGCGATTTACCACCGGCTTTCTCGAAAACCTCGGCAGGCATGGTTTCCGGGACGCGTTTAATCACCACGTCTACACCGTCAACCTTGTTTGCCCCTTCGGCCACCGCTTTCGCCATGGTCTCAATGTGTCCGTACATGGAATAATAAAGCACCAGAATCTTTGCCATTTGCTTCACTCCTCGATTTTCATTGTTAACAGCCTGTGGCTGCCCTCCTTTAAAGATACGTCGTGTGGCTGAGAGTGCAAATTTCACAATCACTTCTTTGATTAATAACAATATTGTCAAATTTGGCTTTTGTTGTAATTTGATACATTTTCCGAAATTTGAGTTTTGGTAGTGATAAGAAACGCTTATCGATCACGAAACGGGAAAGGTCACTAAAAGGCACAGATCCTGTTGCAGAATATTTCGTTTTACTGGCTCTCCGCAGCAGGTTTACTAAGATTAGTTCCACGGCGAGGGAATACTTCTCTGCGTCGCAGGTGAAAGAATGCTCTTTTACTGAATGCAGTATGATGTCTAATGTTTTCACATAACCGGAGGTTAGTTATGGCAAACCATCGTGGTGGATCCGGCAACTTTGCCGAAGACCGTGACAGAGCATCAGAAGCAGGTCGTAAAGGTGGTCAGCACAGCGGCGGTAATTTTAAAAATGACCCGCAGCGTGCCTCTGAAGCAGGCAAAAAAGGGGGTAAAAACAGCCATGGCGGCAAGTAATTGCTGAGTGACTGTTAACGCCCCTGCCGCCGGGTAACCCCCGGCGGTTTTTTTTGTTATCCTGTCCGCGCATAACAAAAGGAGAGGGCGCATGGCGCAGGGTGCAGAGAAAAAAACCGGTAAGCGTTCACAGGCGGTGAGTGCAAAAAAGCAGGCGATTCTTAACGCGGCGCTGAATACCTTTTCGCAATATGGCATTCACGGCACCCGGCTGGAGCAGGTCGCAGAACAGGCGGGCGTGTCGAAAACCAATCTTCTCTATTATTACCCTTCCAAAGAGCAACTGTACGTCGCCGTACTGCGGCAGATCCTCGACATCTGGCTGGCGCCGCTGCGCGCGTTTCGTGAAGATTTTACCCCGCTGGTGGCGATCAAAGAGTACATCCGCCTGAAGCTCGAAGTCTCCCGCGACTACCCGCAAGCCTCCCGACTGTTCTGTCTGGAAATGCTGCAGGGCGCGCCGCTGCTGATGGGCGAACTGACCGGGGATCTGAAAACGCTGATTGACGATAAGTCGGCGATTATCGCCGGGTGGATTGCGAACGGCAAGCTGGCGCCAGTTGATCCGCACCATCTGATTTTTATGATCTGGGCGTCAACCCAGCACTACGCGGATTTCGCTACCCAGGTGGAAGCGGTGACGGGCAGTACGCTGAAAGACGAGGCGTTCTTTCAGCGTACCGTAGAAAACGTCCAGCGGATGATTATCGAAGGGATCCGCGTCCGTTAGTTGCCCGGCGGCAGCGGGCAGCTCAGGTCACCCTCTTCACACTGCAATAATGAGGCGAGAAACGCTTCGCGCTCGGCGGTTTTGTCCGCCATGCACTGGTTCGCCACCATCGGCTGGACACTGCCGCCGNCCACGCGTTCTGCGCTTTTTTCAGCAGCTCACGCTGTGCAGGCACCGCGCGCTTCAGCGCATTCTGGTAGGTTTCATTGAGTTTTTTGTCGGCGGCCTGATACTGCGCGGCCGTGCAGGTATTCAGCTCTGCCTGGGTGCCCGCGCTGGCACATTCATCAGCCAGCGCTACGGTGCTGAAGGCCAACGCCCCAATCGCAATCAATATACGTTTCATTATCATCTCCCGCTTAAATAATGAAACGTAGTATACCTGTTCTATGTTTCAATGCGCGCAGAAGAAGATCGGACGTTGCCCAACCGTGAACAGGAACCCCTTTTTGTCCTGCGGCAGAATGGAATAGGTAATGTTTTTATCAGGATAGACGTAAAAATCCGGCAGGATGTCGTCCATGATCTCGTCCGGCAATGTCTCATCATTCAACATCTTGTTGATGCTCAACGAGTGCAGGCGCACTTCGTTTTTGTTTTCCGTCCAGGTATAGGCCACTTCGCGGCGCAGCGTGCCCACCACTTTGTTGTTTTCGCTGTAGTTCCCGCTCACTGATACCACGCCGGTGTGGTTTTTCGTCGAATACATAAAATCCAGCACCAGATTCGCGCGCACGTTACCGAAATAGATCCGCACCGGCGCGGAACAGCGCTCGGGTTTGTAGATCTTCTCAACCTGAAAATTATAGTGGTAAGAGAGCGCGCCTCCTAACACCAGAAAGATAAGACAACCCAGCGTTGTCTGTGGTCTAGTCACGAGTTACCCCACGAAAATAGAGCGAAACGCAGCCAGAATCTGACGCGTCGTCATAAGGTTTCTGGCAGATCAATGCCGTCAGCGCCGGTAATGAATTCGATGACGGGAAATACACCCACGGGTATTTCTGGCAATCCAGTCCCGTTTTTATAATGGTGGCTTTGTCTTTCTGGAATGGGCTCTTATCGTCGATCTCATCCTCCCTGGAGTAGAAATGGCAGCCGTTACTGGTTTCGAACAGGGTATATTCATCAAACACCGATCTGTCGCGATAAAGTAACGTGGAGCCGTAAACGGCCAGCATGCCCAGCAAAAATGCTACGGCCATATGCAACAGAGGCCATTTGTTATCGCGCAGGATACAGATCCGACGGCGTGGCCTGGCGAGCGCTTTGACGATGCGCGCGGTGTCCGTATCGGGGCCGTCTGATACATCCTGCGGTTCGTGAAGGGCTTCCACCTGCGCGGTATTGTGGTATTCCTCCGCGCTGATGCGCACCACCTTCACGTTGCTCTCAATCTGAAAGCCCCGGCGAGATACCGTGGCCACGATCGTTTTATCCGTTTCCCCGACGGTACGCAGCCCGCGGCGGACGATGGAGATGTTCTGATAAAGGGTATTGGTCGGCACCTGCACCAGTTCGTCAGGCCACACCTTCTGAAAAAAAGTCTGATGTACCACCACGCTGTGCGCGGTCTCCAGCAGCAGCACCAGACACCGACTGGCCGGTCGGGTTAACAACACCGACAACTCCGGTTTTGTCAGTGAAGACAATTTGTTTTTTTCGGGTATGAACTCGATGTTGTCGTCGATTATCCAAAGCATACGTGTGTTACCGGCAGAGAAAATAAACTTTGGGCGAAACCCAAAGTGCGAGTAATGAAAGCGGCATCCTTTTCTGCTGACCGGCAGATTTATTAATTATTGACGCTTATCGAAACGGAAACGAACCAGGAATAACTATCAGATTAAGATTGTCGATCGCTTAACAATAATTTTAAAAACATCCTTTTGATGTAACAACCTCATTTTTCTGCGTTTTTATTACGTCCGGCAGCTATTACTTAAATCTACTTCAGACAGGTTTAGTCTTTCAATATGTAATATAAGGAAATCGTATTAAATAGGTGATTTAAGAAATAAATTCCTAGGGAAATACTTAGGATTGTCAGAATTCATGCGGAATGCTGGCTTTTGATGAAATGCAGAATATCATAAAAAATCAGGAATTGAGGTTATCCTGAGACAAGATAAATTCTCATTTTGGCGTGCGCATACCGCACGGAGTAATGGCGGGACGGAATATAACGTGGAAAAAATCGCCCGATAATAATACATTACCGGGCGAATGATTAATTACCCAATAGTCATCAGGCTGGCGTTTCCGCCTGCCGCAGCGGTGTTAATACTTAACGAGCGCTCATGATACAAACGTTCCAGCAGTAGATTGGTCTCGCCGCGGGCAAAGCCCTGCACTGACACAATCGCGCCATCACGCGCCGCCACCTGTTCGCACAGCTCACGCAACTGATCGGAATCACCGTGATAAATTACCGCGTCAAAACGCTGCGTCATCAGCGCGTCTGGCTTCGCAAAGCGAATGCGCTCGGCAACGGCTTTCGGTAGCTGTTTCACCAGCGCGCGCTGCAGCGGCTCGTCCGGCCACAGCACTTCGCTGCCGAATCCGCCACGCACAGCACGCATTCACGCGGCACGAAGGTGAGGGTGTTGCGCTCACCGGTCGGCCCCGGCAACAGACGCTGCGTCCCGGCCTGCGCCAGTTCGCCATACTGCTGACAGAGCGCGTGCAGCGCCGGGCGGTTTTCTGCCCACTGCGTCAACGCCATCAGCGGTTTTTCCAGCAGCGTTTTCAGCTGCGTATCCACTGCGTAGTCCGCATCCTGACGAGCAAGGGTTTTCGCCAGCGCCGTTTCCGGGCGGCTCGACAGCAGACGGTAAAGATACAGCGGACCGCCTGCTTTTGGCCCTGTACCTGACAGCCCTTCGCCGCCGAACGGTTGCACGCCAACCACCGCGCCCACCATGTTGCGGTTAACGTACAGGTTGCCGACGTGCGCATTGCCGGTCACCTGCGCGATGGTTTCGTCGATGCGGGTATGCACGCCGAGCGTCAGACCGTAACCGGCGGCATTAACCTGTGCCAGCAGTTTATCCAGCTCGTTGCGACGGTAGCGCACCACGTGCAGCACCGGGCCGAAGACCTCTTTTTTCATCTCTTCGAAACTGTCGAGTTCAATCAGCGTCGGCGGAACAAAGGTGCCGCTGGTCCATTCGCGGGCATCTTCGCTGCTTTCAAAGGCGGCCTGGAAGACGTTGCGGCCTTTGGCGCGCAGCGTCTGGATATGCTGTTCGATATTCGCTTTGGCTTCCGCGTCGATCACCGGGCCGATGTCCGTCGTCAGGCGGCCCGGGTTGCCCATCCGGCATTCCGCCATCGCGCCGCGCAGCATCGTCAGGGTGTGGTCGGCGACGTCTTCCTGCAGGCACAGCACGCGCAGGGCAGAGCAGCGCTGACCGGCGCTGTCGAACGCCGAGGCCAGCACGTCGATCACCACCTGTTCGGTGAGGGCGGAAGAATCCACAATCATCGCGTTCAGACCGCCGGTTTCGGCGATCAGCGGCGTCGGGCGGCCTTGCGCATCAAGACGGCTGGCGATATTACGCTGCAGCAGCGTGGCGACTTCGGTGGAGCCGGTAAACATCACGCCGCGCACGCGGTTGTCGGCGGTCAACTGCGCGCCAACGGTTTCACCGCGACCCGGCAGCAACTGGATAACCCCGGCCGGCACCCCGGCTTCGCGCAGAATGGCAACACCCTGGGCGGCAATCAGCGGCGTCTGCTCTGCCGGTTTCGCCAGTACGCTGTTACCTGCCGCCAGCGCAGCGGCAATCTGACCGGTAAAGATCGCCAGCGGGAAGTTCCACGGGCTGATACACACCACCGGGCCTAACGGACGATGCGTTTCGTTATCAAAATCGTGGCGTACCTGCCCGGCGTAATAGTGGAGGAAATCCACCGCTTCTCGCACTTCAGCAATCGCGTTACTGAACGTTTTCCCGGCTTCACGCACCAGAATACCCATCAACTGCTGCATCTGGCCTTCCATCAACACGGCGGCACGTTCGAGGATCGCGGCACGCTCTTCCGGCGGCGTGGCGAACCAGATTGGCGCGTTGCTCACCGCGCTGTTCAGTGCCTGTTCCACTTCGCTTTCGCTGGCTTCACGCACGTAACCGACCCGGTCTTTTGGCTCTGCCGGGTTAATCACTGGCGTGAGATCGCCTTCCTCAACCGGGTGTTCCAGCATCGGCAGCGCCTGCCATTTCTGCAATGCGCTGTTCAGCAACGAAGAGGAGAGGGAGGCGAGGCGGTGTTCGTTCGCCAGATCCAGCCCCGCTGAGTTGGCGCGCCCTTTGCCGTACAGATCGCGCGGCAGCGGGATTTTCGGATGCGGCAGCCCCGGCTGGCTTTCCTGCGCCGCCAGTTTTTCCACGGCGTCGACCGGATCGGCAACCAGTTCGTCCAGCGGCAGGGTGTTATCGGCGATGCGGTTCACAAACGAGGTGTTGGCGCCGTTTTCCAGCAGGCGACGTACCAGATACGCCAGCAGCGTTTCATGGGTGCCCACCGGCGCATAAATGCGGCACGGACGGTTCAGTTTGCCATCCGCCACCTTGCCCACCACCTGCTCGTACAGCGGTTCACCCATGCCGTGCAGGCACTGGAACTCATACTGTCCCGGATAGTAGTTCTGCCCTGCGAGCTGGTAAATTGCCGCCAGCGTATGGGCGTTGTGGGTGGNNCGGTGTACACCTTGCGGGTATAGACCGGATAACCTTCCAGCCCTTCCATCTGCGCGCGCTTGATTTCGCTGTCCCAGTACGCGCCTTTCACCAGACGGATCATCAGGCGGCGACGGCTGCGGGTGGCGAGGTCAATCAGGTAATCGATGACGAACGGGCAGCGTTTCTGGTACGCCTGAATGACGAAACCAATGCCGTTCCAGCCTGCCAGTTCCGGCTCAAAACAGAGTTTTTCCAGCAGGTCGAGGGAGATTTCCAGCCGGTCGGCCTCTTCGGCATCGATGTTAATACCGATGTCGTACTGGCGCGCCAGCAGGGTTAACGATTTCAGGCGCGGGTACAGCTCGTCCATCACGCGGTTGTACTGCGCGCGGCTGTAGCGCGGATGCAGCGCCGACAGCTTAATGGAAATGCCCGGGCCTTCATAAATGCCGCGGCCATTGGATGCTTTACCGATGGCGTGAATGGCCTGCTGATACGACACCATATACGCCTGCGCGTCGGCGGCGGTCAGCGCCGCTTCACCGAGCATGTCGTAGGAGTAACGGAAGCCTTTCTCTTCCAGCTTGCGGGCGTTCGCCAGCGCTTCAGCGATGGTTTCACCGGTGACGAATTGCTCACCCATCAGGCGCATCGCCATATCCACACCTTTGCGGATCAGCGGTTCGCCACTCTTACCGATAATACGGTTCAGCGAGCGCGACAGGCTGGCTTCATTATGTGTCGACACCAGTTTGCCGGTAAACAGCAGCCCCCAGGTGGCGGCATTAACGAACAGCGACGGGCTACGGCCAATGTGCGACTGCCAGTTGCCGTTGCTGATTTTGTCGCGGATCAGCGCGTCGCGGGTGGCTTTGTCAGGAATACGCAGCAGCGCTTCCGCCAGGCACATCAGCGCCACGCCTTCCTGAGAGGAGAGGGAGAACTCCTGCAGCAGGCTCTGTACCATACCGGCGCGACCGCTGGCGGTTTTCTGGTTACGCAGTTTTTCTGCCAGTTGATACGCCAGCTTGTGCGCCTGTTCGGCAACGTTCTGCGGCAGACGCGCCTGTTCGAGCAGCATCGGCACCGCATCGGTCTCGGCACGACGCCAGGCAGCGGTAATGTTCGCGCGGGTGACGGACTGCGGCAGGATCTGCTCGGCAAATTCAAGGAACGGCTGATGGGTTTCATCAACCGGAACCACCGCCTCTTCGCCTTCGTTGGCGGCGCCAGAGAGCAGCGCAGGCAGTTCCGGCAGGGCATCGTCGTTATCCAGTCTTTCCAGATAGTTAAAAATCGCCTGCTTAATTAACCAGTGCGGCGTGCGGTCGATTCGGGTCGCGGCGGCCTTAATGCGCTCGCGCGTGGCGTCGTCAAGCTTAACCCCCATGGTGGTGGTGCCCATGCCATTCACTCCTGTGTTTGTTCGGTATCTACTTTTATTTGGTTACGCAGAAATATCTATCATGTTGCAACTTTGTGCAACCTTGTTAATTGTGACCTGAGTAGCAAGCTCAAAAATGAATTAATTGTTAATAAAAGACGAGGGATAAAAATTGGAAAGAATAAAACGCAAATCGTTTCCATGCGCTGCTTAACAAAAATAAAAGGTGCAACCAATGAAACTGTGAGCGAGTGCAACCTATGGAAATTTTACATAAAGAGCAGGGTGTCATCGTTGTAAATGATGTGTTAAATCGTTTGTGAAATTTCAACGCTTCCGTCAGGATACTGTCCCCCTGGCAGTCACAGTACCATCACCCCGTTCCGGTGGTGGAACATAACGGCGAATAAAAAGAGCTCTGGAGAGTTTTAATGGCTATTAGTACACCGATGCTGGTGACGTTTTGCGTCTATATCTTTGGCATGATCTTAATCGGGTTTATCGCATGGCGTTCCACGAAAAACTTTGATGACTATATTCTTGGCGGCCGCAGCCTGGGGCCCTTCGTCACGGCATTATCGGCGGGTGCGTCGGACATGAGTGGCTGGCTGCTGATGGGCCTGCCGGGCGCGATTTTTATCTCCGGGATCTCCGAAAGCTGGATTGCCATCGGCCTGACGGTCGGGGCGTGGATCAACTGGAAACTGGTGGCTGGTCGCCTGCGTGTCCACACCGAAGTGAACAACAATGCCCTGACGCTGCCGGACTATTTCACCGGTCGTTTTGAAGATACCAGCCGCGTGCTGCGTATCATCTCCGCGCTGGTCATTCTGCTGTTCTTCACCATCTACTGTGCTTCCGGGATTGTCGCCGGTGCGCGTCTGTTCGAAAGCACTTTCGGGATGAGCTATGAAACCGCGCTGTGGGCCGGTGCGGCGGCCACCATCATTTATACCTTCATTGGCGGCTTCCTGGCGGTCAGCTGGNNTGATCCTCACCCCGGTCATCGTTATTCTTACCGTGGGCGGTTTCGGTGATTCGCTGGAAGTGATCAAACAGAAAAGCATTGAAAACGTCGACATGCTGAAAGGACTGAACGTCGTTGCCATCATTTCGCTGATGGGCTGGGGTCTGGGTTATTTCGGGCAGCCGCATATTCTGGCGCGCTTTATGGCGGCAGATTCGCACCACAGCATTGTGCATGCGCGTCGCATCAGTATGACCTGGATGATCCTGTGCCTGGCGGGCGCAGTGGCGGGGCGGNCGCAGTGAACCAGAACGCCGAACGCGTGTTCATCGAACTGGCACAGATTCTGTTTAACCCGTGGATTGCCGGTATTCTGCTGTCGGCGATTCTGGCGGCGGTAATGTCCACCCTGAGCTGTCAGCTGCTGGTCTGCTCCAGCGCCATTACGGAAGATCTCTACAAAGCGTTCCTGCGTAAAGGCGCGAGCCAGACAGAACTGGTATGGGTAGGGCGCTTTATGGTGCTGGCCGTCGCACTGGTGGCGATTGCCCTGGCCGCCAACCCGGAAAACCGCGTCCTTGGTCTGGTCAGCTACGCCTGGGCGGGCTTTGGTGCGGCGTTTGGCCCGGTGGTGCTGTTCTCCGTACTGTGGTCACGCATGACCCGTAACGGCGCGCTGGCCGGAATGGTCATCGGCGCGGTCACCGTGATTGTCTGGAAACAGTTCGGCTGGCTGGATCTGTATGAAATTATCCCGGGCTTTATTTTCGGCAGCCTCGGCATCATCATCTTCAGTCTGCTGGGCAAAGCGCCGTCTGCCGCTATGCAGCAGCGTTTCGCAGAAGCCGATGCGCATTACCACTCTGCGCCGCCGTCGCGTTTACAGGCGGAATAAGCGACTGAAAAACCATCCTGAGTCCGGCTTTCGGGCTCAGGAATTCCTCTCCTGAATCCATTCCCCGCTCACTTTTTACATCCTGTCATTAATCTCACGACATTTTGCTTGTGTTTATTTCTGGCGTAATGATAATCGCAATCACTAAGATTTACTTTTCTTTGCACCAACTGACCGTGATTCACATTTAAGGATGTCGGCATGTTTGTTCCATTTCTCATTATGTTACGTGAAGGACTTGAGGCGGCGCTTATCGTCAGCCTGATCGCCAGTTATCTGAAGCGCACCCAACGCGGGCGCTGGATTGGCGTGATGTGGATCGGTGTGGTACTGGCCGCGGCGCTGTGCCTCGGGTTAGGCATCTTCATCAACGAAACCACCGGTGAGTTCCCGCAGAAAGAGCAGGAGCTGTTTGAAGGGCTGGTGGCGCTGGTCGCGGTGGTCATTCTGACGTGGATGGTGTTCTGGATGCGCAAAGTCTCACGCAACGTAAAACAGCAGCTGGAACAGGCGGTGGATAACGCGCTGCAACGCGGTAATCACCACGGCTGGGCGCTGATCCTGATGGTCTTTTTCGCTGTTGCGCGCGAAGGGCTGGAGTCGGTGTTCTTCCTGCTGGCGGCGTTCCAGCAGGATGTCGGCATCTGGCCGCCGCTGGGCGCGGTGCTTGGGCTGGCGACGGCGGTGGTACTCGGTTTCCTGCTGTACTGGGGCGGCATCCGGCTGAACCTTGGGGCGTTTTTCAAATGGACCAGCTTGTTTATCCTGCTGGTGGCGGCAGGGCTGGCGGCAGGAGCGATACGCGCCTTCCACGAAGCCGGGTTGTGGAACAACTTCCAGCAGGTGGCGTTTGATTTCAGCAACGTGCTGACCACCCATTCGCTGTTTGGCACGCTATTGGAGGGCATTTTCGGCTATCAGGAAGCGCCGAGCGTCAGCGAAGTGGCGGGTTTCTTTTTTTTTCNNCTATTTAGTTACAACATACTTATTGAAAGGGATAGGTCATGACAACTAACTTCCGCCGTAGTGCGCTGCAAGTGGGTATTGCTGCGCTGTTCGCTTCTGCTTTTGCCGCTCAGGCTGCGGATATTCCGCAGGTAAAAGTCACCGTTAACGATAAACAGTGCGAACCGATGAGCATCACGGTCAACGCCGGGAAAACCCAGTTCATCATTCAGAACCACAGTCAGAAAGCGCTGGAGTGGGAAATCCTCAAAGGCGTGATGGTGGTGGAAGAGCGTGAAAACATCGCCCCGGGGTTCACCCAGAAAATGACCGCCAACCTGCAGCCTGGCGAATATGACATGACTTGCGGCCTGCTGACCAACCCGAAAGGCAAGCTGATTGTCAAAGGCGAAGCGACCGCCGCTGACGCCGCCAAAGCCAATGCCGTGCTGAGCCTTGGGGACGCCATCACCCGTTATAAAACCTACGTCACCGCCGAAACCGCAGAGCTGGTGAAAGGCACTAAAGCCTTTACCGATGCGGTGAAAGCCGGAGACATCGAAAAAGCAAAAGCGCTGTACGCACCGACCCGTCAGCATTACGAGCGCATCGAACCGATCGCCGAGCTGTTCTCTGACCTCGATGGCAGCATCGATGCCCGTGAAGACGATTACGAACAGAAAGCAGACGACCCGAAATTCACCGGTTTCCACCGTCTCGAAAAAGCCCTGTTTGGCGACAAGACCACCAAAGGGATGGAACAGTATGCCGATCAGTTGAACACCGACGTGCTTGAACTGCAAAAACGCATCAGCGAACTGGCGTTCCCGCCGTCAAAAGTGGTGGGCGGCGCGGCCGGGCTGATTGAAGAAGTGGCGGGCNAAAATCAGCGGCGAAGAAGATCGTTACAGCCACACCGACCTGTGGGATTTCCAGGCCAACATCGACGGCGCACAGAAAATTGTCGACCTGCTGCGTCCGCAGCTGCAAAAAGAGAACAGTGCGCTGCTGGCGAAAGTCGACGCCAACTTCAAAAAGGTTGACGCCATCCTGATGAAATACCGCACCAAAGACGGTTATGAAACTTACGACAAGCTGACCAATGCTGATCGCAACGCGCTGAAAGGGCCGATCACCACGCTGGCGGAAGACCTGGCACAGCTGCGCGGGATCCTGGGACTGGACTAAGCATCATGGCAGAACAAAAGCATGACGACGTGAACGAACCGTCACGCCGCCGTTTACTCAAAGGTATCGGTGCGCTGGGAGGCGCGCTGGCCATCAGCGGCGGGGGGCCGGGGGTCGCCCATGCGGCAAAACCGCAAAGTGCGCCGGGTACCGTGTCGCCGGATGCACGTATGGAAACGCAGCCGTTCTATGGTCTTCATCAGTCAGGCGTGCTGACGCCGCAGCAGGCCTCGATGATGCTGGTGGCGTTTGATGTGTTGGCCAGTGACAAAGCCGATCTTGAGCGGCTGTTTCGTTTGCTCACGCAGCGTATTGCCTTTCTGACCACTGGCGGGCCCGCACCNGTACATCGCACCGGATAACCTGACGATCACCGTATCGGTAGGAGATTCGCTGTTCGACGAACGGTTTGGCCTCGCCGGCAAGGCACCGAAAAAGCTGCAGAAAATGACGCGCTTTCCGAATGACTCACTGGATGCCTCGCTGTGCCACGGCGACCTGCTGTTGCAGATCTGCGCCAATACGCAGGACACGGTGATCCACGCGCTGCGTGACATTATCAAGCACTCGCCGGATCTGTTGAGCGTGCGCTGGAAGCGGGAAGGGTTTATCTCTGACCACGCGGCGCGCAGCAAAGGCAAAGAGACGCCAGTGAACCTGCTGGGCTTTAAGGATGGCACCGCGAACCCTGACAGTACCGATACGCCGCTGATGGATAACATTGTCTGGGTCACGGACGATCAGGGCGAACCCGCGTGGGCGGTGGGCGGCACCTATCAGGCCGTGCGTATCATTCAGTTCCACGTCGAGTTCTGGGATCGTACGCCGCTCAAAGAGCAGCAGACGATTTTTGGACGTGACAAACAGAGTGGGGCGCCGCTGGGGATGCAGCATGAGCACGACGTCCCGGACTACAGTAAAGATCCAAACGGCGAGGTGATTGCGCTGGACAGCCATATTCGTCTGGCGAACCCGCGGACGCCGGAAACCGAGTCCAGCCTGATGATGCGCCGGGGTTACAGCTACTCCCTCGGTGCGACAAACTCCGGCCAGCTCGACATGGGGTTGCTTTTCGTCTGTTATCAGCACGATTTGGAAAAGGGTTTCCTGACAGTGCAGAAAAGACTCAACGGCGAGGCGCTGGAAGAGTACATCAAACCGATAGGCGGCGGATTTTTCTTTGTACTGCCCGCCGCGAAAGACAAGCACCACTACCTTGGCGAAACACTGCTAAGTGCCTGATAAACAACCTGCCCGCAGGGCAGGTTGCATTCTTTTGTAGACAAGAAATACTTTTTAAGCTTATTGTTTTTTGTGCGCATAATTCAATTATCAATAATTCGATATTTTTTCTGATTCCAAACTATTGATATATTTCTGTAATATAAATGCCAGATACTTTCCCGAACTGCTCGGGAAGCTGAACGTTATGTTCAAGTAAAAAATATGTTGCACTAATGATAATTTGTGATGTACTTATTGACATAAGCGGTAGTTCCCGACAGTGATGTAGTTTCACGATGGAGATCGCTAATGGTAGCGTCCTGTACTGGACAGGTCAGAAAAGTAACAACCCGCAACACCCAGCGCGGAGGCTCAGACTCCGGCAGCGACTTCTTCACCCCTGAATTTTCCTTATTCTCTACAGCAAATGCATTCACCGGTGTGGTTCATGGTGCATGGCATCGTGCGCTTACACTATTTCCAGCAGCAAGCAATGGCTTACAAGGAAGCCAAACCTCAAACGTTCGTACGCATAGTCGTGCCGTTCAAGGCGCGTGTGATGAATACCTACAACGCAAGGTGCTATCCATGGGAAGACAAAAAGCAGTGATCAAAGCTCGTCGTGAAGCAAAACGTGTGCTGAGACGAGATTCACGCAGCCATAAACAGCGTGAAGAAGAATCGGTCACCTCGCTTGTGCAGATGAGTGGCGTGGAATCAATTGGCATGGCACGGGAAGGCCGTGATACTTCTCCAGTTGAAGCGCGTAATGACGCTCAGGTGCACTACCTGAATGCTATCGAGAGTAAGCAGCTGATCTTCGCAACCGGTGAAGCCGGATGCGGTAAAACCTGGATCAGCGCGGCGAAAGCGGCGGAGGCCCTGATACATAAGGATGTGGACAGGATCATTGTGACCCGTCCGGTCCTGCAAGCTGACGAAGATCTCGGCTTCTTACCCGGAGACATTTCCGAGAAGTTTGCGCCGTATTTCCGGCCCGTTTACGACGTGCTCGTGAAGCGGCTGGGCGCATCCTTTATGCAATACTGCCTGCGACCAGAAATTGGTAAGGTGGAAATCGCGCCGTTCGCCTACATGCGTGGACGTACCTTTGAAAATGCGGTGGTGATCCTTGACGAGGCCCAGAACGTCACCGCAGCGCAAATGAAAATGTTCTTAACGCGCCTCGGGGAGAACGTGACCGTTATCGTGAACGGCGACATCACTCAGTGTGATTTGCCCTCTGGCGTTCAGTCAGGGTTAAGCGATGCGCTGGCACGTTTCGAGGAAGACGAGATGATAGGTATTGTTCGTTTCACCAAAGACGACTGCGTACGCTCCGCGCTTTGCCAGCGTACGCTCAATGCCTATAGCTAAAGGTGTGCTCTGTTACTGCACTCAGGGCCCGGGAAACCGGGCTTTGTTTTTTGGGAGTGCGCCAAAGATAATGTAGGTCGGGTAAGCGCAGCGCCACCCGACAGAAACTAAGCGCTGTACTCAGGGTTCTCATCCCCCCAGGGCAGCGCAATATGCGAAAAAAAGCCCGCATTTGCATGCGAGCTCTTCTTCAAATATGGCGGTGAGGGGGGGATTGACTCGCTTCGCTCGCCCTGCGGGCAGCCCGCTCACTGCGTTCGCAGTCTGTCCAACGTGCTAAAGCACGTTGTCGAACCCCGGTCGGGTGTTCTCATCCCCCCCAGGGCAGTGCAATATGCGAAAAAAAGCCCGCATTTGCATGCGAGCTCTTCTTCAAATATGGCGGTGAGGGGGGGATCGTTCTCATCCCCCCAGGGCAGCGCAATATGCGAAAAAAAGCCCGCATTTGCATGCGAGCTCTTCTTCANGTTGCCTGACCTCTTGGGGGGCAACGGGGCGCTACTATAGGGAGTTGCAGGAAAACGGTCAAGTTTATTTTCAGCTTTCTGTATCATTCGGTTAAGCAATAATCATTCCCCGCATCGTCCATGAGGCGGGGAACAGTTTATGCTCCGATCCGGGAAGGTTACATCTGACCAAAACGGCCAGAATTGAAATCCTGAATCGCTTCGGCGATCTCCGCTTTGCTGTTCATCACGAACGGACCGTAGCCGACAATCGGCTCGTCGATCGGCTCCCCCCNCGCTCTGGCTCAGCACGACAAGCTGCCCTTCATGCGCGTCTGATGTACCGTTGACCGTCACGCTGCCTTCCAGGATGACCAGCGCCGTGCTCCAGCCTTCCGGCTGCGTCAGCGTCAGATCGTGCCCCTGATTCAGCGTCATATCCCAGACGTTCATCGGCGACCAGGTGTGTGCCGGGCCTGTCGTCTCACCATAATGACCGGCAATTACCCGCAGCGCGCCGCTATTGTCAGGCAGCGTGACGTCCGGAATAGTGTTCTGCGTAATGCTCTGGTAGCCCGGCGCGGCCATTTTGTCTTTCGCGGGCAGATTGACCCACAGCTGAATCATCTTCAGCTCGCCGCCTTTACGTGAGAAATCGGCAGAGTGAAACTCTTCATGCAGAATACCCGCACCTGCTGTCATCCACTGCACGTCGCCGGGGCCAATCACGCCGCCCTTGCCGGTGGAGTCGCGATGCTCCACTTCACCGGCGTAGACCAACGTAACGGTCTCAAACCCACGATGCGGATGCTCGCCGACGCCACGTTTCACGCCATCCGCAGGGAAGGTGTGCGGACCCGCGTAATCCAGCAGCAGAAACGGGCTGAGCTGCTTGCCGTGGGATTGGTAAGAGAACAGGGATCGCACCGGAAAGCCATCACCCACCCAGTGTGGACGTGGCGCGGTATAAACACCGGTAATCCGTTTCATAACTCTCTCCTGCGATGTGAACTTTCAATGTCAATTAGATTACATACGGCATTAATCGGTGGGTAGAGCGCAAAAATGCTCTACACTGTTCTGAAAAGGGAACAATGGAGCAAACATGCAGGATCTCAACGACTTCGCCTGGTTTGTACAGGTGGTGGATCACGGTGGATTCGCCGCGGCAGGGAGGGCGCTCGGTCAGCCGAAATCTAAACTGAGCCGTCGCATTGCGCAACTGGAAGAGCGGCTTGGCGTGCGGCTTATCCAGCGAACAACGCGGCAGTTTACGGTCACCGAGCTGGGGCAGACGTTTTATCAGCACTGCAAAGCGATGATGGTGGAAGCGGAAGCCGCGCAGGATGCGATTGCCGCACTGCAGGTGGAGCCCCGAGGCACGGTGAAAATTACCTGCCCGGTGACGCTGCTACACGTCCATGTTGGCGCGATGCTGGCGAAATTCATGGTGCGTTACCCGGACGTTAAACTGCACCTGGAAGCCACCAACCGCCGCGTCGATGTGGTGGGCGAGGGCGTGGACGTGGCGATCCGTGTGCTGCCGCGCCCGTTTGATGNCTGGCCCGGATTGAGCCTGAGCGAAGGCAGACATCTGCACCAGTGGTCGCTGTACGGTCCCGACGGTGCGCATGCCGACGTGCATTTTATCCCGCGGCTGATTACCTCAGATATGCTGGCGCTGCGCGAAGCCGCCATCGCCGGTGTCGGGGTGGTGCAGTTACCGTTGTTAATGGTGCGTGACCAGCTGGCTTCCGGCGAACTGGTGGTGGTGTTGAAAGAGTGGGAGCCGCGCCGGGAAGTGATCCACGCGCTGTTTCCGTCCCGCCGTGGACTGCTGCCGTCCGTCAGGGCGCTGGTGGATTTTCTCACGGAGGAGTATCGGGCGATGGTGGAGGATTAAAATGTAGGTCGGGTAAGCGAAGCGCCACCCGACAGGAGCATGGCTCCGTGAACACCGGGCTGAATGTTGGCTCCGGGGGGGATTGACTCGCTTCGCTCGCCATTACTCGGCCCATCCTTGGGCCTCACCTCTTCGAGGCCAACGCNAGGGCCGTGCAATATGCGAAAAAAAAGCCCGCACTTCCGTACGAGCTCTTCCTCAAATATGGCGGTGAGGGGGGGATTGACTCGCTTCGCTCGCCCTGCGGGCAGCCCGCTCACTGCGTTCGCAGTCTGTCCAACGTGCTAAAGCACGTTGTCGACCCCCGGTCGGGCGTTCTCATCCCCCCCAGGGCCGTGCAATATGCGAAAAAAAAGCCCGCACTTCCGTACGAGCTCTTCTGCAAATATGGCGGTGAGGGGGGGATTGACTCGCTTCGCTCGCCCTGCGGGCAGCCCGCTCACTGCGTTCNCCCGGCGTCGCCGGGACGGCCGCTAATGTAGGGAAAACCATACCGATCGTCAACTGACTTTTTAAAAAAATCGTGCGTTTAGCTAATCTTCAGGCAACTTGCTTCTAAATCGAGCCGGAAACGCTTTTTTTGGCAGCAATCGGCTTTTTAAAGGCCGCGTGAGCGAAATTTGCTATGCTGACAATCCGCGATAAAACAACCAGTAACCGCAAAAGCGCGGTAATCCGTCTGGAGACATTATGGACATCATTTTCTATCATCCCACGTTTGATATTCCGTTCTGGATTGCAGAACTGGAGAAGCACATCCCCGGCGCGAAGGTGCGTGAATGGAAAAGCGGCGATAACGGGCCTGCAGATTATGCGCTGGTCTGGCATCCCCCGGTGGAGATGCTGCAGGGGCGCACGCTGAAAGCGGTGTTTGCGCTGGGTGCAGGGGTGGATTCGATTCTGAGCCAGCTCAAAGCCCACCCGGAGATGTTGCCGGAAACCACGCCGCTGTTTCGCCTTGAAGATACCGGCATGGCTGAGCAGATGCAGGAATACGCCGTCAGCCAGGTGCTGCACTGGTTCCGTCGTTTCGACGATTATCAGCAGCAAAAAAATGCGGTTAACTGGCAGCCGTTGCCGGAATACCATCGCGAAGATTTTACCATCGGCATTTTGGGCGCGGGCGTGCTCGGCAGTAAAGTGGCGGAAAGCCTGCTCGCATGGGGTTTTCCGGTGCGTTGCTGGAGCCGCAGGCGCANACCAGTTTTGCGGGTAAAGACGCGCTACCGGACTTTTTGCGCGAGACTCGCGTGCTGATCAACCTGTTGCCCAACACGCCGGAAACGGTAGGGATCATCAACGCGTCGTTATTAAATCAGCTCAGAGATGCGTGCTATGTGCTCAACCTGGCGCGTGGCGTGCATGTCATTGAAGCGGATCTGTTGCAGGCGCTGGAACGTGGCAAAGTTAAAGGCGCGATGCTGGACGTGTTCAGTCAGGAGCCGCTGCCCGCAGAAAGCCCGCTGTGGAAACACCCACGGGTGGCGATAACGCCGCATGTAGCGGCGGTCACGCGTCCGGCGCAGGCGATCGAGGTTATCTCGCGCACCATTCTGCAGCTCGAGCGCGGTGAGCCGGTCCGCGGGCAGGTGGATCGTCAGTTGGGGTATTGAGTACAGCGCCCCGCGGATGGCGGCGGGTTTTTTACTCATAAAGTTCACGCAATCCTGTTATCCTTGGCCTAAAACAGAGAGGAGAGAGCAATGTATCCCGTCGACCTGCACATGCACACCGTCGCCAGCACCCATGCCTACAGTACCCTTCACGATTATATTGCTGAGGCGAAGCGCAAAGGGATCGCGCTGTTTGCTATCACCGATCACGGCCCCGATATGGCCGATGCGCCGCACCACTGGCATTTTATCAATATGCGCATCTGGCCGCGCATGGTGGATGGCGTGGGCATTCTGCGTGGCATCGAAGCAAACATTAAAAATACCCAGGGCGAAATTGACTGTACCGGACCGATGCTGACGTCATTGGATCTCATCATCGCCGGTTTCCACGAGCCGGTTTTCCCGCCGCAGGACAAAGCCACCCATACCGAAGCGATGATTGCCACCATGGCCAGCGGCAACGTGCATATCATCAGCCATCCCGGTAACCCGAAATTCCCGGTTGATATTCCGGCAATTGCCAAAGCCGCCGCGAAATATCAGGTGGCGCTCGAGATTAACAACTCGTCATTTGTCGCGTCCCGTATCGGCAGCGAAGACAACTGCCGTGCCATTGCCGAAGCTGTGCGCGACGCGGGCGGCTGGGTTGCGCTCGGGTCTGATTCGCATACGGCGTTTACGCTGGGCGATTTCACCGAATGTCGGAAAATCCTCGATGCTGTCGATTTCCCGGAAGATCGCATTCTTAACGTTACGCCGCGCCGTTTCCTGAATTTCCTGGAATCACGCGGGATGGCACCGATCCCTGAATTTTCTGAACTGTAATTTATTAACTGGAACCACTGAATGAACGAGTTTTCAATCCTCTGCCGCGTGCTGGGTTCGCTCTACTACCGTCAGCCGCAGGATCCGCTGCTGGTGCCGCTGTTCACCCTGATCCGTGAAGGCAAACTGGCGGAAAGCTGGCCGCTGGAGCAGGACGAGCTGCTGGAACGCCTGCAGAAAAGCTGCGACGGGCAACAGATTGCGGCCGATTACAACGCGCTGTTCGTTGGCGACGAGTGCAGCGTGTCGCCGTTTGCCAGCCACTGGCAGAGCGAGATCAAAGAAGCGGATGTGCGTGCGTTCTTGTCCGAACGCGGTATGCCGCTTAGCGACGCGCCTGCCGACCATTTTGGCACGTTGCTGCTGGCCGCCTCCTGGCTTGAAGACCAGTCAGAAGAGGATGAAAGCGAGGCGCTGGAAACCCTGTTCGCAGACTACCTGCTGCCGTGGTGTGGCACTTTCCTTGGCAAGCTGGAAGCGCATGCTGCCACCCCGTTCTGGCGGACCATGGCGCCGCTGACCCGCGAAGCGATTTCCGCTATGTGGGACGAATTACAGGAAGAGAATGAAGAGTGATATAAATCACATTATCAATGTAACGTGAAATCATTGCGTGATGATAATGTGTTCAACATCACATTCGCGTGGCGCGTTTCTGCTATGATTCGCGCCATGAACATACTCTTTTCTATTGCACTGACGACAGGCATTCTCTCCGGTATCTGGGGCTGGGTGGCTGTCTCTTTGGGTTTACTGAGCTGGGCTGGATTTCTCGGCTGTACCGCCTATTTCGCCTGTCCGCAGGGTGGGATGAAAGGGCTGCTGATTGCCACCTGCACGGTGATGAGCGGTGTCCTGTGGGCGCAGGTTATTATGTATGGCAGCGCGCTGGCGCCGCACCTGGACATCCTCAGCTATTCCATGACCGGTATTGTTGCGTTCCTGATGTGCATTCAGGCAAAACAGCTGCTGCTGTCGTTTGTTCCCGGCACCTTTATTGGCGCGGGCGCGACCTTTGCCGGGCAGGGTGACTGGCGGGTGATTGTTCCGTCGCTGGCGCTGGGGCTGCTGTTTGGTTATGCGATGAAAAACAGCGGACTATGGCTGGCGTCCCGGCGACTTAAAGCGGATTCACCGTCGCTGCAACGCGAATAAAAAAGAGCGTGGCCTGAGTGTCACGCTCTTTTTTTGCCGATTATCAGGATTCCGGCGGAACGGACATCTCGCGGTATTTAGCCAGCACCGGGTTGTTCAGATCCGCTTTGTTTTGCAGATCCCACAGGCTGCGGTCGATGCCATCATTGATCAGGTAGATAACCCCCGTTTCAATCGCCGACATCAGGCACAGCATCACAGGCTCGTTGGCGGTGTAGCCAATTTCCCCNGCACTTCATACGAAAGAATGGTTTTGCTGGTGTTCACCGATGAGAGCACTTCGCCGGTACTGACGTTTACCACTCGCAGATTGACCGCAATTTGATCGAGCTGATATTGCGTATCTGCCCCAATCCCGAAGTAGCGCGCCCCCACGCCGCCCGACTTCACATTGCTTTCGTAGCCAATAATCGAACCCTCAATCATGATATTGGCTGCAGTCAGTGACTGCAGCGGAATGCGGTTGTTAATCGCCACCGTGCCGTTTTCCTGCGCCGCGCGAATGATTTTGCGTTCGTTCAGCAGGTTCTGCAGACCCTGTCGCTCAAGCGGTACAAACCAGCGCGAATCCTTCAGCGCCGTCACCAGCATGGCGGTGGCGCTCTGCGGAACGGCGGTGGAGAAGTTACTGGCCGGGTAGGGCTTGAACTGCCCGGTTTCATCCTGAATGTTGTACACCGAAACAAAAATCTTCCCGCTGGGCATCGGTAAATGGGTCAGGTCACGGTAGCTCTGCGCCCGCGGCATTAAGGTCGGTCTGGCGGCTTCTTTTGGCGGGGCCGTTAAACATCCGCTCAATAAACTGACGGCCAGGAGAAGTAATAAGCGCTGCATGATAGTCGTCCTGTAATAACTGAGCGTTAGAAGTCAGTGGAATTCGTTTGTAAACCCGACACCTCAATGGTGGAGGTTTTTCCGGTTTTCCGGTCGGTGACGTTTAATTGCAGCTGGCCATCACGGTTAGAGATATCAACGATGAAATCGCTGGTCACCATTCTTCCCGGTTTCCCGGTATTAATATTGGTCAACAGCCCGCCTAATATTTGCGACTGAATGGCCTGGGTGAAATTATCCAGCGCTGACGGTGTTTCGATGCCATAGTCGTCATAGCTGGGATCTTTATACGAGTTTTGCGCCTGGGCGTTGTTCAGAAGAAAAGAACCGTTATTGGGGTTGCCGCCAAAACTCGGGTCCCGGAACTGGAATACCATATTCCCGCCCCAACTGACGGTGGGGATCAGAATGAGTGACATCACTGCATATGCAATACGCATGACAGCCTCCGCGTTATATTCAGTTTTTAAAATTCGTCCTGAGCGAGATCTTTGGTGCTCAGCAACGCCTGATCGATCTGGCGGCGTTTAATCGCCTCGTCAGTCGCAGCCAGCGCCTGACCTACCGTATTTTCAAAATCACGTCGGGTTGGAAAGAGAAACGTCTGGTAAATAACATCCTGATTAATCGCGATGGTGATCCAGCTTCCCCAACGGGCGCTGGGCCTTTCGTTAATCGTCAGGTTTCCTTTGTAGTCGCTTTCCCACTTGTCGCTGAAGGAACGATAAAAATCGTGCCCGACTGAAGAGACCGTGTGGTCGGTTAATAACCCAGGGATTTCGACCTCAACGGCGCGCAGATCCCCGGTGGCGAACAGGAATTCTGCTGCCACGAGCAAGGCAAAATAGCGTTTCATGGCGTCACCGCCTGAGGTTATCGTTGGCCCAGGAGACTGCCTGCGTGCGGTTTTTAACGGATATCTTTTTGAAGAGATTATAAAGATGCGTTTTGACCGTATTTTCGCTGATAAACAGCGAGCGGGCGATCTCGTTGTTGGAGGCACCAATACGTAGCTTATTGAGGATCTCTTTCTCACGATGGGTGAGCAGTGTGCTGTCTGTGCCGTTGTAGCGGTAGTGGCCTGAATGGGTTATCAGGTAACTCGCTAATTTTTGTGAGAAATAGCATTCGCCACGCAGTACGCCCTGCAAACCTTCAATTAAACGTGACTCATCTTCGGAGACGTAGAAAACCCCGTTGATATGCGGCCAGTTTTCAATATCGCGGAACGGATATTCATCAGGCGTATTTAACAGCAGCATCCTGATATTATTGTTTTTCCTGCTTAAGTTTTCCTGCCAGTAATGGATGATTTTTTTATCAGCTTCCATCATATCAAATAATATAATGCTATTAGCTGAAATATCATCCAGCGTTCGCTGAATATTATGCAGTTTGGTCGTTAACACCAGAGAGTGTTTTAAATGCTGTAGCAGAGCAGTGGCCTGCAAAGAAGGTTTTGTGATCAACAATAATGTATGACCATGAATACTATGGACTTCATTAAACATGATGAAACCCCACTTTTTGAGCGCACCTGACAGCCGCCCACGGGAAAACCGTGAGTACCAGAAGTACTGAAAGATGCGGAACTGCTGTGTGTAGAAAGCGTCATAAACCCCGCGATGGAGGCTAAAAGTAAAACGAATTAAGTACTGCTAATTTCAATCTAGTCATTACTAACCTTAAAGCAAGTGTTAATCATGTAACAAAAAGTAAAATTAAATATTAAAATGTGTATTTCTGGATTTTAAACTGTTTAGATTTAATAGAAAAGTTGTACATTTTACGCATTTTGCACAAATTTGTTATGAGTGAATTATCGCAATATTCTGTTGATTTATAAAGTTTTTATCATTTTTATATTGCCGATTACGGCGACGTTTATTACAAAAAACAGACAGTGTCATTTGTACAACTTAACTTCTTAAGAAAAAGACACCGTTGTCACGCGATGATCACAAATAATCGTTTCTGAGTAAATGAAAAGCGTCAACTTCTCTTGACGGTGGAGGCATTGAGCGATGAACGTTTGTAGAGCGGGTGCGGGATAATAAGACGAAATAAACCCGACCTGCCGCTTCGTTTTTTCTTTCCGGTTCATACTTTGGGGTGAATATAACCAACAAAATACCACTGGCGGGTGAGATATTTAAAATGTTTCTCCGGACATACTCTTCACCGTAACGCCGCGTTAACAAGATACGCAGGCTGTTTACAAAATATCCGTGCTTCATTATTACGACAGAACCAGGTCCAGGGCGACAACATGAAAAACAAATTGTTATTTATGGTGTTAACAATGCTGGGTTCGCCTGGGTTAGTAATCGCAGCAGGTAATGATCTGGCTAATTCAGAATATAACCTCGCGGTTAATGAGTTAAGTAATCCATCTTATAATCAGGCAGCCATTATTGGTCAGCAGGGCGGTTATAACAACGCCACTGTTCGCCAGAACGGTTCAAAAGTCCTTTCTGTTATTTCTCAGGAGGGTTCTGCGAACCGGGCGAAAATTGACCAGTCAGGAACCTATAACCTCGCTTATATTGCGCAGGCGGGCAATGCCAACGATGCAAATATACAGCAAGGGGGATATGGAAATACTGCGGCCATTATCCAGCAAGGATCCGGTAATAAAGCAAATATTACTCAGTATGGTACGCAAAAAACCGCAGTTGTAGTGCAACGACAGTCGCAGATGGCAATACGCGTCACGCAACGCTAGCTATTCACGGCAATTAAAATCAATCCGATGGGGGTTTACCATGAAACTTATCAAAGTAGCAGCATTCGCAGCCATTGTAGTTTCTGGCAGTGCTCTGGCAGGTCTTGTTCCGCAATACGGTGGTGGTCATGGCGGCGGTAATACAACGGGTCCTGAATCTACGATGAGCATTTATCAGTACGGTGGCGGCAACCTGGCAACCGCGCTGCAAAGCGATGCCCGTCAGTCCGATCTGACCATCAAACAGTACGGCGGCGCTAACGCAGCCGATGTGGGCCAGGGTTCAGACTCCAGCACCATCGACCTGCTGCAGAATGGCTATGCCAACAATGCCACTATCGATCAGTGGAACAGCAAAAACTCTGACGTCGAAGTGCGTCAGTTCGGTGCGAGCAACGGTGCACTGGTTAACCAGTCTGCCTCTGATTCGAGCGTTACCGTACATCAGGTTGGTTTCGGCAACAACGCGACTGCCAGCCAGTACTAACATCCCGATAAGGTCGTTTTGAAAACAGGGCGCTGGCCCTGTTTTTTTCTGGAGGCGAACATGCACAGCTTGTTGCTGCTTGCGGCGCTGAGCAATCAAATTGCGTTTGATGTCGCACAGCAGGGAGAAATTACCATCATTATTCCCACCGTCACCTTAACCCGCGCCTGCGTTTGCCGTGTTCAGGTGCAGACCCTGCGCGAGGGGCAGAGCGGTACCAGCCAGATACAGCAAAGTAAAACCCTCTCTTTGCCCGCTAATCAGGCGATTGATTTACCCCGGCTTCGTTTAAATTTGACCCCTGAAGACACGGTAAAAGTGGTTGTCACCGTTACGGACGGACAGTCGCTTCATTTGTCGCAGCAGTGGTTATCACCGAACAAAACGTGATCAAAAAATTCAGTAAATCAAGTCATTGGATCGACTGGCGGAAAGTCAGAAACGTTAATATGCTGTAATAAATGTTAGTGACCGTGTCATGTTGTAAATGCAGTAGTGATCGTCTGGTGCACCGCATACCGCACTCAGGGATGAGCCATACTGAAGAGGTTTGACATGAAAACATTTGTGAGCACAGCGCTTCCTTTACTTCTCCTCATCTCATCAACGGTAAATGCCGCACAGGGTGGTGTGATTCATTTCCGTGGTGCCATCGTTGAAGATCCCTGCAACATCGCGCGTACCGCCGAAAGCGTGGCGTTTAGCTGCTACCGCGATGGAGTAACGAAAACGTCCGTCTATTCTCTCGAACAAGCCGAAAAAGGGGTAAAGGGGAATAGNGCCAAAAAAAGCCCCTCGTTGAGGGGCGTTGCTTAGCTGACGCTGGCCGGCGCTTTTTCCGGTTGCCGTAGCGGTTTGCCGGAAAAGAGGAAGCGCAGCAGCGGAATGCGCAAATGGATCTCATATAAGATCAGTGCGCAGCCGATAACAAAGACCAGCCCGGCGAGAAAGCCCAGCGTATTAGACGTAATGTACGGCGTGATCCACGCCCCATAGAATAGCGTTAAGGGATGATGTACCAGATAGATAAACAGCGAAGCGTTGACGAAGTAGGTGACGCGCGCCGACTGGAAATTCAGCAGCCGATGCCCGAAGGCAAAAACCACGTTTACCATCCACAGTCCCAACACCATCGTAATGACCGATTCCGTTTCATACATCCACGCGTCACCGGAGCCGTATTGCTGGTTCAGGCGGTAGGCGATAAAGCCCAGCACCGCGCCAACCAGGCACCACGGGGACGGGGTGGTGAACAGCGCTTTCAGCCGCGGATTGATAAACGCCTGGGCGCCAATGACAAAGAACGGCACGTAAAACAGCGTCTGCATCACGGCAAAATTAAACAGGCCGTCGCTGAGAATCGGCGCGTAGACGATGAAGATCGTGCGGCGAATCGCGCCATACAGCACGCCGAACGCCAGAAACAGCCACGTCAATTGCCCAAGCGTGACATGTTCGAAAAAGCGCTTGCGGGCGCGGATCTGGCGACGTCGCAACCAGCGGAATACCACGATGCTCACGGTGGTCAGCACCACCAGCACCAGCAGGAACCACAGGTGCGAGATAAGCTCCCACACCAGCGTGTTGTACTTGTCGTACAACGACAGGCTCTCCCAGCTTTCAGTTTTACCCTTCACGTACTGCAGCATAATAAACTGCGGCAGTGTCAGCAGCGGAATGGCGGTGAGCATCGGGATCCCGACGCGCTCCACGCGCACTTTCCACCATTTCTTAAGTGGATAGCGCAGAAACAGCATGTAGGAAAAGTAGCCAGAGATGACGAAAAAGACCTGCATGCGGAACGAATGGATGAAGTCGTTGAACAGCGTCAGCCACCATGACGGTTCGATGCTGTTCACATGCCAGGTATGGCTTGAGTAGATCAGCGAAATATGAAAAGGAATCCCTAATAACATCAGCCATGCACGGATGGAATCAAGGAAATATTCACGTTGTGGCGGTACTTTATTCATAGACTTACGTACAATCTCAGACTTTTCGTCTTATCGCGAGCGGCGATAACGTTTACATTCGGCAGCAACCCTACACGATGTCCGGGAACCTGTCTCCAGGATAAGCACGCAAAGTGCAAAACGGCGGCGGATCATTGACTAAACCATGAGCCAGCGTGCTGAACCTGACTGGGATTCAGTTGTCGGATTGCTTGAGTTTCCATTAAAATAGATCGGATCGATTTAAGCACACAAAGGGGGAAGTGCTTACTTATATGAAACATACACCACAGATGATGAAACTGCGCTGGATTGGCGCAGCCGTAATGTTATCCCTGTGTACTTCATCTGCATGGGCATTTAGCATTGATGACGTTGCAAAGCAGGCAAAAACACTCGCTGGCAAAGGCTACGAGGCACCAAAAAGTAACCTGCCCTCCGCTTTCCGCGATATGAAATACGCGGACTACCAAAAGATCCAGTTTAACCACGATAAAGCCTACTGGAGCAACATCAAAACCCCGTTCAAATTAGAGTTCTATCATCAGGGGATGTACTTCGACACGCCGGTCACCGTGAACGAAGTGACGGCCACCGCCGTGCGTAAAATTAAATATAGCCCGGATTACTTCAATTTTGGCGACGTCCAGCATGACAAAGACACGGTCAAGGATCTGGGCTTTGCCGGTTTCAAAATCCTTTATCCGATCAACAGCAAAGATAAGAACGATGAAATCGTCAGCATGCTCGGGGCCAGCTATTTTCGGGTGATCGGCCAGGGTCAGGTTTACGGTTTGTCTGCGCGCGGGCTCGCCATTGATACCGCGCTGCCTTCGGGCGAAGAGTTCCCGCGTTTTCGCGAGTTCTGGATCGAGCGTCCAAAACCGACCGACAAACGCCTGACGATTTATGCCCTGCTGGATTCTCCTCGCGCGACGGGCGCCTACCGTTTTGTGGTGATCCCGGGCCGCGATACCGTGGTCGACGTGCAGTCTAAAGTCTATCTGCGTGACAAAGTGGGTAAACTGGGCGTGGCGCCGCTGACCAGCATGTTCCTGTACGGGCCGAACCAGCCGTCGCCGGCGACCAACTATCGCCCGGAAATGCATGACTCCAACGGTCTCTCCATCCATGCCGGTAACGGCGAGTGGATCTGGCGTCCGCTGAACAACCCAAAACACCTCGCGGTCAGCAGCTACGAAACCGAAAATCCGCAGGGCTTTGGTCTGCTGCAGCGTGGCCGTCAGTTCTCACGTTTTGAAGATCTGGACGACCGCTATGACCTGCGCCCAAGCGCGTGGATCACGCCGAAAGGGGACTGGGGCAAAGGGAAAATCGAGCTGGTGGAAATCCCCACCAACGATGAAACCAACGACAACGTCGTCGCCTACTGGACGCCTGAGCAACTGCCTGAGGCGGGCAAGGAGATGAACTATAAATACACCATCACCTTCAGCCGTGACGAAGACAAGCTGCACGCGCCGGATAACGCGTTCGTCACCCAGACCCGCCGTTCCACCGGCGACGTCAAACAGGCGAACCTGATCCGTCAGCCGGATGGCACCATCGCTTTTGTGGTGGATTTCGCGGGCGCAGAGATGAAAAAGCTGCCGCAGGATACCCCGGTCACCGCGCAGACCAGCATTGGTGACAATGGCGAAATCGTTGAGAACAGCGTTCGCTATAACCCGCTCACCAAAGGCTGGCGTTTAATGCTGCGCGTCAAAGTGAAAGATGCCAGGAAAACCACGGACATGCGTGCCGCGCTGGTCAATGCTGACCAGACGCTGAGCGAAACCTGGAGCTATCAGCTGCCTGCCAATGAATAAGACAATGAAGTACATTGACGCTCTGCCGCTTTCGGAGGCTGAAAAAGCCGCGTTGCCCGACACGGATCTCCGTGCCGTTCATGAAGCCCTGGATGCTGACCATCGGACGTTCGCGCGTGACGACGACACGCCTTTAGCGTCGGTCAAAGCGCGTCTCGAACACAGCTGGCCGGACTCCTTAGCGCAAGGTCAGTTGATCAAAGACGATGAAGGTCGCGATCAACTGCAGGCGATGCCAAAAGCGAAACGTTCCTCCATGTTCCCGGATCCGTGGCGTACCAACCCGATTGGGCGTTTCTGGGACCGGCTGCGTGGGCGCGACGTGACCCCCCGCTATCTGGCGCGTCTGACCAAAGAAGAGCAGGAACATGAGCAGAAGTGGCGTATGGTCGGCTCCATTCGCCGCTATATTCTGCTGCTGTTGACGCTGGCGCAGACGGTGGTCGCCACCTGGTACATGAAAACCATTCTTCCTTACCAGGGCTGGGCGCTGATTAACCCGGCAGACATGGTGGGCCAGGATCTGTGGGTTTCCTTCATGCAACTGCTGCCTTATCTGCTGCAGACCGGGATCCTCATCCTCTTCGCCGTGCTGTTCTGCTGGGTATCGGCGGGCTTCTGGACCGCGCTGATGGGCTTTCTGCAACTGCTCATCGGCAAAGACAAATACAGTATTTCCGCCTCAACGACCGGCAATGAACCGATCAACCCGAAACATCGCACCGCGCTTATCATGCCTATCTGTAACGAGGACGTGAACCGCGTCTTCGCCGGGCTGCGGGCGACCTGGGAATCGGTAAAAGCCACCGGTCAGCAACAGCATTTCGACGTGTACATCCTGAGCGACAGCTACAACCCCGATATCTGCGTGGCTGAGCAAAAAGCGTGGATGGAGCTGATTGCGGAAGTGCAGGGCGAAGGGCAGATCTTCTATCGCCGCCGCCGCCGTCGCGTGAAGCGTAAAAGCGGCAACATCGATGACTTCTGCCGCCGCTGGGGCAGCCAGTACAGCTACATGGTGGTGCTGGATGCGGACTCCGTGATGAGTGGCGAGTGTCTGACCGGGCTGGTGCGTCTGATGGAAGCGAACCCGAACGCCGGGATCATCCAGTCGTCGCCGAAAGCCTCGGGCATGGACACGCTGTACGCGCGCTGCCAGCAGTTCGCCACCCGTGTTTACGGGCCGCTGTTCACCGCCGGTCTGCACTTCTGGCAACTGGGGGAATCCCACTACTGGGGGCACAACGCCATCATCCGCGTGAAGCCGTTCATCGAGCACTGCGCGCTGGCACCGCTGCCGGGTGAAGGTTCGTTTGCCGGGTCGATTCTGTCGCATGACTTCGTCGAAGCCGCGCTGATGCGCCGTGCCGGTTGGGGCGTGTGGATTGCCTACGATCTTCCGGGGTCGTATGAAGAGCTGCCGCCGAACCTGCTGGATGAACTGAAACGCGACCGTCGCTGGTGTCACGGTAACCTGATGAACTTCCGCCTGTTCCTCGTCAAGGGGATGCACCCGGTACACCGCGCGGTGTTCCTGACGGGCGTGATGTCCTATCTCTCCGCACCGCTGTGGTTTATGTTCCTGGTGCTGTCGACCGCCCTGCAGGTGGTGCATGCGCTGACCGAACCGCAATACTTCCTGCAACCGCGACAACTGTTCCCGGTCTGGCCGCAGTGGCGTCCGGAACTGGCGATTGCGCTGTTTGCATCCACCATGGTGCTGCTGTTCCTGCCGAAGCTGCTCAGTATCATTCTGGTGTGGTGTAAAGGCTCGAAAGAGTATGGCGGCTTCATTCGCGTGACGATTTCGCTGCTGTTGGAAGTGCTGTTCTCGGTGCTGCTGGCGCCGGTGCGTATGCTGTTCCACACGGTGTTCGTCGTCAGCGCGTTCCTCGGCTGGGAAGTGGTCTGGAATTCGCCGCAGCGTGATGACGACTCCACCCCGTGGGGCGAAGCGTTCATGCGTCATGGCTCTCAGTTGCTGCTCGGTCTGGTGTGGGCCGCCGGTATGGCGTGGCTTGATCTGCGCTTCCTGTTCTGGCTGGCACCGATTGTCTTCTCGCTGATCCTGTCGCCGTTTGTTTCTGTATTCTCCAGCCGTTCAACGGCCGGTCTGCGCAGTAAACGCTGGAAGCTGTTCCTGATCCCGGAAGAGTATTCCCCGCCGCAGGTGCTGGAAGATACCGACAAATACCTGGTGCTGAACCGCAGTCGTGAACTGGAACAGGGCTTTATGCACGCGGTGTTCAACCCGTCGTTCAATGCGCTGGCCACCGCGATGGCGACTGCCCGTCACCGTGAAAGCCACGTGCTGGAGATTGCCCGTGATCGTCACGTTGAGCAGGCGCTGAACGAAACGCCGGACAAGCTCAACCGCGATCGTCGTCTGGTGCTGTTGAGCGACCCGGTGACGCTGTCGCGTCTGCATTATCGCGTGTGGGCCTCGCCGGAAAGATATTCGTCCTGGGTGAACTATTATCAACAGTTGACGCTGAATCCGCTGGCGGTAAAAGCGAAGTAAGCCGCAGGTTAAGGAAAATACCGGCAACCGTGCCGGTATTTTTTTGTCTGTAAGATGAGGTTAAATGTGAGAATGTTGCTGGCAATCGCCATGGTGATGGTGCTCAGTGGGTGCGGCAGTATTATCAGCCGCACCATTCCCGGACAGGGGCATGGCAACCAGTATTATCCCGGCGTCCAATGGGATGTGCGTGATTCGGCCTGGCGCTATATCACGATCCTGGATCTACCTTTTTCGCTGGTATTCGACACGCTGCTGCTGCCGCTGGATATGCATCACGGCCCGTATGATTAATCAGCGTTCATCCCATTCATCGGCCGCCGTCTGACCTTCCTCGGTGTCGAGCGGCGGCTCGAGCTGAAATTCACCTTCATCCCATTCATGCAGGGTGTTCTCTTCCATCCATTCCTGGCGAAGTTCTATCTCGTCGTAATCACCGTCAAACACGCTTTGGGCGGCCTCACCGAACAGGATGGGCAGGCATTCGCCGTCATCAGTCTCTTCGGCTAAAAATTCCGCCTGCCACATGATGNTCTTCGTCGAGTTGCGGATTATCGGCGAGGAACTCTTCGCGAGCCGCATCAATAGCTTCTTCGAGCGTGGCATACATAGTCATCTCTTTTCTCCCTGCAGGTTGATGTGGTATTCAGGGAAAGAATAGCTGAAGTTTGCGTTATGCAAGGCGTACAAACGAAAAAACATCCCCGGGATGGCGAGGTTAGCGTTCCACTGCGGCCTTTCGTGCCCGTGGGCGGAGCAGACTGAGCGTTGAGTAGACAACGTTAAATAACACCACCAGAGCCGTAACGAAAAAGACTGCGCGGAAGCCGTAGCTGGCCGAGACCGCCGCGCCGATGAGCGGTCCGGTAACGTTGCCGATGTCGCGAAAGGACTGGTTATAGCTGAACACACGCCCGGCAATCTGGTTGGTGGCGTTATAGACCAGCAGCGTCTGTACTGCCGGGAGCAGAGCGCCGTCAGCGGCACCAAGCAGGAAACGCAGGATGCCCAGCTGCCAGGGCGTCTGCACCAGAGCCATCGGGATTAACAGCAGCACGGAAACCACCAGCGCAGCAATCAGGATCTTCTCCGGGCCGATGCGATCGCCGAGTTTGCCGAGCCGGGGCGCGCTGAGCAGCGCCGCCACGCCAGGCACCGAGGCAATCATCCCGCTGATAAACGCGATATTACTGACGTTGCCTGCCAGATCGCGCACGTACAGCGTCAGAATCGGCGCGATCGAACCCGTCGCCACCTGAATGATCATGGTAGTGACAAACAGGCTCAGCACCAGCCGCGGGCTTTTCAGCGAGCCAATAACTTCACGAAAGTGGAGCATCTCTTTTTTCGATACCGGCGTGAATTGCTCGCGGATCAGCCACAGCGTAATGACAAAACAGACGAACAGCACGCTGGCGGTCATGAAGAACACCGGGCGTAATCCCCACATATCAGCCAGCAGACCGCCCGCCAGCGGTCCCAGCAACGCACCGCTGACCGCGCCGGTAGAAAGCGTTCCCAGCGCCCAGCCACTCTTGTTGCGCGGCACCTGAGTGGCGATCAGCGCGTTGGCGTTAGGCACAAAGCCGCCAAGCAGGCCGAGCAACGCGCGCAGGATCAGCAGTTGCCAGACGTTCTGCGCCAGCCCCATCAGCACCATCACGATTGACATCCCCAGCGCCGAGCGCAAGAGCATGATTTTACGGCCGCGACGGTCGGCAAGACCGCCCCAGAAGGGCGAGGCAATGGCAGAGAACAGGAAGGTAATACTAAAGACCAGGCCGGACCACATGTTCAGCTCGCGCAAGCCCGTCACGCCCAGTTCCTCGACATAGAGCGGCAGAAAAGGCATCACCAGGCTAAAGGCGGCGCCGGTCAGAAAACAACCCAGCCAGGCGACGGCGAGATTGCGTTTCCAGTTGATGGGTGTTTCGGAGGATGGCATAAAAACCCGCAGCAGCGTGCTAAAGAGCTGCAATCAGCTGATAAAAAAGTCCATAGCAGACTAATTATGCGCCCGCGAAAAGGGTTCTGCAAATCAGAGACATCGGAAAGCGGGTGTACGGCAGCCTGGCCGGGCTGCCAGCGGATCAGTAACGCGAAGGGACGCCTTCAGGGCGTGTTTTGAAGCGACGATGCAGCCACATGTACTGCTCCGGCGCCATCAGGATGCACTGCTCCACCACGCGGTTCATCCACGCGGCGGTGGTTTCGGCGTCATCCAGCGGCGGCGAACATTCCGGCGGCAGCATTATCAGCTCATAGCCTTTACCGTCTTCCCGGCGGCGCGGTACAAACGGCACGACGCAGGCTTTTGACATCTTTGCCAGCATCCAGGTCCCGGTGGTGGTGGCGGCCTGATCGACGGCAAAGAAGGGGACAAACACGCTGCTACGCGGACCGTAGTCGTGATCCGGGGCGTACCACACCACGTCACCATTTTTCAGCGCTCTGACCATCCCTTTGAGATCTTTGCGGTCCAGCATGTCTTTGTTGGAGCGCAGGCGTCCCCAGGTTTGCAGCAGATCCAGTACCGGATTGTCGTTAGGACGATACACGCCGATCCCCGGCCAGTTGAGGCCAAACATTCTCGCCCCCATTTCCAGGGTGAGAAAATGTACGCCGATCAGCAAAATACCTTTCTTTTGCGCTTCGAGTTCACGCAGCGGTTCAAACCCGGTGACCGTCGTCCAGTGGGCAATGCGGCGATCCGACCAGAACCAGGCCATGCCGGTTTCCATCAGCCCCATTCCTACGGATTCAAAATTCTTCACCACCAGCCGGTGGCGCTCCGCCTCGCTCATCTCAGGAAAACAAAGTTCCAGATTGCGGTAAGCGATGTGGGCGCGGCGCTTCATCAGCCGCATGGAAAGGCGGCCCATGGAGGTGCCGATGCGATAAATGACCGGGTAAGGAAGCTGCACCATCAGCCAGAGCGCGCCGATACCGAGCCAGGTTAACCAATAGCGAGGGTGCAAAAGCGCAGCAGAAAATTTGGGTAAATGGGTCATGTCTTTCCTGTCATTACAAACAACTCCCTCTATTGTCGCATTTTTTTCCCGTCAGCCAAAATCCGTGCCAACGGAGTGGGGAGATAACAGACAAATGTTGAGAGTACATATAATAAGGTGAGAGAAATGTAGCGCAAATTGTAGGGATGTAAATTGTGATTCTTTGCTATATCATGCCGCCCGACTCATTTTTCCCTTATACGATTGCAGGAACCGAACACCATGCCAGTGTTACACAACCGCATTTCGAATGAGGCGTTGAAGGCAAAAATGCTGGCGGAAACCGAACCGCGCACAACGATCTCATTCTATAAATATTTCACTATCGCCGATCCTAAAGCGACCCGCGATGCGCTGTACGTCGCGTTCAGCACGCTTGACGTATTTGGTCGCGTCTATCTGGCGAAAGAGGGGATTAACGCCCAGATCAGCGTGCCGGAAAGCCGCGTGGAGGCGTTTCGGGAACTGCTGTATGGTTTCGACCCGGCGCTGAACGGTTTGCGTCTGAATATTGCCCTCGACGACGACGGAAAATCGTTCTGGGTGCTGCGCATGAAAGTGCGTGACCGGATCGTTGCAGATGGCATCGACGACCCGAGCTTTGACGCCAGCGACGTCGGCGATTATCTGAAAGCCGCTGAAGTCAACGCGATGCTTGACGATCCAAACGCCATTTTTATCGACATGCGTAACCACTACGAATACGAAGTCGGCCATTTTGAGAATGCGCTGGAGATCCCCGCCGATACCTTCCGCGAACAACTGCCGAAAGCGGTGGAAATGATGCAGGAGCATAAAGACAAAAAGATTGTCATGTACTGCACCGGTGGCATTCGCTGTGAAAAAGCCAGCGCCTGGATGAAGCACAACGGCTTTAACAAGGTCTGGCACATTGAGGGCGGGATCATTGAATACGCTCGCCGTGCGCGCGAGCAGGGGTTACCGGTGCGCTTCATTGGCAAAAACTTTGTTTTTGACGAGCGCATGGGTGAACGCATCAGCGACGACGTGATTTCCCATTGCCACCAGTGCGGCGCGCCGTGCGACAGCCACACCAACTGCCTGAACGACGGCTGTCACCTGCTGTTTATTCAGTGCCCGGCGTGTGCGGAAAAATATGAAGGCTGCTGCAGCGAAGCCTGTCAGCAGGAGCACAAGCTGCCTGAAGACGAACAGCGCCGTCGCCGCGCCGGACGCGAAAACGGCAATAAGATTTTCAACAAGTCGCGTGGACGGTTGAATACGAAACTGGGTATTCCTGACCCCGAATGAGGGCCAGGATGTCAGCGTTCTAACGGTTAAAGCGCGCCAGCGAAAAGAGCGTCAGGTCGAATTCCGGCGTGGTGCCCTGAGCAAACTGTGCGGCGATTTCACCGAGCACGGAGGCAAACTTAAAGCCGTGACCGCTGAGGCCGGTGATCAGCAGCGTATCAGGATGACCGGGCAGGGTATCAATGATGAAATCCTCGTCCGGCGAATTGTCATAGGTGCAGGCCGCGCCGTGCAGACAGCCGCCAATGCCTGGCAGCACGTTGCGCAGAAAATTAAACGCTTCTGAGCCGTCAGTAGCAACCGCGCCAAACGGTTTGCGTTCCTCTTCAGACGTGATGATCTGCCCGCCGTTATGTTTGCCGATCTTCAGTTCATTATCCTCGGCCGGAAAGCCGTAGTACTGATCACCGTTCGGCAGTTCGCCGGTAAACGCGGGGAAGTTATTTTTACTGCTGTAGCGGCCATCGGCCTGGAACCAGGCAAACACCTTGCGCACGGGTTGAATGGGCAGCTCCGGGAGCAGTTTTGTCACCCAGGTGCCAGCGCTGATGAGCAGCTTTTTGCCGCGGAAATTCTCTTCAGCGGTTTCCACCGTCACGCCGTCAGCCTCATGATGAATGGCGGTCACCGGGACGTTAAACTGTTGTGCCGCACCGGCTTCCCGCGCCAGACGGATCCATGCTTTGACCGCCAGCTCGCTTTTCAGTACGCCGGAAGCGGATTCAAAAATACCGATGTAATCATCAGGCACCCGTATTTCAGGCCAGCGGGACATGATCCCCTGCGCATCCAGCATTTCCACCGCCAGACCAAACTGCTTCGCACTATGGGCGACGTTCGCCAGAAACGCAGAATGGGCCGGCCCGAGGTTAATCACCCCGGTTTTCTCGAATATGGCCTCGCCGCTGAGGGTGGCCAGCTCGTCCCACAGCGTCTGCGCGCGCAGCACCAGCGGGACATATTTTTCGCCTTCGCCGTAAGCATGGCGGATCAGCCGCGTATCGCCGTGATGGCTGCCCTGGTCATGGGGTGGGAGGTGGGCGTCCAGCATCAGCACATTCAGACCGGCTCGACGCGCGTAATAACCGGCGGCAGCGCCGATGGAGCCGCTACCAAGAACAATTANTCCATAGTCTCTTCCGGGAAAGCTTTCTTAGCAGAGTAATTAATTATCAGTCGCGATACAACCGCACAAATAATAAAGGCACCCGAGGGTGCCTGTGGAGTGAGCATTCAATTTAATGCCTGCGATACTCATCTTTCTGATAATCGCCTGATTCTATTTTGGCGATGCCCGCTTCCAGAATCGAAATAAACTGGCGGGGGGCANTTACTGCTCGCTTGAGTGGGGTTTTGGTAGTGTAAGCGCAGCATCAGCGCATCGTAGCTATCTACGGTGCTGATGTCCCATCCGACGAGGGGATGGGTCTGGATGACTTCATTATTCTTTTCCATCATAACCCCTTTTCTACGTGTTAAAAGATAACGACTCTCGAGGTTCTGCGTGTTTTATCTGAAGCAAGAGTAAGTATATCAATAAATAATCAATTACTCGAGAAATTAAATAATCTGCAACACAAATTACTGAACGCCTCGCATTTTTGAACGATAAACGGCCAAATTGTTCATTATTTTTTAAGAGATTAGCGGATATATCGGAAAGGGATTAAAAAATAAACAAGGCGGTAAAACAAAAAAAGCCGGGGCGACCCGGCAAGACAACACAATGAGAGAGTAATATTTAATCGGTGATGAACCAGTCATCGGCGCTTTCCCACGTCTCCTGCAGGATTTCGCTGATGCGATCTTTATCTTCTTTAATGCCACCGAAGACGGAGAGATTATTGCTGGCGGCGTACCGTACGGTCACGTTGCCACCGGCGTCAGGGTAGTGGTCGTTGATGCGGCGGGAGAGTTCTCCGGCCAGCGCGTCTAATGCTCCGGCGGGTAACGGCGTTGTTTTGGCAATCGTCACTTCAATTCGCATAGTCACGTCATCCTTCAGGCGGTTTCCTGATGGGCAAGCTTTTGCTCACCCCCTGTAGTTATACTGTATATGTATACAGGTAAATAAAGTAACTTACAACAGGGGGTTGCGAATTTTTATGCTTTTACCGTCCAGCGCACGGTTTCACCCGCGAGGAAAGGAATGAGCGTATCGTCCGCCAGGGCAATGCTCTCAGCGACGGTGCTCTCTTCGCGCACCAGCTCAACAACGTCGTCATTTACCGGCAGGTTGTAAAAGCGCGGACCATTGAGGGAGCAGAACGCTTCAAAGTGTTGCAGGGCATTCATCTCTTCAAACACGGTGGCGTAGCTGCCGAGCGCCGTCGGGGCGTTGAAGCAGCCCGCGCAGCCGCAACTGGCTTCTTTGCGATGACGCGCATGCGGTGCGGAATCTGTACCGAGGAACGCACGGCTGAAACCGCTGGCCACCAGTTCGCGCAGCGCCTGCTGGTGGATGTTGCGCTTAAGAATTGGCAGACAGTACAGATGCGGACGCACGCCGCCCACCAGCATATGGTTGCGGTTAAACATCAGATGCTGAGGCGTAATGGTGGCGCCCAGACGATCGTTGCCGTCGCGGACATACTCGGCGGCATCTTTGGTGGTGATGTGCTCAAACACCACTTTCAGCCCCTGCAGACGCTGGCGTAGCGGCTCCATCACTGTGTCGATGAAACGCGCTTCACGGTCGAAAATGTCAATGTCTGCCTGCGTCACTTCGCCGTGCACCAGCAGCGGCATGCCCAGTTTTTCCATGCGCTCCAGCACCGGCATAATGGCATCGACGCTGGTGACGCCGTAGCTGGAGTTGGTGGTGGCATTGGCCGGATAGAGTTTGGCGGCGGTAAACACGCCTTCCTGAAAACCGCGCTCCAGCTCGTTCGCATCCAGCGTATCGGTCAGATAACAGGTCATCAGCGGGGTAAAATCATGCCCGGCCGGAACGGCGTCAAGAATGCGCTGGCGGTAGGCCACCGCCGCCTCTACCGTGGTCACTGGCGGCNNGTGCGCTGGTATAAGGCACGACGGTTTTCAACATATCACCATCACGCAGATGAATATGCCAGTCGTCAGGGCGGCGGATTTTTAAAACCTGGGGTTGTGCTGTCATGAGGGGCTCCGGCTGGTTGGTTCAGTCATCAGGCTGCTTTTTGCCGGGCACTAAGGATAAGCGGAAACGTTTTCCTTTGCACTCTTTATCCGAAAAAAAAGGGCGCCGCAGCGCCCGTCAGGTTAATCAGTGAAGGGAATAATGATTTCACCCGGTTTCACTTCAATGCCTTTCGCATATTTCTTCGCCAGCGCTTCGCCTTCGCTGGCATCCTCTCTGAGAATGTAGGCCGGTTGCTGATTAAAGTAGTTTCGCAGCGACTGGTTCAGATAGGGCATCAGGGTCTGAACGACCGACTGCATTTTCTCCGGCGCGACTTTCGCGTCCACCACTTCCATCTCCTGCAGGAAAATGGCGCCTTTTTCTTTATTGAAAATTGGCTGCGCTTTGAGTTTCAGATCGATGGTCGCTTTCTGGTTACCGAACAGGGACGTCATATCCAGCTTCGCAATGCCGCTCAGGGTGACTTTGTTGGGATCTTCACGTCCGATAGCGCTGGAAAGATTAGTGAGCTGTATGTGAGCATCTGCCACGCCAGGCAGGCCAATGTCTTTCGAGAAATTATTGTGCTTCTGTAATGCCTGATTAATTTCCTGTTCACTGACGGAATACTGTGTGAGCTGATTACAACCCGCCAGCACGCCGCCAATGAACAGTGCGGCAATAACCAAAATCTTTTTCATGGGGTTCCTCTACATNNACTGCCACCACAGCGCAATGAAGGTAATAAGACCAATGATCGCCAGCATCGCCCACGGCAGTTCTGGCTGATTGAAGGCTTTGCCGGTATCAAACAGCCAGCCGCCACCGGCATAGCCAAAGGCGCCGCCAAAGGCCAGCCCCAGACGGCTGAAGCCCATATAGCTGCCGCGGGCGCGGGCGTCGGCCAGCTCAGCGCTGAGCGTTTCACGCGCCGGTTCAGCGATAATTGAGCCAATGTAGAACGTGCAAATCAGCGCAAACAGCTGCGAAAGGCTACTGGTCAACCCGATGGGCAACATCGAGAGCGACATCACCACCAGACCGGCCATCAGCCGCTGTTCGAGGCGGAAACGCTTTTCACTCCAGCGGGCAATCGGGTACAGCAGTGACAGCGACAGCGCCGCTTCGATGGCGTACATCCATTTCACCGCCGACGGCGACCCGGCGATATCGTTCACCATGATCGGCAGCATCAGCATCACCTGCACGGCGAGCATGTAGTAGCCGGTCAGCGTCAGTACGTAGGTAACAAAGCGTTTGTCGTGCAACACGCGGGCCAGCCCTTCGCGCACCGGCGTTCTCACCGTGGAGAGTTTCCACGCCGGGAGATACCAGGCGTTAAAGCCCGCGCAGAGGATAAACAGCAGCGCACCGACGCTGCACACCAGACGGAAATCGTACTGTAGCAGCCAACTGCCGAGCAGGGCGCCAATTACCGCGCCCGCGCTGTCCTGCATCATCAGTAAGGAGAAGAATCGCCCACGCTGATGCGGACGCACCAGTTTGATCACCAGCGCCGTACGCGGCGGGTCAAACAGCGTACCGCCCAGCCCGGACAGAATGCAGGAAAGCCAGAGCATCCAGGGTTCCTGCGCTACCGCCATCGCTGCGAAACCGCCCGCGCGCATCAGCATTCCGGTGACAATCATCGGTTTCGCGCCAAAACGGTCGGCAATAGCACCGCCAAACATGCCCAGACCCTGCTGAACAAGCTGACGTAAACCGAGCGCGATGCCCACCATCAACGCCGCCCAACCTAATTGATCAACAAAACGAATGGAAATCAGAGGAAATACGACAAAAAAACCGAGAACCACCAGCATATTGTCGACCAACAGGAAATATTTACCCAGGCTCCTAGCCTGCGATACGCGGGACATTTCCCCCCCTGGGAAATAAAAAGAAGAGTGCAGTCCTATTCTGCGTGGTTAATGCTTGTTTTCCCATATTGCCTGCGACAATATTTTTTTATCAAGATACTACTTCGATAGAGGCTTTTAATCGAAAAGCCGATGTCGCGCAGAAAATGGTATGTTGCTGTTTTCACAGAGTGCCTGCGGGCAGGTATTATAAATTAAGAAATACGTCGGTCATGGGTTGCGTGAAGGAGTGGAATGAATGTTTGGCTATCGCAGTAATGTGCCGAAAGTACGCTTAACAACAGACCGTCTGGTGGTGCGTCTGGTTCATGAACGTGACGCCTGGCGTCTCGCCGATTATTACGCCGAGAATCGCCAGTTTTTAAAACCCTGGGAACCGGTCCGCGATGACAGCCATTGTTATCCGTCCGGCTGGCAGGCGCGCCTGGGGATGATTAACGAATTCCATAAACAGGGCTCCGCGTTTTATTTTGCCCTGCTCGATCCCGAGGAAAAGGAAGTTATTGGTGTCGCTAACTTTTCCAACGTTGTGCGCGGCTCGTTTCACGCCTGCTATCTCGGCTACTCCATCGGGCAAAAATGGCAGGGGCAGGGGCTGATGTTTGAAGCATTGAGCGCGGCGATCCGCTATATGCAACGATCGCAACATATTCATCGCATCATGGCCAACTACATGCCGCATAATCAGCGCAGCGGGGATTTACTGGCCCGGCTGGGCTTTGAAAAAGAGGGTTACGCCAAAGATTACCTGTTGATCGACGGGCAGTGGCGCGACCATGTGCTGACCGCGCTGACCACGAAGGAATGGACGGCTGGCCGCTAAGCGCCAGCCCCTGAGGAGAAAGAATGAAGTATCAACTCACCGCAAATGAAGCGCGCGTTATTGGCTGTCTGCTGGAAAAGCAGGTGACGACGCCGGAACAGTATCCGCTGTCGGTGAACGGCGTAGTGACTGCCTGCAACCAGAAAACCAACCGTGAACCGGTAATGAATCTCAGCGAATCTGACGTGCAGGAGCTGCTCGATGCGCTGGTCAAGCGTCACTACCTGCGCACGGTCAGCGGTTTCGGTAACCGTGTGACCAAATATGAGCAGCGTTTTTGCAATTCCGAATTCGGCGATCTGAAACTGACATCCGCAGAGGTGGCGATTGTCACTACGCTGCTGCTGCGCGGCGCACAGACGCCGGGCGAACTGCGCGGTCGTGCGCAGCGCATGCATGAATTCCGCGACATGGCGGAAGTCGAATCGACGCTGGAAGGCTTAGCCTCCCGCGACGACGGCCCGTTTGTCGCACGTCTGCCACGGGAACCCGGCAAACGCGAAAGCCGCTATATGCATCTTTTCAGCGGTGATATCGAAACGCTGGCAACCGTGGTGGAAGCGGTGGCGCCGGTGGGAGACGATCTGCTGGCGCGCGTTGAAACCCTGGAAGGGGAAGTGGCCGAACTGAAGCAGCGTCTGGAATCTTTACTCGCGCACCTGGGAGAATAACGGTGACAGCTAAACTTCGTATCGGCGTCGTTGGGCTTGGCGGCATAGCGCAAAAAGCGTGGCTGCCGGTACTCAGCGCCGCAACGAACTGGACCCTGCAGGCGGCCTGGTCCCCCAACAAAGAGAAAGCGCTGCGCATCTGCGACACGTACCGCATGCCGTATGCGGATTCGCTGGCCGCGCTGGCGGCGCAGTGTGACGCGGTGTTTGTCCACACCTCGACGGCGACCCATGCGGCGGTGGTCAGCGAACTGCTCAATGCGGGCGTACACGTCTGCGTTGATAAACCGCTGGCAGAAAAACTCACCGATGCGGAGCGGCTGGTGGATCTGGCGGCGAAGAAAAAGCTCACCCTGATGGTGGGCTTTAACCGTCGTTTTGCGCCGTTATATCGCGAACTGAAAACCAATTTGTCTTCGGCGGCGTCGCTGCGCATGGACAAGCACCGCACCGACAGCGTCGGGCCGCAGGACTGCCACTTCACGCTGCTTGACGATTACCTGCACGTGGTGGATACCGCGCTGTGGCTGGCGGGTGGCGCGAGCCTGAGCGGTGGGGTGCTGCAAACCACAGAACAGGGCGAAATGCTCTACGCCGAGCATCATTTCAGCCATCCGCAGTTGCAGGTGACCACCAGCATGCACCGTCGCGCCGGGAGTCAGCGCGAGTGGGTGGNCGGTACCTGGCTGGCAGAGCACACTCGAGCAACGCGGTTTCACCGGTTGTGCGCACCATTTTATTGAATGCGTGCAAAATCAGACGGTTCCGCAAACCGCCGGCGAGCAGGCCGTGCTGGCGCAGCGTATCGTTGAAAAGGTCTGGCAGGACGCCTTCAGCGAATAAGACACTGTAACAACTGGCAGTAGTAATTCACGACGATCCCGGTAGACTATCGCCACTTTCCACGCCTGCACTGCAGGCGTTTTGCTCCAGGGTTGTGGAATATCACTTCAATGAATCTATTAAAATCGCTGGCCGCCGTCAGCTCGATGACCATGTTTTCCCGCGTGTTGGGGTTCGCGCGCGATGCCATTGTGGCGAGGGTCTTTGGCGCGGGAATGGCGACGGACGCCTTTTTTGTCGCCTTTAAGCTGCCGAACCTGTTGCGCCGCATTTTTGCCGAAGGCGCGTTTTCGCAGGCCTTTGTGCCGATCCTGGCGGAATACAAAAGCAAACAGGGCGATGACGCCACCAAAGTCTTTATCTCTTACGTCTCCGGGCTGTTAACGCTGGCGCTGGCGCTGGTGACGGTGCTCGGAATGCTGGCAGCGCCCTGGGTGATCACCATTACCGCGCCGGGTTTTGCCAATACCGCAGAAAAATTCGCGCTGACCACCCAACTGTTGCGCATTACTTTCCCGTATATTCTGCTGATCTCGCTGGCGTCGCTGGCGGGGGCGATTCTGAACACCTGGAACCGTTTCTCGGTGCCAGCGTTCGCGCCGACTTTCCTGAACATCAGCATGATTGGTTTTGCGCTGTTCGCTGCGCCGTACTTTCAGCCGCCGGTACTGGCGCTGGCGTGGGCGGTAACAGTGGGCGGGATTTTGCAACTTTTCTATCAACTGCCGCACCTGAAAAAAATCGGCATGCTGGTGCTGCCGCGCATTAATTTAAAAGATGCCGGGGCGATGCGGGTGGTGAAACAGATGGGCCCGGCGATCCTCGGCGTGTCGGTCAGTCAGATCTCCCTCATCATCAACACCATTTTTGCCTCGTTCCTGGTGTCGGGGTCGGTGTCGTGGATGTACTACGCCGACCGTCTGATGGAATTTCCGTCCGGCGTGCTGGGCGTGGCGCTGGGGACGATTCTGTTGCCGTCACTGTCGAAAAGCTTTGCCAGCGGCAATCACGACGAATATTGCCGCCTGATGGACTGGGGGCTGCGCCTTTGCTTCCTGCTTGCGCTGCCGAGCGCCGTGGCGCTGGGGATCCTGGCGAAACCGCTGACGGTGTCGCTGTTCCAGTACGGTAAATTCACTGCGTTTGACGCCGCGATGACCCAGCGCGCACTGGTGGCGTACTCCGTCGGGCTGATGGGGCTGATCGTGGTGAAGGTGCTGGCACCGGGATTCTATTCCCGTCAGAACATCAAAACGCCGGTGAAAATCGCCATTGTCACCCTCATCATGACGCAACTGATGAACCTGGCGTTCATTGGCCCGCTGAAACATGCCGGGCTGTCGCTCTCCATCGGTCTGGCGGCCTGTCTGAACGCCAGCCTGCTGTACTGGCAGTTGCGTAAACAGAATATTTTTACCCCGATGCCGGGCTGGGGCGGGTTTCTGATCCGGCTGGTGATCGCGGTGGTGGTGATGTCCGCCGCGCTGCTCGGCATGCTGTATGTGATGCCGGAATGGTCGCAGGGCACCATGCCGTTCCGTTTGTTGCGTCTGATGGCGGTGGTGGTGGTGGGAATTGTCGCCTATTTCGCCACCCTGGCGCTGCTCGGCTTTAAAGTGAAAGAGTTCACCCGCAGAACGGTATAAATAAAACGAAGCCGGTTAGCGTAAGGCTAACCGGCAGGCAAACGTCATCCGTGGGGAAATCAGACGGAGAATTTTTTTCCGCCGCGAGGCGCGTTGAAGGTTTGCCCGTCTCTGCCATACAGACCGGGTTCCTGATGCGGTTTCAGAACCTCAAGCGCCTGCTGATTGCGGGCGATTTGCCCCTCCAGCAGCCAGCCGTTGTGCTGGTTCAGATCGCGCAGATGCTGCGTTTTTTTGGTAATCAGTTGCCAGCGGTCAGTAATATCATCATTGGCGCAGCGCTGAGCTTCTTGCTCCATGCGACGCTGCTGCTCAAGGTAATCGAGCGCCGCCAGCAGAGAGCTTTTCTCTTCCGTTATGCGTTGCAGCGCGCTACCGTTCACGCTACCAAAAGACAGCTGTTGTTGCTCCTCATCCATCACCGCTTTGAGCGAGTTCAGGATGGCGGTCATTTGGTCCAAAATGTCTGACAAACGACTCATACGTTTATTGACTCAATGAATTCTGGGCTTCCTGGATCAGGGCGTCAGCGATTTTACCGGTATCCATTTTCAGTTCACCGTTACGAATCGCCGTCTTCAGTGTTTCAACACGTTCCAGATTAATATCGCCGGAGCCAGGCTGCGTCAGTCGGGTCTGCGCATCGCTCAGCGTTACGCTGGTGCTGTTGCTGGCAGCCGATTTTTCAGTACGTGATTTCGTCGCGCCGACGTCGTTCGGTTCGCGTGGTTGTACGGCATTCACTGGCTTCAGGGGCGATGTACGATCAATGCTCATTATGCTGTCCTCATCGAGGGTTCGTGGCACTACAGCCTGCCATCATCATTTGTTGATATTTTATCGGCAGGTGCCGCAGATTCTTTATAAACATTATAAATTAATCAGAATATTCCCATCAGGACCCACTTTCCCGCTGACCACCTGGCCCGACGGCATCCGGACGCGCGCGTTTTGCGCCACCGAGGCGTTGTTTAATGCCTGCCCTTCGCCATTGACGCGAAAGCCGTCGCCGCTGGCGATCACCTGCACGCGCTGACCCGCTTTCACCCGCCACGACTGACGTAACATCGACAGCTGAATCGGCTGGNGCAATGGCTTCAGCCGCCACCACGTAATTGCCTACGGCCTGAACATTGACCTGAAGATAACGTTTCTCAGTGCCGCACTGTGCCAGCACGTTCAGATTCCCCCACAGCCGCGCGCTCGCCGGGACGCTCAGCGCCGGTTGTTCGCACGGCGGCTGCTGGGTTTGCGGCGTGCGGAGCGTAACCGTGACGTCGTCGCTGAAGCCGGTCAGACGCTGGGCAAAAAACGCCTGCAGCTGCGCATTGAGATCGTCAGCCTGCGCCAGCGGGCTAAGCAGCAAACAGATCGCCACGAGGGTGCTTTTCAGGTTTCGCATCGCCAACTCCAGTCTGTTCAGGGATTGGCAGGATTTTACCCGCATGGGGATTTCTTCAACGCAATAAATAGCGACGCATTTTGCGTTTATTCCGGCGATAGGGAGACAGGCCGGAGAATTAAAGTGTGAACTGAAATTTTGTCATTAGCGGAGGAGCCATGCTCGATAAACTCGACGCTGCGCTACGTTTCCAGCAGGAAGCGCTGAACTTGCGTGCCGCGCGTCAGGAGATTCTGGCTGCCAATATCGCCAACGCCGATACCCCGGGGGATNCAGTGAACTGAAAAAGGTAATGGAGCGTGGCAGAGCGGAGACCAGCAACGTGGCGCTCTCACTCACCTCTGCCCGTCATATACCTGCCGGGACGATATCGTCGCCTGCTGTTGATCTGATGTATCGCGTTCCCGACCAGCCGTCGATGGATGGCAACACCGTCGATATGGACCGCGAACGTACGCAGTTTGCCGACAACAGCCTGCAGTACCAGACAGGCCTGACGGTGCTGGGTGGTCAAATCAAGAGCATGATGAGCGTCCTGCAACAGGGGAATTAATGAATGGCATTGCTGAATATTTTTGATGTCGCCGGTTCCGCGCTGACCGCCCAGTCCAAACGCCTGAACGTCGCCGCCAGTAATCTGGCGAACGCCGACAGCGTCACCGGGCCTGACGGACAGCCTTATCGCGCCAAACAGGTGGTGTTCCAGGTGGATGCGCCGGTGGGCGCTGCGACCGGTGGTGTAAAAGTGGCCAACGTGATTGAAAGCCAGGCGCCGGACAAGCTGGTTTACCAGCCGGGCAACCCGCTGGCGGACGCCAAAGGCTACGTGAAAATGCCTAACGTCGATGTGGTCGGCGAAATGGTGAACACCATGTCCGCGTCGCGCAGCTATCAGGCCAACGTGGAAGTGCTCAACACCGTGAAAGGCATGATGCTGAAAACACTGACGCTGGGACAATAAGGAGAGAACCATGTCAATTGCCGTCAATGTCAACGATCCAACCAATACCGGCAACGACGTCCAGACCGGGACCAATTCGCTGACCGGCAACAACGCGGCGGATCTGCAAAGCAGCTTCCTGACGTTGCTGGTGGCGCAGTTAAAAAACCAGGATCCAACCAACCCGATGCAGAACAACGAGCTGACCTCTCAGCTCGCACAGATCAGCACGGTGAGCGGTATCGAAAAACTGAATACCACGTTGGGCTCTATTTCCGGCCAGATCGACAGCAACCAGTCCATGCAGGCGGCGACGCTGATTGGGCATGGCGTGATGATCCCGGGCAATGTGGTGCTGACCGGTAAAGATGATGACGGTAACGTCAGCACGACACCGTTTGGTCTCGAACTGCAGCAGGCGGCGGACAAAGTCACCGTCACTATCAGTGATAAGACCGGCAAAGTGGTGCGCACGCTTGAACTGGGCCAACAGTCCGCAGGTGTGCATACCTATACCTGGGACGGCAAGCTGGACGATGGTTCACTCGCCACCGACAGCGCTTACAGCATTTCCGTCAACGCCACTAACGGCGGTACGCAGCTGACCAGTCAGCCGCTGCAGTACGCGCTGGTGCAGGGTGTTATCCGTGGCGCGAATGGCAATACCCTGGATCTTGGCATCCACGGTACGACCACGCTCGACGACGTTCGCCAGATTATTTAAGCCTTCAACCATATCAGGAGAAAGACATGTCCTTTTCTCAAGCGGTCAGCGGTCTGAATGCTGCCTCTACTAACCTCGACGTAATTGGTAACAACATTGCCAACTCCGCCACCTATGGCTTTAAGTCCGGCACCGCTTCTTTCGCCGATATGTTCGCCGGCTCTAAAGTGGGTCTTGGCGTGAAGGTCGCGGGGATCACGCAGGATTTTAACGACGGGATCACCACCAGCACCGGTCGCGCGCTGGACGTCGCTATCAGCCAGAACGGCTTCTTCCGTCTGGTCGACAGCNCTGCAGCTGACCGGTTATCCGGCAACGGGTACACCGCCGACCATTCAGCAGGGCGCTAACCCGGTCGGGTTGAACATCCCGAATACGCTGATGTCCGCCAAAATCACCACCACGGCGAGCATGCAGATGAACCTGAACTCCACAGACAAGCTGCCAGCGACCACGCCGTTTGATGCGACCGACGCTGACACCTACAACAGAAAAGACTCGATCACCGTTTACGACAGTCAGGGTAACGCCCATGACATGAACGTGTACTTCGTGAAGACCGCCGACAACACCTGGAACGTTTATACCCAGGACAGCAGCGTCGCCGGAAGTGCCTCTGCACTGGCGACCACGCTGGGATTCAACGCCGATGGCGAGCTGATCAGCGGCGGGACCGCTAACCTGACCACCGGGACCATTAACGGTGCGACCCCAGCGACTTTCCAGCTGAGCTTCGCGAATACCATGCAGCAGAACACCGGTTCCAACAGCATCGTGGCTTCCGATCAGAACGGCTACGGTCCGGGTGACCTGGTGAGCTATCAGATTAACGATGACGGTACGATTGTTGGTAACTACTCCAACGAAAAATCGCAGGTGCTGGGGCAGATCGTGCTGGCGAACTTCGCCAACAACGAAGGGCTGCAGTCGCAGGGGGATAACGTCTGGACGGCGACCCTGTCTTCTGGCGTGGCGCTGCTCGGTACGGCAGGCGAAGGCAACTTCGGTAAGCTGACCAACGGTGCGCTGGAAGCGTCCAACGTCGATCTGAGTAAAGAACTGGTGAACATGATTGTCGCGCAGCGTAACTATCAGTCGAACGCGCAGACCATCAAAACCCAGGATCAGATCCTCAACACCCTGGTTAACCTGCGCTAAGCGCCTGACGGGATGACGTAATGGATCACGCAATATATACCGCGATGGGCGCTGCCAGCCAGACGCTGGATCAGCAGGCCGTCACCGCCAGCAACCTTGCCAACGCCTCGACGCCTGGCTTTCGCGCTCAACTGACGGCACTGCGTGCAGTGCCGGTCAACGGCGAGACCGTCCAGACGCGTACGCTGGTGGCGGCATCAACACCGGGCGCGGACATGACGCCAGGCCAGCTTGACTACACCGCGCGTCCGCTGGACGTGGCGTTGCAGCAGGACGGCTGGCTCGCCATACAGGCGCCGGACGGCACTGAAGGCTATACCCGTAACGGGAATATCCAGGTGACGCCCACCGGCCAGCTGACTATCCAGGGCAACCCGGTGATTGGTGAAGGCGGCCCGGTGGTGGTACCGGAAGGTTCCGAAATCACCATCGCCGCTGACGGTACTATCTCCGCACTGAACCCGGGTGACCCGGCAAACACCATTGCGCCGGTAGGGCGTCTGAAACTGGTGCGCGCGCAGGCGAACGAAGTGGTGCGTGGCGATGACGGGATGTTCCGCTTAAACCCGGCGGCACAGGCGGCGCGTGGTCCGGTCTTACAGGCCGACCAGAGCATCACGCTGCAGTCTGGCGTGCTTGAAGGCAGTAACGTTAAACCTGTGGCCGCGATGGCCGATATGATCGCCAGCGCGCGTCGGTTCGAAATGCAGATGAAAGTCATCAGCAACGTCGATCAGAACGCGCAGAAGGCCAACCAGCTGCTCTCCATGAGCTAATAACAGGACCACTATGATCAGTTCATTATGGATCGCAAAAACCGGTCTCGACGCACAGCAAACCAATATGGACGTCATCGCCAACAACCTGGCGAACGTCAGCACCAACGGTTTCAAGCGTCAGCGTGCGGTTTTTGAAGATTTGCTTTACCAGACCATTCGCCAGCCCGGCGCACAGTCTTCTGAGCAAACCACACTGCCGTCAGGGCTGCAGATCGGTACCGGTGTTCGTCCGGTAGCGACCGAGCGTCTGCACAGCCAGGGCAACCTGTCACAGACCAACAACAGTAAAGACGTGGCGATCAAAGGGCAGGGTTTCTTCCAGGTCATGCTGCCGGACGGCACCTCGGCCTACACCCGCGACGGTTCGTTCCAGGTCGATCAGAACGGTCAACTGGTGACGGCGGGCGGTTTCCAGGTCCAGCCAGCAATTACCATTCCGGCGAACACTCTGAGCATCACCATCGGCCGTGATGGCATCGTCAGCGTGACGCAGCAGGGGCAGACCAACCCGGTGCAGGTCGGTCAGTTGAACCTGACGACCTTCATGAACGACTCCGGTCTGGAGAGCATCGGTGAAAACCTCTACACCGAAACGCAATCTTCCGGCGCGCCGAACGAAACCACGCCGGGCCTTAACGGCGCCGGTCTGCTGTATCAAGGGTATGTCGAAACGTCGAACGTTAACGTGGCCGAAGAGCTGGTGAACATGATCCAGACTCAGCGCGCGTACGAAATTAACAGTAAAGCGGTCTCGACCACCGACCAGATGCTGCAAAAACTGACTCAGCTCTAAGACGTAACCGGTGCGGAATACTTCGCACCGGCTTTTTTATTCAGAAGATGAAAGCAATGCAAAAATCCGCAGCGTTTCGTTATCCGCTTCTCGCCGTCGTGGCGTTATCCATGACGGGATGCGCATTGATCCCTTCCAAACCGCTGGTGGAAGGTGCCACAACCGCTCAGCCTGTTCCCGGCCCGGTGCCGATGGCCAATGGCTCTATTTTCCAGACCGCGCAGCCCATTAACTACGGCTATCAGCCGCTGTTTGAAGACCGGCGTCCGCGCAATATCGGTGACACGTTAACGATTGTGCTGCAGGAAAACGTCAGCGCCAGTAAGAGTTCGTCAGCGAACGCGAGCCGCGACGGTAAAACGAATTTTGGCTTTGACACCGTTCCACGCGCTATGCAAGGGCTGTTTGGCGGCGATCGCGCCAATCTCGATGCGTCTGGCGGCAATACCTTTAATGGTAAAGGTGGCGCCAACGCCAGCAACACCTTCAGTGGTACGCTGACGGTGACGGTGGATCAGGTGCTGGTTAACGGCAACCTCCACGTGGTGGGTGAAAAACAGATCGCCATCAACCAGGGGACGGAGTTTATCCGCTTCTCCGGAGTGGTGAATCCGCGCACCATCAGTGGCAGCAATACCGTTCCCTCCACGCAGGTGGCGGACGCCCGGATCGAATACGTGGGTAATGGCTATATCAATGAAGCGCAGAACATGGGTTGGCTGCAACGCTTCTTCCTCAATTTGTCGCCGATGTAACGAGGTGGATTATGTGTAAGTTCCTGGTTGGCATTGCTCTGGTTCTGGTGGCGGGTTTCGCCCAGGCCGATCGCATTCGCGACCTCACCAGCGTACAGGGCGTGCGGGAAAACTCACTGATTGGCTATGGCCTGGTGGTGGGTCTCGACGGGACCGGTGACCAGACGACACAAACGCCGTTCACCACCCAGACTCTCAACAACATGTTGTCGCAGCTTGGCATTACAGTGCCGACCGGCACTAACATGCAACTGAAAAACGTGGCGGCAGTCATGGTGACCGCCCAGTACCCGGCGTTTGGCCGTCAGGGGCAAAATATTGACGTGGTGGTTTCCTCGATGGGGAACGCCAAAAGCCTGCGCGGCGGTACGCTGCTGATGACACCGCTGAAAGGGGTGGACAGCCAGGTGTATGCGCTGGCGCAGGGGAATATCCTGGTGGGTGGGGCTGGTGCGGCGGCCGGTGGCAGCAGCGTGCAGGTGAACCAGCTTAACGGCGGACGTATCACCAACGGGGCGATCATCGAACGCGAACTGCCGACGCAGTTTGGCTCCGGTAACACCATCAACCTGCAACTGAATCAGGACGACTTTGGCATGGCGCAGCAAATTGCTGACACCATTAACCGTCGTAGCGGCTACGGCAACGCCACCGCGCTGGATTCCCGCACGGTGCAGATCCGCACGCCGTCGGGCAACAGCAATCAGGTGCGTCTGCTGGCGGACATCCAGAATATGGAAGTCAACGTCACGCCGCAGGAAGCGAAAGTCATTATCAACTCCCGTACCGGTTCCGTGGTGATGAACCGCGAAGTGACGCTGGATACCTGTGCGGTGGCGCAGGGCAACCTGTCGGTGACGGTGAATCGCCAGGCGCAGGTCAGCCAGCCGGATACGCCTTTCGCAGGCGGTCAGACGGTGGTCACACCACAGANGCGTCAGAGCGGCGGCGCATTGCAGAGTATTCGCTCCAGCGCCAGCCTGAACAATGTGGTGCGGGCATTGAATGCGCTGGGGGCATCGCCCATCGAACTGATGTCTATCCTGCAATCCATGCAGAGCGCAGGCTGCCTGCGTGCGAAAGTGGAAATTATCTGATGCTGAGCGACAGCAAATTACTGGCGAGCGCGGCGTGGGACGCGCAATCGCTGAACGAACTGAAGGCGCAGGCGGGCCATGATCCGGGCGCGAACCTGCGTCCGGTGGCGCGCCAGATGGAAGGGATGTTCGTGCAGATGATGCTGAAAAGCATGCGCGAGGCGCTGCCGAAAGACGGTATTTTCAGCAGCGATCAGACCCGCCTCTACACCAGTATGTACGATCAGCAGATCGCCCAACAGATGACTGCCGGCAAAGGGCTCGGACTGGCGGACATGATGGTCAAACAGATGGAAGCGGCACAAGGCGCAGCGCCGGCAGAAAACACCGCACAGGTGCCGATGAAATTCGACCTCGACACCGTGACTACCTATCAAAATGACACGCTGCGGCAGATGGTGCGTAACGCGTTGCCAAAAGCACCTGCCGAGGGCGATGTGGCGCTCCCCGGCGACAGTAAAGATTTCCTCGCTCAGTTGTCGCTGCCTGCGCGGCTGGCGAGTGAGCAGAGCGGTATTCCGCATCACCTGATTCTGGCGCAGGCGGCGCTGGAGTCTGGCTGGGGGCAACGACAGATTCGCGGTGAAAACGGCGAGCCGAGCTTCAACCTGTTTGGCGTGAAGGCCTCGCCGGGCTGGAAGGGCAAAGTTACCGAAATCACTACCACCGAATATGAAAACGGCGAAGCGAAGAAGGTGAAAGCCAAATTCCGCGTCTACAGCTCGTATCTGGAAGCGTTATCCGATTACGTCGGCCTGCTGACCCGCAACCCGCGCTATGCGGCGGTGACCAACGCGGCAACGGCAGAGCAGGGCGCGCAGGCATTGCAGAATGCCGGGTACGCCACCGATCCGAACTATGCCCGTAAGCTGACCAGTATGATCCAGCAGTTGAAATCGATGGGTGAGAAGGTCAGCAAAGCCTACGGCAACGATCTCGAAAATCTGTTCTGAAACGGCTCAAGTTCAGCGAACGCCTGCCGATAATCTTCGACAGGACCCGTGTCTGAAAGAATAAAAGGAACCTCCATGTCCAGCTTGATTAACAGCGCAATGAGTGGGTTGAATGCAGCCCAGGCGGCTCTGAACACCGTCAGTAACAACATCGCCAGTTATAACGTTGCGGGCTACACCCGCCAGACAACCGTGCTCGGGCAGGCAAACAGCTCCCTGACGGGCGGTGGTTGGGTCGGCAACGGCGTGTACGTGGGTGGCGTTCAGCGTGAATACAACGCTTTCATCACCAACCAGCTGCGCGCCGCGCAGAACCAGAGCAGCGGTCTGACCGCGCGCTATGAGCAGATGTCAAAAATCAACGACATGCTCTCAGATACCACCAACTCACTGTCTGCAACGCTGCAGGATTTTTTCGCCACCCTGCAAACGCTGGTCAGTAACGCTGAAGATCCGGCGGCACGCCAGGCGCTGCTTGGCAAAGCCGGTGGACTGGTGAACCAGTTCAAGGTCACCGACCAGTATCTGCGCGATCAGGACAAGCAGGTTAACCTGTCGATCTCCTCAAGCGTTGAACAGATCAACAGCTACGCGCAGCAGATCGCCAACCTGAACGAAAAAATAACCAAAATGACCGGTGTTGGGGCTGGCGCATCGCCTAACGATCTGCTTGACCAGCGCGATCAACTGGTGAGCGAACTGAACCAGATCGTCGGTGTTGAAGTGAATGTGCAGGATGGCAGCACGTTTAACGTCACTATGGCTAACGGCTACAACCTGGTGCAGGGCAGCAAGGCAAATCAGCTGGCGGCGGTGCAGAGCAAAGCTGACCCTTCACGTATCACCGTGGCTTACGTTGATGATGTGGCGGGCAACGTTGAAATCCCGGAAAGATTGCTGACCACCGGATCGCTGGGTGGCCTGCTGACGTTCCGTTCACAGGATCTTGACCAGACGCGCAACAGCCTTAACCAGATGGCGCTGGTGTTTGCTGATTCCTTCAACCAGCAGCACCGTCAGGGTGTTGACGCCAACGGCAATACCAACGTTGATTTCTTTAACTTTGGCGGTTCCTCCGTGGTGTCAAACGGTAAAAACACCGGGACGTCTGCGCTGACCTCGACCATCACCGACAGTACCCAGGTGCAGGCGACGAACTACAAAGTGGTTTTTGACGGTACCGACTGGCAGGGGGCTCGCCCGGNNACTCGCCTGGCAGACAACACCACCTTCACGGCGACCGTTACTGGCGGCAAAATGAGCTTTGACGGTCTGGAAATCGACGTCACCGGTACGCCAAATGCCAAAGACAGCTTCACGGTGAAACCGGTCAACGACGTGATTGTGAACATGGAACTGGCCATCACCAACGAATCGCAGCTCGCGATGGGGGCAAATGATGCCGACAACGGTGAAAGCGACAACCGTAACGGCCAGGCGCTACTCGACCTGCAAAATAAGAAGCTGGTGGGCAACTCGAAAACCTTTAACGATGCCTATGCGACCATCGTCAGCGATGTCGGTAACCGTACCGCGTCGCTGAAAGTCAGCACTACCACTCAGGGCAACGTGGTGACTCAACTGGCGAAACAGCAGCAGTCCGTTTCCGGGGTAAACCTGGATGAAGAGTACGGCAACCTGCAACTGTATCAGCAATATTATCTGGCGAATGCGCAGGTGCTGCAGACGGCGAATACGCTGTTTGATGCGCTGATCAACATTCGCTAAGGAGACAGCCAACAATGCGTGTAAGTACGTTAATGATGTACCAGCAGAACATGCGTGGTATTACCGACTCGCAGTCTCGCTGGCTGGGCTATGGCGAACAGATGTCTACCGGCAAGCGCGTGAATCGCCCGTCTGACGATCCGATTGCCGCATCACAGGCCGTTGTGCTCGCCCAGGCGCAGGCGCAGAACAGCCAGTTCGCCAGCGCACGTTCTTTTGCCACGCAGCGCGTGTCGCAGGAAGAGAACGTGATGAGTCAGGTGACGCTGTCGATTACCTCGGCGCAGGAAACCCTCGTTGCCGCCAGTAACGGCACCCTGAGTGACGATGACCGTGCCTCGTTTGCCACTCAACTGCAGGGCGTTCGCGACCAGTTGATGAACCTGGCCAACAGCCAGGACGGCAATGGACGCTATATGTTTGCTGGCTATCAAACCGACAAGCCACCGTTCGCGGACGACGGCACCTACGTCGGCGGGACGGTTAACGTTGAGCAGCAGGTTGATACCTCCCGCACCATGGTCATCGGCCATACCGGCGACAAGATTTTCGATCACCTGACCAGCAACGCGACGCCGGGCACTGACACTAACCTGTTCGTGATGCTCGACACCGCCATTGCCGCGCTGAAAACCCCGGTAGAGGGCGATGATGCAGCCGCAGCCGCCGCACAGGCGGTGGNTAACGTCGTAACCGTTCGTTCGGAACTGGGGACTCAGCTCATCGAACTGGGCAAGCTCGACGATTTGGGTGATGACCGGGCATTGAGTCAGACGCAGCAAATGAGCGATCTGATCGATGTAGACTGGAACGCCACGATCTCTAACTATGTCATGCAACAGGCGGCTCTCCAGGCGTCGTACAAAGCGTTTAGCGACATGCAAGGAATGTCGTTGTTCCAGCTGAACAGCTAAACGCTTTGCCTCTTAGCATGTCCTGAAACCGGCATGTTTTCTCAGCCCGCTCCCCTCACCCCGGAGCGGGCTTTTTTTTACCGTGACGTTTGCGGCGCAGAGGCGAGCGGAGATTGATCCGTCAGGCGAATCAACAGCGCAATCGCCCCTGACGCGGTCGCCAGCATGACCACGCCCGTCCATCCGGCCATCGCGTACAGCTGGCTGCCCAGCGCCGAGCCGGACGCCATGCCAATAAACACCACCGTAAACAGCAGGGCGTTCAGACGACCGCGTGCCTGCGGCTCCAGACCATACACCAGATTCTGGTGCGCCACTAAGCTCGACTGCAGACCAAGGTCAAAACCGACGGCGGAGAGGGCAATCAGCGCCAGCTGGCCTTCGGCAGGTAACGCGGGCAGGGCAAACATCAGTGCAAAAGAGAGCGTCACCAGCGCTGCGCCCAGTTGCGTAACCCGTGCTGCACCGACTTTATCCGCTAGTCCACCGGCGAGCGGGGCGGCAAGCGCGCCTGCGGCACCGGCAATCCCATAACCGCCTGCCACCGCACTGCCCATCCGGAAGTGCTCCAGCAACATGACGGCCAGCGTTGACCAGAAGGCACTGAAAGCTACCGACAGAAAGCCCTGCGCCAGCGCCGCACGACGCAGTTCCGGATAGCGACGCCACAGGTGTGCCATTGATTTCATCAGCGCCGGATAGCTCAGCGTGGAGTGGGTGGCGAAACGCGGCAGGGCAAACCACAGCAGCACACCCATTGCGGCGATGCTGAGCGCGGCAGCCTGATACATCTCCCGCCAGCCAAACGCTGCACCAACCAGACCGCTGACGGTTCGCGACAGCAGAATGCCAAGCAGCAGACCGGTCATCACCGTGCCGACGGTTTTGCCCTGTTTCCCGGCAGGAGACAGGATAGCGGCGGCGGGGACGATATCCTGCGCCATCGTCGCCATCATGCCAGTCAGCAGGCTGACAATGAGCAACGAATGCAACCCGCTGGTCAGGCTGCAGAGAAACAGCAGCAGCGCCAGCAGCGCGCTTTTGCTGACAATCAGCGTGCGGCGGGCGTGGCNAGCAGCGGCTGGGCATAATAGATCGCCGCGACGCTGAAACCGGCGCCCAGCGCGAGAATGAAAATAACCCAGCCAGCGAAGGCGTGTGGTCTGGAAGCGTTTGTCATGGTGAATTTCCTCGTAAACGGTATGGCGCTATTTTTCCCGGTTTACGGCTGGGGCGGTTAGCAGGGGCGATGGTAAAACAGTTATACGTAATGCGTATGACAGAGAGAAAAATAATGAAGCAGGAGCGTATAGATCGCGTTGAACTGATGCGCACCTTTATCCGCATTGTCGAGGCCGGTTCGCTGTCAGCGGCCGCGCGGCAACTGGAGACCACCCAGGCGACCATCAGCCGCCGTCTGCAGTCGCTGGAGACGCTGCTGGGCGCGAAACTTATTCTGCGCACCACGCATGCCATGAAGTTGACNTGATGGCGAGCGCTGTTATCAGCACGCCAGAAACGTGATTGATGCCTGGCTGGCGCTGGAGGACGATCTGCAGGTCGCGGAAGATGAGCCCGTTGGCGTTCTGAAAGTGCGGGCTCCCCATGCTTTCGGGCAGCAGCAACTGCTCGCGCCGCTGGTGACGTTTCTGCATAAATATCCGCAGCTCTCCGTGGAGTGGATGCTCAACGATAAGTCGGTCGATTTTCTCAGCGACAATATCGACTGCGCGATTCGCGTCGGTGCAGAGGTCGATCCGGCGACGGTTTCCGTCCTGCTGGCGGAAGTGCCGCGCAGCATGGTGGCGACCCCGGAACTGCTGGCCCGTTATCCGGCGATAACCACACCGGAACAGCTCTCAGCGCTGCCGTGGGTGGCGATTAATACCTTTTATCAGCATGATGTGACGCTTCATCAGGCGAACGGGGAAAGCCGGACAGTGGATATTGTTTCGCGTCTGAGTACCGACAGCATTTACGTCGCGCGTAATACTGCGCTGGCGAATACCGGCGTGGTGATCATTTCCAGCTGGATGGTGGAGGAGGATATACGGGAAGGGCGGCTGGTGGAGATATTGCCGCAGTGGCGGGCGGCGCCGTTGCCGGTACATCTGGTTTATCCCTGGGCGCGTTATTACCCCACGCGGCTGCGACGTTTTCTCGATCTGATGCGGGACGTGATGCCGCAAATCTCAGGCATGCGACGCCCGGAGGCGGAATAAAAAAAGCCGACCCTCAGGTCGGCTCTTTCATGCTTAACGCTTACTCAGTCGGCTGCGGACGCGTTGGCCCGGACTGCGCCTGCTGCGTTGCGCTGTGGCCACCCGCCGCACCTTTTCCTTCGAAGGTAAAGGACGGGCGAACCCAGTCGCTGTGGCGCGGTGGTTCCGGGTTGTATTCCGGTGCCGGCGCACGAGTCATCGGTGCCGTCGCGTGATGATTGTCAGTAGTCGCAGCTTTCTCTGTGACCACAGCAACAGGTTTCACCTCTTCAACAGGCTCAACCGGCGCGGTGACGACAGGTGCAACAACCGGTTCGGCCACAGGCTCAGCCACCACCGGCTCCTCAGCGGCAGTTTCAACCACCGGAGTTTCTTCGACAGGCGCGTCTTCGACGACGTCTGCAGATTCCACTGCTGCCTCAACTTCAGCCGCCACCTCTTCGGCAACGACCTCATCTTCTGCGGCGATCAGGTGCGGTTGTTCGGTCACCGGTGCGGCAATCACTTCCGGATGCGTGGTTTCAACTACCGGCTCCTGCGGCTCGCTCACTACCGGCTCCTGCGGCTCGCTCACTACCGGCTGCGGTTCAACCACAACAGGCTGCGCTTCCGGCGTTGACGCGGCGTCNNGACGCGCAGGTGACGCGGTGAACGGCGTGAACGACGCGGCATACCAGCGGTATCGCGCGCTTCGGCGGTGTCGTCCTGCTCAACCGGGGTGTCAATCACAGCAGGCAGATCCACTTTCGCCAGGTCGGTGCGCTGCGCGGTCACGACCGGCTGCGCCTGCTCGGTGACGTCATCGGCAATCGCAACAGCAGCGGCTTCCTGCTCTGCGGNACAGCTGACGCGGCTTACGGCGCGGCATGACCTGAACACGTTCTTCCTGTTCAGTCTCCTGCGCTGAAGGCTGTTCGTCGCGGTTCTGCGCTTTAGCTTCCTGTTGGGCCTGGCGTTTGTCGTCGTTGTTACGACGGCGGTTACGCTCACGACGCGGCTGTTGTGGCTGGTCGTCACGACCCTGCGCTTTTTCAGACTCATCAACGGTGGTCTGCTGACGGGCTTCACGCGTTTCGGCGTTCTGCTGTTGTTTTTCGCGACGGTTACGGCGGTTCTCTTCACGACCTTCGCCGTTGTCGTTGCGGTTGTCACGGCGATCATCACGACGATCGTTGCGGTCGCGGCGGTTGTTCTGACGCGATTTANACGGTCCTGCTGACGCTCTGGTTTCTCTTCTTTCTTCACCGGTGCCGGTTCAACTTCCTGCGGCGCTTCGCTGCCGGCAAAGAGGTTTTTCAGCGCACCGAAGAAGCGAGACACCAGACCGGGTTCTGCCGGAGCCGCAGGGGCTTTTGGCGCAGCAGGCGCGGCGGCTTTCGCTTTCGGNTACGCTCAGCGGGTTCTTCATCAGACGGCATTGCCATCTCTTCTTCATGCAGTTTCGGCAGCAGATAGCTCAGGGTCGAGGTCTCTTCGCCTTTACGCACGCGCAGTACGGAGTAGTGCGGCGTTTCCATCTGATCGTTTGGCACGATGATGCAACGTACGCCGCCCTGACGCGCTTCGATGGCGCTCACAGCGCTGCGTTTTTCGTTCAGCAGGTAGGAAGCAATCGGCACAGGGACAATCGCATGCACTTCCTGGGTGTTCTCTTTCAGCGCTTCTTCTTCAATCAGGCGCAGGATAGAGAGCGACAGGGATTCGTTATCACGGACGGTGCCGGTGCCGCTACAGCGCGGGCAGACGTGATGGCTGGATTCGCCCAGCGACGGGCTCAGGCGCTGGCGGGACATCTCCAGCAGGCCGAAGCGCGAAATGTGGCTGATCTGAATACGGGCGCGGTCCTGACGTACCGCTTCGCGCAGACGGTTTTCCACCGCGCGCTGATGGCGTACCGGGGTCATATCGATAAAATCGATAACGATCAGGCCGCCGAGGTCACGCAGGCGCAGCTGGCGAGCGATTTCGTCTGCGGCTTCCAGGTTAGTGTTAAACGCCGTTTCTTCGATGTCACCGCCGCGGGTCGCGCGTGCGGAGTTGATATCGATAGCGGTTAACGCTTCGGTGGAGTCGATAACGATAGAACCACCGGACGGCAGACGCACTTCGCGCTGGAACGCGGATTCGATCTGCGATTCGATCTGGTAGTGGCTGAACAGCGGGATTTCACCGGTGTACAGTTTGATTTTGCTGCTGAAATCCGGACGACCCAGCGCGGCGATGTGCTGGCGCGCCAGCTCAAGCACTTTCGGGTTATCAATCAGGATTTCGCCGATGTCCTGGCGCAGGTAGTCACGGAAGGCGCGAACGATAACGTTACTTTCCTGATGGATCAGGAACGGCGCCGGGCGACTCTCTGCAGCTTTTTGGATCGCTTCCCAGTGCTTCAGACGGAAGCTCAGGTCCCACTGCAACGCCTCGGCGGATTTACCCACCCCGGCAGTACGCACGATAAGACCCATGCCATCCGGCAGTTCAAGACTGGACAGCGCTTCTTTCAGTTCGGTACGATCATCGCCTTCGATACGGCGCGAAATACCACCCGCACGCGGGTTATTCGGCATCAGCACCAGATAGCTGCCCGCCAGGCTAATAAAGGTGGTTAATGCCGCGCCTTTATTACCGCGCTCTTCTTTATCAATCTGAACGATAACTTCCTGACCTTCACGCAGAACATCTTTGATGTTGGGACGGCCATGAGCGTTGTAGCTGGCAGGAAAATACTCGCGGGCGATTTCTTTAAGGGGGAGAAAACCGTGACGTTCAGCGCCGTAATCAACAAATGCGGCTTCCAGACTCGGTTCAATGCGGGTGATTTTACCTTTGTAGATGTTCGCTTTTTTCTGTTCGTGTCCTGGGCTTTCGATATCCAGATCGTACAGACGCTGCCCATCAACAAGGGCGACACGCAACTCTTCCTGCTGAGTTGCGTTAATTAACATTCTTTTCATCGTAACTTACTCATTATTCGTACATTGACGACTAAGCTGCGGGCAGAGTAATGCCTTTCCGGGGGTGAACCGATGGCCTCGTGTCTATTCACGTCGCCAACCTCACGGTTGTCGCTCGCTTAAGAGGCGCAGAGTGTCGGCTGCCTGTGTTGTTGAGACAAACACAGCGCAATTAACAGGGGAACAGCCTGGGATAACTCTCCAGAGTTGCTTCCATTTACCGGTAAGGACTGCAACCCGCAGCCCGCTAACTGCCTGAAAGATCAATACGTCTTACGCCATTGCTGCGTGGATGATCGGTCGGGCAAAACTGGTAATTCCGCAAATTTCCTTGTTTTAACAAGATTCAACACGGAAAACGGCATCATTATTCCATTGCTAACCTTGTTATAGCAAGATGACTTTTACCATTTGTTACCCGGTTACTCACAGTTTTTGCACCTCTCTGTCAGGATTGTTCTAATAACAACCAATCCCTTCAGTGAGATGTCTGCTGTCACCAGGTCACCATAATATAAGCATAGAAAAATGAGTGGCGCGAATGCGCCTGGCTATTTAGAATCGCCGACCATGAAAACTGAGACTCCAGCCGTAAAATTTGTCGCGATTTCTGCTGATGAAGCGGGACAACGCATCGATAACTTTTTGCGCACCCAATTGAAAGGTGTGCCGAAAAGCATGATTTACCGTATTTTGCGTAAAGGCGAAGTACGGGTGAATAAGAAACGGATTAAGCCTGAATATAAGCTTGAGGCGGGCGATGAAGTGCGCATTCCGCCGGTTCGCGTTGCTGAACGCGAAGAGGACGCCGTTTCTCCGCATTTACAGAAGGTCGCCGCACTGAGCGACGTTATCCTTTATGAAGACGACCATATTCTGGTGCTGAATAAGCCGTCGGGAACGGCGGTGCACGGCGGCAGCGGGCTGAGCTTCGGGGTGATCGAAGGGCTGCGCGCGCTGCGCCCGGAAGCGCGATTCCTTGAACTGGTGCATCGCCTTGACCGCGATACCTCAGGTGTACTGCTGGTGGCGAAAAAGCGCTCGGCGTTGCGTTCGCTGCACGAACAACTACGCGAAAAGGGAATGCAGAAAGATTATCTGGCGCTGGTGCGCGGTCAGTGGCAGTCGCACATGAAAGTGGTGCAGGCGCCGCTGCTGAAAAACATTCTGCAAAGCGGCGAGCGCATTGTGCGGGTCAGCAGCGAAGGGAAACCGTCCGAAACGCGTTTTAAAGTGGAAGAGCGGTTTGAGTTTGCGACGCTGGTGCGCTGCAGTCCGGTGACCGGGCGTACGCACCAGATACGCGTGCATACGCTTCACGCCGGGCATCCTATCGCCTTTGACGATCGCTACGGCGACCGCGAATTCGACAAACAGCTGGCGGGGACGGGGCTGTCACGTCTGTTCCTGCATGCGGCGGCGCTGAAATTTACTCATCCCAATACGGGTGAAACTATCCGCATTGAAGCGCCGATGGATAATGCGCTGAAGCACTGCCTGCACGTGCTGCGTAGCCAGAAATAAGGTTGTAGGCCGGGTAAGCGTAGCGCGCCACCCGGCGTTTTTCAGGCCAGTAACGGATTCCAGTGCTCGCGCCGTAGCATCTGACAGAGCGCAATCAGCGGCAGGCCGACCAGCGTGTTCGGATCGCGCCCCTCCAGCCGCTCGAAGAGCGAAATGCCCAAACCTTCACTTTTAAAGCTGCCCGCGCAATTCAGCGGACTCTCTTTGCGAATATAATCGCGTATTTCCTGTTCAGTCAGATGGCGAAAATGCACATCAAACGGTTCGCATTCCGTTTGCAGATGACCGTTTGCTGAATTATAAAGCGCCAGCCCGGTATAAAAGGTGACAATATTACCGCTGGCTTTCTTTAATTGTTTAAACGCCTTTTCTTCGGTATGCGGTTTGCCGGTAATGGCGCCGTCCAGAATACAGACCTGATCGGAACCAATAATAAGATGTTCCGGAAAACGCTGTGCGAGCGCCTGCGCTTTGGCCTGCGCCAGCCGTAAAACCAGCTGGCGGGGCGATTCATCCGCCAGTGGGGTTTCATCGACTTGTGGGGCAGCGCATTCAAAGGGGATACCGAGCTTTTCAAGCAGCATCCGGCGGTAGGGAGAGGTGGAGGCAAGAACAAGGTTTGGCATATTTTTTCAGTCAGGTATGGCGAATCGGTTAGCGTCATTTTAAACTACAGGCCGCAATGTGTGCGAATAAATGGCAAAAGGCGTCTTCGGGTGCCTTTTTCTTTGACTATACGACGTTACAAAGTTAATATGCGCGCCCTATGCAAAAGGTAAAATTACCCCTGACTCTTGATCCGGTTCGTACCGCTCAAAAACGCCTCGATTACCAGGGCATTTATGCCGCTGATCAGGTTGAGCGTGTTGCCGAATCTGTAGTCAGTGTGGACAGTGATGTGGAATGCGACATGTCATTCGCTATCGATAACCAGCGTCTTGCGGTGATAACCGGCGACGCAAAGGTGACGGTAACCCTCGAATGTCAGCGCTGCGGGAAACCGTTCACGCATCACATTCACACCACGTATTGTTTCAGTCCGGTTCGTTCTGACGAACAGGCTGAAGCACTCCCGGAAGCGTATGAGCCGATTGAGGTTAACGAATTCGGTGAAATCGACCTTCGGGCGATGGTTGAGGATGAAATCATTCTCTCCTTGCCGGTAGTTCCGGTGCATGATTCTGAACACTGTGAAGTGTCCGACGCGGACATGGTCTTTGGTGAACTGCCTGAAGAGGCGCAAAAGCCAAACCCATTTGCCGCATTAGCCAGCTTAAAGCGTAAGTAATTGAGGAGTAAGGTCCATGGCCGTACAACAGAATAAACCAACCCGTTCCAAACGTGGCATGCGTCGTTCCCATGACGCGCTGACCGCAGTTACCAGCCTGTCTGTAGACAAGACTTCTGGTGAAACCCACCTGCGTCACCACATCACCGCCGACGGTTACTACCGCGGTCGCAAGGTAATCGCTAAGTAATCACGCGCAAGCGTGATGAAGCTTAGTGAGGATTTCCCCGCGCAAGCGGGGAGAAACGAACCGGGCAGCGACGATACCTTGACACGTCTGACCATAGCGTTAGATGTCATGGGAGGCGATTTTGGCCCTTCCGTGACGGTGCCTGCAGCTTTGCAGGCACTGGGTTTCAATTCGCAACTCTCACTTCTTTTAGTCGGCGATCCCGACGCCATCTCGCCATTACTCGCCAAAGCTGATTTCGAACAACGTTCGCGTCTGCAGATTATCCCTGCACAGTCAGTTATTGCCAGTGATGCGCGACCATCTCAGGCGGTGCGTAACAGCCGGGGAAGTTCGATGCGTGTGGCGCTCGAACTGGTGAAAGAAGGGCGTGCGCAGGCCTGCGTCAGCGCGGGCAATACCGGCGCGTTGATGGGGCTGGCGAAATTACTGCTCAAGCNTAGAAGGCATTGAGCGCCCGGCGCTGGTGACGGTATTACCGCATCAGCAAAAGGGCAAAACGGTCGTGCTCGATCTGGGGGCGAACGTCGATTGCGACAGTACCATGCTGGTGCAGTTTGCGATCATGGGCTCGGTGCTGGCGGAAGAAGTCGTCGGTATCAACAAGCCGCGAGTCGCGTTGCTCAACATCGGTGAAGAAGAGAGCAAAGGGCATGAAAGCATTCGTGATGCTTCTGCGTTGCTTAAAACTGTGCCAACTATCAACTATATTGGTTATCTTGAAGCCAACGAGTTGTTAACGGGCAAAACCGATGTGTTGGTCTGTGATGGCTTCACCGGAAACGTCACGTTAAAAACCATGGAAGGCGTTGTCAGAATGTTTCTTTCGCTGCTGAAATCGCAAGGGGAAGGAAAAAAACGGTCGTGGTGGCTGATTTTATTAAAGCGTTGGTTACAAAAAAGCCTCTCCAGGCGATTCAGTCACCTCAACCCCGACCAGTATAATGGCGCCTGTCTGTTAGGATTGCGCGGCACGGTGATTAAAAGTCATGGTGCAGCCAATCAGCGCGCGTTTAGCGTTGCGATTGAACAGGCAGTGCAGGCGGTGCAGCGGGAGGTCCCTCAGCGGATTGCCGCTCGCCTGGAATCTGTATTACCGGAAAAAGACTGAGCGTACATGTATACGAAGATTATTGGTACCGGCAGTTATCTGCCCGCACAGGTGCGTACTAACGCCGATTTGGAAAAGATGGTTGATACGTCTGACGAGTGGATTGTCACGCGCACAGGTATCCGTGAACGTCGTATTGCTGCGCCGAATGAAACCGTTGCAACAATGGGCTTTGAAGCCGCACAGCGCGCGCTGGAAATGGCGGGTATCGCGAAAGACGATATCGGCCTGATCGTGGTGGCAACCACCTCCGCCACGCACGCGTTTCCAAGTGCGGCCTGTCAGATCCAGAGCATGCTCGATATTAAAGGCTGTCCGGCGTTTGACGTCGCGGCGGCCTGCGCAGGCTTTACCTACGCGCTGAGCGTTGCCGATTTGTACGTGAAATCCGGTGCAGTCAAATATGCGCTGGTGGTGGGGTCCGACGTGCTGGCCCGCACCTGCGATCCAACCGATCGCGGCACCATTATTATTTTTGGCGATGGCGCAGGGGCTGTCGTGGTAGGCGCCTCCGAAGAGCCGGGTATCATCTCTACCCATCTTCACGCGGATGGCAGCTATGGCGAGCTGTTAACGCTGCCAAACGCTGACCGCGTGAATCCGGAAAACGCCATTTACCTGACCATGGCGGGTAACGAAGTCTTTAAAGTGGCTGTCACGGAACTGGCGCATATTGTCGATGAGACGCTGGCGGCTAACAATCTTGACCGTTCGCAACTGGACTGGCTGGTGCCGCACCAGGCGAACCTGCGCATTATCAGCGCGACCGCGAAAAAACTGGGCATGTCGATGGACAACGTCGTGGTAACGCTCGACCGCCACGGCAACACGTCTGCCGCGTCGGTGCCGTGTGCGCTCGACGAAGCCGTTCGCGATGGCCGCATCAAGCGGGGTCAGTTGGTTCTGCTTGAGGCCTTTGGTGGCGGTTTCACCTGGGGTTCTGCGCTGGTTCGTTTCTAGGATAAGGAAGAATAACATGACGCAATTTGCTTTTGTGTTCCCGGGACAGGGTTCGCAGACGGTCGGGATGTTGTCTGAAATGGCAGCAAATTACCCGATTATTGAAGAGACTTTTGCTGAAGCCTCTGCGGCTCTGGGCTATGATCTGTGGGCACTGACGCAACAAGGGCCAGCGGAAGAACTCAACAAGACCTGGCAGACGNNCACTGGCGCGATGTCGGCCATCATCGGGCTGGATGACGCCGCGATTGCTAAAGCGTGTGAAGAATCTGCTGAAGGGCAGGTGGTTTCACCGGTTAACTACAACTCGCCGGGCCAGGTGGTGATCGCCGGGCATAAAGACGCCGTTGAACGTGCGGGTGCCGCCTGTAAAGCTGCTGGCGCGAAACGCGCGCTGCCGCTGCCGGTCAGCGTACCGTCACACTGTGCGCTGATGAAGCCAGCCGCAGAAAAACTGGCGGTTGAGCTGGCAAAAATTACGTTCAAGGCACCGCAGGTGTCCGTTGTTAACAACGTTGACGTAAAATGCGAAACCGCGGCAGACGCCATTCGTGATGCGCTGGTGCGCCAGCTGTACAGCCCGGTTCAGTGGACGAAGACCGTTGAATTTATGGCCGCGCAGGGCGTTGAACATCTGTATGAAGTCGGACCGGGTAAAGTCCTCACCGGGCTGACAAAACGTATTGTCGACACACTGACCGCGTCGGCCATTAATGAACCGGCGGCAATGTCAGCGGCGTTAGAACAATAACAGAGGAAAGACAAAACCATGAGTTTTGAAGGAAAAATCGCGCTGGTTACTGGTGCAAGCCGTGGTATTGGCCGCGCAATTGCTGAAACGCTCGTCGCCCGTGGCGCGAAAGTGATCGGGACGGCGACCAGCGAAAGCGGCGCGCAGGCGATCAGCGACTATTTAGGTGCTAACGGTAAAGGTCTGATGTTGAATGTGACCGATCCGGCATCTATCGAATCTGTACTGGAAAATATTCGCGCAGAGTTTGGCGAAGTCGACATTCTGGTCAATAATGCCGGGATTACTCGCGATAATCTGCTTATGCGAATGAAAGAAGAAGAGTGGACAGATATTCTCGAAACCAATCTTTCATCCGTTTTCCGTCTGTCAAAAGCGGTAATGCGCGCTATGATGAAAAAGCGTCACGGGCGTATTATCACTATCGGTTCTGTGGTTGGTACCATGGGAAATGCCGGTCAGGCCAACTACGCTGCGGCGAAAGCAGGTCTTATCGGTTTCAGTAAATCGCTGGCACGTGAAGTTGCGTCTCGCGGGATTACTGTGAACGTTGTTGCTCCGGGCTTTATTGAAACGGACATGACGCGTGCGCTGTCTGACGATCAGCGTGCGGGTATTCTGGCGGAAGTTCCAGCGGGTCGCCTCGGTGACGCAAAAGAAATCGCCAGTGCGGTTGCATTCTTAGCGTCTGACGAAGCGAGTTACATCACGGGTGAAACTCTGCACGTCAACGGCGGGATGTACATGGTTTGATCGCGATTTGCACAATATGCTCAGGAACCGCGCACTTCGCGCAATCCCGAGCAGCAAAGTGTGCGAAATAATTTGCGTTATTAGGGCGAATACCCGCAAAATAGCGTAAAATCGTGGTAAGACCTGCCGGGATTTAGTTGCAAATTTTTCAACATTTTATACACTACGAAAACCATCGCGAAAGCGAGTTTTGATAGGAAATTTAAGAGTATGAGCACTATCGAAGAACGCGTTAAGAAAATTATCGGCGAGCAGCTGGGCGTTAAGCAGGAAGAAGTTACCAACAATGCTTCCTTCGTTGAAGACCTGGGCGCTGATTCTCTTGACACCGTTGAGCTGGTAATGGCTCTGGAAGAAGAGTTTGATACTGAGATTCCGGACGAAGAAGCTGAGAAGATCACCACCGTTCAGGCTGCCATTGATTACATCAACGGCCACCAGGCGTAAGTGAACATCTCCAGGCGGTCACTCGACCGCCTGAGTTTTATCTTTTATTCGTCCCACGATCTCTTTTTTTATCCCTCCCTGGAGGACAAACGTGTCTAAGCGTCGTGTAGTTGTGACCGGACTGGGCATGTTGTCTCCTGTCGGCAATACCGTAGAGTCTACCTGGAAAACTCTCCTTGCCGGTCAGAGTGGCATCAGCCTGATCGACCATTTCGATACTAGCGCCTACGCAACGAAATTTGCTGGCTTAGTAAAGGATTTTAACTGTGATGACATCATCTCGCGTAAAGAACAGCGCAAGATGGATGCCTTCATTCAATACGGAATTGTCGCTGGCGTTCAGGCCATGCAGGATTCTGGCCTTGAAGTGACGGAAGAGAACGCCGGACGTATCGGTGCCGCTATCGGCTCTGGTATCGGTGGTCTCGGCTTAATCGAAGAAAACCATACTTCTCTGGTTAACGGCGGTCCGCGTAAGATCAGCCCGTTCTTCGTTCCGTCCACAATTGTGAATATGGTGGCAGGTCACCTGACCATCATGTTTGGTCTGCGTGGGCCGAGTATCTCCATCGCGACCGCCTGTACGTCAGGCGTGCATAATATCGGCCACGCGGCCCGTATTATTGCGTACAACGATGCTGATGTGATGCTGGCAGGTGGGGCAGAAAAAGCCAGTACGCCACTGGGCGTAGGCGGCTTCGGCGCTGCACGCGCGCTGTCTACCCGTAACGACAACCCGCAGGCGGCAAGCCGTCCGTGGGACAAAGACCGCGATGGCTTCGTGCTGGGTGACGGCGCGGGCATCATCGTTCTGGAAGAGTACGAGCACGCAAAAAAACGCGGTGCAAAAATCTACGCCGAAGTGGTTGGCTTTGGTATGAGCAGCGATGCCTACCATATGACGTCGCCGCCGGAAAATGGCGCAGGTGCTGCGCTGGCGATGGTTAACGCACTCCGCGACGCGGGCATTGAGCCAGGCCAGATTGGCTACGTCAACGCACACGGCACGTCCACCCCGGCGGGTGACAAAGCCGAAGCGCAGGCGGTGAAAAATGTGTTTGGTGCTGCAGCAAGCCGCGTGATGGTCAGCTCCACCAAATCCATGACCGGTCACCTGTTAGGTGCGGCGGGTGCGGTAGAGTCCATTTACTCCATCCTTGCGCTGCGCGACCAGGCGATCCCGCCGACCATCAACCTGGATAACCCGGATGAAGGTTGCGATCTGGACTTCGTTCCACACGAAGCGCGCCAGGTCAGCGGAATGGAGTACACCCTGTGTAACTCCTTCGGCTTCGGTGGCACCAACGGCTCTCTGATCTTCAAAAAGGTCTGATCCTCTCCTTAAGGCCTGCGTTTGCAGGCCTTTTCTTTAAGCGCATTCCCCTTGTAACCCTTCCAGCCTGCTGCCAGACTGACAGACACAGATAAGGAGCTTCTATGTTCTTGATTAACGGCAAAGAACGAGACTCTCTGGCGGCGAACGACCGCGCCATTCAGTTTGGTGATGGCTGTTTTACCACGGCGCGTGTTCGTCACGGCAGGGGCGGTCGTGGCTACAACCCCGCGGCCTGCCTGACACCGATCCGCATGCTCTCCCTGTCACCCGCGCCAATGCATTACGCGCGCTGGCGGGAAGCGGGCATTACACTGGCGCTGAGTCCGGTGCGCCTCGGACGTAACCCGCATCTCGCCGGGCTCAAACACCTCAATCGGCTTGAGCAGGTGCTGATCCGTGCGCATCTTGAGCAGACGGATGCGGAGGAGGCGCTGGTCCTTGACAGCGAAGGGTGGGTTACGGAATGCTGTGCGGCTAATTTGTTCTGGCGGGCAGGTGACACCGTTTTTACGCCGAGGCTCACCCACGCCGGCGTCAACGGCATCATGCGTCAGCATTGTCTGTCGCGGCTGGCACAAAGCCGCTATCACGTTGTCGAAGTGAGTGCGCGTGAAGAAGCGGTACAGCAGGCGGATGAAGTTTTGCTGTGCAACGCGCTGATGCCGGTAGTGCCAGTGAAGGCGTTCGGCGACGTGCGCTACCTGTCCCATGAACTGTATGAATTTCTGGCCCCTTATTGCGAGTTGTCCGATTAGCCATGAAGAAAATGTTACGTTTTGTCCTGTTGTTGCTGGTGGTGTTGGGTATCGCCGCGGGCGTTGGGATGTGGAAAGTTCGTCAGCTGGCGGACAGCAAACTGCTTATCAAAGAAGAGACGATTTTCACGCTGAAAGCGGGAACCGGGCGCAAAGTGCTGGGCGACGAGCTGTACGCTGACAAGATCATTAATCGCCCGCGAGTTTTCCAGTGGCTGCTGCGCGTTGAACCCGACCTTTCGCATTTTAAAGCGGGCACCTACCGGTTGACCCCGGAGATGACCGTGCGTGACATGCTTCTGCTACTGGAAAGCGGCAAAGAAGCGCAGTTCCCGCTGCGTTTTGTCGAAGGCATGCGGCTGAGCGATTATCTGAAACAGCTGCGTGACGCGCCGTATATCAGGCACACGCTGAAAGACGATGAATACGCGACCGTCGCGCAAGCGCTGGAACTGAAGCACCCTGAGTGGGTGGAAGGCTGGTTCTGGCCGGATACCTGGATGTACACCGCGAACACTACCGACGTCGCTATCCTCAAGCGTGCGCACCTGAAAATGGTCAACGCCGTTGAGCAGGTCTGGAAAGGGCGGATGGACAATCTGCCGTATCAGGATCAAAACCAACTGGTGACGATGGCCTCGATCATCGAAAAAGAGACGGCGGTGGCCAGCGAACGTGACCGCGTGGCGTCGGTTTTTATCAACCGTCTGCGCGTTGGCATGCGTTTGCAGACCGATCCCACCGTGATTTACGGCATGGGGGCGAGTTATAATGGCAATCTGTCGCGCAAAGATCTGGAAACGCCGACGGCGTATAACACCTACGTCATCGCCGGGATGCCGCCAGGGCCGATTGCGACGCCGGGCGAAGCATCCCTGAACGCCGCCGCGCATCCGGCAAAGACACCGTATCTCTATTTTGTGGCTGACGGTAAAGGCGGCCACCAGTTTACGACCAATCTCGCNNCGTCATCGAAGGTCTGGAAGGTGCGGGTAAAACCACCGCACGCAACATGGTGGTGGAAACGCTGGAAAAGCTGGGCATTCACGATCTGGTGTTCACCCGCGAGCCGGGTGGAACGATTCTGGCCGAAAAACTGCGCAGTCTGGTGCTCGATATCAAATCCGTCGGTGACGAAGTTATTACGGACAAAGCGGAAGTGCTGATGTTCTATGCTGCCCGCGTACAGCTTGTTGAGACGGTCATTAAACCGGCGCTGGCGAAAGGGCAATGGGTGATTGGCGATCGCCATGACCTCTCCACGCAGGCCTATCAGGGCGGCGGACGAGGGATCGATCAGACCATGCTGGCGACGCTGCGCGACGCCGTGCTTGGCGATTTCCGCCCGAACCTGACCCTTTACCTCGACGTGACGCCGGAAGTGGGCCTCAAACGTGCCCGCGCGCGTGGCGATCTCGATCGCATCGAGCAGGAGTCGCTGGATTTCTTCAACCGCACCCGCGCGCGCTACCTCGAACTGGCTGCTCAGGACAGCAGCATTCGTACTATTGACGCCACCCAGCCGCTGGAAAACGTGATGCAGGACATCCGTGACACTGTGACGGCGTGGGTGAAGGAGCAAAATGCATGAAATGGTATCCGTGGTTGCGCCCCCATTTTGAGCAGCTGATTGCCAGCTATCAGGCCGGGCGTGGGCACCATGCGTTACTGATACATTCGTTACCCGGCATGGGTGACGATGCGCTGATCTATGCGCTGAGTCGCTGGTTGATGTGTCATCAGCCGGACGGCCACAAAAGCTGTGGGCAGTGTCATAGTTGCCAGTTGATGCAGGCGGGCACCCATCCCGACTACTACCATCTGCTGCCGGAAAAAGGCAAAAATGCCCTTGGCATTGACGCCGTGCGTGAAGTGAGTGAAAAGCTGTACGAACACGCGCGACTCGGCGGCGCGAAAGTGGTGTGGATTAGCGACGCGACGCAACTGACCGATGCCGCTGCCAACGCGCTGTTAAAAACGCTCGAAGAGCCGCCGGAAAAAACATGGTTCTTCCTCGCCTGCGAAGAGCCCGCGCGGTTACTGGCGACGCTGCGTAGCCGGTGCCGGTTACATCATCTGTCACCGCCTGCGGAAAGCTGGGCGATGGCGTGGCTTGAGCGAGAAGTGACAACGTCACAAGAAGCGCGTTTAACGGCGTTGCGCCTCAGCGCCAGCGCCCCTGCGGCGGCGCTCGAGCTGCTACAGGAAAACAACTGGAGTGCGCGCCAGCAACTGTGTCAGGCGCTGGATGCCGCGCTCATCAGCCAGGACTGGCTGTCACTGCTTCCGGCCTTAAACCATGACAACGCCGCGACGCGGCTGCACTGGTTTGCTTCGCTGCTGCTGGATGCGCTTAAAATTCAGCAGGGTATTACGCTGTTGACCAACACCGATGCGCTGGCGCTGACCGAAAAACTGGCCCGTACATGGCCTGCGGTGACGCTGCGGGCGATCGTGCAGGACGCCTGCGAATGCCGCGAACAGCTGCTGAGTGTTGTCGGCCTCAATCGCGAACTGATCCTCACCGAGCGCCTGCTGCGCTGGGAGCATTACCTGCAACCGGGAGCGGTACTTCCCGTATCTCAATTCTGAGAGAGACATTATGTTTTTAGTCGACTCACACTGCCATCTCGATGGCCTGGATTATCAATCCCTGCATAAAGACGTTAACGACGCGCTGGCCAAAGCCGCCGCCCGTGACGTGAAATTTTTCCTGGCGGTCGCCACCACGCTGCCGGGATATCGCAACATGCGTGAACGGGTGGGCAACCGTGCCGATGTGGCCTTTTCCTGTGGCGTGCATCCGCTCAATCAGGACGAAACCTATGACGTTGACGAGCTGCGTAAGCTGGCGGCGGAAGAGGGCGTTGTGGCGATGGGGGAAACCGGGCTCGATTATTATTACACGCCTGAAACGAAAGCCCGTCAGCAGGAATCGTTTCGCCATCATATCCGCATCGGGCGTGAACTGAACAAGCCGGTCATCGTGCATACCCGCGATGCGCGTGAAGATACACTGGCGATCCTGCGCGAAGAAAAGGTGACGGATTGCGGCGGCGTACTACACTGTTTCACAGAAGACAGAGAAACCGCGGGTAAGTTGCTGGATCTTGGGTTTTACATCTCCTTTTCCGGCATCGTGACTTTCCGTAATGCCGAACAACTGCGGGATGCCGCGCGCTACGTGCCGCTGGACCGACTGCTGGTGGAGACCGATTCCCCGTACCTGGCGCCGGTCCCGCATCGCGGAAAAGAGAACCAGCCAGCGCTGGTGCGTGACGTTGCGGAATACATGGCGGTGTTGAAAGGGGTGGCGGTTGAACAACTGGCGCAACAGACCACCGAAAACTTCGCGCGTTTGTTCCATATCGACCCCTCCCGCCTGCAGGACGCCTGATTTCCTGCTTATTTTAAAGCTCGTAATTAATAAGCAAAACGAGTAAAGTTCACCGCCATAAAATGGGCGGTGAACGGGTTATTTGAAACATCCTGACATCGTTTATGTAAAGAAACGCAAGTTTTTTGGCTGGCGCTAACCGAAACGTGATAGCCGTCAAACAACATCGGACTGATTTATTTTACTCTGTGTAATAAATAAAGGGCGCTTAGATGTCCTGTCCACGGCGCGGATCTCCCCCCGTGCCAATGCGTGAAAGCGTAAAAAAGCCAAATACTCAGGAGCACTCTCAATTATGTTTAAGAATGCATTTGCTAACCTGCAGAAGGTCGGTAAATCGCTGATGCTGCCAGTATCCGTACTGCCTATCGCAGGTATCCTGCTGGGCGTCGGTTCTGCAAACTTCAGCTGGCTGCCAGCCGTCGTTTCCCACGTGATGGCAGAAGCGGGCGGTTCTGTTTTTGCCAACATGCCGCTGATCTTCGCTATCGGTGTTGCGCTAGGTTTCACCAATAACGATGGCGTGTCCGCACTGGCTGCCGTCGTGGCTTACGGCATCATGGTGAAAACCATGGCGGTTGTCGCGCCGCTGGTTCTGCATTTACCTGCGGAAGAGATTGCTGCTAAACACCTCGCGGATACCGGCGTACTCGGTGGTATCATTTCGGGTGCCATCGCAGCTTATATGTTTAACCGCTTCTATCGCATCAAGCTGCCAGAATATCTGGGCTTCTTTGCGGGCAAGCGTTTCGTGCCGATTATTTCCGGCCTGGCGGCGATTTTCACCGGTGTGATCCTGTCCTTTATCTGGCCACCGATTGGTACCGCTATCCAGACTTTCTCCCAGTGGGCGGCTTATCAGAACCCGGTTGTGGCCTTCGGCATCTACGGTTTCGTTGAGCGTTGCCTGGTACCGTTCGGTCTGCACCACATCTGGAACGTTCCTTTCCAGATGCAAATCGGTGAATACACCAACGCTGCCGGTCAGGTGTTCCACGGTGATATTCCTCGCTACATGGCAGGTGACCCGACGGCGGGCAAACTGTCTGGCGGCTTCCTGTTCAAGATGTACGGTCTGCCGGCAGCGGCAATCGCCATCTGGCACTCTGCGAAACCAGAAAACCGCGCGAAAGTGGGCGGTATCATGATCTCCGCGGCGCTGACCTCGTTCCTGACCGGTATCACCGAGCCGATCGAGTTCTCCTTCATGTTCGTTGCGCCGATCCTGTACGTGATCCACGCGATTCTGGCTGGCCTGGCATTCCCGATTGCTATCCTGCTGGGTATGCGTGACGGTACCTCGTTCTCGCACGGTCTGATCGACTTCATCGTCCTGTCTGGTAACAGCAGCAAGCTGTGGCTGTTCCCGATTGTTGGTATCTGCTATGCCATCATTTACTACACCATCTTCCGCGTGCTGATTAAAGCACTGGACCTGAAAACCCCGGGCCGTGAAGAGGCGACTGACGATGCGAAAGCCAGCGTTTCCAGCGAAATGGCTCCGGCTCTGGTCGAAGCCTTTGGTGGTAAAGCCAACATCACTAACCTCGATGCCTGTATCACCCGTCTGCGCGTCAGCGTAGCGGATGTGGCGAAAGTGGATCAGGCTGGCCTGAAGAAACTGGGCGCCGCGGGTGTGGTTGTTGCAGGTTCCGGCGTTCAGGCGATTTTCGGTACAAAATCCGATAACCTGAAAACCGAGATGGATGATTACATCCGCAACAACTAAAAAAGATAGTGGGGAGAACTAAGGCAGCCAAATGGCTGCCTTTTTTATTTTTTGCCCGGTGGCGGGCGGNTCTGGATAGTAGGTCGGGTAAGCGCAGCGCCACCCGACTCTTTTTTAGAAACTGTAGCTGGCGCTGACAGAGAAGTTGCGTGGCGCGCCATAGACGCCATAGGTGCCCAGATAATCGTAATATTCTTCGTCAAACACATTATTCAGGTTGCCCTGTACAGCGAAGTTTTTGGTCACCTGGTAGCGGGTAAAGAGATCGACCACAGTGTAGCCGTCCTGGGTAATCTGCTTAACGCCGTTCGGACCGTTATCGATATCCTGCCAGGTTTTGTTTTGCCAGCGCGCGCCGCCACCGACGGTCAGCTCAGGCAGCATCGGTAGCTGGTAGCGGGTGAACAGTTTCAGCGAGGTGCGCGGCTGACCTGGATTCACGGCGTTACCGTCTTCATCTTCCGCAATGTAACGGCTTCCGCCAAAGGTTAGCTGCCAGTTGTCGGTCAACGCGCCGTTCAGTTCAAACTCAATCCCTTTACTCACAGTGCCATCAACCGATTTATAGGCGGTCTGTCCGCCGGAACCCGGAATCGTCGTTCCTGTTGAAACGGCGACGTTGTCCTGTTCGATGCGGAACACGGATAGCGACGCAGTCAGACGGGTATTAAACCAGTCGCCTTTCACGCCCGCTTCATAGCTTTTACCGGTCGTCGGATCGATAAAGTTGCTGTTCACGTCACGCTGGCCAGATGGCTGGAAGATAGAGGTGTAGCTGGTATAGACGGACCAGGTATCGTCGATGTCGTAAATCAGGCCGGCATACGGGGTGACGTCATCGAACTTCGACGTACGAATCTCGTCAGGTTTACGTTCGAGGTTATATTTTGCGCTCCACTCGGTATAACGAGCACCGAGGATCAAATGCAGCGGATCGGCAAGCGAAAGGCGAGTGGCGGCATAGAGGGATTTCTGGCGAATCACGTCACGCTGGTAAAGGGCAAAATCAGACCAGGTCGGATCCGCCAGCTTGCCGTTGTAATCGTAAATGCTGCCCACATCCATCAGGCCGTAGTTGCTGTTAACCGGAAAAGAGTTGTCATAGTTGTTGCGTTGACGGCTGTAGCTGCCGCCCAGCATCAGCTCATGCTGACGGCCCAGCAGATCGTAACCGCCGCGCACGAACGCATCCACGGCGTCCTGCTTACGTTCGCCACGGTTCCAGCCGCCCCAGGCACCCTGGAACAGCGAGGCATCGTACAGGCCGGTGGCTTTATCCGGGTAACCATCGATGTACATCAGCTTGCTGTCGAAGTTGGTTTCCGCATGCATAGTGTTGATCTTCGCCTCCCAACCATTATCAAAACGCTGGGTCAGGTTGGCAAAGATCTTCGTGGAGTCTTTGTTCGAGTAAGTCCAGTCGGCGGCGGTATTAAAGCCACGACGGAAATGGGTCTTGCTGCCGTCACTGAACATCGACGGAAAACCGCCCCAGGTCGGGCTGTCTTCTTCACTTTCCTGATAGTCGTAGCCGACGGAAAGGGTTGTGGAGTCGGTGACATCGGCATCCACTACGCCGTAAATGAATTTTTTACGGTTGTGGTTGCGCTCGACCCAGGAATCGTTGTCCTGATAGCCGGTGATCACGCGTCCGCGAACGTCACCGGATTCAGTCAGTGGTGCCTGCAGATCCAGCACGTAACGCTGTTTATCCCAACTGCCATACGTCGCCGAGGCTGAGCCTTTGAATGCTTTGCTGTCGGCATGTTTACGCACCATGTTGACATAGGCGGACGGGTTACCTGTGCCGCTCATCAGACCCGCTGCGCCGCGCACCACTTCGATTTTATCGTAAATCGCCGTATCGCCCGCGGTATCGCCAAAGTTCCAGCGATTATCAAGGAATGTCGGCATATCTTCGTAAGCGAAGTTGCTGATAAAGAAACCACGGGAATAGAAATTAGTACGGCTGGTATCAATACGGGACGCGCTCACCCCGGTGGTGTTATCCAGCACCTGACCGATGGTGTTCAGTTCCTGATCCGCCATACGCTGCTGGCTGATCACGCTGACCGATTGTGGAATATCACGCGGAACCAGCAACAATTTGGTGCCGGTGGTTGTGGTTTTAACGCTGTAATCCTGATCCTGGCTGTCGGTAATGTTGTCCGCGGTGCCTTCAACGACGATGTTCTCTTCCTGAGCCTCGTTGGCGGCACGCAGGGTATTGGGAAAAAGTGCTGCTGCAATACAAACCGCCAGCATCGCTGGCGTGGTGACAGGGGAGCGCCGCTCATCCCTGGTGTGGTGGATGGAAGTCATGATAAACCCTTTAAAATAATTGTTGTTTTTTGCTGTTCACCTCGTCATGGCGAGATGAGCGTTATAGTGAGACGCGGTTGTGCATTTTTTGCATACAAATGCAAATGAGAAATATACGCATTCGAATTACCACTGTAAACAGATGTAAACAATATCAACGAAACTTTGTTTTACGTTCTGACAGGGGAAAGGCGCAGGAGAGTGGTTATTCCAACAGCAGCTAAAGGCTAAAGGGAGAAGAAATCACGGTTTCAGGTTGAAAGACAGGGAGTAAGTCGCTCATACTCAAGGTTCTATTCTGTTTGTCAGATTACCGCACGGTGAATAATTAAAAAGGAACAGGCCATGGCAGAAGAAACGATTTTTAGCAAAATCATTCGTCGCGAGATCCCCTCGGATATCGTTTATCAGGACGATCTTGTCACCGCATTTCGTGATATCTCCCCGCAGGCGCCAACCCACGTTCTGATTGTTCCCAATATCCTGATCCCGACCGTCAACCACGTCACCACCGAGCACGAACTGGCGCTGGGGCGCATGATGACTGTCGCGGCTAAAATCGCTGAACAGGAAGGAATTGCGGAAGACGGCTATCGACTGATTGTGAACTGCAACCGTCACGGCGGGCAGGAAGTCTATCATATTCATATGCACCTGCTCGGCGGCCGTCCGCTGGGGCCGATGCTGTCGAGAAAATGAAGGTGAACATGAAGACAGGGCGTTTCACCCTGATCCTGGCGCTGTTGACGCTGGCGGGTTGTGGTTCGCACCCGGAGATCCCGGTAGGCGACCAGCAGACGCTGGTGATGGAGTCGAACGTGCTGGTCGCCGGGATCAGCGCGGAAAAGCCGGAGCTGACGACGTCAGAAATTCAGGCGACCGCCTCTTCCGTTCTCTTCAACGAGCGCCGCGAACCGGTGACGCTCCACTATCGTTTTTACTGGTATGACGCCAGAGGGCTGGAAATGCATCCCCTCGAAGCGCCGCGCAGCGTGACGGTGCCGGGTAATGCCTCCGTTACGCTCTATGGCAGCGCTAAAAATCTTGGGGCGCATAAAGTCCGCCTTTATCTTTATCTTTAAGGGGTAAATCGTGATGTCAAAATTGAGTCGCTATGCATTAATGACGGCGCTGGCGATCGTCCTGTCAGGGTGTGTGGGGCAACGCGAAGAGCCCGCGCCGGTGGATCAGGTCAAACCGGTGCCGCAGCAACCTGAGCCGCAACAGCCGGTGCCAACCGTACCTTCAGTGCCGACCATTCCGCAGCAGCCAGGCCCGATTGAACAACCGGACCAGACCGCACAGCCGACGCCACGCGTTCGTCATTACGACTGGAACGGCGCAGTACAACCGATGGTCGGCAAAATGCTGCAGTCGGAAGGTGTAAACGCGGGCAGCATTCTGCTGGTCGACAGTGTCAATAACCGCACCAACGGTTCGCTGAACGCCAGCGAAGCCACCACCGCGCTGCATAATGCGCTGAGCGGTAACGGTAAATTCACCCTGGTGTCCGTGCAGCAACTGGCGGTCGCCAAACAGCAGCTCGGCCTGTCGCCGCAGGACAGCCTCGGCTCCCGCAGTAAAGCGATGGGCATCGCCCGCACTGTTGGCGCACAGTATGTGCTGTACTCCAACGCCACCGGCAACGTCAATGCACCGACGCTGCAAATGCAACTGATGCTGGTGCAGACTGGCGAGATTATCTGGTCAGGTAAAGGTGCAGTGCAGCAACAGTAAACTGACGCGTGACGAGGTGCTGTCGCGCTTTTTCCCCGACTATCAGCCTTTCCNNCAGCGGTTGGTGCTGCGCCAGCATCACACGCCCCAGGACGCCGAATACCATTTTCTTCGCCAGTATCATGCGCTGTCGCAGCTTCCACGGGATCTCGCGCCGCGCCCGCGTGTTTACACACGAGGCTGGATGGCGGTGGACTATGTCGCAGGTGAGATAAAAAGCGCGCTGCCCGACCATCGTCAACTGGCGGCAATGCTGTATTATTTGCATCAACAGCCCCGGTTTGGCTGGCGGGTGCTGCTGTTGCCGTTGCTGCAAAATTACTGGCAGCACAGTGCGCCCGCACGCCGTACGCCGTTCTGGCTGCGTCAGTTGCACCGCTTACGTAAAGCTGGTGAACCCGTTCCGCTGCGCCTGGCGCCGCTGCACATGGATATCCATGCCGGTAATATCGTCCATACGGCGGCGGGGCTGCGACTGATCGACTGGGAATATGCCGGAGATGGCGATGTTGCGCTGGAACTGGCGGCCGTCTGGGTCAGCAGTGAAGCGGAACATCGCCAGCTGGTTGAGGATTACGCCGCGCTGGCAAAAATAGAGCCACAGCGCCTGTGGCGACAGGTTCAGCGCTGGCTGCCGTGGCTGTTAATGCTCAAGGCCGGCTGGTTTGAACATCGCTGGGCGCAGANAACAATTTATCACGCTGGCCGATGACACATGGCGCCAGCTTAAGACGAATGGATAAGAGAGGTCTTTGTGGGTCCAGTAATGTTGGATGTCGAAGGGTTTGAGCTGGATGCGGAAGAACGCGAAATCCTGGCCCATCCGCTGGTTGGCGGGTTAATTATTTTTACCCGCAACTATCACGATCCCGCGCAATTGCGCGAGCTGGTACGCCAGATCCGCGCCGCATCGCACAATCATCTGGTGGTCGCCGTGGATCAGGAAGGCGGGCGCGTTCAGCGTTTTCGCGACGGATTCACCCGTCTGCCCGCGGCGCAGTCTTTTGCGGCGCTGCTGGGGATGGAAGAGGGCGGCAAACTGGCGCAGGATGCCGGGTGGCTGATGGCCAGCGAAATGATCGCCATGGATATCGACATCAGCTTCGCGCCGGTGCTGGACGTCGGACATATCAGCGCGGCGATTGGCGAGCGTTCATATCATGAAGATCCAGCCAAAGCGTTAGCCATGGCGCGTCACGTCATCGACGGCATGCACAGCGCAGGCATGAAAACCACCGGCAAACATTTCCCTGGTCACGGTGCCGTCACCGCCGACTCCCATAAAGAGACGCCGAGAGATCCGCGTCCACAGGCCGAAATTATCGCCAAAGACATGTCGGTATTCCGCACACTCATCGACGAGCAACGTCTCGATGCCATCATGCCAGCGCATGTCATCTACAGTGACGTTGATCCGCGCCCGGCCAGCGGCTCAGCACACTGGCTGAAAACCGTGCTTCGCGGTGAACTGGGCTTTGAGGGGGTTATTTTCTCTGACGATCTGTCGATGGAAGGGGCCGCGATCATGGGCAGTTACGCGGAGCGTGGGCAGGCATCGCTGGACGCTGGTTGCGATATGATCCTGGTCTGCAATAATCGTAAGGGTGCCGTCAGTGTGCTGGATAATCTGTCGCCGATCAAAGCAGAGCGTGTTACGAAATTGTATCATCAGGGTTCATTGACACGTGAGACGTTGATGGATTCCTCTCGCTGGAAGACGGTCAGCGCACAGCTGGAACAGCTGCATGAACGCTGGCAAGAGCATAAAGCGGATCGTTAATTCTCCCGCATCGGGATCGGAAGTGTTGTGAGGATGTGATGATTATTTATTTACACGGTTTTGACTCGAACAGTCCGGGTAACCACGAAAAGGTGTTGCAGCTGCAATTTATCGATCCGGATGTGCGATTGATAAGCTACAGCACGCTCCATCCAAAACACGATATGCAGCATCTGTTGAAGGAAGTCGACAAGATGCTCCAGCTTAACGTTGACGAACGCCCGCTTATTTGTGGCGTCGGGCTGGGCGGCTACTGGGCGGAGCGCATCGGTTTTCTGTGCGACGTGCGTCAGGTGATATTCAACCCGAATCTCTATCCGAATGAAAACATGGAAGGGAAGATTGACCGTCCCGAAGAGTACGTTGATATCGCCACCAAATGCGTGAGCAATTTCCGTGAAAAGAACCGCGACCGTTGCCTGGTGATCCTCTCGCGTCAGGATGAGGCGCTGAACAGCCAGCGTTCGGCGGAGGTACTGCATCACTACTATGAAATTATCTGGGACGACGTGCAGACGCATAAATTCAAAAATATCTCCCCGCATTTGCAGCGCATCAAAGCCTTTAAAACCTTAGGTTAACCCCTTTCAAACCCGGCGGGCGTCCTGCCTGCCGGGCCTCAGAATGCTCCCTCACCAGCTAAACTTGCTGATCATTGCAGCAGTAAAACTTGATGCATATCAATTTTGGTATGACCAATGCACCGTTCATGGTATTCTCAGTGCTGCTGAATGGTTTCGCGCAGGTAACCTGTTGTTAATTAAAGGCTATTTAAATAACTTTTAATTAACAATTGGTTAATAATTTTAGGGGGTCACGTTGACTACGCCATTGAAAAAAATAGTGATTGTGGGCGGCGGTGCTGGCGGTCTGGAGCTGGCTACTCAGTTAGGGAGAAAGCTGGGCCGTGGTAAAAAAGCGAAAATTACGCTGGTGGATCGCAATCACAGCCATTTGTGGAAACCGCTGCTGCATGAAGTGGCGACCGGTTCTCTGGATGAGGGCGTTGATGCCCTGAGCTATCTGGCGCACGCGCGTAACCACCATTTCCAGTTCCAGCTGGGTTCAGTGGTCGATATCAATCGCGAGAACAAAACCATTACGCTGGACGAAATCCGCGACAGCAAGGGCGACCTGCTGGTGCCGGAGCGCAAGCTGGCGTATGACACGCTGGTGATGGCGCTGGGCAGTACCTCCAATGACTTCAACACGCCGGGCGTGAAAGATCACTGCATTTTCCTCGACAACCCGCACCAGGCGCGCCGTTTCCATCAGGAAATGCTCAATCTGTTCCTCAAGTATTCCAGCCATCTGGGCGCGAACGGCAAGGTTAATATCGCGATTGTCGGTGGTGGGGCGACCGGTGTTGAACTCTCGGCAGAACTGCATAACGCGGTGAAACAACTGCACAGCTACGGTTATAAAGGGCTGACCAACGAAGCGCTGAACGTCACGCTGGTGGAAGCGGGCGAACGTATCCTGCCTGCATTACCACCGCGTATTTCCGGCGCTGCACATAGCGAACTGACCAAACTGGGTGTGCGCGTGCTGACGCAAACTATGGTCACCAGCGCCGACGAAGGCGGTCTGCATACCAAAGAAGGCGAGTATATTAAAGCCGATCTGATGGTCTGGGCGGCCGGTATCAAAGCGCCGGACTTTATGAAAGAGATTGGCGGCCTGGAAACCAATCGTATCAATCAGCTGGTGGTGGAACCGACGCTGCAGACCACCCGCGACGCGAACATCTATGCGATTGGTGACTGCGCTTCCTGCGCCCGCCCGGAAGGCGGATTTGTGCCGCCGCGCGCGCAGGCGGCACACCAGATGGCCTCCTGCGCCCTGAACAATATTCTCGCGCAGATGAAAGGCAAAACCCTTAAACCGTATGTTTATAAAGATCACGGTTCGCTGGTGTCACTGTCGAACTACTCGACAGTCGGCAGTCTGATGGGCAACCTGATGCGCGGCTCGATGATGGTGGAAGGGCGTATTGCGCGTATGGTCTATATCTCGCTGTACCGTATGCACCAGATTGCGCTGCACGGGTACTTCAAAACCGGGTTGATGATGCTGGTGGGGAGCATTAACCGCGTCATTCGTCCGCGCCTGAAACTGCATTAATCCTGCGTAGTATATCGCCGCCCCGGACTGGCTGCCGGGCCGGCGCTTTTCAGCATATCCTTCGGCATATCGCCGTTATCGCTTAAGAGTACTCTGAATCACTGCGATTTGCCCGACGATCACGCACTTTTCATCCACTTTCCGATTTGCTTAACCCCCTTTACAGTTGCAAAATTGTTACTAACAGCAACAAAGGAGGAACTCCCGTGAATAAATCAATGTTAGCGGGTATAGGGATTGGCGTGGCTGCCGCGCTGGGCGTGGCGGCAGTAATTAAAGAAACGGTCAAAACACCGCGTCAGGAATGCCGCAACGTCGCCGTCACCCATCGACGTCCGGTGCAGGATGAAAACCGTATTGCCGGTTCAGTACTCGGCGCGGTGGCAGGTGGGGTGATTGGTCACCAGTTCGGTGGCGGTCGCGGGCGCGATGTCGCTACGGTCGTCGGTGCGCTGGGCGGCGGTTACGCCGGTAACCAGGTGCAGGGGGCGATGCAGGACAACGACACTTACACCACCACGCAACAGCGCTGTAAAACGGTGTATGACAAATCGGAAAAAATGCTCGGCTATGACGTGACCTACAAGATTGGTGACCAGCAGGGGAAAATCCGTATGGACAAAGATCCTGGCACACAGATCCCACTGGATAATAACGGTCAGCTGATTCTGAATAACAAAGCGTAAAAAAAGCAGTTCCCGGTATATTGGCCCCTCATTCGCTCAGGCTGAGGGGCTTTTTTTGCGTCAGGCGGTGAGGATCTGCGGCCACAGACGCAGCGTGGTGTTCGCGATCTGCATCAGCGATTCAAAGCTGGCGCCATCACGGGCGCTGATCGACATCCCCTGCAAAATGCAGCTCAGAAACTGCGCCAGGGCGTTGATATCTTTTCCCTGTGGAATTTCGCCGCGCTGCTGTCGCTGGGCAAGAAACTGACGCAGCGTCTGTTCCTGCATGGCATGGCGGGATTTAATGGTTTTCGCAATCTCTTTAGAAGATGCCGCGAGCGTCGCCGAGGTGCTGATCAGGAAGCAGCCCGCCGGGGTTTCGTTGCTGGTAAAGCAGGCAGCGACGGCGGTGAAATAGTCACGCAAGGCCTGTTCTACGGGCTTTTCTTCGCAAAAGAGTTGCGCTTCATGCTTTGCGGCAAAACGCGCCACATAGCGGTCGAGGACAGCACGAAACAGCCCTTCTTTATTAACGAATTCAGCGTAGAGGGTAGGGGCTTTCGCGCCCGTTGCTTCTACTAAATCTGCCAGCGAGGTGGCTTCATAGCCGTGCTGCCAGAAGAGTGTCATGGCCTTATCAAGCGCCACATCCCTGTCGAACACTTTCGGTCGGCCACGGCTTTTTTTTGTGCAACTCGGAACGTCAGTTGTCATGGTGCCGGTGTACCTTAGTCAGTATTAATTACGTGCCTATTATAAATTATTTCTTATGGACGAACAGTAGCGACGACACAAAAATAAAAAAATCCTATCGATATGAAAAATATGGATTTTTAAATTATTTTAATGATCGTTATAAAATAAAGTTGACGTGTGATGCAGATCACATTATGATTTTTGTATCGATCGTTAAGCTAATGCTTGCGACCATCCTAATTCATCTGCACAGGTCATTAATCATGAAAAACGTTAACACCCTTATCGCTGCTGCTGTTCTGAGCTCACTGTCATTTGCCAGTTTCGCGGCTGTTGAAGTGCAATCCACTCCGGTCGATCAGCACAAAGTCGGCACCATCTCCGCTACCGCAGGCACTAACCTGGGTTCGCTGGAAGATGAGCTGGCACAGAAAGCTGACGCCATGGGCGCTAAATCTTTCCGTATTACCTCTGTGACTGGTCCTAACACCCTCCACGGGACTGCCGTCATCTACAAATAAGCATCATTAACCTCTGATGCCACTGCCACGAAAAAGCCCTGCTTCAGAAGAAGCAGGGCTTTTTTCTTGCCGCGAGATAAGTTACAGGGTTTGTGGGGCAGTGTCAGTGTGACGGCTCACATCTACCGGCATTCCTGAACGCACTTCCATTACCTGCGTCATGATTTCAGCGTCTGTCTGCGGCGCATCCTTAAATGTCTGCATCGCGGCATTGAGGACAATCGGCAGCGTCTGCGGATCGTCATCAATATGCTTCGACAGCGGCTGGTGTACTTCAACCAGACGCATACCGCCAGGCTCTACTGAGGTTTTGATCGGCGTATTGATGATATTCACCTTCGTACCCGGCTGGATCACCCTGAACAACGTTTCGATGTCGCCGTCGCGCAGGCGAATACAGCCTGAACTAACCCGCATGCCGATGCCGAAATCGGCGTTGGTGCCGTGCAAGAGATACACACCGCCGTAGGCGGCAAGANNCCACCGCAGGCAAATTAATCCCCTGTGCTTTATAACGTGCGCGAATATTCGCGGTAGGCGTCCACGTCGGGTTTGCACGCTTGTCTGACACCGTTGTGACCATAGTCGGCGTCAACGTGTCTCCTCCAAGCTGACCAATGCCAATCGGATAGACAGTCACCACGTTTTTACCCGGTGGATAATAATAAAGGCGCAATTCCGCCAGGTTGATAACGATGCCCACCCGAGGCGCATCCGGTAGCAGAGTCTGCAACGGGATCGTCAGCACGCTGCCGGCGCGGGGCACGTAAGGATCCACCCCCGGGTTGGCCTGCAACAGTGCGAGAAAACCGACATTGTATTTTTTGGCAATCGCTTCCAGCGAGCCGCCGTTATCTTCGACAACGTGGAAGCGGTTTTCACCCACCACGCGGCTGCCTTCAGGCGGCAACGGCCAGGTGTTGGCATGAGCGGGAAGGGCGAGAGATAACAACGAGGCTGCCATCAACAGCGGCAGCCAGCGGAAAAACGCGACATGTTTAATCATCACTGAACATCCATCCTGGTGATTGTCAGCTGCGGAACAGCGAAACCTCTATTATGGATTCAGATGATGAGAAAATGTTTCGATGGATTGCAAAGAGTTTGTAAATTAACGTCTTGCGTACCGGGCAGTCAGCGCCACCCGGCGACACCACCGGTCAGGCGACCGCGTTCTCTTCAAGCTGCTGCATAAACTGGCGCATCCAGTCCATACGGGTTTTACGCTCGCTGAGATCCTGCATAAACTTGAGGCGCGTCGGGCCGTCGAGGCGAAAATGCTGCGGCTGTTTTTGCAACAGGCCAATCAGCCACGCCGGATTAACGTGATTTTTCTCGTTAAACTCAATCACACCGCCTTTGTCATTGCCTTCCAGCTTACGAATGCCCAGTTTTTGCGCCTGCTGGCGTAAACGGGCGATATCCAGCAGATTACGCGCCGGGTCTGGCAGCAGACCAAAGCGGTCAATCAGCTCCACTTTCAGCTCTTCCAGCGCGCTTTCATTTTTCGCGCTGGCAATGCGTTTGTAGAAGGAGAGACGGGTATTCACGTCCGGAATGAAATCGTCCGGCAGCAGCGACGGCATCCGTAACTCCACTTCCGTTTGCTGACTGGTGAGATCTTCCAGCGAGGGCTCGCGACCCGCTTTCAGCGCATCAACCGCGTTTTCCAGCAGTTCCATATACAACGAGAAGCCGATGGTTTCCATCTGCCCGCTCTGATCTTCGCCAAGCAGTTCCCCGGCGCCACGGATCTCCAGATCGTGGGTTGCCAGCGCAAAGCCCGCGCCCAGATCTTCCAGTGAGGCAATCGCTTCGAGACGTTTTTGCGCATCGGTGGTCATCGCTTTCGGATGCGGCGTCAGCAGCCAGGCGTACGCCTGATGGTGTGAACGCCCGACGCGACCGCGTAACTGGTGCAACTGCGCCAGCCCGAAGTGGTCCGCACGTTCGATGACAATGGTGTTCGCCGTCGGGATGTCGATCCCGGTTTCGATGATGGTGGTGCAGACCAGCACGTTAAAACGCTGGTGGTGGAAATCGTTCATCACCCGCTCAAGCTCGCGCTCTCGCATCTGCCCGTGACCAATAGCGATGCGCGCTTCCGGCACCAGTTCCGCCAGTCGGTCCGCCGCTTTCTGGATGTTTTCCACGTCGTTGTACAGGTAATACACCTGGCCGCCACGTAACACTTCACGCAGAATCGCTTCGCGCACCACCAGGTTGTCGTACTCGCGCACAAAGGTTTTCACCGCCAGACGGCGTGCCGGTGGGGTGGCGATTATCGACAGATCGCGCATTCCGCTCATCGCCATATTCAGCGTGCGCGGAATTGGCGTTGCGGTCAGCGTCAGGATGTCGACATCCGCGCGCATCGCCTTGATACGCTCTTTATGTCGCACCCCGAAGCGGTGTTCTTCATCGACGATCAACAAACCGAGATCTTTCCATTTCACATCGCTCTGCAACAGCTTGTGGGTACCAATCAGAATATCGATTTTGCCCTCGGCGGCCTGCTCCAGAATCTGTGCCTGCTCTTTGGCGCTGCGGAAACGGGAGAGCATTTCGATGCGTACCGGCCAGTTGGCAAAACGGTCGCGGAAGTTGTCGAAGTGCTGCTGAGCGAGCAGGGTGGTCGGCACCAGCACGGAGACCTGTTTGTTGTTTTCAACGGCCAGAAAGGCAGCGCGCATCGCCACTTCGGTTTTACCAAAACCCACGTCGCCGCATACCAGACGATCCATCGCCAGCGGCTGGCACATGTCGCTGAGCACCGCGTTAATCGCCTGCGCCTGATCTGGCGTGGTTTCGAAGGGGAAACTGTCGCAAAACAGCTGATACTGCTCGCGGTCGTGTTTGAAGGCAAAACCGGATTTCGCGGCGCGCTGGGCGTAGATATCCAGCAACTCGGCGGCGACGTCGCGTACTTTCTCTGCCGCTTTTTGCCGCGCACGCGCCCAGGCATCGCCACCCAGTTTGTGCAGCGGCGCGTTATCTTCCGCACCGCCTGCATAACGGCTGATCAAATGCAGCGATGACACCGGGACGTACAGTTTTGCATCGCCCGCGTAGGTCAGCATCAGGTATTCGCCCTTGATACCACCCGCTTCGAGCGTGGTGAGCCCGGCGTAGCGCCCGACGCCGTGTTCCAGATGGACCACCGGTTGACCCGGATGCAGCTCCGCCAGGTTGCGAATAAGGGTATCCGGGTTGATGGTCCGGCGGCTGTCCTGACGACGCTGCGCCACGCGCTCGCCGAGCAGGTCGCTTTCGCAGATCAGCGCCCGGTTGCGCAGGGTATCGATGTAACCATGTTCCGCCGCGCCGAGCATCAGGTAACGCCCGTTGGCGGTGGCTTCTTCAAGACGAAGAAGGCGTTTGGGCGCCAGCTTAATGCGCGCCAGCAGTTCGCCCAGCGCTTCACGGCGACCCTCACTTTCCACGGAGAAAATCACCGGGCCAGTGAAGGCTTCAAGGAATTTACGCAGGTTATCCAGCGGCGACTTCTGCTGCGCCTGAACGGCGAGATCCGGTAGCGTCTGGTAGCCCAGATTCTGATGCGCGGCTTTCTCCGCCAGATGCTCTTTTCTCAACTGCACGCGCGGCCAGTTTTTCAGCTCGCTGAACAGGGCATCGGTGCGCAGCCAGATTTGCTCGGGCGGCAGCAACGGACGCATCGGGTCGACGCCGCGGTTTTCAAAACGCGCCTGCGCCTCTTTCTGAAAACGGTCAGCGCTGGATTCGAGATCGCCGGTGTTGACCAGCAGCGTATTCGCCGGGAAATAACTGAACAACGTCGGCAATGGCTCGCTAAAAAACAGCGGCTGCCAGNATATGTTCGGCGTCGCGTTTGACGTCGAATTTGTCGCGCCACTGGCTGCGGAACAGTTCAATAGCCGCTTTGTCCGTCGGAAATTCATGCGCAGGCAGTAAGTTAATTGCCTCAACCTCTTCCAGCGTACGCTGCGAGTCCACGTCGAACAGGCGCAGGCTGTCGATTTCATCATCAAAAAAATCAAGACGATACGGCTGCTCGCTGCCCATCGGGTAGAGATCCAGCAGCGCGCCACGGGTGGCGTATTCGCCGTGCTCCATCACCTGATCGACATGCCGGTAACCGGCGCTGTCAAGCTGCGCACGCAAGGCATCGCGGGAAAGCCGCTGCCCTTTTTTCATCACCAGCGCATGGCCGTGAAGAAAATTGTGCGGGCACACGCGCTGCATCAGCGTACTCAGGGCGACGATAAGCACGCCGCGTTGCATGGTCGGCAGTTGATATAACGTGGAGAGACGGGAAGAGATGATTTCCTGATGCGGGGAAAAGCTGTCGTAGGGGAGCGTTTCCCAGTCTGCAAGGTTCATCACCAGTTGATCGGTAAACTGCCTGACTTCATCCTGCAACCGCAGCGCGTTCTGCATATCCGGCGCAATCAACACCACGGGACCGCGATGACGTTCAATGATTTCGGCAACTTCTGTCGCACAGGCGGCGCCGGTAAGCTCGCCCAGCAGACGCTGCTCGCCTGCTTTCGCGGGCAGGGCGTATCGTTGTTTTTCAGGCATAAATGACATCAATATCTCTTAAGGACTTGCCCCGAAGTATGGGGGCAAATCGCTGAAATTCAATGCTGATTATTATCCCCGATCGTCACACATTAGCAAACGTTCGTGTGGGGGCTGTGAAAAGCACATCGCCAGGTACAGCGCGGGAGATGCGGCGCGCGGCAAGCCCGGTCAGCACACACAGTCCCAGTGCCAGCAACGGATAGACCAGGATCAGCCCCAGTTCCAGCGCGGCGGAGTCGTTCGACACGGTCAGATAATGCAGCGCCTCAAGGCTGAATATCTCCACCAGAATGCGGTGCGTGGTGTAGATGGCGATGGTGTTTGACCCCATCACATTCAGCAACCCGTCTTCCTGAGGTTCGATGCGGCGCCCGACAGCGTAGAACAGTTTCATAATGATGAAAATCGACAGCAGCGACAGGAACAGCGGCGTGCGCGCGAACCAGGTCACCACCGCGAAAACCGCCGCCAGCCCCAGCGGCAGCCAGTAACGACGCAGGTCGAAGCGCTGCATCCATTCCATCAACGTCGCGCCGTACCAGGCGCCCAGCGCATAGTAAATCACGTTACGCAGCACGCTGTTCATGCCCCACCACGGCGTGGGCAGGAAATTGATGGCGATGCTGAGTAGCGCCAGCGCCACCAGCACCGGCGCTTTGATACGGTGGGTCAGCTTGCAGAAGATGAAATAGACCACCAGCGCGTAGAGGTACCACAAACTGGTGCTGGCGGTCAGCATGCCGTGCAGAAACTCGCTGGTATTACCGGCGTAGGCCGCATTACTGGCCCCGCTCAGATCGCGTTCCGGCGCCAGCCAGAGGTTGATTTCGCTCAGCGCCAGCCATTGCAGAATGCCCCACAGCATCAGCACATAGAAAATCGACCAGATACGCTTCTTAAACCCGCCGCGCCAACTGACATCATCGATATAACGACGGATCAGAAAACCCGAAATAAAGAAGAATACCGGCATTCGGAACGGTGCCAGATATAAATTAAAATAAACCCAACATTTCGCCAGCGTTTCTGACCAGGGATGCTGGAAGCCGCTCAGGTGGGGATAAAAGGTGATCACCGAGTGATACACCACCACCAGACAGATGCATAATCCCTTGATTTGATTGATCCATAACGCTTTTTGTTTCATTGCGCTCAATGCCTTTCTTAGCCATTAACGAACTGACGATCGTGCCCGGCCCAGCGCAGTGAGTAATGAGTAACAGTCTGTATTTGGTTCATTTTCGGATTAGGATCAGGCTTGTCGGATCTGACTTCTCAGATTTACGCTCCGCGCTTTCGCTTATATACTCGTGCATCTGCTATCAGTAACCAGACGGATTACATGTACCAACCTGTCGCACTATTTATCGGCCTTCGCTATATGCGCGGGCGTGCAGCGGACCGCTTCGGTCGCTTCGTCTCCTGGCTGTCGACGATCGGCATTACGCTTGGCGTAATGGCGCTGGTGACCGTGCTGTCGGTGATGAACGGCTTTGAACGCGAGTTGCAAAACAACATTCTGGGGCTGATGCCGCAGGCTATTCTTGGCGCGAAACAGGGCTCCATTAACCCGCAAACGCTGCTGCCAGACTCCCTCAAATTACAGGGCGTGAACCGTATCGCGCCGCTATCCACCGGTGATGTGGTACTGCAAAGCGCGCGTAGCGTCGCGGTGGGCGTGATGCTGGGCATCGATCCTGCGCAAAACGATCCGCTGACGCCGTATCTGGTGAATGTCAAACAAACCGATCTCGAACCGGGCAAATACAACGTCATTCTCGGCGAGCAGCTTGCCGGTCAACTGGGCGTGAAGCGCGGCGAGCAAATCCGCGTGATGGTGCCCTCCGCCAGCCAGTTCACCCCGATGGGGCGCCTGCCGAGCCAGCGTCTGTTCACCATCATCGGTACCTTCGCGGCGAACAGCGAAGTGGACGGCTATCAGATGCTGATGAACATTCAGGATGCCTCGCGTCTGCTGCGCTACCCGGCCGGCAATATCACCGGCTGGCGTCTGTGGCTGGATCAGCCGTTGCAGGTCGATANNTCGCGGCATTTAACATCATCACCTCGCTGGGGCTGATGGTGATGGAGAAACAGGGCGAGGTCGCGATTCTGCAAACCCAGGGACTCACGCCGCGCCAGATCATGGCGGTGTTTATGGTACAGGGTGCCAGCGCCGGGATCATCGGCGCGCTGCTCGGTGCCGTGCTCGGCGTGCTGCTGGCCAGTCAGCTCAATAACCTGATGCCGGTTATCGGCGCGTTCCTCGACGGCGCGGCGCTGCCGGTAGCCATCGAGCCGCTGCAGGTGGTGCTGATCGCACTGGTGGCGATGGCGATTGCTTTACTTTCTACGCTTTATCCTTCCTGGCGCGCTGCCGCCACTCAACCCGCTGAGGCATTACGTTATGAATAAGATCCTGTTGCAATGCGACAACCTGTGCAAACGCTATCAGGAAGGCACGGTGCAGACCGACGTGCTGCACAACGTCAGCTTCAGCGTGAAGGAAGGGGAGATGATGGCGATTGTTGGCAGCTCTGGCTCCGGCAAGAGTACGCTGCTGCACCTGCTGGGCGGGCTGGATACGCCGACTTCCGGCGATGTGATTTTCAGCGGTCAGCCGCTGAGCACGCTCTCTTCTGCCGCTAAAGCGGAGCTGCGCAACCGCGATCTGGGCTTTATCTATCAGTTCCACCATCTGCTGCCGGATTTCACCGCTCAGGAAAACGTCGCCATGCCGTTGCTGATTGGCAAGAAAAAGCCAACAGAAATTCAGCGGCGGGCGCTGGCGATGCTTGATGCGGTAGGGCTGGGGCATCGTGCGAATCACCGTCCTTCTGAGCTTTCCGGTGGTGAGCGCCAGCGTGTGGCGATTGCCCGCGCACTGGTGAATAACCCGCGCCTGGTGCTGGCGGACGAACCGACAGCATTTTCCAGCTGCTGGGTGAGCTGAACGCCTCGCAGGGAACGGCATTTCTGGTGGTGACGCACGATCTGCAACTGGCGAAGCGGATGAGCCGTCAGCTGGAGATGCGTGACGGTCATCTGACGGAAGAAACGACCCTGATGGGAGCGGATTAATGGCTTTTTCCTTTTNGCGTCGCGGTCCTGATCGTCGGCCTGAGTGCCATGAACGGCTTTGAGCGCGAACTGAATAACCGCATTCTGGCGGTGGTGCCGCACGGCGAAATCGAGCCCGTCAACCAGCCGTGGAACGACTGGAGCCGCGCGCTCAGCAACGTGGAAAAAGTCAACGGCATTGCCGCCGCCGCACCCTACATCAATTTTACCGGGCTGATTGAGAGCGGCAGCAACCTGCGAGCAATCCAGGTGAAAGGGGTTGAACCGGCGCAGGAGAGCCGCCTCAGCGCACTGCCGAATTTTGTGCAGAACAACGCCTGGGCGGGCTTTAAGGCGGGCGATCAGCAGATCATTCTCGGCAAAGGCATTGCCGATGCGCTGCACGTGAAGCAGGGCGACTGGGTGTCAATCATGATCCCCAATTCCGACGACGACCATAAACTGCTGCAGCCAAAACGCGTGCGTCTTCACGTCACCGGGATCCTGCAACTGAGCGGTCAACTGGATCACAGTTTTGCGATGGTCCCCTTGCAGGATGCGCAGCAATATCTCGATATGGGCAGTAGCGTCACCGGTATCGCCATTAAAGTGAACGACGTGTTCAACGCCAATAAGCTGGTGCGCGACGCGGGCGAAGTGACCAACAGCTACGTTTATATCAAGAGCTGGATTGGCACCTACGGCTATATGTATCGCGATATCCAGATGATCCGCGCCATAATGTATCTGGCGATGGTGCTGGTGATTGGCGTCGCCTGTTTTAATATCGTCTCGACGCTGGTAATGGCGGTGAAAGACAAGAGTGGCGACATCGCTGTGCTGCGCACACTCGGGGCGAAAGACGGCCTGATCCGCGCAATCTTTGTCTGGTACGGGCTGCTCGCCGGACTGCTGGGTAGCCTGATTGGCGTGGCGATCGGCGTGATTTGCGCCTTCCAGCTGACGCCGATTATCAAAGGCATTGAATCGCTGACCGGCCATCAGTTCCTGTCTGGTGATATTTATTTTATCGACTTCCTGCCGTCTGAATTGCACTGGCTGGACGTCTTTTATGTGCTGGTCACTGCCCTGTTGCTGAGTTTGCTGGCAAGCTGGTATCCCGCCCGCCGCGCCAGCCGTATTGATCCAGCGAGGGTGTTAAGTGGTCAGTAATTACGTCAGGGTTTGACGGTGTTTGCCGCCAAATCAGAAAGAGGAATGCGTTATGTATTATGGATTTGATATTGGCGGCACCAAAATTGCGCTCGGCGTCTTTGATAACAACCGGCGCCTGCAGTGGGAAACCCGCGTGTCCACACCGCGCGACAGCTACGACGAATTTTTAGCCGCCATCACCTCGCTGGTGGCGCAAGCCGATGCCCGTTTTGGTGGCAAAGGCTCTGTCGGTATTGGTATTCCCGGCATGCCGGAAACCGCCGATGGCACACTGTATGCCGCCAACGTTCCAGCCGCCAGCGGTCGACCGCTGCGCGCAGATCTCAGCGCGCGTCTGGGGCGCGATGTTCGCCTCGACAACGACGCCAACTGTTTCGCGCTCTCCGAAGCCTGGGACGATGAATTCACGCAATATCCGCTGGTGATGGGGCTGATCCTCGGCACTGGCGTGGGCGGCGGTATGGTGCTGAATGGCAAATCCATTACCGGTCACAACTACATTACTGGCGAGTTTGGTCATATTCGCCTGCCGGTCGATGCCCTTGAGGTGGTTGGCCGTGATTTTCCGCTGACGCGCTGTGGCTGTGGTCAACTGGGGTGCATCGAAAACTATCTTTCTGGCCGGGGTTTTGCCTGGCTGTATGAACATTTTTACCAGCAGTCGCTCTCGTCACCGGAGATTGTTGCTCTCTGGCAGCAGGGCGACACGCGTGCGCGGGAACACGTCGAACGCTATCTGGATTTGCTTGCCGTTTGTCTTGGCAATATTCTGACTATAGTCGATCCGGATCTGCTGGTGCTTGGCGGTGGATTGTCGAATTTTAGTGCCATCACAGAGGGCCTCGCGGCGCGTTTGCCGCGTCATCTGTTGCCCGTCGCCCGTGTCCCGCGCATTGAACAGGCGCGCCACGGGGATGCAGGAGGAATGCGCGGCGCTGCCTTCCTCCACCTTACTGACTAATGACAGGGGTTGTGTTGTTATGCTGACGCGTCGCTTACATCGACTGAGTCGTTTTCGCCGTAACAAACGTCGGCTGCGCGAACGTCTGCGCCAGCGGATTTTCTTCAGGGACAAAGTGATGCCGGAAGCGATGGAAAAACCGCGAGTTGTGGTGCTGACCGGGGCGGGGATTTCCGCCGAATCCGGTATTCGTACGTTCCGCGCCGCGGACGGGTTATGGGAAGAGCATCGTGTGGAAGACGTGGCGACGCCGGAAGGCTTCGCCCGCGATCCGGCGCTGGTGCAGGCGTTTTACAACGCCCGCCGTCGGCAGTTGCAGCAGCCGGAAATCGCGCCTAACGCGGCGCACAAGGCCTTAGCGCGGCTGGAAGAGGCGCTTGGCGATCGCTTTACGCTGGTGACGCAGAACATCGATAACCTGCATGAGCGGGCAGGGACCCAGCGGGTGATCCACATGCATGGCGAACTGCTGAAAGTGCGCTGTTCCTGGAGCGGCCAGGTGCTGGAGTGGACCGGCGACGTAACGGCAGACGATAAATGCCACTGCTGTCAGTTTCCGGCGCTGTTACGCCCGCACGTGGTGTGGTTCGGCGAAATGCCACTCGGCATGGATGATATTTACAGCGCGCTGGCGACCGCGGACGTGTTTATCGCGATTGGCACGTCTGGTCACGTTTATCCGGCTGCCGGTTTTGTCCATGAAGCGAAACTGCATGGTGCTCATACCGTTGAACTGAATCTCGAACCGAGCCAGGTCGGCAGCGAGTTTGAAGAGAAACATTACGGGCTGGCGAGTGAAGTGGTGCCGGAGTTTGTTGAAAAGTTATTGAAAGGATTGTGATATTTGACTCACCCTCTCCGGCTGGTGAGGGTGAGTCAATAACGAATTACCGGCCCGCTTTCAGCTTCTGGTAATACTCTTCATAAATACGGCTGGCGTCGCCGACGTCGTTCTGCCATTCACCCTTCTTAATGGTTTCCGCATCCGGATAGAGCGATTTGTCGTTCGCCACTTCCGGGCTCAGCAGCTTGCGTGCCGCCAGGTTTGGCGTCGGGTAACCGATGGTTTCCGCCACCTGTTTTGCGACATCCGGGCGCAGCAGGAAGTTAATCAGTTTCAGCGCGCCGTCGACGTTTTTCGCATTGGCCGGAATAGCGAGGCTGTCCATCCAGAAAATCCCGCCTTCCTGCGGCCAGATCACTTCCAGCGGCGTACCGGCCTGACGCGCAACGTACGCGGAACCGTTCCATACCATCCCCAGATTCACTTCCCCTTCCATGTACGGGTTCGCCGGGTTATCGGAGTTAAACGCCGCCACGTTTGGCATCAGCTTTTTCAGCTCGTTGTAGGCCGCTTCAATCTCCTTCGGATCGGTGGTGTTGCCGGAAAGCCCCAACTTACGCAGCGCTACCTGGAACACTTCACGCGCGTCGTCGGTCAGCAGCAGGCTGCCTTTGTATTCCGGTTTCCACAGGTCGGCCCAGCGGGTCACGGTTTTCGGATCAATCGCGTCGCTGTTCACGCCAAGGGTGGTCGCACCCCAGATATACGGGATGGAGTAATCATTGCTCGGGTCGAACGGCTTGTTGAGCATTTCCGGATCGAGATTATGGAAGTTGGTCAGCTTCGTTTTATCGATCTTCTGAATCATGCCCTCTTTGCGCATCTTGTCGACGAAATAGGTGGAAGGCACCACCAGATCGTACGCGCCGTCTTTATAGGTTTTGAGCTTGGCATACATGGTTTCATTCGATTCATAGGTCGAATAGATAACCTTAATGCCAGTCTCTTTGGTGAATTGCTCCAGTAGTCCGGGCGGCACATATTCCGTCCAGTTGTAGAAGTAGAGCGTTTTGCTGTCGTCCGCGTGTGCAGCGCTCATGCCGAGTGCGAGAGCGCCCGCTGCGAGCAGGTGGCGTGACCATTTTTTCATTTTAACGTCCCCTGAATTTTCGTTTTATCACGAGCAATAAGCTGGCTGGCGATGACCATAACCAGCGACAGAACCAACAGAATCGTGGCCAGCGCGTTCACTTCGGGTGAGACGCCAACCTTGACCATCGAGTAGATCTTCAACGGCAGAATTTCATAGCCCGGTCCGGTGACGAACGATGAAACGACCACATCGTCCATCGACAGGGTAAAGCTCAGCAGCCAGCCGGCCGCCACCGCGGGCATCGCCAGCGGTAGAATGATTTTGCGCAGGATAGTGATCTCACTGGCGCCGAGATCTTTCGCCGCCTCCAGCATACGCACATCAAAGCCGTTCAGACGAGAAAAGACGGTAACAACGACAAAGGGCAGGCAGAAGGTAATATGCGAAAACAGCAATGACCAGAAGCCCAACTGCATGCCCAGCAGCATAAACAGCACCAGCAGGGAAATCGCCATCACGATGTCCGGCGACATCATCACCACGAACAACATGCCGCTGACAAAGGGTTTGCCACGAAAACGGTAGCGGTACAACGCCACGGCAGTGAGTGAGCCAATCAGCGTCGCGAAGGTGGCGGAAAACACCGCCATGGTCAGCGAGTGTTGCGCGGCCTGCAGCAGGCTGTCATTGTTCATCAGCAGGCTGTACCAGTCGGTGGTAAAACCCTGCCAGTTGATCCCGAACCGCGAGCGGTTAAACGAGTTCACGATCAGGATAATGATCGGAATATACAGGTAAGCGTAAATGGCGGTCATAAAACCGCCGCGAAGCAGTCGACCGATCATTCCAGTTCCACCTTTTTATTCAGCATGCGCGAAACGCGCCAGTACACCAGCAGCATCAGCCCCATCACCACCGTCAGCGTGATACTGGTGGCGGCGCCGAACGGCCAGTCGCGGATATTCAGGAACTGGCTCTTAATCACGTTACCAATCAGCAGGTTTTTCGCGCCGCCCATGAGATCAGAGACGTAGAACAGTCCCATCGCCGGGAGCATCACCAGCAGGCAACCGGCGATAATGCCCGGCATGGTCAGCGGCAGGATAATACGGATAAAGGTCTGGAATTTACTGGCACCGAGATCCCGCGCCGCCTCCAGCACCGGTTTATCCAGCTTCTCTATGCTTGAATAGAGCGGCATCACCATAAACGGCAGCAGGATATACACCAGACCGATAATTACCGCGCCGGGGGTGTACATGATGCGCATTGGGGTATCAATCACGCCGAGCCACAGCAGGAATTCGTTGAGATAGCCTTTGGTGCTGAGAAAAATTTTCAGACCATAGATGCGGATCAGCGAGTTGGTCCAGAAGGGAACAATCAGCAGAAAAAGCAGCAGCGGGCGGACTTTCTTCGGCAGCTTAACCAGAAACCAGGCAAACGGATAACCCAGCACCAGACAGGCGAGGGTGGCGATAACCGCCATATTCAGCGAGTGCAACAGCACGTCAAAATAGAGCGGGTCGAGCAGGCGCGCGTAGTTGTCCAGCGTAAAGACCAGACTGACAAAACTGGTGTCGTCACGGGTCAGAAAGCTGGTGCCAATGATCATCAGGTTGGGCAGGAAAACAAACAACACAAGCCAACCGACGATAGTGACAATCACCACATTCTGGAATTTACTTGTGTTCTTCATCAGCCAGTACCACCTCCCAGCTTTCGACCCAGTTGATCGCCATTTTTTGATCGAGGGAGTGGTCAAAATCCGGGTCGTCTTCGTTGAAGAACTCGCTGACCATCACCATTTTGCCGCTTTCCAGCTCGACTACAGACTCCAGCGTCATCCCCTTATAGTTACGCTCACGCACGTAACCGATCAGCCCTTCGATGTGGTTGTCATGGTTAATTTCATCGACGCGCAGATCTTCCGGGCGCAACAGCACATTCAGCTTCTGGCCTTTCTCAACCGCAAAGTTAACGTAGATATTGCACTCGCGGCCTTCGACGTTAGCGCGAACGCGTTGCTCGTCGAGACGTTCAATGACCGTGGCGTCAAAGTGGTTAATTTCGCCGATGAAGCTGGCGACAAACAGGTTTTTTGGCTCTTCGTAGATTTCACGCGGCGTGCCGTCCTGCTCGATTTTACCGTCACGCATCACCACGATGCGGTCAGACATGGTCAGCGCCTCTTCCTGATCGTGGGTCACGAACACGAAAGTGATGCCAAGCTTACGCTGTAGCGCTTTCAGTTCGTTCTGCATCTGCTTTCGCAGTTTGTAGTCGAGGGCGGAGAGGGATTCATCAAGCAGTAGCAGGCGCGGTTTGTTGACCACGGCGCGGGCAATCGCCACACGCTGCTGTTGACCACCAGAGAGCTGGTGCGGTTTGCGCTGAGCAAATTCTTCGAGCTGCACCATCCGCAGGGCGTCAGTCACGCGCGGCGGGATATCATGCGCCGGGGTTTTCTGCATCCGCAGGCCAAACGCGACGTTTTCAAACACCGTCATGTGCGGGAACAGGGCGTAACTCTGGAAGACAGTGTTGACGTGACGATCTTCGGCGGGGAGATCGGTGATGTCGTGATTTTCAAGAAGGATCCTGCCAGCATCGACATTTTCCAGCCCGGCAATCAGGCGCAGTACGGTTGTTTTACCGCAGCCAGAAGGCCCCAGCAGGGTGAGAAATTCACCGTTTTTGATGGTCAGGTTCAAATCTGAAATTACCGTTTTCCCATCAAAACTTTTGCGGATCCCCGCCAGCTCAACCAGCGGTGATAGCGAACACGGTTGTGTATTCAATGTTTTACTCTGTCCCTTATCTACGCAACGGGAAATTGCCGATGCGGGGTGTGTGGTTAACCACCTTGGTGACTCTTAATGAGGGCGGACATTCTACGGCAAACCACAGCAATCTCCAATCCTTGTTACACATTGATAAGCTACCTTTATTTCAATTCATCGTGGAATCATCGTGGAATGAAAAAAAATGGCGCTTGCAGGTCTAAAAGTGACCTGACGCAATATTTGTGTGTTCGCGCTTACTGATAATGTTGTCACAAAAAATGAGGGTGACTACATGGACAAATTACTAGAGCGTTTTTTACAGTACGTTTCTCTGGATACGCAGTCTAAGCCTGGCGTGCGCCAGGTGCCGAGCACGGAAGGACAGTGGAAACTGTTACGTTTGCTCAAAGAACAGCTGGAAGAGATGGGACTGGTGAACGTCACCCTGAGCGATAAAGGCACCGTGATGGGGACTTTGCCTGCCAACGTAGCGGGCGATCTCCCGGCGATCGGGTTTATTTCTCACGTCGATACGTCCCCCGATTTCAGCGGTAAAAACGTCAATCCGCAGATTGTCGAGAACTACCGCGGCGGCGATATCGCCCTCGGCATTGGCGACGAAGTGCTTTCGCCGGTAATGTTCCCGGTGTTGCATCAGTTGCTGGGCCAGACGCTGATCACCACCGATGGCAAAACGCTGCTGGGCGCCGACGATAAAGCCGGGGTGGCGGAAATCATGACCGCGCTGGCAGTGCTGAAAGGGAAGAATATTCCTCACGGCGATATTCATGTGGCATTTACCCCCGACGAAGAGGTCGGTAAAGGGGCGAAATATTTTGATGTGCCCGCCTTTGGCGCACAGTGGGCGTATACCGTGGACGGCGGCGGGGTCGGTGAGCTGGAGTATGAGAACTTCAATGCCGCGTCGGTAACGATCAAAATCGTCGGCAACAACGTCCACCCCGGCACCGCGAAAGGGGTGATGGTCAACGCCCTGTCGCTGGCGACACGCATTCATACGGAAGTTCCGACGGATGAATCGCCTGAAACCACAGAAGGTTACGAAGGCTTTTATCACCTCGCCAGCATTAAAGGCACGGTGGATCGCGCTGAAATGCATTACATCATCCGCGACTTTGACCGCAAGCAGTTTGAAGCGCGCAAACGCAAGATGATGGAGATCGCTAAAAAAGTCGGTAAAGGTCTGCATCCGGACTGCTACATCGAACTGGTGATTGAAGACAGCTATTACAATATGCGCGAAAAAGTCATGGAGCACCCGCATATTCTGGAGATCGCCCGTCAGGCAATGCAGGATTGCGATATCGAACCGCAGATGAAACCCATTCGTGGCGGCACCGATGGCGCGCAGCTCTCTTTTATGGGGTTACCGTGCCCGAACCTGTTTACCGGCGGGTATAACTACCATGGTAAACATGAGTTCGTGACGCTGGAAGGGATGGAAAAAGCAGTGCAGGTCATCGTACGCATCGCCGAATTAACCATCAAACATTGATAATAAAAACGCCCGGTTAACCGGGCGTTTTTATTTAATCCTCAAAGAACCAGTAGCCGCTGTTGACCAGCGCGGCGAGCATGGCGAGGAACGGCGGATCCTCCAGCGCATCGCCAAACAGGCTTTCGTTCAGCACGATGTGGCTGGCCAGCGCTTCCAGCGCCGGACGGTGCGGCGAGTCAATCTTCTCACCATTAACATACACTTCGCCATCAATGCGCAGCACGCGCAAACCACCCAGACGCACCAGTTTATCGCCTTGTTTCAGCGCATCGTAGATCTCATCTGGCTGATACGGCGGGGCCTGTCGCCAAACCACTGATTAAAGTGCTCGGGCTGGTTAATCATGGAAAGCATCATGCCACGCAGGCGATCAAGCTCCGACGGCAGAATATCCGCCGGGTGGTCACGGTTTGGAACGTCAGGGTCGGTATAACGCAGGCTGCCCAGTTCGCGTTGCAGAACGTAATCGGCAAAGCCGCTGATCATCTCCCGGCCGCTCGGCGCACGGAAACCAACGGAGTAATTCAGTGAATTTTCCAGTGAGTAACCTTCGTGCGGGAACCCCGGTGGGATGTAGAGAATGTCGCCAGGCTCCATCTCTTCATCAATGATCGCCTCAAACGGATCGACCTGCAGCAGGTCAGGATGCGGGCAGTGCTGTTTCATCGGCACTTTTTCGCCCACGCGCCAGCGACGACGGCCGGTGCCCTGAATAATAAAGACATCGTACTGATCGAGGTGCGGGCCAACGCCGCCGCCGGGTACCGAGAAGGAGATCATCAGATCGTCAATGCGCCAGTCAGGCAGCGCGCGGAACGGGCGCATCAGCGCGGCGGTCGGCTCATGCCAGTTGTTAACCACCTGAACCAGCAGCGACCAGTTGCTTTCACCCAGATGATCATAGCTCTCGAACGGACCATGGCTGACCTGCCATTTGCCGTCGAGGTGGCTGACCAGACGACTGTCGACTTCGCTTTCCATCGCCAGCCCCGCCAGCTCATCAGGGGTGATGGGATCGATAAAATTAGCAATGCCCCGCTTTAACACCACCGGGCGTTTTTGCCAGTAGCGTTCGATAAAGTCGGGCCAGTTGAGTGTTAAGTGATAGTCCATATTTTGATTCCGCAGGCAGGTAGCTGAGACGGATTATAACGGAACCTGCTGCAGAACGATGCAGGTGCCGCTAAATTTATGTCAGGCGGAGGTTTCCTTGCCTCCGCTGTGCTGGCGGCCAAAAATCACTTCCATGCGCGCGCCGCCGAGCAAACTGTCGCCCGCGACAATGCTGCCTTCGTACTGCTCGGCGATTTCACGTGCCACCGAGAGACCAACGCCCTGACCGGGTCGCAGGGTGTCTGCCCGCTGACCGCGGTCAAACACCAGTGTACGTTTGCTGCGTGGGATACCGGGACCATCATCTTCAACAATGATATGCAGATGGTCATCCGTCTGGCGCGCCGAAACTTCAACAAACTCAAGGCAATACTTGCAGGCGTTATCCAGCACGTTGCCCAGCACTTCCATAAAATCATTTTTCTCACCAACAAAGCTGGTTTCCGGCGAGATATCCAGCGAGATGTTTACCCCTTTGCGTTGATACACTTTATTGAGGGCAGAAGTGAGGTTATCGAGCAACGGTGCGACCGGATGCAGCTCACGGCTCAGCATGCCGCTGCCGCCACGCATGCTGGCGCGATGGAGAAAATAGCCAATCTGCTGCGAGATACGGCTGATCTGCTCCAGCATGACCGGCTCGGCGTCGTTGACCGTCAGTTTTTCACTGCGTAACGAGCGCAGCGTGCTCTGCAGCACGGCCAACGGCGTTTTCAGACTATGGGTGAGGTCGGTCAACGTGGTGCGATATTTATCATAACGCTCGCGCTCGCTTTTCAGCAGGCGGTTAAGGTTCTGCACCAGGCTGGTCAGTTCACGGGTGGTTTCCGGGTTCAGTGCCTCGCGGTGATGCTCTTCCAGCTCGCGCACTTCACGGGCCAGCGCCTCAATTGGCCGCAAGCTCCACCACGCCGCCAGCCACAGAAGCGGGATCACCAGCAGCAGATTGGCGGACAGTACGTACACAAACCAGCTCCAGACCATGTAAGAGCGTTTGAGTTCGATAGGAATGGTATCGACTACCACAATCGTTAACTGCGGCATACGGGCGGTGGCAGGGTAGATATTGACCGCCACCGAGTGGGTCATTTCTGAGTCGTCATGATCTTCACGAATTTCATTGAGCTGCTGCTGGACTTCGTGATCGCTGCGGATCAGCGCGCTGCTGGCGTTGATATCCGTTTCTATTTCGTGAAAACCATTGGTTTTTAGCCAGTCCGGATCGATGCGATTGGCCAGCCACGGCACGTCCCTCTGCGTCCACAAAAGCTTGCCCTGCTTATCGTAAATCAGCGCCATGGTGGGGCTTTGCAGGCTGAGATTTTCCGGCATTTCAACGCTGACGTTGCCGTTTTCCCATTTAGCCAGCGTATAGAAGAGATTACTTTCACCGCGCAGCAGGCGGAACGTGGTTTTATCGAAGCTGACGCTGTAGCCGACCAGCGCCACCATGCCGTATGCCAGAGACAACACCAGCACCACGGCGGCGGTGGCGAGCAGAAAGCGGATGCGCAGGGAGAGCGGCAGAAAATGCCGTAACAGTCTGCCCATCAGCGCAGTTCGAACAGATAACCCTGGCCGCGCACGGTGGTGATCACATCGTGCGGATACTGTGCCTGGATTTTTTTTCGCAGACGTCCCATCAGCACGTCAATGGTGTGGCTTTCGCGCAACTCCGCATCCGGATAAAGCTGGAGCATCAGCGAATCTTTGCTCACCACTTTGCCGCTGTTGCGGATCAGCGTTTCCATAATGGTGTATTCGAAGGCGGTGAGTTTGATGACCTCGTTGTTAATCGACAGCTCGCGGCGCGACAGGTCCACCTGAAACGGCGGCATGGAGATCACCTGCGAGGCCAGCCCGCTGTTGCGGCGCATCAGCGCCTGGATCCGCGCGGCCACTTCTTCGATATGGAACGGTTTGGTGACGTAATCGTCCGCCCCGGCGCTCAGCACTTCGACTTTATCCTGCCAGCCTTCGCGTGCGGTCAGCACCAGCACCGGCAGCGAAACGTCGTGACTGCGCCAGCGGCGAATAAGCGAAAGGCCGTCTTCGTCCGGCAGCCCGAGGTCAACGATGGCGATATCAGGAACATGTTCGCCAAGATAATAATCCGCTTCTCTGGCATCCTCTGCCGCGTCTACCTGATGCCCCATTTCCTGGAGTTGTACCTTGAGGTGATGGCGTAACAGGGCGTTATCCTCAACAACGAGTACGCGCATGGCCTGGCTCCCTTTTATTTGCGATTTCTTTAGTTTAACGCTGATTATGTCGCTGTGGGGATAAACATTGATTAAACCGGGGAGAGAGAGCCCTTCTGTCCCGGAGAACAGAAGGGGGAGGTGTGGATTACTTGAGGTCGTCAACCATCTGGATCGCACGGCCGATGTAATTAGCCGGGGTCATCGCTTTCAGGCGGGTTTTCTCGGCTTCCGGCAGGGCCAGGCCGTCGATAAACTGTTTCATGCCTTCGGCATCCACGCGTTTGCCGCGGGTCAGTTCCTTCAGTTTTTCGTACGGTTTTTCGATACCGTAACGACGCATCACCGTCTGGATCGGCTCTGCCAGCACTTCCCAGTTGTGGTCCAGTTCATCGAGCAGATGATCGCGGTTTACTTCCAGTTTGCTCACGCCTTTCAGGGTGGACTGGTAAGCGATCAGCGCATAGCCGATACCCACGCCGAGATTTCGCAGCACGGTGGAGTCGGTCAGGTCACGCTGCCAGCGCGATACCGGCAGCTTGCTCGCCAGATGCTGCATGACCGCGTTGGCCAGACCGAGGTTGCCTTCGGAGTTTTCGAAGTCGATCGGGTTCACTTTATGCGGCATCGTGGACGAACCAATTTCCCCGGCAATGGTTTTCTGCTTGAAGTGGCCCAGCGAGATATAGCCCCAGACATCGCGGTCGAAGTCGATCAGAATGGTATTGAAACGCGCGATGCAGTCAAACAGCTCGGCAATGTAGTCGTGCGGCTCGATCTGGGTGGTGTACGGGTTCCACTGAATGCCCAGCGAGGAAACAAATTCTTCGCTGAATTCATGCCAGTCCACTTCCGGATAAGCGGCGATGTGGGCGTTGTAGTTACCGACCGCGCCGTTGATTTTGCCAAGGATTTCCACCTGGTTGAGCTGGCGGTACTGGCGCTCCAGTCGGTACGCGACGTTGGCCATCTCTTTACCCATGGTGGACGGCGTGGCCGGTTGACCGTGGGTGCGTGACAGCAGCGGGATATCGCGATACTGCGCCGCCAGCGATTTCACCGCGTCGATGATCTGGCTCCAGTAAGGGAGGATCACTTCGTCACGGGCGGTTTTTAACATCAACGCGTGTGACAGGTTGTTGATATCTTCTGAGGTGCAGGCGAAGTGGATAAACTCAGACACCGCATGCAGCGCCGGGATCTCCGCAACTTTTTCTTTCAGAAAATATTCAACGGCTTTGACGTCGTGGTTGGTGGTGCGCTCGATGGTTTTGATGCGCGCCGCATCCTGTTCATTGAAATCAGCGACGATCTTATCCAGGTAACCGTTTGCGTCGGCAGCAAAAGCAGGAACTTCCTTGATCGCTGCGTGCGCGGCCAGTTTTTGCAGCCAACGTACTTCAACCTGTACACGGAATTTCAGCAAACCGTATTCGCTGAAAATCCCGCGCAGCGCGCTGACTTTATCGCCGTAGCGTCCATCGACAGGGGAAACAGCGGTCAGGGAGGATAATTCCATAAATCACAACTCCGGAGTTAAATGAGCGAGAATTTGTTTCGCCTGGGTGGTCAGGCGTTTACGGGAAAACATCAGCTGCAGACGTCCGCCGCCAACCTGGTGCCACAGCACCGCGGCGCGAATACCGGCCAGCAGCGAAGCGCGCACTTTGGCCTGTACCTGCGGACTTTGCAGGACGGCGGGCGAGCCGGTGACCTGAATACGCGGCCCCAGCGGACTTATCACATCGACATAGATGCCAGCCATTGCGCTGAGCAGCGTTTCAGATTGTAAGTCAAAATGGTCAAGCTGGCGTTGCAGCCCGGCAATGCGGTTACCCAGCGTATCCATCGCCCCTTTACTGGCGGCAAGCTTACGCTCAAGCACCATCAGGCTGAGGGTATAGCGGGTCAGTTCGGCGTTGAGGCCCTGGCGGCTGCTGGCATTCAGCACCCCGAGCAGGGTATCGAGCCCGGTACGCAGATTAGCTTCACTGCCGCCGAAAACGCCCAGCGTTGACGCGGGGTTCATATCAATGATGCTGTTCAGCGAAACGTGCAGGGCATCGCTATCACAATGCCCCTGATGTGCCAGTTGTTGCACCAGTCGGGCTGACTGGCAGATCCCTGCCAGCGCCAGCGTGATGTCATAATAATTCTTCGCCACACTTGCTCCTTTCTGTGCGCAATTGGCTTATTCAACAGGCAGCGGCAGACGCTGCTCGATAATACCGCCGCCGAGGCAGACCTCGCCGCTGTAGAACACCGCAGACTGGCCTGGCGTGACGGCCGCCACTGGCTCATCAAAACGGACGTCAATGCGATCGTCATCCAGCGCCGTAATGGTGCAGGGAATGTCGGTCTGACGATAGCGGGTTTTAACAGTACAACGCAGGGTACCCGTTAACGGCTGGCGGTCAACCCAGTGCAGTTGCTGGGCAATCAGTCCGACGGACATCAGGCGAGGGTGATCATGCCCCTGCGCCACCACCAGCACGTTATTCTCAACATCTTTGTCAACGACATACCACGGATCTTCCGAACCCTCTTTGGTGCCGCCGATGCCGAGCCCTTTGCGCTGGCCGAGCGTGTGGTACATCAGCCCCTGGTGTTCGCCAATTTCATCGCCGTCGACGGTGATGATTTTGCCCGGCTGCGCAGGCAGATAGCGACCCAGGAACTCACGGAATTTACGCTCGCCGATGAAGCAGATACCGGTGGAGTCTTTTTTCTTCGCGGTGATCAGCCCCAGATCTTCTGCGATTTTACGCACCTGCGGTTTTTCCAGTTCACCGACCGGGAACAGGCTCTGGGCGATTTGCTCATGACCGAGCGTGTAAAGGAAATAGCTCTGGTCTTTGTTGCTGTCGAGACCACGCAGCAGGCGACTTTTGCCGTCGACATCCGCACGACGTACGTAGTGGCCAGTGGCGATATAATCCGCGCCCAGATCTTCGGCCGCAAATTCAAGGAAGGCTTTAAATTTGATTTCTTTATTGCACAGAATATCCGGATTCGGCGTGCGTCCGGCTTTATATTCCGCCAGGAAATGTTCGAATACGTTATCCCAGTATTCTGCGGCAAAGTTGACGGTGTGCAGTTCAATGCCGAGCTTGTCGCAGACGGCCTGTGCATCGGCCAGATCGGCAGCGGCGGTGCAATATTCCTCGCCATCGTCTTCCTCCCAGTTCTTCATGAACAGGCCTTCCACTTTATAGCCCTGTTGTTGTAACAGGTAAGCGGAAACGGAGGAATCGACACCGCCGGACATGCCGACGATTACTTTTTTGTGGCTGTTATCTGACATGGAATACTCACGACATTGAACTTCAAGGCGGCGTATTCTAGCACGCGGCCCCTCACTTGACACCCTCTGTGAACGGCCAGTTAAATGCGCCGACCAGCGACAGCGGATGGCGCTCGCCAGTCTGCCAGCAGCGAATACTCTCAGCAACCAGCGCGGAACGCAGGTTTTTCGCGTTAAGGATCTCTTCCGCCGTCAGCCACAGGCAACGGTCAATGTCGCTGTCGTGCGGCTCAGTCGCGCACGTATCGTTAAGATCGATGGCAAACAGAAAGCGCAGAAAAGACGTGTTGTCCGGCGCCAGCCATTGATGCATACGAATGAAATGCTGCGGTGTGGCGCGAATACCGGTCTCTTCCCACAGCTCGCGTTCGGCGGCCTGCGCCAGCGTTTCATCGGCTTCAAGAGTTGATGGTTTCTTCCACCACCAGGAATTTACCGTTGGCATGTACGAGACAGGCGACGGTGACGTGCGGCTTAAACATGTGGACTCCTTTTTATGCCTCCCGCCATTCACCACTGGCGAGGTTATCGAGTGTGTAGTTGCCCATCGCATAGCGAATTAAACGCAGGGTGGGGAAACCCACATGGGCGGTCATGCGGCGCACCTGTCGGTTGCGGCCCTCATATAACGTGATTTTCAGCCAGCAGGTGGGAATGGACTTGCGCTCGCGAATGGGCGGATTACGCGGCCACAGCCAGTCGGGTTCGTCCACCCGTTCAATGCCCGCGGGCAGGGTGGGCCCGTCGTTCAGGGTGACGCCGTTGCGCAGTGCGTCAAGCGCCTCGTCCGTCGGCTCGCCTTCAACCTGCACAAAGTAGATTTTGCCCGTCCGCTTTCCCGGCTGAGTCAGTTTCGCCTGCAGCACACCATCGTTGGTCAGTACCAGCAGACCTTCGCTGTCACGGTCGAGCCGCCCGGCGGCATACACGCCCTGAATGGCTATGTAGTCTTTCAGCGTGCTGCGTCCCACCTCATCAGTAAATTGCGGCAACACATCGTAAGGTTTATTGAACAGAATGACGCGCTTCGGCGAGTTATCGTTACGCGGTCTGGCGGATTGTCTCGAGCTGAATCGCTCAAGCCGGTGATTTCTATACGAAGTTTTAGGCATGGTATTTTCAGACGTTGTCAATTGCCGCATTATAGCCTAATTACGAATGCCTTTCATGGAACCAAACATTCAGGTAGTATTGACAGGCTCATTACAAATCATTAACAAAAATATTGCTCAAACTTGTCCGCGCCTGCGGTGCGAGAGAGGAGGAGCAAACCCAGAAGCGCTCGAAGGAGAGGTTAATGGAAAGCAAAGTAGTTGTTCCGGCGGAAGGCCAGAAAATCACCCTGCAAAACGGCAAACTCAACGTTCCTCACAACCCGATTATCCCGTTCATCGAAGGCGATGGCATCGGCGTTGACGTGACCCCGGCTATGCTGAAAGTGGTGGATGCTGCCGTCGAGAAAGCCTATAAAGGCGAGCGTAAAATTTCCTGGATGGAAATTTACACCGGTGAGAAATCCACCAAAGTCTACGGCCAGGACGTCTGGCTCCCGTCTGAAACGCTTGATCTGATCCGTGATTATCGTGTTGCCATCAAAGGCCCGCTGACCACCCCGGTTGGTGGCGGCATTCGTTCCCTGAACGTTGCGCTGCGTCAGGAACTCGATCTGTACATCTGCCTGCGTCCGGTTCGTTACTACCAGGGCACCCCAAGCCCGGTTAAACACCCGGAACTGACTGACATGGTTATCTTCCGTGAAAACTCCGAAGATATTTATGCCGGTATTGAATGGAAAGCGGACAGCGCCGACGCAGAAAAAGTGATCAAATTCCTGCGTGAAGAGATGGGCGTGAAGAAAATTCGCTTCCCTGAGCATTGCGGTATCGGCATCAAGCCGTGCTCTGAAGAGGGTACCAAGCGCCTGGTTCGTGCGGCTATCGAATACGCGATCACCAACGACCGTGATTCCGTGACCCTGGTTCACAAAGGCAACATCATGAAGTTCACCGAAGGCGCGTTCAAAGACTGGGGTTACCAGTTGGCTCGCGAAGAATTTGGCGGCGAACTGATTGACGGCGGCCCGTGGCAGAAAATCAAGAACCCGAAAACCGGCAAAGAGATCATCATCAAAGACGTTATCGCTGACGCCTTCCTGCAGCAGATCCTGCTGCGCCCGGCAGAGTATGACGTGATTGCCTGTATGAACCTGAACGGCGACTACATCTCTGACGCCCTGGCGGCGCAGGTTGGCGGTATCGGTATCGCACCGGGCGCGAACATCGGTGACGAATGCGCACTGTTCGAAGCCACCCACGGTACAGCACCGAAGTACGCAGGCCAGGACAAAGTGAACCCGGGTTCCGTCATCCTGTCCGCAGAAATGATGCTGCGCCATATGGAATGGTTCGAAGCCGCAGACCTGATCGTCAAAGGTACGGAAGGCGCGATTGCCGCGAAGACCGTAACTTACGATTTCGAACGTCTGATGGAAGGCGCTAAACTGCTGAAATGTTCAGAGTTTGGCGACGCGATTATCGCGAACATGTAATCCAGTTATTGGGTTAAACGGGAAAGGGAGCGCTTCGGCTCCCTTTTTTACTGCTGTCGAAAAGTTCTTCCCCAAAACTTTCCCCAAAACCCCCTTATCATGACCCTGTTTTTGTGATGACGATCACCCAGTCCTTTCCTCGATCATCGTTATATTTGTCGGTCATTTCTCTGGATTTATGCCCAAGCAGTTTTTGAGTATCCACCCCTTGTTCTCTGTAGAGTCTTTCTGATAATGATCGCTGTTCGTGAAAGGTAGGTGCTGTTCCTGTATCCCAGGTAAGAGCGCTTTTAATTCTCACTTTTTTAAAGGTGGATGTCAGTGAACTGGTTGAAACCTGGTTGTGTCAGCAAAGAATTACTCTGCAGCTGCTGGCGCCATACAGATTTGCCAGCAGATTTCGAGCTGGCCGCGCAGCCGGTGGCGGTGAATTGCTGGCGCTGGACAGAATGGGGTCAGTTTGGATATCGAAAATCATTGTACGTTAAGCGCATTAAAGATCCTTTTTACCCATCGGATGCTCCATATCAGAACTACCAAATCGCTGATAGATCTGAACAAATATTTCCTTCGGCGACGCATATTTAGCGATCGTAATTACTTCATCACTTTTAATGCTTTTCCAGCATTCAGCCTCAACATCACAAGATTTTTGTGGTTCATACCCCTCGGATGTGAGGTAATTCCGAATTACGCTGCTGTCGGTAGCGCCATAAAAATGGATAGTAAAAACGTGAGCATCAGGTCCAGTAACATTGACAAAATCGAACTGTATTTTATCCGATATTCTTGGCATTTTTTTAAGTAGGTCAGGCGTATAAAACCTATATTCCAGCCAGTCCTGTTCGGTATAATATGCAGAGCCTGCAAAGAACAACTTACAAAAAATCCAGATGGTAATCAGAATAAGTCCCATCACAAGAACACTACTAATCCTTACGATTATTCTCTTACTCATAGCCCCATCCTGCCATTACCTGAACCCATAACCACAAAGGTCTTATCGTGCGTGGGAAGTATTACATTTCCCGACAAAAAATCGTTATAGGGAACTATCGTTCGCATGAAAGGTGGTAAAAAGCCTTTATGTGGATGTAAGTTAGGGAACTTTTCTGGGTCGGGGAACAACAGCGGCTGGAACGAATAATTCTTCCAGCTGCCGATCTTACCATAATAGTCCCAGCGCATAAGGGCTTCATCCTTGCTTACCGGACGTAATAAAGGAAATGGATTTGGGACAGACACCACACGGTAGAACCCCAGCAGATCCGATACCAAATCCTCACCACTGAATCCGCTGTCCGTTATCCAGTTACTGGGGAAGGAGCCCTGGAATGTCTCAAATGACCTGGCCATAGATATCATCATCGCCAGCGCAATACTCTGTCGTTCCCACTCCGGCCGACCGCGACGGATACGCCAGGTCATTACCTTTCCTGATCTGACCAGACCAAAGGGGGCAGACATTCCCTGAGCATACCTGACTTCATAAAATTCCTTTCCTGACGCTTCACCTCGAGCCATATTAATCAGAAGGTCACGAACATCATCCCCACGTGCATGCCCCAGATCCACCCAGCCAAGCACTTCCGTATAAATCAGTCCCGCTTTTTGAGTGCCTACATATCGCCCATCGATTATATCGTCTCGTTTGCTCATCCTGATCTCCCGCTACAGAGAAATCACAAAATATATCCATCACTCACTATAATCTCATTTTTCGGTTCAGATTAGAACGGTCAAAAAACAACCTTAACGTACAATAATTTTCGATATCCAAACTGACCCCAGAATCACCGGAACGTCCAGGTGCGCGGGGATTACGTGACGGGGCGGTTTTGTCAGCAGTTCTGCGACCGCACCGGCGCGTCGAGGGCGGGTAATGCCAACACCCATTTGACTGATCTCTTCCCTGTAAACAGTGCCAGGCTAAACTGAAGTCTCCGGTCTTTCTTCCATCTCAAAGAGAGGCTCATCGCCATGAAAAAGACCCGTTAGACCGAAGAACAGATCGCGTTTGCGCTGAAACAGGCCGAAACCGGCACCCGCGTCGGGGAAGTCTGCCGAAAGATGGGCATTTCTGAGGCCACTTTTTACAACTGGAAGAAGAAATTCGCCGGTCTGGGCGTAACGGAACTGCGTCGTCTGCGGCTACGGGAGGATGAAAATCAGCGGCTGAAGAAACTGGTGGCTGACCTGAGTCTGGACAAGGAGATGCTGCAGGAGGTACTGAAGCAAAAGTTCTGAGACCGGCTCAGAAGCGTCAGGCGGTGCATTTTCTGCGGGAGGCTTACCGTATCAGTGTCCGACGGGGGTGCGGACTGCTGATGCAGAGCAGAACCGTTTACCACTGGCAGAGCCGGCGGGATGATCGGGCCATAACCCTGCGTATCAGTGTTTGATGACTAAAAAGTATTTACACAGATAAAAAACAGAATACTCTGTTAAGAATGGTTATTTCGTTACTCAACTTAATAACCGAAATTCACTCAGAAGAAGAATACGGAATTTTGCCAGGGAGGAAGGGTACTTTGGAAATTAATAACGATATCTGCGACTTCTATGAGAACAACTTTGACGAGGCCAACCGTTTTTCAGGGAATCCTCTTGAGTTCATTCGCTCTCAGGATATCATCAAACGTTTTTTGACGCCTGCCCCCATGGTTATCGCCGATGTTGCCGGTGCAACAGGTATTTATTCTTTCTGGCTGGCAGAGCAAAGGCATCAGGTGCATTTGTTGGATCTATCCAGCAAACATATTGAACAGGCCAGACAACACGGAAAGCAAAGCGCTATTCAGTTGGCGTCATTCACCTGTGGGGATGCGAGACAATTACCATGGGACGACAATACATTCGATATGGTGCTGCTGATGGGTGCTCTGTACCACCTTCAGGAAAGCGGAGACCGGACGCGATGCATTGAGGAATGCTTTCGGGTACTGAAACCTGGTGGCAGAGCTGTTTTTGCCTACATTTCCCGGGCCGCGTCTCTGGTGGATGGCTATAAATATCATTTTTTAAATGATCCGATATTTCAGCACATTGTGGAAACCGATCTGCAAACGGGAAAACATGAAAACCCGACCAGTAATCCTCACTATTTCACTACAGCTTTTTTTCATACCCCTGCGTTAATAACACAGGAACTTCAGCAGGGCGGTTTTGAGGAAATTAGGATCTTTGCAGTGGAAGGTTTTGCCAGCATGATCGATACAGACAAAATTATGCAGGATGAGCACAAAAAAGCTCTTTTGCTTAAGCACTTAGCTTTCACTGAGGAGTCTTCAGAACTGCTGGGTATTTCATCGCATCTGTTAGCCGTTGCCAAAAAAGTCTAAGGGCCGTTATCCAGACTGGTGACGATGTCTTTACCCGCTTCGCCTGAATAATTATTAATCTTCTGTCGCTCGTTATGCACTATAGTTAGTATTCTATCTATCTGACTGGAGGGCTTATCCCTCAGATAAATTTCAGATGTCCGGTTTGCTCAAGCAAAAAGTTTTTTTTCACTTCTTTTAGCCCAACGCTAAACCTACCTCATGGTGCTGTCTGCTCTGTCTGCGGAACCAGACTCACCGCTAATTCATGCCTGTCAAAACTAAGACGGAGACGGTGGCCAAAGCAGGTGGTTTAAGACGGGCCTCTTACGAGGCCTTTTTCATTACTCTGTGATACTGTCAACTCACTGAAAAAATATTGTGAGCAAAATGACCGTTAGGCCAGGAGATTTTTTATTTAGTAACCGAGAGCAACATCATGAAGAATAAAGAAGAACAAACGGGTCTCGTTGGGCTCGCGATTGGCGCTGCCGTAATTGGCCTGGTTTCTGCGCAGAAATCTATCAATCGACAGAGTATTATCGAAGAACTGATGCGGTTAGGAAGGCAAAAGGGTGATGGCCTGGAAGATGAGGTGTTCGTAAAGGCGGCAGAATTAGTCGCAAAAGGCATCTGAACGTCTGGACAGGAAGTCGCTCACTGAAAAAACGAAAAGTGAGACACTATTCTCAAACAGGGATGAAATGAATATGAACAAAATTATCAGACATGAAATCAACGAAGACTGGGCGCTTGCAGGGTTGGTAGAAGCAGGCGGCTTCGTGTTCGTCAGCTATTGCGTTGGAAATATTGGGCAACCCATCGAAGCACAAATTAACGGCGCATTTGATGATTTGAGCAAAAGACTGGGCTCCATTGGCCTTACGCTGGAATCGGTGGTCAAAGTTGATGCGCTGTTCCGCGATATCTGGAATATTCCCCTCATGGAAAAGGTTATCAAGCAAAGATTCCATGGTCAGTATCCTGCCAGAAAGTCCATTCAGACTGAATTTGCGCACCGTGGCGGTGACTCAGGCATGTTGTTCCAGCTTGATGCCATCGCTTGTCGATGACATTTCCAGTTATAATCTCCCAAATTTTCCAACGGATCCAGAAACGACGATGACAAAACTCACCTTACAAGAGCAGATGCTAAAAGCCGGGTTAGTGACCAGTAAAAAAATGGCCAAAGTACAAAGAACGGCCAAAAAATCACGCGTTCAGGCGCGTGAGGCTCGCGAGGCGGTTGAAGAAAATAAAAAAGCACAGCTTGAACGTGATAAACAGCTTAGCGAACAGCAAAAACACGCGGCTTTATCTAAAGAATATAAAGCTCAGGTGAAGCAACTTATTGAAATGAACCGAATCACCCCTCAGAAAGGCGATATTGGTTTTAACTTCACGGATAATAACGTCATTAAAAAAATCACTGTCGATAAACTGACTCAGTCTCAACTGATCAGTGGTCGTCTTGCTATCGCGCGTTTGGTTATTGATAGCGCTGGTGAGTGTGAATACGCGATTATCCCTGCGGTCGTGGCTGATAAAATTGCGCAACGAGATGCGGACAGTATTGTCTTAAACAGTGCGCTGAGTCATGAAGAGCAGGATGAAGATGATCCATATGCTGATTTTAAAGTTCCCGATGATTTAATGTGGTAATACGGACTGGCAGTGCTTTACACTGCGCGCGGTAAAAACTGAGTAGACAGACGATTAAGCAGGCGATAATGGCGATGAACGGAACAATCAAAACCTGGTTTAAAGAGAAAGGTTTTGGCTTTATCAAAGACGAAAACGGCGATAACCGTTATTTTCATGTGATCAAGGTCGCCAACCCTGATCTGATCAAAAAAGAGGCTGCGGTGACGTTCGAACCCACCACCAATAACAAGGGGTTGTCAGCGTATGCGGTAAAAGTGATACCAGAAAGTAAATATATCTATATCGCGGGCGAGCGCCTTAAACTTACGTCGATTAAATCTTACGTGGTTTACAGCGAAGAAGTGCCCGCCGATACGCGCATCGATAAAGAAAATGCCGTGCTGTCTGTGGGTGTACTGATGGGAAGTATCAGGCCGAAATCTGCCACTAAGCCGGGTGAAATGCGCTCGCTAAAAAAACTGGCGATCACAACCTTTCAGGGAACAATGCTCACCTTCTCGGAAGATGAAATAGACATCGATGCGACGGTGAAAATGCTTAAGATCTGATGTTGTGGAGACGATTTATGACCAATGAAATACCGCTTAAATTTTATGACATCGTTGATGAGTATTCGACGGAATCGGCAATGCCAGTGAGCGAATCAGAGCGTGATTCTCTAGCGCATTACTTCCAGTTATTGATCACTCGCTTAACGAATAACGAAGAAATCAGTGAAGAAGCGCAGAAAGAAATGGCGGGCGTCGCCGGGATTAATACGCTTCGAATCGATGAGATAGCCACATTTCTCAATGAATGGGGTAATGAATAGCGCCTGTTACGGCTATTCTACAGCGAGGACATTAACACCGGGAAGCCCCGGCGTTTTTTATTCCTGCTTAAAACCACAGGACGTGGTTTTATCAGATAAAAGGAGATTGTCTTCATCACCTTTAATACATAGGCTTAACGTGCGTAATCCTTTTAGAGGTATGTATCATGTTTAAGCGTCGCACGTTAAAAACTGCATTGGCGGCGGTTATTTCGCTCACAGTGATGACCACCCCGGTTTTCGCCAATCCGGGTAACGGAAATGGTGGTGGACACGGTAACAGCAACGGAGGTCATGGCAACAATGGTAACAGCCATGGCAATGCAAAGCAGGACAAAGGCAATACCTTCGGACCGTCTTCAGAAAAAACGAATAACGGAAAAAGCAACAGAAAACCCGATCACGTGGATTCGGACATCAGCGTCTCAAGAGCGCGTGCGCTGGCGGTGAATTATGGCCTGACGGGGTATCAGTCTTTGCCACCAGGCATCGCCAAAAATGTGATGCGTGGTAAGCCGCTGCCTCCGGGGATTGCGAAGAAAACAATACCTGCATCCATGTTGGGTGAGTTACCCAATTATCCGGGCTATGAATGGAAACGAATTGGTGACGATCTGGTACTGGTCGCGCTCAGTACGGCGGGCGGGGGGGGCTTTTTACTTTCTGAGCTCGAGATAGCGCGCCATAAACAGGTCGTATGCCAGGCCGGGGCGTAGCGGCACAATGTGGAGCAAATCGCTTCCGGGGATCCCCTCAGGCATTGACCACGGTTCTCCATGTAAAACGTCGTTCTCCATGTTGATGCATCTGGCCTGTGGTTACGGAGTATATCACCGTGCGCATGGTGCTCTTATTTTTCATCCTCCTTTTTAAACGCCAGTTGCCACGCGTACTGGCGAATATCCTGCGGCCAGCTTGCGATGCAGGCCGTAAAACCCGGCTCATCATCGGCAAACAAGGCTCGCAGGCAGGCTTCGTATTCAGGAAGGTCTCCGGCGATTTCATGCATAAACTGATAGGCGCGCTCATGCCGACGGCGCTTATTTTCAGCCGGTTCACTGGTTTTTCTGGCCTGATCGATGAGCCTGCGCAGCGTGGCGGAGGCGCCGCCCGGCTGGGTCGCCAGCCATTCCCAGTGGCGAGGGAGCAGGGTAACCTCCTTTGCTGATACGCCAAGCTTTGGCCTGCCGCGGGATTTAGCGACCGTCGTCTGGCTCCCCAGTTCCGGGTAAACGGCCAGGGCGCTGGCTTCATCGCCGTGAGGGTGAATATCAAGGCGCTTACCGTTCTGGTCATTGAAAATGAAGACTGGCTCATTCCCCACGTCCATGGCCTGAATCTGCTGTAACAGTGCATTCAGCGTACCGTGGGCTATCTGCCGTTGCTGAAGAAAGGCTGTTAAGGTGATGGTAGACATCGGAGTAACCTATTTTATCCGGGTAAAAATTGCATCCTACTGAGCGATGAGGCTCTTGTCAATTATACCCGGGTAAAAATTTCCATTGCCGTGGTTACGGCAGTGCCAGCGCATCCGTCCCGGCCCGGAAGCGGAGCTGGCCAGATTCGTCGTTCGCCGCCTTAAATACTACTTCAGCCACGTCGGTTTCCCGGGTAAAGTCCGTGGCGTGGGCGAACCCGTCAAAGACGCTGCGCGCAAACGGCGCATAGGCTTCCGGAATCAGCCCCTGCATGCGTTGCTGACCATTGGCGGCGAAGCGGGTTGTGGGGCCATAGCCAGGCTCTACCAGCTTAACGCGCACGCCAAAGTACTGAAGTTCGTGTTCCAGCGAACCGGTAAATCCTTCAATCGCGGCTTTGCTGGCGGTATAGGCCGCCACCAGCGGATACGGTGCCAGCGTGGCGCTTGAGGTCACGTTGATGATGGTACCGCTGCGGCGGGTGCGGAACTGCGGGATGACCGCCTGGCACATCGCCATCACGCCAAATGTATTGGTTTCGAAGATGTCGCGCACGGTGGACACCGGGGTGACCTCAAAGGCGCCAAACAGGCCGATGCCGGCGTTATTCACCAGCACGTCGATCGGCCCTGCGGTTTTGAGGGCCTGGGTAATGCTGTCCGGCCGGGTGACATCCAGCGACAGGACGCATAATTTCCTTGAAGCGGGAAACAGCGTCGATCGTGGTGTACGCATTGTGGCAATGACGTTCCAGCCCTGGGCGAGGAAATAGCGGGCGGTCTCCAGGCCATAGCCGGAAGAGCAGCCGGTGATCAGTACAGTTTTCATTTTTGGCTCCGGGGTGCAGGTTAATTCGTCATCAACAATAGACGCACGTCGCTGGATTAACGATAATCAATCATCCTGCTTTTTTTAGTGTGAGTCCTGAAATGGGCGATCCGCTTTCTGAAGTCGTTCGACTGCTCCATCCCAGTGCCGCCTTTGCCAATATCATTAGTGGGAAGGGCAACTGGGCAGTGCGCTATACCGAATACGGTCTGCCCAGCTTTTGCATCATGCTGGAGGGCAGTTGCCTGCTGACGGTTGACGGGCACGAACCCATCGTCATCAGCGCCGGGGATTTTATCCTCTTACCCACGACCCCGGCCTTCACGCTGTCGAGTTTTGTACCGGCACCTCCGGTGTTTCTGGATCCGTTCAAAGTCGCCAGCGAGCATCGCGAGCTGCGTTATGGTGACGGGGAAGGCATCCCGGAGATGCGTTCGTTGGGCGGCGCGTTCCTGTTCGACTGCGCCGATCCCGGCTTGCTGGTGTCCCTGTTGCCGACGGTGGTTCACGTCCGGGATTCGGTGCGTTTGTCACAGCTCGTGCAGATGGTGGGGGAAGAATCTGCCGGGCAAAAGCCGGGTAGCGAATTCATGCTTTCCCGGCTGGCAGAACTGCTGCTGGTGGAGGCGATACGCTCCGTCGCGGCCGGAAACGCGCCGCCCGGGCTATTGCAGGGCCTGGCGGATGAGCGTCTGGCTCATGCCTTAAACGCGATGCATGCGCGTGTCGATCATGCCTGGACCATTGATGAACTGGCGAAACGCGCCGCCTTGTCCCGTTCAGTCTTCTTTGAACGCTTCTCGCGCAGGGTGGGAATGGCACCGATGGCGTATCTGCTGGCCTGGCGGATGGCGATCGCCAAAGATCTGCTTCGTGGCAACGAGCTGTCCGTGTCGGAGATTGCTGAGCGCGTGGGCTACGGCTCGACAAGCGCATTTAGTGTGGCGTTCAGCCGTCATGTCGGGATCGCGCCGGGCCGGTTTACACGGGCATCGTCATCAGAATAAAGGCGCCAAAATGAACGCCACCGAACTGAACACGCTTTACCATCCAACCACTGAAAAGACACTGCGCTGAATGTCGGTAAATCATAAATGAGATAATTATCTGATAGTCAGAAACGAAAATTACAGGATTGCCGTTATTTTTTATTATTTATATTGCAGTGCTGTCGGAATAAATATCAAAAATAATACGTAGCGTGAAATTTTGTATTCGACGTGTTTTTAAATTTTTGGTTGAAATCAGTAAATCAATTGTTATATTAATGATGCCCATTGTTAATGCAGGGATAGTAGAATGAAAAAGAAAATCATTCAAAGGCGAATTAATAAAAACCAATACGTTAATCCTGAACACATCGTGAAGATCGACTGGCAGAGCCACGATCAGGTGTTCGTCCTGCAGATTGTCACAGGAGAACGGATAACCCTGGATAAAGAAGAATCTCAAGATTTAATGGATTATTTTGATTTTAAAAATCCATTATAATAGTTGGCCGCGGCAGCGGCCTTTTTTAATTTATACCAAAATCGCCAGATCGGCATGAAATAATATCACCGCTCTGCCCGAAATCGTCACTTTCTCCGGCTGGTTATCGCGAATAGTAACGGTGATATCCACAACGCCGCTGCGGCCAATTGCCCGCCCCTGATGGCCGCGGATGCGGAGCAGGTGACCGTCATGCGTCATCAGTCCATGATGCACCAGCCACGCGCCCATCGGGCCGTTGGCATTGCCAGTGACCGGATCTTCCGCGATGCCGATCGCTGGTGAGAACATCCTGCCATCGGTTTCGGTTTTACCGGGGCGAATGAGGAACGGGAAAAAGCCGTTGCAGCCGATCTGCTGGCTAATGGCCGCCAGCGCCGAAAGGTCAGGGCTGAGTGCATCAATATCAACCTCAGGCTTCAGCGGCACCATCACTTTGGAATGACCGGTCGAGGCGACCTGAACCGGCAGACCGGGTAGCATGTCGTTTTCATCGAGCCCGAGCGCGGTGAGGATCGCGGCGCGGGTTTTTCCCTCCAGCGGTGGTTCAAATACGGGCGCACCCTGTTCCAGTGCTATCCGCAGATCATCCCCTTCGGAAAGAATATCGACGCGATGGCGTCCCGCCAGCGACGTCTGCCAGACCGTACAGTCCCTTAGCCCTAACACTTTCGAACGTACATAGTGCGCTGCCACGGTCGCGTGGCCGCAGATCGGCACTTCAACCGTGGGGGTGAAGTAGCGGATACGGACGTCACTGTCGTCGCTGTTTAACAGAAAAGCGGTTTCCGAATGTCGCAACTCACGGGCGATGAGCTGCATCTGCGCATCGCTCAGGCCATCGGCATTCAGCACGACGCCTGCGGAATTGCCACGAAACGGTTCGGTGGTGAAAGCATCAACGTGATAGATCTGTGGCGTCATTTTTACTCCGTGACAGTTGAGGGGAAAGGATCAGGCGCCACGTATTTGCGTGTTATAGCGAATGGCTGCCAGGGTTGCCGTCATGCTACTGCAAAACAGACGGTTATACGCCAGGTTCCAGTAGTTATTACGGTGCACAAACACCATGAATTTTTTAGTGCCGCAGCAGGGAACGACGCAATAACAGGGCGATGGTTGCTCGTTGGGCGGGAGTCCCTCGCCATAAGAAGAGAAGAGGATGCGGGTTTCTGAAAGAGTGAGCTGATCCATGTTAACACTGTCCATTTCTGAAGGCTGAAAACGCAAAATTCAGTCCCCAACCATATCGCATTGAAATTAATTAAGCGAGAGATAGCGATTTCATTTATGTTCAGCCATCCCACGAAAGCATGAAAATTATCCCCCGCTACGCACAATGCCTGAGTTTTTACCGCTGCGTGTTTCATCACTTCGTACGATCTGAGCGTGACCGCCACCGACGTATAATCACTCAGTCATAAACCGCGGAGGGGCGAGAATGAATAACGCGACGGTCGTCTGGATAACCCAACAGGTGGTTATTTTCCTTCCAGCGGTGCTGTGTGTTTTTCTCGGATACCGGTTATTAATGAAAGGGTTATTCGACGGCGAGCCCAATATCATCACCGCCTGGGGAAATAATCGCAGGCTTATTCTGAAGCGATCGACACCGGGTTTTCTGTTTGTGGTCATTGGCCTCGGGATGATTGCACTGAATCTCAACAGCGATGCGTTTTTAATCAAATCGACAGATGGGCCGCAGGATAAAACGGGAGGAGGGACAACCACGATAACCCTGCGTGACGGGAAATGTGAATCGTCAAACAATGTCGGGATCAGCAGTTGCGCCTTCACGGGGGAGTATATTACGGACATCCAGAGCGCGAGCCGATAAAAAAAACCTGCCACCGTGTCGTGGCAGGGGAACAAAAAAAGTTTANNTGTCGGAAAACATTATTACTCATTTGTATGACAAATAAAAGGCAATTCGCAGCAGAAATTTGCTTTAAGCCTCAGCGCGAGAAGCGCAAGGAAACGCGTGCGTAACATTAAACCTTCAAATTGCTTTTCATTAGTGTTACAACTAGCCGCGAAAATGAGCGTCGCCAGTCGAAGAGGAGGGAAGCGCGATGATTCTGGAAAGGCTGAAGAGCAAAAACGGCAAGAAGTTTATCGGCGTGGTAGTGGTGGCGTTTATCGCGGCCATCGCTGTTGTCGGAAGAGCGACTTTCGGGGGCGTCGTCAGAGAGTACAACCTGCCTTATTCCGAATGGACCACCGGCATGTTTATCCTGCAGGGTGCGATGGTATGTATTTACAGCATCGTCTTTACGATCCTGATTGCTATTCCTTTCGGTTTTATTCTGCTGGGTAGTGACAGTCAGAAAGAGAAGTGATGTGCAGAAGGCGGCGGCATCACCGGGCGCCTTCACGCAGCATTACCACCAGCCAAATTGCGTTCCGGCAACGGCGACGATCGCAATCACGATCATGATCAGTGTGGTTTTACGCATTACGCGCCTCCGGGAGCAGCATAGCCGCCCACAAAAAACCAGGTCAGAAACACAACGGCCGCGATAAAAATCGCCACCGGAAACAGCACGCCTAATTTCATCGTCGCTCCTTATTAATAAACCGCGCTCATCATACCTGATGCGTCATTCCATCGTGCTGAAAAAGAGCGTCTGGCGACGACTTTTCTTATCCAGATACATGGCATCGTCGGCTGCGCGCAGCGCAGTTTCGGCGTCGGTGCTGGCCGGATCAACGGCGACCAGACCAATGCTGGCGCCAGGATAGGTAAAGGTTACGCAGCCCAGATCGTACTCGCCACGTGTATGCGCGCGCAGTGCTTCGCGTTTTTCCTGCAGCCGCTCGCCGGTCAGCGTTCCACCGGATTTACTGATGCTGGCGAACAGAAATTCATCGCCACCAAGCCGCGCAACGATGTCGTCGCCGGTTCTGACCGCCGACAGACGGGCGCCAACCTGGCGAAGAAATTCATCCCCCGCCTGATGCCCGTAACGATCGTTGATAGATTTGAAATTATCAAGATCGATAAACGCCATCACCACGCTGTGCTTCATGTGGCTGGCAATGGAAAACAGCGTTGGCAGATGTTCGAACAGGGCGCGGCGATTGGGCAAGCCGGTCAGCTCATCGGTAAACGAATGCGCTCTTAATGCCGCGTTGGCCTCACGTAACTGAACGACCAGCGATTCGCGCTCAATATGGCGGGCAATCAGCCCTGCAAAGAGGTGCAGAACGTGCTCGCCACGCAGCGAAAAGTCGTGCCGGGTTTTGCTGGTCGCACATAGCGTGCCGTACAGCGACCCGTCATTGAGGTGCACCGGCGTGCTGAATAGCGTTTTAATACCAAGGGCGCGCGCCGCGTCGCAATCCTGCCAGCGCACATCCACTTCGTCTGAATAGAAACAGTTGTCCCGTATCGCCCGTTTGCAGAGCGTCTGCTCCCACGGAACCGTGAGCCCTTCAGGAATGTGCATTTCGCCGCTGTTGCGCGCGAACTGCACATGCTGCAACTCTGCGCCCATATCGATTCGGGTGAGGTAGGTGGATTCCATATCGGTCACCATCGCCAGCATCTCCAGCAACTGGCGGACAAGGCCTTCCAGCGACTGTTCTGTAGAGAGGCTATGAGAAACCTGGGCAAGAATAATATCGGACATTACTGCGATGACTCCCGCATGCTGGTCCTTACCAGCGCACGCTTTGCTGAAAATTTCGACGACTTAATCATAGTAAATCATGAAAACAGCGAATTTCATATCTTCGCCGCGCGGGTGTTGTCAGAAAGGTGGGCTAAAAAAAAGCCCCGTCGGGGGAGACGGGGCAAAACTCATTGATTATGGAATGATCTGTTCTCTGGTCATTCGAGAACAGGGAAATAGTACGCGGCAATCGTGCAGTTAAAATGAAGAAATCGTGAAGATTGTCAGAGGCGAAAACACGCCAGGCCAGTGACTTCGCGGGTTTGCTGCGTTACACTCTCGTTCAGATTTATCTGAAATCAGGATTGGCAACAGAAGTATGTTTCAACTCAGGCCAGGCACCATGGCGATGATTATCGGTGCGCGTACCATCGCCGGACGGGCGAACGTAGGAAAATCGGTCGAACTTTTTGCGCTGTGTCAGCCGGGCGAACGGCTGCTTAACCCGGTCAACGGGGTGATGACAGAACTCTCTGCCGATGCGCCGCGCCCGCTGTGGATGGTGACCGGGGATGTTTGTGCCAGCGATGGCCAGCGTGGGTTCACCTTTGTACGCGCGGAATACTTAATGCCGCTGGTGCCTGACTCCCGGCCCGAAGCGTCGCGCTTACTTGAGGTGCGCTAGCCATTCTGCCAGCACCCGCGCGTGGTTTTGCCGGGTGTTCCTGGCGGCGTAGAGAAGCGTCAGCCCTTTCTCGTCGGCTATCTTCAGCAGGCGTTTGCCTTCCTCACGCTGAGCGTCCAGTTCGTTGCAGTAGTGCTGGCTGAAGTTCGCGAAGTCGATCACTTTGCCGTGAAAGGCTTTGCGCAGCGCTGTCGACGGGGCGAGGGTTTTATTCCATTCATCATGCGCCAGACTCTCTTTTTTCACGCCGCGCGGCCATAACCGGTCAACCAGAACGCGATAGCCATCGTTGGCCTCAGGTGCATCGTATACGCGCTTACACTGAATCATCTCTCATCTCCCTGGTTAGTGCATACCAGGATAGTCCATCCGCCGCAGATATGACAGTATTACACCTGCTTCCGAAAACTGTCAGGCATAAGGATCTCTTAATGGAACATACCCGTCTCACCCCCGATCTCCGCATTGCGCTTGTTGGCGACCGTAGCGACACGGTGCTCGCGCATCAGGCCATTCCGCTGGCGCTCGACGATGCTGCCGCCGTGCTGGAAAAGGTCGTGAAGTATGACTGGCTGAGTACCGCGTCGATAAACTCTGCGGATGATCTCGCCGGTTACGATGCGATTTGGGTCGTGCCGGGCAGTCCCTATCAACATGTGGATGGCGCGTTTACCGCAATCCGCTTTGCGCGCGAAAACGGCATTCCGTTTCTTGGCACCTGCGGCGGCTTTCAGCACGCCATTATTGAATATGCCCGCAATGTGATGGGGTGGGCGGACGCCGCACACGCTGAAACCGACAGCAGCGGGCGAATGGTGATTGACGCGCTGACCTGTTCGCTGGTGGAGAAAACCGATGCCATCGAACTTCGCGGCAATACAATCGTTCACCGCGCTTATGGCCGTGGTGTGATTCAGGAAAAATATCACTGTAATTACGGCATTGCCCCGGCGTTTGCGCTTGAACTGGAGCATCAACCGCTGCAGGTGACCGGCTGGGACGAAGAGGGCGACATCAGAGTGGTAGAGCTAACGACCCATCCGTTCTTTGTGGCAACGCTGTTCCAGCATGAACGCAATGCGCTGGAAGGACGTCCGGCGCCGCTGGTGCAGGCGTTTCTGCGCGCCGCCGCGCTATAACATATGTTGCCCGGCGCAGGGTAACGCCGGGCAGTCTGTCAGGAGTGGATCTCCTGATCGCGCCCTGCACAGGCGCCAAAGCAGGCCATGAGGATGGCGAGCAGTGCAACGGCGATCAGCGGAATATGCCAGTCACCGCTGGCGTCATGAATTTTCCCCATCACTGGCGGGCCGCAGGCCGCCAGCAGATACCCCACNAATGGCCTGATCCGGCAGCAGCCAGAACCCGGCGGCACTGACCGCGCACATCAACGACACCAGCACCGCAATGCCGCGCTGGTCGCGCAATTTGTGCAGGATCAGCGGAATGACCAACCCCGGCGCGGCGGTGGCAAGCTGTAACAGCCCATGCAGCGAACCCGCCTGCGACTCGCTGTAGCCGTGGCTGATAAGAATGGCTGGCAGCCAGCCGATAATCACGTAATAGACCAGCGAGTTAAGCCCGAGAAACAGTGTTACCTGCCAGGCCAGCGCCGAGCGCCAGATACCGCGATCGTGCAGCGAACGCGAACCGGTAACAGACGACGTCTGATGGCTCCGCCACTGCGGCAGCCAGAACAGTAACGCCNCGTGGAGCGCCAGTGGGACGACCAGTGCGGAGCCCAGCGCCGCCGCGCCACCCATCGTCAGGGAATAGGCGCCGGTAAGCCGGGCGACATGCTGCGAAAAATCACGCTTGATTAAGCCCGGCAACAGCACGTTGCCCAGCGCGATGCCGCAGCCAATGATGGCAGTGCCAGCAAACAGCTGCGTGGGTGAGGGTAGCGAACGCACCGTAATCCCGACGCAAATCAACAGCAGAGCGGCGAACAGGCTGCGCTCCATGCCAAAACGACGGGCGATGCCAGCCGCCAGCGGAGAAATCAGACCAAACGCCAGCAGCGGCAGGGGGGGCNCCGGTCTGGGCGGTAGTCAGGCCGTAGTCGGCGCGAATGCTGTCCAGCAGCGGCGCGACACCGGTAAAAGTCACGCGCAGTGTGGTGGCAATCAGCAGAATGCCGGTGATAAGCAACAGGTGTTGACGGCCGGAAGAGGCAGCAGAAACAGACATAATATTCTCAGTTGCGAAAAAGTGACGACACGATAGCGGTTTTCGCCTTGTATTAAATCAAGCTAAAATGACAGATTATCGCTAAATTCGGACAACATGATGTACGGACTGGGACTTGATGGTTATGCGCCCGATAGCCAGCACGATGCGGCGATAGCCTTTCGCATTCGCGTGGTGGAGGACGAACAGTTTATTCCGCGCCATCAGCACCGCAAAGGGCAGCTGATTCTCGCGCTGCACGGCGCCCTGACCTGTGAAGTGGACAATGCGATGTGGATGGTGCCGCCACAATATGCGGTGTGGGTTCCCGGCCAGGTGCCGCACAGTAACCGGGCGACGCCGGGCGCGCGGATTTGCTTTCTGTTTATCGAACCCGGAGTGGCGGAGATGCCGGACCATTGCTGTACGCTGAAAATCTCACCGCTGGTTCGGGAGCTTATTCTCACGCTGTCAGAACGTACCGGCGCGGACACCGGGCGGCTGGTGCAACTGCTGTTTGATGAGCTTCCGCAACAGCCGCAGCAGCATCTGCAACTGCCGGTCTCTTCGCACCCGAAGATCCGCGAGATGACTGACACCATGGCGAACGCGCCGGATCGCTGNGGCGCTGCAGCTGTTGATCCGCGGTCAGGCGGTGCAGCAGGTGGCGCAGGCGCTCGGTTACGACTCCACCACCGCGTTTATCACCATGTTTAAAAAAGTGCTCGGTAAGACGCCGAAAGCGTATATCGCAGAATTAGGCCATGATTCATGATTTGCCGATGAGCAGCGACACCAGACCGGCGGCGATCAGCGGCCCGACGGGCACGCCACGGAAGAGGGCGACGCCGAGCACTGTTCCCACCAGCA